>CAJUET010000037.1 GCA_910585595.1 uncultured Christensenella sp. | reverse complement strand
ACAGATATTCTTTGAGTTATTATCATAATTTTGCACTTGCTTGTTGAGTCTGCATCCCGAAAATAATCCTCCTCCACATTTGCATAATCGAAAGAAATCATTACCTTTGCAAACGATCACTTAGTAAAAGAGAGAAGTTTTTACGCTATTGATTTTTACTGAATTTACCCGTTAGATGTCCGGCCAGAGCCGGATATTTTTGTCTATACCCCTCTTTGCGTGTTTAAAATATAACCTCCACAGACTTTTTTGTTAAATTCGTCCGATTCTCGGCCATTTTCATATACCTGAAAATTTCGTCTCCCAATTCCGACCCTCCTATTGCGAACAATTTCGCCGTCAGGGCCGGTTTCATCGATCTCTGCATCAGTGCGGTCACTTTTCGCATCGCAAGATGTGTCAGCGTCTCGTTCGGACCGATGGATACTATATTTCGGCATATGTTTACTAACTCCCGTTCCAACGCCTTGGGAATATCCGCAGCAACCGTCTCACCGGCAACAGGTTCCGCCTCGCGCACGATACCCGCATATACCGACGCATCCATAGGCATATAGCCGTCGAACGGATAGGCCAGAATCTCGCATCCGGGCCTGAACTCCGTCACGAACGGCATCCCTTTGGGCAGAATAGTCACTTTACGGTGAAGCATGATCTCACATGCGGCATCATCGCCGTAACCGCCCGAAAACAACGCCTCGCCGTCCGTAACGAACAACAAGACATTGCTGCCGGCACAGTCGCTCCACACGGCGGTGGTGCAGTCGAAACGCCTGTAGGTAAAGCGGTTGAGTGAGCCGAAAAAGCCCTCGTTCTCCACTTTTAGTATGAAATCCTGTTTATTTTTCATGACCCTGTTTTTCATTCCTTATTTTTCCGACATCGTTTCCGGGGAGTTTTTCATCATGACCGCAACAGACATAACCTAACCTAATTAATTGCCTTTCACGTATATAAAATAAATACCTCCTCTTAAGCGACCACCTTTTATAAAACCCTCTTCCGGCCGGTTTCTCCCTCTTTCCCCGAGTGAACCGGGGCGGGGATAATCGCAGCCTGTAGAACCGGCCCGTCGGAACAGACGAATAATCAACCCGTTACCCCTCCGGGTCGCGTCCGAAAATCCGACTTTTACTAAAAGAGGGAATATATAAAGAGGGTCAATATTATGAGA
>CAJUET010000036.1:632-1213 GCA_910585595.1 uncultured Christensenella sp. | reverse complement strand
CGAACAGACTACAGAAAACGGACTTGTCTGTCGCGGTACTGAATACGGCGATTGGCTCGCTTTGGATAACGAACAGATGGTGGCTTGCGATTGCATAGGTCGCACCGATAAATACTATATAACGAATGTGTTTTTTGTCAATTCTTTACGGATTGTCGCCGAAAGCGCAAGGCTGTTGGGCAAGACCGCCGAAGCTGAATTGTACGCTAAAAAATACGGAAAGACGTTAAAACTCGTGCGCGACGAATACTTTACGAAAAACGGGCGGCTCGCTTTGGATACGGTTACGGCGCAAGTGATAGCGTTGCACTTCGGTATAGTAGAGGAAAATCACCGTAATAAACTCGCAAAACAACTTAACGACAACGTCGTAAGGCACGGATACAGAATGGTTACGGGTTTTGTCGGATCTCCGTACCTGCTTTTCGCGCTTGCGGACAACGGTTATTTCGATACAGCCGTCAGAGTCCTTATGAACAACGGTTATCCGAGTTGGTTATACGAAGTTGACATGGGCGCGACGACTGTGTGGGAGCGTTGGAACAGCCTTATGCCCGACGGCACGCCCAATCCCGACGGCA
>CAJUET010000036.1:0-622 GCA_910585595.1 uncultured Christensenella sp. | reverse complement strand
TTGTGTGACTGGAGTTCAGACGTGTGCTCTTCCGATCTGGTTTGCCCGCGCTCGAAGCGGAATACAACGGGATTAAGGTCGGATACAAATATATAGACGGCGATGTAAAGTACGCCGTAACTGTGCCGAGCGGAATATATGCGGAAATAGTAATTAACGGCAAGACGGTCGCAACGGGTAGCGGGGAATACAATTTTTCGACGCAAAGCGAAAACCTCGATATTCCGCCATATACGCCCGAAAGCACGGTGATCGAAGTGTTTGACAATCCAAAAGCGGTCGAGGCGTTTAACGAAGTGTTCGGCGGCATATTCACGGGTAGCGAAATAGCATGGATGAAAGCAGAGCCGAAAACCCTTGGGTTTATGGCGGAGTTCCGCGATTCGGAAGGGAAAATGAAACTGTCCGATTTTCCCGAAATGCTCGACAGAGCAAACAAATTGTTTGCGCAAAAAACAGAACTTTAAATTATTAAAATAACGCAAAAAAACTAAATGGGGGGGGCGACGGGCTTCTATTAAGTTTTATGGGGAGATACGTAAAACGTTATTGATAGTGGAAAATCAGTAATGTAAAACGAATTATTTTTTTCGAATAATCCATTGTATAAGATAAATCGACA
>CAJUET010000035.1:255-1350 GCA_910585595.1 uncultured Christensenella sp. | reverse complement strand
ACACGACGCTCTTCCGATCTTTCAACCGACGGCGTAAAATACGTAAGCGAATATATTGCCGTTCAGAACGGTTTCGTCACGTCGGCGGAAAAGTACGAATATATTCCGAGGGAAAGCAAAACAGTGACTAAGGCAAAACGTTCTTCGCTGTATAAAGATTTGTCGGAATTTGTGTTTGCCGACGGAGAAATAAACAAAACCGTTTTAAACAAATTCAGTCAGCCGATAAGCGAAACGACCCGGAATATGCCCGTGTCAGACGGAGTATATGCCGATGTAACCAAGACATACTCATATAACGCGGAACGCAGACTTACGAAAGACGTCACGACGGTAACTTACAAATTCTCAACTCCCAAAACTTACGTATTAAACAATACTTACGAGTATAACGAATACGGATTACCGCAAAAGAAAACAAGTTGGGTTACGGGCGAAGAAGCAACCGAAGGCAAGACCGTCGAGGAGTACGTCTACGATAATTACGGCAGACAGACCGAAAGCAAAGTGCATAATACTCTGGACGGCAAAATCTTCTCTTCGGGAGAAAAAGTTTACGATATTTTCGGCAGAGTCGTAACGGAGTTTAAACCTGCGGAAACGGTCAGACCCAAATATGAATACGAATATGACGGCACTACTGACAGACTGTCTTCTGTAACTGCGCCCAACGGTTGCGTTATTAATTATACATACGATTTGCAAGACAGGCTTATAAAAATAACCGCAACGGACGGCGAAGAAAACGGCAATGAAATTTTGTACGATTCGGGTGAAATAACTCAGCTTAAAAGCAAGACCAATACAATAAATTATACCTACGACGGAAGCCGCCGGGTAAGCGGAATAAGCGTGGACGGGGTACTGCACCAAAGCTACGTATACGACACCCACGGCGCGGACGGAAAAGTAAAAAGCCTTGCAAGCATAACGGTTACCAATGCCAAAAACGAAAGCTTCAAAGCCGAAGAAAATTTTCAGACGGATACCACCACGGCATACTTAAACGGCGGCAAACAGCTTGAAGCCGTATACCGCGCAGACGGCAACGTCAGATCGGAAGAGCACACGTCTGAACTCCAGTCACACAAACAT
>CAJUET010000035.1:0-245 GCA_910585595.1 uncultured Christensenella sp. | reverse complement strand
AAATAAACGACTGCTTAACGGGCGAAGTTTCAACGTTTACATATGACGGAAGCGGGCGGCTTACCAACTACTTGACTGTTAAAGACAACAGTCCCAAGTATGCGGAAAGCATTACGTACGACGGCTACGGTGAAGTGACGAAGATATTCCAAAACGACGATTTCGGCGGACTTATGCGCGCGACACGTGGAATGACGTACGACTATACATACGCGGTCGGATACGCGCACAGGTTAAAAAGCATA
>CAJUET010000034.1 GCA_910585595.1 uncultured Christensenella sp. | reverse complement strand
AACGGCTGGAAAGTAAACGGCGTTGCGGTCAACGTTAGCGAATACCGCATAACAAGCGATACCGTATTTGTCGCAGATATAACGTACAAGTACGACGTGAAATTTATTGCGGACGGAAAAACGCACAATACACAGATTATAGAGCGCAACGGCAAGCCCACCGTACCCGCCAACCCTACAAAGACGAATTATGTATTTGTCGGCTGGTCTATCGACGGAACGAACACCGTCAACGTAAGCAATTACACCGTTACCGAAAACATAACATTTACGGCAATATTCCGTATTCAGTCCTATACGGTAACGTTTAAGAACGGCGACACGGTAATCAGCACGCAACAAGTTAATAAAGACGGCTATGCAACCGCTCCGAACTTTAACGTGAATAAATTTATAGGTTGGTCGATAGACGGCGAAAGCATTATTGATTTGAACAATTACGCAATAACTGAAAACGTTACTTTTAAGGCGGTTTTCAAACAGCCATTTGGTATAAATTCGCCGCTTTTCGGTAAGTGGCGCGGAGTTTGTGTCGGAGATAACGCCGACGAAGGCAACGCTATTATTGCAAACAATTCAATAAATGCAAGCCCGTTAGAAATACGCAAGAAAGACGACAATCAGTTCTATTTTATGAGTACAAGCGGATTGATGCCCGTACCTTTGAAAACGGAAATAACAGAACTGACTAATACGACGATAAAATTCAACTGGTTAATGCACTCAAATATCAAATATTATTTACGCTATGACAGCGCAAGCGATACCATTGTGGGAACGGTTGAAATAGCAAACGACGGAACAACAACCGCTTATAAAATAATTTTCACGCGCACCGAAAGCGACTATTTTTACAATGCAACGAGTACGCCGTTAAATTACAGCGATTTTTCAACTTAATTATAACGCTTGGGGTAAGCGCAAAAAGCCCCACCATTAGCCGCTTGAAATTACGGTGCGCAACGTGATTTGCGGCGGCTGAAAAATAATCTATATAGGAGTTAAAAATGGAAAACTTAAACAAGGTAGTCAAGGAAATCAAGATTGTGGCAAAGCCCTCGAAACGCGGCGGCAAAAATCACTTCGTGCGCGTGGAACTTATAAACGGGCGTTCGGCTGATGTATGGTGCGATAAAGAGGTCGTCGAACTTATTCAGACTTGCACGGAGTTGGGCGTTGAGCCGTTCAAAAGTTTTACGCTCGAAAAGAGAACGAGCGACAAAAGCGGCGCGGAATATATCGCGGTTGTACTCAAAATGTTCAACGACGACGAATATTTTTACTTTCTGCCTCGCGCAACAAATACCATTGTGGATTTGCTACTCGCAAAAGCCGCAAAGGACGAAATGCCCGCGCCCGCGAAAAAGGCGTAATCTATGTCAAACCCGAAAATACCGCAAGGCTATCAAGGAACATACGCCCGCGCCGCCGACGGTTCGGCAACTCTTATTATGGTGTCGCGTTCAGATAGCATAACGGACTATACCGAAAAAAAGGAGCAAAAA
>CAJUET010000033.1:1258-1591 GCA_910585595.1 uncultured Christensenella sp. | reverse complement strand
GCATACATTTCCTCGTGGAGACCGATCTCGCCGACACGATACGCGACAATTGGAAAAAACGAATCGCCTCCCGCAAGACGGCCGCACGGTCGGCGGAGGATACTCCGACGAATTGACGGAAAAAGTCTGAGAAATTATACAGCCGTAATGCTTGTAGGGCATTACGGCTGTAAACTTTTATTTCAGATCGAAATAACCGAAATACTCCTCGGCGTCGGCATCCTGCACCCAGCAATAGACGCGGCGGTCGTCGGGGGTAACGGCGAACTGACGTACCGTGCAATCGAAATCCGACAGACGAACGGCAGATCGGAAGAGCGTCGTGTAGGGAAA
>CAJUET010000033.1:0-1248 GCA_910585595.1 uncultured Christensenella sp. | reverse complement strand
TTTGTGTGACTGGAGTTCAGACGTGTGCTCTTCCGATCTTTATATAAATGTATCGATCCGTGGCATAAATACCCGTGGCGCCCCACACGCAATCTTCATCGCATGAAATCCGATTTTGCATTTTAGGTTCGAAAAAACGACGAATAGCGATTCGCTCGATTCCGTCATCGCCGACCTCGAAAATCTCCAGAATCATACCATAGTGCGTAACGTTGACAAAACGGGTTCGGTCAGGCTTTATCGCAGAATGCGAATTCATGCTGAAATAATCTCGCGTATCGACGGCGGCGGTCGTGTTCTTCGGCAACAACGGATAGTCGTCATACCGTACCAAGGTATCGCGCAACGTATGATCGGTAATGAAATAACGGTCGGTAAAACCCTCCACATGCAACAATCCGTCGTCGAGAACGAGAATACGGGATGTAGTATTTCTCGATCCCGTCAACCTTTCGCTCGAAACATAATCGATATCGCCCGCAATGGCCTTGGCAACGTCTATATCGACGACTCGACACGTATTATCCACTCCCGTAATCCGTTTTTTGTCTCTGTCGAATGCAGTGCGGCTGTAGTCCGTCAGCTCCTTGTCGCCTCTGCCGACATTGCAAAAACTACCCTCGACACGACCGTCAGCCACGGATACGGCATGAAATACATTGCCGTTGTCGACACTCTGCGCGCGCATTATAACGAGCGAATCGCACAACTCCAAACTCATCACGTTACCCAGCAACAAATCGCGGTTGACAGGAACGATCGTTCGTCGAACCGTTTCGGGATAATCGGGAGAGTTATACTTCAGCTCTTCGGCCGTGGGTGCTACTTTACACGCCGACAAGATAAAGGCGGCCAGCACCGATATACAAACAGTAATCTTCATAATTTGATTCTAATAATCGACTCTACGGCCGCATGTGCTGTTTACAAAGCTAACACATTTATTATCAATCCGCAAGGTTTCGATAAAATAATTATTTTTATTATTTGCCGACAACATCCCGATTTTCCGACAATCGGCTGCGCGGTATTCCGCATTACGTAAAACGGCATGATTATTGCATCTTTTTCAGGATTACATGCAAACGGAAAAAATATACGAAACACCATAAATTTACACGAAAGCAGAACGACGCGTCGCATGTTCTGCAAACACAACACATCGAACCGACATGAAGAACACTCTGTATCGTATTTTTCTTACAGCCGTGGGCCAGATCGGAAGAGCACACGTCTGAACTCCAGTCA
>CAJUET010000032.1 GCA_910585595.1 uncultured Christensenella sp. | reverse complement strand
CAAAGCGTTTTGTCGGTTGGTAATGTTACGCTGAACTCTGAAACTTTCGTCTGCGAAATCGACGGCACAGAAGTATCGCTCAATCATAAGGAATTTGAACTATTACAATATTTTATGGAAAATCACGGAAAAGTTTTATCCCGTGAAAAACTTTTAACCGAAGTTTGGGGGTACGACGTAGGCGAAACGCGAACGCTCGATAATCACGTTGCCCGTCTTCGCAAGCTCGGCGTGAAGATAGAAACGGTATTCGGTGTGGGGTACAAATTATGAAATGGCGTATTTGGATTTTATCGCTCGGAATTACGGTAGCCTGTCTTTTTGTCTTTTCTTTTGCTGCAACGCAGGTTTATTATAAATCGTCCGTAGATAACAGCAAAGAATATTTGCGCGTTTATATGAACGGCTTTGACGATAGCTTAACTTTGGAAGATTTGAACGAACAAAGTGCCGCCGCTTTTTCGGAAAAATTGAACGGCGCAAGAGTTACGTTTATGGACGCGCAGGGTAACGTACTTGCCGACAGTATTGCCGAAGACGATTTGGAAAATCATTCAGACAGATCGGAAATAAAAGACGCTATTTTCGACGGAGAAGGCTTTGCCGTGCGCGGCAGTTCTACGCTCGGTAAAAATATGGTGTACTTTTGCAAAAACTTCGACGGACAATATTTGGTGCGGATTGCTATATTTACCGATACCGATTGGAGTATCTTCGCAAAATCGTTACCTATATTACTGTATTTCTTCATCTTGGCAATCGTATTGTGCGCCGTCATAGCCTTTGTATCAACGCACTATATCTTAACGCCCGTAAAAAAACTTGCAAGCGACGCCGCAAACAATCCGCAAGTTACAAGCAAATATTCCGAACTCAAACCCGTAGCCGATATTCTCAACGAGCGCAATCGCAACATTCAAAGGCAAATGAGCGAGATACAAGCGGAAAAAGAGCTTGTGGAAAAAGCGCGTGTTTCAAAGGACGAATTTATTTCTAACGTAACGCACGAGATGAATACGCCGCTTACGTCGATTCACGGCTACGCCGAATTGTTACAGGCGGGCGGTATGAGCGAAAGCCAAACGAAAACAGCGTATAAAACAATACTAACGCAGAGCGAACGCCTTACAAATTTGATTGCTTGTATCATCAATTACAGCGAAATCGACAATGACGATTTACCCCCTTACGAAGTGGACTTTTCCGCGCTTGCAAAAGAAACGATTGCCGCATTGAAACCCGAAGCGGACAAAAGGAATATTACGATAACGGAAAAAATAGACGATAACGTAATCGTAATGAGCAGACACGAACGATTAAGCGAAATCTTCGGAAATCTCGTGCGAAACGCCATTAAATACAATAAGGACGGCGGCAGTATAACGGTTACGCTTAACTATCAAGGCTTGACTGTTGAAGATACGGGAATAGGCATTGCGGAAGAAAATATGAGCAAAGTATTTTCACGTTTTTTCACGGTTGACAAATCGCACAACGGTAAAAACGGCGGCTTTGGTTTGGGGCTTGCCGTTGCCAAAAAGATATGCCAAAAATCCGGTTGGAAAATAAGCGTCGAAAGCACGCTTGGCGAGGGCAGTAAGTTTACCGTTGAATTTTAGAAA
>CAJUET010000031.1:1181-1797 GCA_910585595.1 uncultured Christensenella sp. | reverse complement strand
TTCAGACGTGTGCTCTTCCGATCTTGCAATCGGCGCGTAGTCAAACGTAAGTTTTTGAGATGCGTCAAACAAGGTATATCCCAGCGAATCTTTCTTAACTTTGCCGTTTGAATCAAGTAAAGCGGGCGCGGAAGAAATTTCAAAACCGTAATAATCTTTTCCGCCGAACGACTGGTTATTGGGCGCAAGATACATATCAGCCCACTCTGCGGATAAACGAAGCTGTAAATGGGCGTCTGTTACCGCTTTATCCGAAGTAATGACGAATTCGATAAACGCAGTATTATAATATAACCCGCTTACCCAATAGCCGTTGCTTGAAGAAGCCGTTCCGTTATCCGCAAAAATCAGCTTTAACCCGCTGAAATTATCGGACGAACCAACGCCCGCTTTGTTTTCGTCGATATAGGTATATTCCGCTTCAAACTTATTTTCTTTAAGCGGTTTAACGTATAAGTTATAATCCGCGTTGACGGGGGTTTTAAAGTCAAATTTAGTTGTATAGGTTGCGTCGGTATACCACTCGCTGACGAATTTATATCCCGTAACTACGGGGACGCTGCCCGCAGCAACCGTTCCGAGATCGGAAGAGCACACGTCTGAACTCCAGTCACAC
>CAJUET010000031.1:855-1171 GCA_910585595.1 uncultured Christensenella sp. | reverse complement strand
TGCCCGCAGCAACCGTTCCGCCGGGGCTGACCTTTCTTGTGCTGAGCGTAGTTTCGTTGCCGTCGATTATATATCTGAAATTAACAACATACTTCGAAACGTTCCAATGCGCACAAAGGGTTAAATCTTTGGTAACCGCTTCGTTGAAATCATATTTATCCCCGCCTTCCGCCTGCGTATACCACGCATCGAAAGTACGTTCCTCGCCTTCTGGGTTCTGCGGCTTTGAAACCTTTCCGCCTTCAACCACTTTGACGACCTTATCGGTATATTCAAAATAGTTATAGTTAAAAGTTACGTTATATATCGTTTTTAC
>CAJUET010000031.1:0-845 GCA_910585595.1 uncultured Christensenella sp. | reverse complement strand
TCTTTCCCTACACGACGCTCTTCCGATCTTTTCCGTCTTCGATTTTAGTCCAGTGAGCGTAGAGCGTAAACGAGCTATCTACCACAGCCCCGAAGGTATAAGCCGAATCCTCCGTTGCGTCAGTATGCCAGCCGTTGAAAAGATAACCTTCTCTCGTTGCAACGGGTGCAAGCGTTTCCTGCAATTTGCCGCCCTTATCAACGCTTACCGAGCTTGCGGCAGGCGCGCCTCCGTAATTATAATTGAAAGTTACGGTATTAACTTCCGTCCAATGCGCGTAAAGGGTTATATCGGACGTAATTTTCGTTTCTGAAAAATCAAATTCGGTACCGGTTGCTTTATCGGTAAACCAACCGATAAAACGATAACCCGAACGCGTAGGGTCGGCGGAAGGACGCGCCGCATAATCTTCTTCAAGCACCGACTGCTTCGTTGCATCGGGTGCGTCGTCGTAATTCAAATCAAAGGTAACGGTAAATTTAGCGTTACCCACCGTTATCATATACGAATCCGTAAAGCCGTCGTATTCGACAGTAACGTTTTTATTGCCGGGCGTAGTCATATCCGGTTTGCTTACCGTTACGCCGTCTGCGGTAAAGGCAAGAGCTTTTTTCGTTCCGTCGTCGTACTGAAGTTCTAAAACGCCCCCCGCTATCTCAAACTCTTCCCCTAAAATATATTCGGTTTTCGGTGTCGTTTTAACCGAAATATCTTCCAGCGCCGCGTTAGTTGCGGAGTCGCCGTTCCCGCCGCATCCGCTGAATATACTTAAAAACATTAAAGATACTAAAAAAGAACAAAATAACGTTTTAATTGCTTTCATATTAACCTGCCTCCATGTTGTA
>CAJUET010000030.1:1724-1957 GCA_910585595.1 uncultured Christensenella sp. | reverse complement strand
CGCGATGTTTACCGCGGTAATAATCCCGTTCATGCCGCGAATAGCCGTTGCGCTCGGCGCAACGGGCGAAGCGGTCGATCACTTTATCGTTTACGGCACAATCATGATAGGCGGACTCATCCCGTTTACTCTGCAAACTTTTTTTCAGTATTTTTTTGCCGTCGCAGACCGACCCAAGCTCGGGCTTGTCATAGATCGGAAGAGCGTCGTGTAGGGAAAGAGTGTAGATCTCG
>CAJUET010000030.1:400-1714 GCA_910585595.1 uncultured Christensenella sp. | reverse complement strand
TTGATATATGTCGCAAAAATAGGCGTTACGGGCGCGGCAATAGCGACAGTCGTCGGCGAGTGCGTGGGCGGGATAATTCCGCTTGTCTATTTTTTTATTAAAAAAGGTAAAACACTGTACTTTGCAAAGCCCGCGTTCGCGCTCAAAACCATAGGCAAAATCTGCGCCAACGGCTCGTCGGAAATGATAACCAACCTGTCCGTGTCCGCCGTGAGCGTTATTTACAACTTCCAACTGCTTAAATATATCGGCGATTCGGGCGTTATCGCTTACGGCATAATCATGTACGTATCCTTTATTTTTATCGGCTGTTTCCTGGGTTTTTCGGTGGGAACCGCACCCATTATCGGCTATAATTACGGCGCGCAAAACACCGACGAACTTAAAAGCGTCTTTAAAAAAAGTTTGCTGTTTTACGCCGTTTCCGCGGTTGCGCTCACCGCGATAGCGGAATTATTGGCAAAACCGCTCGCAATGATATTCGTCAGTCACGACGCGCCGCTGTTGGATTTTGCAACGCGCGCCATACGCATATTTTCAATATCCTTCATAATAAGCGGGTTTAACATTTACGCCTCCGCGTTCTTCACCGCGCTCAACAACGGCGTCATTTCCGCGGTAATTTCCATATCGCGCACGCTTCTTTTTCAGATAGGCGCGGTGTTTCTTATGCCGCTTATTTTCGGCATTGACGGGATTTGGAGCGCAACCATTATTGCCGAGTTTGTCACGCTTACGGTGTCCGTCGCTTGCGTAATTGCATTGCGCAAAAAGTACAATTATTTGTAACCGATTATTTTAAATCCGCGCTCGACTTATTCCGCAACGCGTAACGACCTGCGCGAAACGGGCTTGACCTCGGACGTATAATTCCCCGAAAATTCGACAAAATAATATCGAGGAGGAAATACGCGATAATGGATAAGTTGACTTCGGGCAAGATTGCCCCCAAGACCGGCGAATACAACATTGTTTCGTCGAAAGGCAAAGTCGTCGGTTCCGTCCGCGTCAAGAAAGGCAACAGAATGCCTCCGACGCGCCACGCGAACAGCCATTTTGAAATTGACGGCTAACGGCAAAGTGCCTAAAAAACCCCTTACGTTATAACTTATAGCGCAAGGGGTTTTGTTTACTTAATTATTGCGCGCCGCGCGGGATCGCGTTTATTCCACGCTCTTTAACGCTTCCACCATGGAAATGTTTTTAATTTTGCGGTTAAACATCAAAGTGGATATCAGCGTAAATACAAACGTCAATGCCATACAGCCTATGGCGACATACCAGCTTAAAAATCCCGAAATAAACACGTTGAAC
>CAJUET010000030.1:0-390 GCA_910585595.1 uncultured Christensenella sp. | reverse complement strand
ACAAATCCACCAGCCACACCATCAATCCGTAGCCTATCGGCAAGCCGATAAGACACCCGATCAAAGTTATAACCAAGTTTTCCACAAGAATCATTGACGCCGTTTCGCGCTGTTTGTAACCGAGCACCATGAGCGTAGCTATTTCGCGCGTGCGCTCTTTAAGATTGGTCGCGGTTATGTTGTAAATGACCGCGACGGCAAGCACTGCCGCGCCGAAAGTGAACAGAATAACGGCATAGTCCAGTAGCGACATTTTGTCTTTTAACGAAGCAAACGTTTCGTCGAACGCCCGCACGTCGCGGATTTCTTCGTATTCTTTTAAAGCGGCTATTGCCGTACCGATTGCCGTGCCGTCCTTGACCGCGGCGTGAGCGGTGTCCGCAAACAACC
>CAJUET010000029.1:817-2035 GCA_910585595.1 uncultured Christensenella sp. | reverse complement strand
ACGTCGTATATCGGCATGCCGGGCGAAGGGTTTGTTACCGACGGCGGTTACAAAATAGGCGGAGCGCTTATGCCTGCCGACTTAATTCAGTCTATGGGGTTGCGTCTTGAAATCGACGGTAGCTATAACATACGCGTGACGCGTATCGACTTTTTGCACGACGGACGGCAAATGTACGAAAGCGTGGTGATTCCCGCGCCCGACCTGAAAGGAAAGACGCATTTGAATTATTACGGCGAGGCGCGCGCGTCGCGCGTGGCAACTCCCGCTTTCGCCGAGAATTCGTCGGTGCAAGCGGATTACGTTTCGGATAAAGATACTCAAGTTACTTTCGACACATGCACTTCGGAAGGCGTGGTGCAATATTACATAATCGATTTCGAGCACGACGACACGGTGAGCACTTTTAAATCGTATGCGGCGGCGTGGCGGTACGCGAGCAACGCCGACGTACCGAAGAGCAAAACTGTGTTTTTGGAAAATTTCGTTCCATCAAAGCCGTATACCGTTTCGGTGCGAGCGGTGGATAGCTTCGGCAACGAGAGTAAAGCTATAACCGCGCGGTATGTTTATAACCCTACGCTCGATAAAGTTGCGGCTGTTACGGTAGATAAACTGATTGCCAAAATCGGCACGGTTACCGAAGGCAATACCGAAAACTATTTAAAAGCGCAGGAAGCGTTCGATGCGCTTACTTTCGAACAGAAGAAAATGGTTGAAAAAGAGAGCGAACTGAAAGCGGCGCAAGCGGCGTATCGCAATCTTTGGACTACTATCGAACAATACGAGCATGGCGTAACGGTGAAAGATACGGTTGTTGGTACAAATTATTGGACAGACACAGGCTGGCTTTCTTATAGTGACGACGAGCAAGGCATTGCCGTTTCATATGTAAATTCCGAAATAGGTGTTCGCATGGGGTTGAAGGCGTTTGACCTCGACGGTTTGCACCTTGTTTTCGACGGTTTGGAAAAATCGTCCGAAATGCAAGCGGACCCCTCGATAGGCATAATTTTGGGAGGAAGCGCACACCCGCAATACACCGAGCCGCAAAAAACGGGTATTCTGCTGTTTCTCGATACCAACTTAGGTAAGTTGGAAGCGAATCCCGGTTTCGGGCAAATTATCAAAAGCGAAGAGCTCAAATATCGCAATCTGAAAAGCAAAAAGTTCGAACTTAAAGATCGGAAGAGCACACGTCTGAACTCCAGTCACACA
>CAJUET010000029.1:0-807 GCA_910585595.1 uncultured Christensenella sp. | reverse complement strand
CCACCGAGATCTACACTCTTTCCCTACACGACGCTCTTCCGATCTGCCCTCGAAGACGGCGGCTATTTGGTGGAATTGAACGGGCTGAGAGGAGTGCTCGACAAAAAGTATTTCGACGGTTCGTTCTCGCTCAAAGACCCCTCGCGCACTTATATAAGTTTGGCGAATTGGGTGCCGAACGGCACGTTTAACTACCGCTTGCTTGCGGCGCACGATAAAACGGGCGAATGTGCGGGGAACACTGAAATTTCGTGCGCTCTACTCGGCAAAATAGAGACGCTGAACGAGAATATTGCCGCGCTTGGGAATATCACGCTTTCGTCCGAAAACGACATTGTTGCCGCCGAGACGGCTTTTGCAAGCGTGCCGCAAGAATTCCGCTATTTGGTGAAAAATGCCGACGCTATCGAAAAGGCTCGCGCCGAATTCGACGCGCTCAAACAGCAGAGCGGCGGCAACGATAGCACCGAGCCGAGCGGAGGCGAGGAGAAGCCGCGAAAGAAAAAATGCGGTTCTGCGGCGGGCGGCACGGCGTCGGCACTTGGCGCGCTCATATTGTGTTCGGTCTTTGCGGCGGTTTTAAGCCGTCGAAATTATAAGATAAGGAGAAAAGAAAGATGAAAACAACAACAAAGAAAACTTTTGCGTTTTTCGCAATATGCGGCTTGCTTGCGCTTGCGCTCGCGGCGGCTTGCTTTACGTTGCCTTGTTCGGCAAGAGCGGCGGAGAGCGAACCCGCGCCCGTTGCGAATTGGACCGACGGACTAAGCTACGACGCCGATTTCGGTTACGGCGGCGGCGACGGAA
>CAJUET010000028.1 GCA_910585595.1 uncultured Christensenella sp. | reverse complement strand
CCGTATAGCCGCGGCCCTCTTCCGCCGGGAAATGGCAAAAATTCGGCCCCCATTTTTTCACCGCTAACCGCTGATACAATAGCGCCTTTCCTGTATCAACGCCCACGGTGAAAAGGGGGGCTTTTACGATATTTGACGTTGACGGCCTGCCGAAATAGGGGACTTCCGCGCCGCCCTTGCCCTTGATTGCAAACACGCGGCGCGCCGTCCGTTCCTTACAGAATCGGTAAACGTTCGTCGTGAAGTGTCCGCCGGAATCGACGCAAGCGCAAATGATTTTCAGCCGCCGCCCGTCTGCCGTGGTGAACGTCTGCGAAAGAAACGCGTCCAGTTCATTCCATACCGGCTGGCGTTTCAGGTCGCCGTAAATAACCTGATACCGAATACCCCAGCTTTCTTTGTCCGTACCCCATCCGACAACCTCAATTTCAAATCGGTCGTCTTGCACGTCAACGCCTGCGGTCAGCACCAGCACTTCCTCCGGGACCTCGCACCCGTATTCTTCCCGCCGGTCGTAAAGATCGTCGGTGTCAATCTGCTGGCCCTCTTCCTCCCACGTTTCCCCCATTTCGGTATTGGTCCACGCTTTCAGAAGTTCGATATTGCCTTTTTTCTTCTCTTCGTTCGCGGTTAGAAACTTCTCGACGATCTCCCGCCATTCCACAAACAGAGACGCAAGGGCGTTCAGGTGAAAACCCCGAACCTTTCGATCAGGGTATTTCGCAACGAATTTCCCTTTCTGTGATTTCTCTTTCCACTCGATTTCACTTGAAATCTTTTTGCAGGCCGGGCAATAATGCCCGATTTCGTCAAGGTTGTTCTTATCAAACCGGATATTGCCCCATGTCAGCGGCGTAAAGGCCCCGCATACCGGACAAGGCACGTTCCATTCTTCCTGTGTGCTATGCTCAAATTCAACCGCGATTCTCGATGTTTCCTTGATCGTCGGCGTGCTTACGCAAACCTCTTTTTTATTCCAGAACGTTGCAAGCCGCTTTCCCGCAAGTAAGAGGGGGTCGCCCTCATTGCCTGCGGTCGCCGGGTATCGGTCGATTTCGTCCGCAAGCAGAATCCGAATCGGACGGGAAGCAAGGGACGACGGGGAATTTGCGCCCACCATCGTGACATGACCGCCGGGGAAAATCTTTTGCAAGATCGTGTTTCCGCTGTTCCGGCTCTTATCGTTCACCCGGTCCCGTAGAACCGGCGTGTCCCGCAACATAGGGGAAAGGCGGTCTTTGCTGAACGTTTCCGCCATCTGAATTGTCGGTTGCATTACCATGATCGGCGACGGGTCGTAGTGCATATAATAGCCGATAGGATTAAGAATCAATGCGTCGGTTTTCCCGATCTGCGCCGCCGACATGATAACGATTTTTTGAACGCGCATATCGCAAACCGCGTCCATAATTTCACGCTGATACGGGGCTTTTGAAGTCCTCCAGCGGCCCGGCTCCGCCGACGATTCAGAGGAAAGGCGGCGGTATTCGTCCGCCCATTCCGAAACTGTCATATCCGGCGGCGGGGCAAGGACGGAAAAAATTTGCGTGAATAGTTCAACCGTCGCTTTCTTCATCCTTTGCCCTTTCCCCGAACGCCGTTTTGAAATCTGAAAGTTCCATCAAGGCTTCGTCGATGTGATCTTTCAGCAAGGCGAAAATCTCTGCTTTGTCGGTTTTCTTGCAAAGGACCGGCGCAAGCTTCGACGGAATCGCCATCAAGCGGGATTTGAAATTTACAAGCATATCCGTCATGACGGCTTCTATGTCCTCCGCCGCGTGTAGCTTGTTTTCTTTCAACTGCAATTCGTATTCTTCGTTTTTCCGCTTCGCCCGAACCAGTTTTGCCCGTTCGGTGTTGTAGTCTATTGTTTCTTCACTTTCCGGGTTTCTCTTCCGTAGATAGTTGATATACCGGCGGTTCGTGTCGATCAGGTCATACAGGCCGGGTCGGACCTCCGCAATCACTTTTTCGTCGCGCAACTGCCGCACCCGGCGTTCGGACACGTCCAAAAACCGGGCAACCGCTTTCACGTCGTAAAGTTTCAAGCCC
>CAJUET010000027.1 GCA_910585595.1 uncultured Christensenella sp. | reverse complement strand
TTGAAATTCTTTGATTTCCGCGAAGCCCTGAAAACTCTCTACGAGTGGGGTACGGCCGTAGTTAACTGGTTAGGTACGTTTATCGATGCACTGACACCCGTCGGAACGGCGTTCGGTTTTGTCGTTAAAGCCGTTGGAGGATTGATTTCCGTACTCGGTTCGGCGATTGGTTGGTTTACAAATCTATTCACACAAACAAAATTAGGAATCGCGGTTATTAACGCGCTGGTAGCCGCTTTCGTGGTGTATGAACTTTCGGTAATCGCCACCTCCGCAGCCGTAAAAAGGTTTATCACCGATATTGTAGCGAAAAAGGTAGCGATGATTTCCGAAATATCCGTTACCAAACTCGCAACCGCAGCCACCCACGCCTTCAACACCGCGTTAAAGTCGAATCCTATCGGTTTGGTTTTGGCTGGTATCGCGTTACTTGTTACGGGTATCATGTCGTTTATAGACGCTTCAAAGAAGGCTACGACCGAAACCTCCTATCTTACCGAGGCTACAAATAAGTATCGGGAGGCCGTGACAAAGGCCAACGCGCAAGCGCAAATGGAACGCGACCGCCTTATGGAGTTGCGGCGTGTCGCTATGGACGAACTCGAAACGAAGGAACACCGTATAAAGGCAATAAATGAACTGAATCGAATAATTCCGGGCTACAAGGCTCAACTTGATTCTGAAACTGGGGCTTATCGGGAGAATAAAAAAGCCCTCGACGATTATATTTTGTCGCTTGAAAAGAAATTAAGAATCGAAGCCGCAAAAGGCCAATATCAAGAGTTATTAAAAGCCGACGCAGACGCACAGCAGGAAGCCTACGAAAAGTGGAAACAGCAGCGTATGCGATTAGCGATTTTGCAAGCCGGCAAGGCTAAACGCGACCAAGATTTAATGAGGGCGAACGACCCTTACGGCATATTAAGGAGCGAAAATGCCGAAATGCTGAAACTGCAACAAGAATTATCCGGCTCGTTTACTGACTGGTATAAACAGCAACGCACCGAACAAACCCGCGCTCTTGAAGAATTTCAGGAATATCTTCACGAAATTAGCCTTACTTTCGACGACCTCGCCGACCCTGAACCGGAGGTGGACCCGTTCAAACCCCTGAACGATTCAGCAAAGGAGGCCGTTACCAGAATTAAAGAAATTAACGCAGAGTTAAAACGCCTCCGAAAAATTGACCCGGAGAGTGATGAAGATCTCGACCGTATTCAGAAACGTATCAAACTCCTTCAGGAAGAAAAAAAGGAACTCCTCGGAAAAAATAAGATAAAGAGAGAGCCGGGTACTTACGGCGCGGATTCTCTCGACGAGGTTACAAATCCTATTTCCGACGCTCATCAACGCCGACTACTGGAAATAAATAAACAAAATCTTACTCAATCGGAGCAGACGATCGCGAAGAGCCGGGAGTTAATTCGGTATGGCCGCGAACTTTCGGCTGCCCTCGAAACGCTCCGAGAAAAAACAGACAGCACCCACACGAAAACCCTCGACGCAATCAACGCCGCCCAGACCCAAATCGAACAACAGACGGCGGCAGCTCAAAAGGAAATCGACAAGGCTATCATAAAGCAAAATGATGAATATTATAAAAATCGACTGACCGCAGTAAAACGATTCTACTCGGAACAGGAGTTTATAATAAAAGAATCTCAGGCAAAAGGCGAAATCTCACAAGAGGCCGCAAGTTTATACAGCCTTAATTTGCAGCGTCAGAGCCACGCCGACCAACTCGCCGAAATACAACGGTATTACGACGAGTTGGAGGACGATTATAGCATGGACGCGGAAACGTGGCAGCGTACCCGTGAACAGTTGGAGGCAAAGATGCGCGAAATGAATAGCAATTTACTCACTGATACGGGTAAACTTGTCGAGCAAATCCGCCAACTCTCTACCGATACCACCAGCGCAGAAGGGATAAAAAACGCCTTCGACCTTCAGCGTCAAGGTATCGAACAGACATACGCCGCAGCGGTGAAAGTTGTCGGAGAAGGTACAGAGCAAGCGGTAGCACTCGAAACGGAGAAACAACGCCGTATCGCCGCCCTTAATTACCAGTATC
>CAJUET010000026.1 GCA_910585595.1 uncultured Christensenella sp. | reverse complement strand
TGGTGGAACTGAAAGCGACAAAAACGCACACCCAAATATTCAAAGTAAATCGGTGTGAGTTTTATTGCGTGGTGGAATTGCCGTTGTCGGACTACCCGTTATACGGCAAACAGTTAGTCGCAAGGGGCTAACCCCTCGCGGCTTGCCCGTTCGCTTGCAATGGCTGTCATAGCGTCCTTATAAATACGCTTTGACAGCCTTTTTGCTTGCTCTTTATCGGGCGGCAGTTTGGCGTAAATGTTTTTGCTTTGGTCGTTAAAGTATATAACCGTTATTCCGAGCGGCATATTGTTTTGCATATACGAAATTCCTTATTATCGCCTAAATATATTTTCTTTTCGTAAGTGCTTAAAACGGCAAGTCGCCGTCGTCCTCTATCGGTACTAAATCGGAAAGTTTGGCTTGCTTTGGCGGCGGTACTTGTTTTCCGTCCTTTTTTTCGTAGTGCCACACGCCCAACGCCGTAAATTTTATTATGTTGTGTATTCTTGATATAAAAGCGTTGTAAACCTCGCGCGCGGTGTTTTGTTCGTCCTTGTAGAGCCTATCAAGCGGCAAGTTAGATATTATAAATACTTGCTCGAAACACGCAGTCCTATTTGAAAACCGCGCGGGCAGTTGAACGGGGAACTTGTCTAATAAGTTATTCATAAACGGCAAGTCTATTTTTCCCGTGAACTCGTCAAGCACTAATATTCTTTGGTGGTCGTATGCCTCGAACGTGCCTTTTAAGTAGTTGTCAATTCGGCATATATCTTCTATCGGGTAATTGTCGTAAATGTATGTCGTTTTGCCCGTTCGGGGTATTCCGTAAATATATGTTACAATCACATTGCGGAACTTTTTTCCGTATTCGGCTTTTAATTCGTCTTGTCTAAACTTTTCTATTTTATCTGGTCCGTATTGTGAGTATAGAACGGGAAACATATTTTTCAGCAGTATGTTGTCAGCACCGAGTTTTAACGCCTCGAAAAATTGCGTTATATCGTTGCGCGTTCGCATTTCGCTAAACTCCCCGATTTCAACGGGCGGGGCTATGCGCGTATCGGTTTTCGTGCAATAGTCGCGGTTTTCCAAATTGCTCCCGCGCGGTACTATTATGTGAGCCGTCGGAAAGTCTTGTTTGACATTTACAAAACGCTTGCTGTTCTTGTAGATAATAAAGCCTTGTATGTGCGGAGTTCCGTTTTCGCCCCGTTCATACTGATACACCGCATATTTCAAGCCGCCCACATCTTTCAAATTCTTAAAGTATTTTTCTATGCTCTCCAAGTCTTTGAAAAACGGGCGTTTGATTAAAACGGCGTTTCCGTCTTGCTCGTATCGAATATACCGAAACTCGAAAAAATCTTTGTTTTCGTCCTCTTGCAATACGGACAAATCATAATGATTTTCTTTAACCTCTAAATCGGTGTCAGACGGGTTAATTTCCGTATAGCCGCTGTCGGCAAATATCGGGTTGTTAATCGTTAATAGCCAGCGTTTTTTCATTGTCGTAACGGGCGCGGGGCTTTCCTCGACGGCTATTTTGTTGTTTGTGATTTCGTCCATAAATGCACCTCGATAATGCAAAATTCTTGTTCCGTGTTCCGCAGTGCCAGTAGGGTAATAGTAAGCCTACTGCACACGGGCGGCGTTCGCCGCCCGTGTGTTTGCGTGTTGCTATGAGTGAATAAGCGCGGCGGGCGCAACGTAAATAAGCGTTTCGCGCTTGCGTTGTTTCCGTTGTTCCGCTTGCCGCTTACGCTGTTCGCGCCGCAGTAACTTAAAGTCTTTCATAAGTTCCTTTGTTACGAATTTGGTATTCTTATTGAGAATGACCATTTTCGCCTTGTAGTCCAAAACGGTATCGTCTATGATTTCACGGAAAAAGCGCGGCGGCAGTTGCGTGTCGCTCTCTTTCATAGCCGTGAGTATGTCAATATTCTCGAATATGACCGCTAATTTTTCCTTGTGCAGTTCGGTAAAGTCTAATTTGTCCATAGTTCCGTAACCTCGCTGTTATTGCTTTTTTGCTCGTTCAGATTGAAAAGCGGGTAACGCTTGCACCGCGCCAGCATAGCCGCCTTATCGTTGCCCGTAAGCGTTGCGGGCGTGGTATGGTAGTTGCCCGTCATACCGTTGTAAAAGTATTCTTTGCCGCTGTAACTGTCAACGCAAGCGTAAATATTTCCGTAGTGCGTGTATGCCGTTTTAACGCCTATTTTCGCGTTGCCGCTGTCCTTGTAACGGGCGTATTGCCGAACGCCCGAAAACTCCAAGCAGTTCCATACGGTTTTTATAAGCCGCCCGTGTAGGTCGTAATAATCGCGCTTGTTTTGCACCTCTATGAGTTTGTCCGAAAGTGAACGAAAGCGTTTGTCCGCGCTGTCGTCTATTTGGGTATCAGCCCACATCTGAACGCCGACCTTGCGTTGCCGTTCAATGTAACGTAGAAAGTAGTCCGCAACCCGTTCCGCCGTCATTGATTTTCTACTGTCTAACTTGCTTTGTATTTCGGGCAGAAAGATTTTCGCATATGGCAAGAGATAGTCAACCTCGTGAACGCCGTCGTATAGTCCTATGCGTTCAAATTGCAGTTCCATAGAAACGCGCGGCTTGTAGCCCATACCGCGAGATATGAAAGTATCGTCAACGACATAAACAAGGTGTTGAACGTGCGGCGCAAGTGAAAGATTTTCCCAGCCGCCGGCACGCAAGCGGGCTATTTCCTTTTTGCAAATAGATAGGTCATAAACGGACAGCGGCGGTATCATATATTGCGTTGCAAAATGCGCAAGTAGAGTTGTTTTGCCTACGCCGCGCTCCCCGACAACGTAAGTAAGATAATACGTTTTGTTTTCCATAAGCACCCCCGCAAAAAGAAACAAGGGAACGGACAAACGCCCGCTCCCTCGTAAGATTTAATTATTTATTGCCCGATTTTCTGCCGTTGCCTTTGGGCTTTTCGGCTGGCGGCGCGGGCGGTGGCGTTGCCGCCTCGTCGTTTTTCAGATTGTTGTAAATGAAAAACGAATTGCGCTTGCCGATATTCCCCATATGCGCGTATGCGCTTTGCTGTCCTTTGCGATATGACTTTCTTTGTTCGGGCGTAAACTGCTTTGCAAATTCGCGCTTTTGTTCGGTGGTATAAGGTGTAAATGTGCTGTTTGGCTGTTGCTGTTCGCTCATAGTTTTTTGCTCCTTTTTTTCGGTATAGTCCGTTATGCTATCTGAACGCGACACCATA
>CAJUET010000025.1 GCA_910585595.1 uncultured Christensenella sp. | reverse complement strand
TCGTCCATTAAAAGAATTTGCGGTTCAACGGACAGCGCACGGGCAATACAAAGCCTTTGCTGTTGACCACCCGAAAGACCGAGCGCGGATTTATTCAACCTATCTTTTACTTCGTCCCACATAGCCGCGCCTTTGAGCGAGCTTTCGACTATTCCGTCCAATTCACTTTTGGCGCGTATTCCGAACGTGCGCGGTCCGTATGCGATATTATCGTAAACGCTCATAGCAAGCGGGTTGGGGCGTTGGAATACCATACCCACGTTTTTGCGAAGACGGGATAAATCGGTCTTGCGGGAATAAATATCCGTATCGCCGACCTTGATTTCGCCCGTGATTTTACAGCCTTCGATTAAATCGTTCATTCTATTAAGCGATTTTATGAGCGTGGATTTGCCGCAACCGCTCGGACCGATTAAAGCAGTGAGTTTATTTTTCGGAAAATCCATATAAATGCTTTTAAGCGCGTGAAACGAGCCGTAGTATAAATTCATTTCCTTGACCGAAACGGCAATATCGCCGCTCAAATCAAATTGCTCTATAATGTGTTTTTTCATATCTTTTTTCTCCGATTAAATAACCATTCCACAAGTGAAACGAGTAAGTTAAGTATGATGACGAATATAAGCAATATGCTTGCCGTAGCGTAGGCTTCGTTTACTTGCAAGCCGTTACTCATAAACTTCCATACGAGAACGGCGAAACTTGCCGCGCTATCACCGTAACCTTGCGGAATAAAAGTAGATGCCGAGCCCACCGTAAATATGAGAGCCGCGCTTTCGTTTACGATTCGCCCGATTGAAAGAATAATCGACGTTATAATTCCCGTAATTGCCTGCGGCAGAACGACGACGAAAATCGTCCGCAGTTTTCCCGCGCCGAGAGCGTAACTTGCTTCACGCATACTGTCGGGCACTTCCGATAAACTTTGTTCGGTGCTGCGTATAATCGTCGGCAAAATGATAAGAGCCAAAGTAATACCGCCCGCCCATAGAGAATAGCCCATATTCATACCGATTACAAAGAATACCATTCCGAACAGCCCGAATATTATCAACGGAATACCGGCAAGCGTATCGACGAACAGGCGTATCACTTTAACGAAAATGCTTCCTTTCTTTGCATACTCGTTCAAAAAGATTGCCGCGCCTACACCGAGCGGCAAAGCAAGCAACAGCGCAAGACCTATAAGCATTGTAGTTGATACAAAAGCGGGCGCAAGCGTCGTGTGTGCGTTACCGCTTTCCCCGAACATAAAATCAATACTCAAATGCGGAAAGCCTTTTACGAAAACGAATATTACAATAAATGCGAGAACGAACGCAACCAGCAAAGAAATAACCCAAGAAACTATCCATAGCGCATCGCAAGCGCTACCCGTGCGACGATAGCTTTTTAACGTATCTTTCTGATCGCTTTCTCTCAATCTACGAGAGAAGAATTTATTGCCGCCCTTGCTGTCCTTTTTTACAGCCATAAGGCAAAGATTAAGTATGAGTATAAAGATAAGCAATACGAACCCGTCGGCAATAAGCGCAGACTGTTCGGACGGCGTTGCATAACCCCAATTCTGTACGATATTGCTTGTGAGCGTGGTAAACGGCACGAACGCACCGAACGGATAACCCGAACCGTTACCCACTATCATCTGAACAGCCATTGTTTCGCCGATTGCCCGACCTATGCCGAGTATGATTGCCGATATAATTCCGCTCTTTGCGGCGGGCAGCAAAACTTTCCATACCGCTTGATTTTTTGAACAGCCGAGCGCAAGCGCGCCTTCGTAGTAGTGCATGGGTACTGCTTCCAAACTGTTTTTGGTTATGGAAGTTATTGTCGGTAATATCATAACCGAGAGAATAAGCGTACACGCCAAAAGTCCGAAACCCGCATTATTCGGGTGGAATATATCGACGAGTAGCGGCATTAAAAATTTATACCCGAACAGACCGTACACGATAGACGGAATACCCGCAAGCAAATTTACTATCTGCGTATATATCTTTTTCAGTCGTTTAGGGCAATAAAATACAAGCCAAATCGCCGTAAATACAGCAAGCGTGCCGCCGAGCAGAACGGCGCATACGGTAAGAAAGAACGTGCCGACAATCATTCGCCATATCCCAAAAGTTTCCGATTTTGCCGACCATTCCGATCCGAAAATGAATTTGAAAAAACCTATACTGCGAAAAGCGGGTATGCTTGCATAGAGAAGATACCCGATAATCGTAAATACGGCAAGAATGGAAAATGCCGCAAGGGCTATAAATATTGCCTTTGCGATATTTTCCTTTGAAAAAAACTTTGCCGTTTTTATCTTTGTAAGCGTAGTCATATTACTTTACCGAAATATAACCCGCGCCCGTTATAACCGTTTGAGCTTCCGCACTCATAATATAATCGTAAAAGCCTTGTGCCGCCGCCGACAGCGTTCCGTTTTCTTTGAGTACGATAACGAACGGACGTTGCAGAGCATAAGTGTTATTCATAATGTTTTCCACCGTGCAAGCAACACCGTCTAAACTTACCGCTTTAACCGTACTTTTCAGACTGCCGTAAGATATGTAGCCGATACTGTTTGTCGAGCCTTGTATCGCTTCGATTACGTTACCCGTTTCGGCAAGCGTGGCAACGCTCGTAGCGTAACCGTTTTCGATTTTCAAAAGCTCGTCGAACGCCGTGCGCGTTCCGCTTGACGCATCTCTGCCGATTGCCGCCGTTATCGTAGTGTCGGGAATTGCAGTACCGCTTTCATAGAGTGCTTTCACGTCAGTTTTGCTAACGTCCGTAACAGAACAATCTTTATTGACGATAAGGGCGATTCCGTCCATACAAAGAGTTGTACCGATAACGCCCGTTTCGCTCGACTTCAATTCACGCGAAGACATACCGAAATCGTTTAAGCCTTTTTGCGTATCGCTTATGCCCGCGCCGGACGAAGACATATTTACCGTAATTCTTACGTCGTGCGTCTTTTCGTATTCCGCCGCAAGTTTTTCCATTATGGGTGTAACGGAAGACGAACCCGAAACGGTAATGCTTTCTTTTTTACTGCCGCAACCCGTCATTGCACCGAGTGTTCCGCATACCAACGTGGCAACGCAAAGCGCACTTGCCAAAATTTTGCCTACTTTTTTCATTTTGTTTCTCCTTGAATTTTTTATTTCTGTCGCTTGACAAGTATAGAATAGCAAGAAGAAGTAACAAAGTTAGTCAGTCAGTTGCAATAAATATGTAAAAAGAAACAGGACTTCGATTTGAAATCCTGTTCTTTTTCATCGCTT
>CAJUET010000024.1 GCA_910585595.1 uncultured Christensenella sp. | reverse complement strand
ACGGCGCAATGATGATAAACGTACCTTTATATGTCAAAGTGAGCGAGTTGAACAAAAGCGGTATGACAGACACACAAGAAAAAGTCATAAGCCGAATAACCGAAATAATGATTAAACGGTATGAAAAGCAATTAAGCGAGTATTTTGCAAGCCTCAAAGAAAACTCAAAAAAGGAGGAACTATGAAAGCAATCAAAACTATTGCAAACTGCTGTTTGGTGTTCATAACCGTAATAGCCGTATGCGTTATAATCGCGTTTGTTTACTATCACTATTTTGTAAAAGACACGACCATAGGCGTAAACAACGTGAACGACCAACTCGCCGTCGATATAAAGAAAGACGACGAATTAACGCCCGAAGAAAAAGACATTTTCGAGGAACGGTGGTTTATGGAAGCAAACTACTATTCTAACGACAAGAACAACGGCGTACAACTGCAAGAATTAAAGTACAACTATTTCACGGGCTACAACCTAACGCAAGACCAGTACCGCTCAACGGGTATGCAATTTTTAGGCGATTTCAGAACGTACACGCAAGAGGTACACAAGGAAAGCGAGGCAAACGAGCGCGTACTCTCTGAATTTTACTACTACGATACGACAAACGGCATAAATTGGAGCGGTTTCAAAGGACAATACGGGAGCGTTTCAACGGTGCTAAACCGTAACCAGCAATTCATTATCAAGATAGACAACCGCCCGTTTTCAATTCAGTTAGACGGCAAATACGACACCTACGGCAGACTGTGGGGCTTTTTATGGACGGTCAAACAAAGCACAACTTATTTTGACTATGGCGACGTGTTCGACGCGGTTTTCTCTGCTATCAAGAGTAACGATAAAGGCTACGGCGACTACTATATCACGCTGGACTTATCGCAATACTTTTCTATCAGAGAATACGACGGCACGAGCGGCAAATTCAAAGCGGACGACGTAACCGACATTATCAAAAATTACGCCGTGCTTAAATTCCACTACGACGAGAACGGAGCGCGTAACAGTACGCAAAGTATTTTCGGCTCTATCGAGTGCAACCCGAAATACGACACCAGCGACGAGCATATAGACACTACCTATTGGCAAGAACGTATGACCTACACACTAACGGACACAAGCAAGTTGAACGGCGCGGAACTGTTTACTTACAGATACAGCGAAATATACGACGGCTACTTTCTTTCACTCTCTATGGACGGCAAAAAACTGTTTGCGGATATGCCGCGAGCAAAAGTCAATATCACGCTGGACTTACAGTCCGAATATTTGGCGGGTAAAGAAATCAAGGTTGTAGGTCTTGACTATAACGCTTTCGACGGGCTGGAAATCGACACGCTGACTATCAAAGGCAATGCACGAACATTTTACTTGCTGGAAAAATCGCTGAACGATACGGGGCTTAAAACATTAAAACATAGTCGCGGTATTGTGCTGGACGGAACGGCAAACGCAATAAACAACGAATACAGCGAGGTGCTTATATGAAAAAAATCATAGGTATGGTTATTCTCTATCTGCTGGCGTTCGTCATTATAGTTGCCGCCGTGTTCTGCGGGATTCGGTTGTATAAGGAAATCAAGGCTGAAAGTTATATAAACGGCTCAATAGATATAAGCAACCGATTCACGCAAGAAAGTTTTAACTATTCGTCCACGAGCGCAGTTTTCTATCACGATTTATACGACGACACCGACACATACACGTTTGAAAAAGATTTGCTCAAAGTGGAAAACTTCGACGGCAAGAAAAAGACCTATCAGGTTATACTCAACGACTACGTTTTGCTGAATACGGAAATAAACGCCGGCTCTGTGTTCGCAACGGTAGATATGGACTTTTACGACACGAACGGGAACGTAATCAACAGCGCGGTTATGAAAATATCGGTCAAGTTTTTGAGCAACAAAACGACTTTAACGCTTGCGACGACGGGCAAAGAAAACGCAAGTTTTCTCGAACAGTATTTTGCGGACAACGGCATACGCCTACGCATTATCGAAATTTTATAAGGAGCGAACAATGTCAACGACGAAAAAAGTATTAACTATCATATTCAGTATTCTCATAATCGGCGTGTTCGCCTTTCTGCTGACTTGGGGCATTATAAACTGGTCGAAAGTCAAGGACGGAATGGCGGGTAACGGACTTTATACGCAAGAGGACATACAAAAATCTTACGAGGACGGCTATGCCACCGCCCTCAAAGACAAAGAGGAATACGACAAACTGATAAACAGTTACCGCGATACGATAACCACGCAGAACGATTTAATATCGCAGTACACGAGCGAGGCAACCGCCTTAAATAATTCAATCAAAGACTATCAAGGGCAGATTACCACGCTGAACGAACAAAAAGCGGCAATCTCGGCGCAGGTTGATACGCTGAACACTATCAAGGCAAGCAACGAAACAACAATTACGGAATTAAACGTGCAGATTGCCGCGCTTTCTACCGAAATTATGAGCTTGCAAGGCAACAAGAACGAGAACGAACGGCAAATTGCCGCGCTTACGGAACAACTTACGAACTTACAAATGCTGAATACGCAGTTGCAGGAAAACAACGCTCTGAACGCAAAGACAATAAACGGACTGAACGCGCAAATTGCAAGTCTGAATAATCAAATATCAGATTTAACACTACAAGCGCAAAACAATAATTCGGTGGTCAACGCTCTGAACGCCAAAATTGCGGAATTGCAAAAGTCCGTGAGTTATTACGAGCAATACCTTTCTACGCTGGAAAACGGCGAACAAGTCGTTGCAACATTCGAGTTTGACGGCAGCGTTTACAACATACAAGTAGTAAACAAGAACAGTCTTTTGACGGTTGCAACGCCGCCCTCTACGGCTTACGTTATATTCAACGGCTGGACGGTTGACGGCGAGCCTATCGACCTTGCCACTTACCGCATAACGGCGAACACAAAAATAGTTGCCGACGTAACGCATAAATACGAGGTCAATTTTATGGTTGACGGCGAAAACTACCACAATGAAATCGTACTGAAAAACGCAAAAGTAACGCCGCCCGCCGCGCCTACGAAAAACGGCTATGTTTTTGACGGCTGGACGATTGACGGCAATTCGGTTGTAAATCTTACCACTTACACCGTAACGCAAAACGTAACATTTACGGCGAAATTCACAAAGCAGTATTCCGTCGTGTTCAAGTACGAGGACACCACGCTGAAAAACGAAACCGTAAAAAGCGGTAACTATGCAACCGCGCCGACGGCAACAAGTACGGCGTATAAAGTGTTCAACGGCTGGAAAGTAAACGGCGTTGCGGTCAACGTTAGCGAATACCGCATAACAA
>CAJUET010000023.1:2712-4025 GCA_910585595.1 uncultured Christensenella sp. | reverse complement strand
CGGCGTGCGGAAGGTTCTCTTTTTCAGGGTTGGGGGGATTCCGGAAAGAGTACGATCAATGTAAAAAACACTTATACGGCAGGAACGCTAAAAGGCATTCCCAGTAATCCGAATGCTGTTTACGATTTGTACGGCGGAATATATTATGCGCCTAATCAAAGTAATTGTATTCCTACTGTCTCTAATATGAATTGGTATGCTCAAAATCCGTATGTTTCTTCAGCAAGTGACGCCGTAAATAAAGTTACGACGGGACGATGGAACGGATCGGGAAGCAGTACGCGAGAGAATATGTGGCGGGCGGCAGTGAACGATACCTCGTTGCCCGCAAAAATATGGGTAAATAAGAGCGTAATCAACGAAGCGTACATGACGAATACGGACGTAACGAGTACGAGTGGGTATACGATCGAAAGTTCGCCTGTACGGAATCCGTTAAAAGTGACGGTATTGTATTACGATTATAAAACGAGCGGAGACGAGCAGTATTCGATCGACGGAAGTAAAGAGCCAGTGGTCGTAAAGGCGGGAGAAACGTTATATACGCCTGACGCGCGTACGGGGCGCGTGTTCCAGGGCTGGACGACGGATAAAACGGGCAAGAGTGCGCCGTTTACGGAAGTACCCACGGGAATGCTCGGTGACAATAAACTGTACGCGGTATGGGGAATCGATAGCGATAGCGGGGTAGTAGCGAGCGGCGAAATCACCGCCAAAAGAGGCGGAACGTCGCTGCCGTACGGAGAGAACGGATACGAGAGCGTATATACGGCGAACGGGATCAAACTGTCGTTCGACTTCGAAGTGAGCGGAGTAGGAGGAACAGGCGATTCTGCGATGAGCGACGCCGTAGATTACGAATGGCAATGGATCAAAGGGACTGCGAATATCGAGAACGGAACGCAGTCAACGTATACGGTCAAGAACGTAAGGGAGAGCGGTGAATATAAAGTAACGGTGAAATACCGTTCGGAAAGCGAGCCGTTGTTTATGGGCACGCTTACGCTTGGCGCAAAGAAGGTAACGCTCAGTAAGGCGCCGCTGTATCTGGAAAGTTTCGAATTCGGGTCGGAGACGGGACGGCCGTATTCGGGCGCGCCGTATACGAGTTCGGTGCCTACGGCAACGGTAACGAATTCGGAGAACGGACAAGGGGAACAGATAAGCGGAACGACGAGCTGGTATTTATCGAGCGGGAAGTTCAACGCAGCGGACGCAGATTCGGAGACGTCAACGGATGCGGGAAGAGTCGTGGTGGAGAACGGGAAGCTCTATCAGATCAAGACGATATGGTTCGAATGCGACGAGAGTTA
>CAJUET010000023.1:0-2612 GCA_910585595.1 uncultured Christensenella sp. | reverse complement strand
GAGGAGAGGTATAGGGCGACGTACAACCCGATGAACGGAGAGGATGAATTCGAGGACGTAAACTCGCCGGTGGGATACGGAATGCGGTTGAACGAGCCGCGGCCGGCGCCGGAAAACGGAGACAAACTGTTTTTAGGGTGGTACTATAAGATCGACGAAGTGGATGAAGAAGGAAACGTCATAAAAGACGTAGAAAAGAAATGGGACTTCAACAACGACTTCGTGATGCGAGAAGTGAGTCTGTACGCGCGGTGGCTTACGGCGGATACGCTAGCGAGCGAGCTGGAAATCAAAATCGATCCTTCGGCGGTATTCAAAGCGAACGCGCCTTTGGATACGAGTATGTTGGAGGTAACGGCGACGTTCTCCGGGACAAACGGAGAGGACGTGTTCACGTCGAAAGCGTTGCTGTCGTACGGGCAATACGAGATCGACTACGGAGAAGGAAACATTGACGGAAAACTGCACGTCGTAGGAAACGACAGAGACGGGATACAGCCAACGACGGTAGTGATACGGTATACGGTGCGGATCGGCGGAAAGAGCCAGACGGCAACAAAAACGCTGGAACTGGATTTGGAGCGCGTGAAGGTAGATACGGAGAAACTGAAGCCGTTCTTCCACGATACGACGGTAGAATGGGAAGAAGGGAAAGCGCAGTCTCTGGAGATATTGGAAGCGGATATCCGCGAGGCAGGGTTGTCGTCGCAGATAACGTACAAGGTCACGTACGAATATTCGAAAGACGGACAGTCGGTGAATGCGGAGGACGTGATCGAGGAAGGCGAGTACGCGATCAGAGCGAGCTTCGAGGTGAAATCAGCGGATTACTATGCGCCGCCGATCACGGCGACGCTGACGATCGTACCGGAGAAGATTGCGCTTACGGTAACGTGGGATCAGGATGAGTTCACGTATAACGGAAAGGTGCAAAAGCCTACGTTCACGTTTAAGTATGCGGACAGAGACAAAGAGGTGAACGTAAACTATACGGTAGAGGATACGCACGAGCACACGGGTGACGAGCAAGACAAGTGCCTGAACGCGGTCAAGGTAGGAAGTTACAGTATCAAAGTAGTGCTGAGCGATACGGGATATAAGTTCGAGAACGGAAACAATTTCGTGATCGTGCCGTTCACGGTGATAAAGGCGAAAGTGGAACTGCCGGAGCAGATCGAGGCGCTGTCATATAAGGGCGAGCAATACGATCTGAATCAGCTGGATATCGATTTTTGCAGGCAGTATTTCAAGAACTTCGATCCGGACATGATGGAAGTGAGCGAAGGAGCGACGGGAACGACGGTAGGAACGTACACGGCGTATATCACATTGAAAGACCCGAGCAGCGCAGAGTGGAGCAGTCCGTCAACGCGTGTAACGATGACGTGGGAGATCAAAAAAGCGCAGCTGTCGGTCTATTGGGGAAACAAGAAAGCGTTCGAAGAAAACGGAGAAATACAATATCCGAAGGTAGTGCGCTTCATCGGGCTGTTGGGAACGGATGCGGAAGCAGTGGATCTGGAAAAGGACGTAAAGTACAATCTGACGGGGATCAAGGCGGAAGTAGGCGGATACAGTATCTCGATGAGTTTCACGACAGGCGCGAGCTGGGCGAAGAACTATGAATTAGACGATACAAAGAGCTTCTCGTTTGCGATCGTACCGATGGGATCGGGAGATTTCACGTTGGTAACGGTGGAATGGGGAACGACGAAATTCAAGTTCAACGAAGACTGGCAGAAGCCGGAATTCAAACTGATCTTAGAGGAGGGGAACGAAAACATTACGGATGAGTTGATCGGAGCGATCATGTGCAACGGCGAAAGCTGGGAGCTATGGCAGGGAAGCATGTGGGCAGGGAAATACAGCGTAACGCTGAGTATCGATCCGGAGAGCGAGTATGCAGAGACATACTTTTTGGTAGGAAAGCCGACGTGTGAATACACGATTTTGAAGGACGGAGATAAGGGAGACGACCCGAACGGAGGAAACCCGTTGCCGCCGGGCGGAGGCGATAACGAAGACAAGAACACGATAACGGGCTTGCCGTTATGGCAGCTGATCGTAGGGGGAGTATCCGCGTTATTGTTCGTAGCGTGCACCTTAAAATCGTTCGGCGAATACGGGAAGTTGAGAAGCGCTAAAAAAGAGGGGAAAGAGCTGGCGTCGCAGTCCTATTACAGCTTTGCACCGCTGCCCTTGCTTGCAATGGGAGCAGGGGTGAAGTTCCTCGGCTTAGAGGAGACCCCTTGGACGGTCATCGCGCTCGTAGCCGCGGGCTTGTTCCTTGTATCGGCGGTAGCGCTGTTTATCCTATCGAAGAAGCGGAAGGCGGCTGAACTCGTGGTAAAACGCGAGCAGGCGCGCATTGCCGAAGAAAAGGAGTTTGCACGAGAAGAGGAACGCCGCGAGGAGCAGGCGCGCCGCGATAACGAAATGAAGATGATGTTTGCGGCAATTCAGCAGGGCGGTTATCAACAGCAGCCTCAACAGCAAATGCCTTACGAAGATTTAAGGGGCTTGCTTGCGGAAACGGTTTCGGCATTGCTTCCCGCAATGCAGCAAATGCAGGCGCTTCCGCCCGCACAGGATCCGAACGCATACGCGCAGCC
>CAJUET010000022.1 GCA_910585595.1 uncultured Christensenella sp. | reverse complement strand
TTCTTCGCTTTTTATAATTGATGATAAATTGAAATTTATCGCTCGAATTTAGAAATAAACAATTCTATATTTTTATCTTGCAAAAGCTCGTAATTTTCTTCTATCGTTTCAATCGGCATATCCCACCATTTAAGTTTTAGTAGCCGTTCAATCGTGTTGTCGTCAAATCGTCTTTTAACCACTCTTGCAGGATTACCTACCGCTATGGAATACGGTGGAATATTTTTTGCTACAACGGTATTTGCGCCTATGATACAGCCGTCGCCTACGTTAACGCCGGGCATAATAGTAACATTTTGCCCAATCCAAACGTCGTTGCCTATAACCGTATCGCCTTTATGCGGCACAATATTGTTGGGTATCGTGGGTTGATTTTCGATAAAAATGCCGAAAGGAAACGCCGAAATGCCGTTCATAGGGTGATTTGCGCCGTTCATAATAAATTCAACGCCCTTTGCAATGCTGCAAAATTTTCCGATAATGAGTCTATCGCCTAAATGCGGATAAAAATGTGTAACGTGGTTTTCGAAATCTTTTCCGCCCGAACGAAAATCGTCATAATAGGTATAATCACCGACGATAATATTCGGGCTTGTTATTATATTTTTTATATAGCAAAGCGACGGAACTTTTGGTTGAGGGTGTATTTCATCTTTGTTTTTGAATAGTAATTTCATTTGAAGGCACTCCGCTAAATTATTGTTCAGCACTCTATTATACAACAACCCAATCAAAAGGTAAAGTAGAAACGCACTATATTTACATTCTGTTCCTATGGTAAAATTCCCTATGGGAACTACGGTAACGGCGCGGGGGCGTTTTATTTACCCGGTTATTAACCGAAAAACTTTTTAATGATTTCGGAAATCTTGCTCTTATATTCTATCTTGCAGTTTCCTCCGCCGAAGCAGAGCGGCGGATAGACCACGCACCACCAGTTATCCCCTTCGCCCGTGCCGAGTTCCAATATGAGCGCGTCGTACACGCCCGCCGCAAGCGTCGTATCCTTATATATACGCGTAGGAAACTCCTCTTCACGGATGCTCGCCCGTGCGCCGTAGGTATAGCCGTACTTTTTGAGGGTTGCTTCCGCGACCCGCGTCGCTCCGTCAAGGTTCGCGCCGATCTTTTCGATCGCCTCCTCCTTCGTTTTGCATTCCGCAACGATCGGCGTAAGATAGGAGACAACTTCGTCGCGTACCTTATACTTGACCTCCTGATCCTCTGCGCTGTTGGAATTTGCGCGGATATGCACCCGTAAATATGCGTTTGCGTCGTTGGGATCGGTAGAATAACGCTCCCCCGTATTCCCCGCAAAGAAGATTGCAAGCCCTGCGATCAACGCCACCAAAAAACCGATAATAATGAACTTTTTCATAAATAAAACGCTCCTGTTTTTCTTCGGAGCGTTTATTGACTTATGAAAAGATTTTTATACTTGTCAATTTCGGATTTTTCTATTACAGCCGTTTCCGCTTTATCTTGCGCCGACGATCACGCCGCCTCCCAAACACTGCGTTCTGTCGTAAAGTACCGCATACTGCCCCTCTGTGACCGCGCGTTGAGGTTCGTCGAATTCGACTTCCAGCGTACTCTCCCCCGTCCGCTTTACCGTTACGCCTTGTTCCCCCTGACGGTAGCGGAACTTCGCCGTGCACGCAAACGTCTCTTTATCGGGCGGACATGGAATAAAATTAAAGCCTTCGACGGTGCACGCATTCGAATAAAGCGGACTTTCGTCGCCGTGGGAAACATAGAGAATATTTTTCCCCGCGTCCTTTTTTACGACGAACCATCTGCCGTCCTCGCCCTGCCTGCCGCCGAGATCGAGCCCGCGCCGCTGCCCCAGAGTGTAATACATAACGCCCTCGTGAAACCCGACCTCTTCCCCGTCGAGCGTAAGAATTTTTCCGCGCCTTGCAGGCAGGAATTCCTTTAAAAACTTCTTGAAATTGCGCTCGCCGATAAAACAGATTCCCGTCGAATCCTTCTTTTTTGCGGTGTTGAGCCCGTGCCTTTGGGCAAGTTCGCGCACTTCGCTCTTGTTAAGATCCGCAAGCGGAAAGAGCACCCCTTCAAGCTGATCCTGCGTAAGCTGATTCAGAAAGTAGGTCTGATCTTTATTTTGATCGCGCGCCTTTAAAAGCCTGTGAATATTTCCCTCGTGCGATACGCCGCAGTAATGCCCCGTCGCAATAAAGTCCGCGCCGAGCTCCCTTGCGTATTTTTTAAAGGGACCGAATTTGATTTCGCGGTTGCACAGCACGTCAGGATTAGGAGTCCTGCCCGCCGCATACTCTTTGAGGAAGTATTCGAACACCCTTTCACGGTATTCCGCGGCAAAGTTTACGGTATAGTACGGAATATCCAATAGTCCGCATACGCGCACCACGTCGTTGAAGTCCTCGTCCGCCGTGCACGCGCCGTTGGGGTCTTTCTCTTCCCAATTCTGCATAAAAAGACCAATGACCCGATAGCCCTGTTCCTTCAAAAGCAACGCTGCAACGGAGCTATCGACCCCGCCGCTCATGCCGACTACGACAGTTTGATTTCCCATTCCGCTTCCCTTCTGCAAATTTTTTACTTTATTTTACCATAACCGCCTTAAAATATAAAGCATTTTTATGAAGATTGTGCTATAATGATTCCCGTCGGATCTGCAAATCAATTCGGTGCGGTGAAAAATTTGCCGCGACGACGTGCCCGTGGTGGAATTGGATACCATTAGAGCCTCCGACGCTCTCGGTCCGGGTTCGAGCCCCGGCGGACACACCAAAAAGACCGATAAGAGGAATTCCTCTTATCGGTCTTTTTTATTTAACATAAAGCGGGCAGAAATTCTGCCCGCCTTTGAATGAGAATCGATTACTTTTTCTTTCTTGCGCTTCTCTTCGCGGAAGAGGTTTCCGCGGCGCGTTCCGATTTCGGCGTTCTGAGATCAAACCACCATACCATGAACGTACATACGCCAAGGGCAACTACGCCGATCACGCAACAGGAGATGACTGCCGCGGCATTTACCAAATTGATGGCGGAAACGGGTTCGCCGTAATAAAAGATGCTGATTCCTTTTGAGGCATAGCTTTTTGCGGACTCTTCCGTGACGAAACAAACTTCAAGCATATTGCCGGCTTCCAGCTCGGCTGCGGAAAGAGTGAGTTTTCCGTTTGCGTAACGGCTTGCTTCGATCGCCTTGCCGTTCAGCCGCACGCACGCCGTATGGTATCCTTTGTCGGGCGAGATGTCGTAAACGACGTCTTCTTCCACTGCGGCGATCCCGCTTGCGCCGTCCGTCGTCACCGTTCCGCCCGTTCCGTTTACATAAGCGTAAACGTTTTTAACGTTGCTTTCGGTCACAGCGGCACTGGTATTCTTGACCTGAACGATCGTAAACGGACTGAAACTTGTCACTTTTGCGATGAGACCGTATTCCGTAATGATGACGGGAATCTCTTCCACTCCCGTAATGTTGCCCCGATCGTCGTGTTTATAGTGATAAATCTTAAAGGTCGTGCCCGCATCGTTTGCGTCATATCCCTCGGGGAAGCCGAACGCCACCTGCATATAACTGCCGTTCGGTACCTTTTGCACCACGCCGCAAATTTGAAGATTGATTTCGTAAGTCGAGGAAGTCACGATATCTTCATCTTTGATGGGCGTATCGCGTTTTAACACTTCGTCCATCTTCTCTTCCTGCGAAGCATTCGGCTTAGAAGCTACCAACATCAACTGACTGCGTTGGCTCTGCGCGTAATAATTGCCGTTTTCGTCTTTGAAGTCGGTGACCGACAGATCGGAATTGTCCAAAATCTGAGGAGCGCCGAACACGTTCATATACAGTCTGCCGTCGTTGAAAATTTTACTGCAAACAACGTTCTTTCCTTTGAAAGTATAGATCACGAAATCGGGCACTTTCTTGCTCGCTTCGCCCACAAGATTGACGGGCGTGAAATAATAAGACGCAAGATTGTGAATATACATTCTGCTCGGCGTAAACTTGAACGTGACCGTTCTGTCTCCGTCCCAATTAAAATCACTCAGCACCGCATGATCTTTGACCGTATCGTTTCCCCTCGAAGTGGTAAAATCCATCCCCGCGGGCTTGCCGTTTTCGGCAAGTTCGAGTTTTGTATTATAAACGATACGGATATCGTAAGACTGATCCACCTTAAGATCGCCCGTGTTGGCGGGATAAACAAGGGAAGCGCCGGGAGCCGGAACATAACTGCCGAATCCGTTGTTGTGATACGGGGCGCTGACGTCTCCGATAAAATGCTCCTGCGTCAGCGCGCTTTCGGAATATAAATATTTCAATACTTTCCCTGCATTTTCGCCGTATTCCGGTCTGTCGGGATAAACCGCTTCGGGATTCCCTTCTACCCAAGCTCCCGAATCGGGCATAATATCCACGAGCGCGAACTGAATATATTCGATGCCGGCATGAAGACGGAACTGCGTATAATTTTCCCGATCGACGGAGATCGGCGAGAAAGCGATACCAAATCCCTCGGGATCGGCCCAGCGCGTCCATTTGATTTCTTTTGTACTCTTATCCACATCGCCCGTCCGGAAGACGAAATATTTTCCGTCTTCTCTTAACGAACCCATGTTTTTATCTTCAAATGAAACGTCTACCGTAAGAATTTTCCCCGACCCATCGGACGAGTCTTTATATTCGCCCGAAATAGACATTCCGTTATCATCCGTATCGACGCCGTAATTATAGGGCTTGATCGCAGGATACTGCAATTCGTAATCGGAGGTGGAGATCACCCGATCCTCCATATGGGATTCTTGCAGTTCTTCGCCGCCGATCAAAAGGTATTTGTCCAACTGACTGCCCGTATCATTATAAGTTACATCTACGGCATACCATTGCCCCTCGACTTCGACATAGTTCCACATGTGAGCTTCAAATTGAGCGGAACCGGTCGATTTTGCATAACCCTGAACGCATACGCAGGGAATTTCCAACCGATCCATCACCGCCTTGAATCCTTTGGCGTATCCGCCGCAGATCGCCTTGCCGTTTACGAGCGAACCGTAAGCGGTACTGATATATGCAGCAGCCGGCGTATCCACATTCTTTCCGTCTTTGATTTCGGTCCCGAAACTGTATTCGGTATTCTCCGATATGTATCGATTGACAAATTCGACTTGATCTTTGACATTACCCCCCCCCACTGCCTTCGCCGCGGAAACGATTTCGCTCAATTTCGCCTCATACGTTGCCACCGCGTTCTCGACCGCGGCAGGCGAATTGAAATCGCCCGTATAGAGCGTAAGAGTACGGCTCGAATCGAGATAAGCCGCATACTCCTTGCCCATCTGCCCCGCGCTGACGGAAGTACCGAAAAAATCAACATAGAACAAATCGGGATGATCCATGATATACGCGTCGCGACCGGCGCCGAACGCCTTCACCAGTTTGTTATCCGTACCGTTTACATATGCCGCAACGTCGGACACGTCCGCATAACCGTTCGCGATGAGGTCATATTCGAGTTTACCGTCTTTGAACGCGCCGCTGTTGCCGAGCGCTTCGTAAGCCGAATAGAACTTTTTCGCTCTCTCGTCGTTATAGAGACGTTCGTAAAAATACTTGTAAGCGTGATCTTCCGATGCCGCCCCTGCCGTTTTCACGCTCAGTCCCGAACCCGCGACGGGCGTCAGCACGATCGCAGACGCAATCATTAAAGCTCCGATTTGTTTTGTGAAAGATTTCATAAAACCTCCGAATAAAAATATTTTTCAATCAGAAACTCTCGCTTATTATATCCGCAAGCGAGAAAAAAAGCAACTGTTTTTCATCAATTCAGCGCTTTTCGAGCTGTCATAGGATACCGAAGCACACTTTACCTTGTTTTTCGGAAAATAATCCGTCTGCGATTGATTTTTCGGTATTTTTTTGTAAAGTAATATTCAAGTAATAAAAAGACACACGCAAGGAGTGTATCGGCTCCTTGCGTGTGTCTTTCTCTATGCTGCTTTATTTGTCCGTTGCGGTAAATTTTATTTTCGGGTTCAATTTCATAAAATAACTGCGGAATCTTTCCGGTGCTTCGACTGTTTCAAGATGTACCGAATCGTCGAAACAACCGTCGGGCGAACGCAGACTTTGGGGAAGAGTAAGACGTTTGAGTTCTTTACAGCCTTCAAACGCTGTGCTCACGATAATTTCCACCCCCTCCGGTATCACGAGGCTCTCGATTTTTGAATGAGCAAAAGCATCGCTGCTTATTCTTCTGACAAGCCCGCCCGAGGGGATCACGGTCGTAGGACAGCCCGCCCAAAGCTCCTTCTCTTTTAAACTTATCAGGCAGTTACCGTCCGATTTATAATCTCTGTTCCCCTCGGCTACGGTTATTTTTTCCAATTTCGGTTTGTTTCTGAATCCCGCATTGTAAAACGATTTTGCCGTAGACGGCAAAGAAATCTTTTTAACCTCGTCGCAATTATAAAACGCCAGATAATCTATATCTTCCACGCCCTCCGGAAAGTCGAGAACTTCCAGTTTTTTACAGTATTCAAAAGCACTGCATCCGACTCTTTTAAGCCCTTGCGGCATTTTTAACTCGGCAAGCTTTTCGCATTTATAAAAAGCAAAATCGCCGATATCCTTCAACCCTGAGCCGAAAACAGCCGCCTCCAAATTTAAACACTCATTGAACGCGCTGTCCCCTACCGATTCCAATCCTTCGGGGAAGGTAACAGTTTTGATCCCCGTGCAGGAATCGAACGCCTTGTTTCCTATCTTTTTCACTCCGCTAGGAATCATCACGTCCTCTAACTTTTCGCATTTGTAAAACGCGCCGTTTCCTATTTTTTCGATTCCGCTTTCGGGTATCACCGAATTGTTACAGCCGAGTACAAGGGTTTTGTTCTTAAAGTCCACAATGCAGTTGTTTGCGCTGCGGTATTTTTTGTTTCCCTCTTCAACCGTTATCGAGCAAAGTTTTTCACACCTCTCGAATGCGCTGGCGGCGATCGCCGTAACGGAAGACGGGATAACGACGCTCTCTATTTTCTTATTGCCCTTGAACGCTTTCGCTTTGATCGCGGTAACCCCGTCGGGTATCACGACGTTGACCGCTTTGCCGCGGTATTTACAAACGGAAGCGCCGTCCATCTCGAAATCGGGGTTGGAAGTACTGCGTGCGATTTTCGTCGCCAGCGTGCAACCGCTGAACGCGTCTTTGCTGATAAAATCGGGATCTGGAGGTAAAATTACGTCTTTTAACGCGCATCCCCAGAACGCCGCGTCGCCGATGTACTTCACCGAAGCGGGAATCACGGCGACGGTGAGCTTTTCATCGTGGCAGAAAGCATATTTTTCTATTTTCGTAAGCCCTTCGGGCATAACAACCTTTTTCAGATTATAGCATGAGCGAAACGTAGCGGACTCTATCTCCGTAATTCCGCGACCTATGGTTATGGAAGTTATTCCGCTCAGCTCAAACGCCCCCTTACCCAATTTGGAGGTACAGTCTGAAATCAGGATTTCGCACTGCAAGTTTTTGCAGGCGGAAAACGCATTTTTTTCAATGCGTTCAACGTGTTCAAGATTGATTTTTTCCAGCTTGTCACAGCCATCAAAAGCGCTTATGTTTAATTTTTTAACGCTTACGGGTAAAACTATTTCTTTTAAAGACCTGCAATTAAGGAACGCATACTTGCCTATGCTTTTAACTCCTTCCGGAATGTTTATTTCTTTTAAATAATATTGCCGGCAAAACGCCCCTTCTCCTATTTCCCTGATACTGCCGTCGTCGGGGATAACGGAGTTCCGGCAACCGGAGATGACCGTGCCCGTCGCTCTTTCGATCAAACAGTTTCCCTCCGCACGGAAAACGGGGTTATTCACGTCTACGGAAATTTCCGTTAACCCGTAACAGTTGTTAAAAGGCTGATACTTTTTATCCAACTTGATGAGCGAAGCAGGCAAATGAATTTTTTCAAGAGAACTGCAATGATTGAACGCCCAAGCGCCGAGTTCTTCCACCCCCTCGGGAATGGTGACTTCCTTCAAACTGTAACAGTGGTTAAAGGCTTCCTTTCCGACCGATTTAAGAGTGGAGGGAAATATCACGGATTCGCAGCCCTCGCTCTCAAATGCACGGGTCCATATTTTTTCCACGCCCTCGGGCACGGCAATATTACGGTTTCCTTTAACGGGAGTTCTGTGTCCCAATACGACGTTATCCTCGATGATGCCGTAAAAATCGTATGCGGTATTTTTCTTAGCCATAAATCACCTCTCACATATTCTGATATACGGTTATTATATAACATAACAGACTTTCATTCAAGACTTTTTTTCAAATTCACGGAGTTATTATAAATTTTCGGTTTGCTATTGCTTTTTCGTCGGATTGATGTATAATGAAAGTGGCGGGAACAAGTTCCGCACATTGACGGATAAGGGGAAAACAACTATGGGGACGACTGCAAATAACATTCGCAATATTGCGATCGTAGGCCACAGCGGAGAAGGAAAGACGACGTTGACGGAAGCGATTTTATTCAACGGCGGCGCAACCGAGCGCATGGGAAGAGTGGAGAACGGTACGACCGTTTCGGACTTCGACGCGGAAGAAATCGCACGGAAAATGAGTATTTCGCTCTCCCTTTCTTATACAGAATGGAAAGGCGTAAAACTCAACCTCATCGACGTTCCGGGATTCTACGACTTCGAGAGCGAATTCGATGAGGCGATGCGCGCCTCAGGTGCGGCGCTCGTCGTCGCGGGCGCGAACGGCACGGTTACGGTGGGTGCGGAGAAAGCGATCAACCTATGCCTGCGCCACAAGAAGCCGCTCATTGTATTTATCAACGGCATGGACAAAGACAATGCCGATTATTACGGAACGGTAAGAGCTCTTGAAGAGCGGTTCAAAAACAAGATCGCCCCCATTCAGATCCCGGTCATGGAAGGAAACAAGATGACGGGCGTATTGAACGCACTCACGGGAAAGGCTTACAGATTTACGAACGCGGGTCCCGAAGAGATTCCCGTACCCTCAGAATACCGGCGCGATTTGGAGACGATGTTCCTCACCTTACAGGAAACCGCGGCGGAGAACGACGACGTGCTGCTTGAAAAATATTTTGAAGACGGCGCACTATCCCGCGAGGATACCATTCACGGAATCAGAAAGGGAATTTTCTCGATCAACGTGATCCCCGTTATGGCGGGCAGCGCGCTTCAAAACAAGGGCGTTATCAACCTTATGAACGAGATCGTGAAGTATATGCCCGAAGCCGCCGAGCGACAGGCTCTTCCCGCACTCGACATCAAAACGCAGAAGGTCGTGGGAATCAACTGCGAAGAGGGTCCCCTCGCGGCGCAGGTATTTAAGACTGCCGTCGATCCCTTCGTGGGAAAGATGAACTATCTAAGAGTCAACCGCGGCACGCTGAAAGCGGGCATGACCGTAAAGAACACCGTGACGGATGCGGACGAGCGGATCGGTTCCCTGTATCTTGTCAAAGGCAAAAAGCTCGAATCCGTTCCGGAACTCGGCGCGGGAGATTTGGGCGCGGTGGCAAAACTTTCCGATACGGGCACCGGCGACACGCTCTGCGCTCCCGATTGTCCCGTCCGCTTCGACCCCATCCCCTTCCCCAAGCCCGTCCTATATATGGCGGTGTACGCCTCGGCGCGCGGCACGGAGGACAAAGTGTTTGCGGGACTCAACCGCCTTGCGGAGGAGGACAAGAGTTTTATACTCGTAAAGGATCCCGATACGGGCGAAACGCTCGCGGGCGGCTTGGGCGAAGTGCACCTTGAAGTCATCCGTAAAAAACTCAAAGCGAAATTCGGTGCGGACGCAGAATTCAAAACGCCGAAGATCGCCTACCGCGAAACGATCCGCAAGAGCGCGACCGCCGAAGGCAAATACAAAAAACAAAACGGCGGACACGGACAGTACGGACACTGCAAAATGCGTTTCGAACCGTGCGAAAAAGACTTCGAATTCGCGGAAGAGGTCGTGGGCGGCTCCGTGCCGAAGCAGTACATTCCCGCCGTAGAAAAGGGGATCGTCGAACGACTGCCGCACGGCGTGCTTGCGGGATATCCCGTGATCCGCGTGAAAGCAGTGCTCTTCGACGGAAGCTATCACGACGTAGACTCCTCGGAAGCAGCGTTCAAGGCGGCGGCGGAACTTGCGTTTGAAGAGGGCATGAAAAACGCTTCTCCCGTTCTTCTGGAACCCCTTTCAAGGCTGAGAATTTTAGTTCCCGAAGCATTCGTCGGCGACGTGTTGGGCGATTTAAACAAGCGGCGCGGCAGAATCATAGGCATGGAAGCACAGGATGAATTACAGCTCATAATTGCCGAAGCGCCCAAGGCGGAACTGTTGACTTATGCGACAGCTCTTCGCGCCATGACGCAGGGGCGCGGAAAATTTACCGAAACTTTTGCCCGCTACGAAGAAGCGCCCGCGACCGTTTTACAGTCGCTTAAAAAGTAAAACCCAATCATAACGCCCGCGCAAAAGCGCACTTCCCATAGGGAACAGACATACGATTATAAAAAGCTCTCAAACAAATTTGTTTGAGAGCTTTTAACTATACATTTTAATAACGATAAATTGAAATTTATAAGACTTGTTCAATTTTTATATATTATAATTTTGCAATCT
>CAJUET010000021.1 GCA_910585595.1 uncultured Christensenella sp. | reverse complement strand
GGTATTCGCTAACGTTGACCGCAACGCCGTTTACTTTCCAGCCGTTAAACACTTTATACGCCGTACTTGTTGCCGTCGGAGCGGTTGCATAGTTGCCCGATTTTACGGTTTCGTTTTTCAGCGTGGTGTCCTCGTACTTGAATACAACGGAATACTGCTTTGTGAATTTTGCCGTAAACGTTACGTTCTGCGTTACGGTATAAGCGTTAAGATTTACAACCGAATTGCCGTCAATCGTCCAGCCCTCGAACACATAGCCGTTTTTCGTAGGCGCGGCGGGCAGAGTTACGTTTGCGTTTTTCAGTACGATTTCATTGTGGTAGTTTTCGCCGTCTACCATAAAATTGACCTCGTATTTATGCGTTACGTCAGCAACTATTTTCGTGTTCGCCGTTATGCGGTAAGTTGCAAGGTCTATCGGCTCGCCGTCAACCGTCCAGCCGTTGAATATAACGTAAGCCGTAGAGGGCGGCGTTGCGACTGTCAAAAGACTGTTCTTGTTTACTACTTGTATGTTATACACGCTCCCGTCAAACTCGAACGTGGCAACGACTTGTTCGCCGCTTTCCAGCGTAGACAGATACTGTTCGTAATAACTCACGGACTTTTGCAGTTCCGCAATTTTAGCGTTCAGAGCATTGACCACCGAAGAATTGTTTTGCGTTTGCAATGTCAAATCGGCAATCTGATTATTCAAACTTGCAATTTGCGCGTTCAGTCCGTTTATCGTCTTTGCGTTCAGAGCGTTATTTTCTTGTAACTGCGTATTGAGATTTTGCAAGTTCGTTAATTGCTCCGTAAGCGCGGCGATTTGCCGTTCGTTCTCGTCCTTATTGCCTTGTAGCGTAAGTATCTGCGTTGACAGTTCGGCAATTTGCCCGTTCAATTCCGTTATGGTAATTTCGTTGCTTGTCTTGATTGTGTTCAGCGTTTCAATCTGCGTTTCCAGCGCGGCGCGTTGTTCGTTCAACGTAGCGACTTGCCCTTGATAGTCTTTGATAGAATTATTTAAGGCGGTTGCCTCGCTCGTATACTGCGATATTAAATCGTTTTGCGTGGTTATCGTGTCGCGGTAACTGTTTATCAGTTTGTCGTATTCGTCTTTGTCTTTGAGGGCGGTGGAATAGCCGTCCTCGTAAGATTTTTGCACGTCCTCTTGCGTATATAGACCGTTGCCCGCCATTCCGTCCTTGACCTTCGACCAATTTATAATGCCCCAAGTAAGTAGGAACGCGAAAACGCCGATTATGAGAATACTGAATATGATTGTTAATACTTTTTTCGTTGTTGACATTGTTCGCTCCTTATAAAATTTCTATAATGCGTAGGCGTATGCCGTTGTCCGCAAAATACTGTTCGAGAAAACTTGCGTTTTCTTTACCCGTCGTCGCAAGCGTTAAAGTCGTTTTGTTGCTGAAAAACTTGACCGACAATTTCATAACCGCGCTGTTGATTACGTTCCCGTTCGTGTCGTAAAAGTCCATATTTACAGTTGCGAACACAGAGCCGGCGTTTATTTCCGTATTCAGCAAAACGTAATCGTTGAGTATAACCTGATAGGTCTTTTTCTTGCCGTCAAAATTCTCGACTTTGAGCAAATCTTTTTCAAATGCGTATGTGTCGGTGTCGTCGTATAAATCGTGATAGAATACCGCGCTCGTAGACGAATAGTTAAAACTTTCTTGCGTGAATCGGTTGCTAATATCTATTGAGCCGTTTATATAACTTTCAGCCTTGATTTCCTTATACAACCGAATCCCGCAGAAAACGGCGGCAACGATAATGACGAACGCCAGCAAGTAGAGAATAACCATACCTATGATTTTTTTCATATAAGCACCTCGCTGTACTCGTTGTTTATTGCGTTTGCCGTTCCGTCCAGCACGATACCGCGACTATGTTTTAATGTTTTTAACTGCGTATCGTTCAGCGATTTTTCCAGCAAATAAAATGTCCGTGCATTGCCCTTGATAGTAAGCGTGTCGATTTCCAGCCCGTCAAAAGCGTTATAGTCAAGACCTACAACCTTGATTTCTTTTGCCGCCAAATATTCGGACTGTAAGTCCAGCGTTATATTGACTTTTGCTCGCGGCATATCTGCGAACAACTTTTTGCCGTCCATTGACAGCGAAACAAAATACCCGTCGTATATTTCGCTGTATCGGTAAGTAAACAATTCCGCGCCGTTCAACTTGCTTGTGTCCGTCAGCGTGTAGGTCATACGTTCTTGCCAGTAGGTAGTGTCTATTTGTTCGTCGCTGGTGTCGTATTTCGGGTTGCACTCGATAGAGCCGAAAATGCTTTGCGTACTGTTACGCGCTCCGTTCTCGTCATAGTGGAATTTCAGCACGGCGTAATTTTTGATTATGTCGGTTACGTCGTCCGCTTTGAATTTGCCGCTCGTGCCGTCGTATTCTCTGATAGAAAAGTATTGCGATAAATCAAGCGTAATGTAGTAGTCGCCGTAGCCTTTGTCGTTACTCTTGATAGCCGAGAAAACCGCGTCGAACACGTCGCCGTAATCGAAATACGTTGTGCTTTGTTTGACCGTCCAGAGAAAACCCCACAGTCTGCCGTAGGTGTCGTACTTGCCGTCTAACTGAATGGAAAACGGGCGGTTGTCTATCTTGATAATAAATTGCTGGTTACGGTTTAGCACCGTTGAAACGCTCCCGTATTGACCTTTGAAACCGCTCCAATTTATGCCGTTCGTCGTGTCGTAATAGTAAAATTCAGAGAGTACGCGCTCATTTGCCTCGCTTTCCTTGTGTACCTCTTGCGTGTACGTTCGGAAATCGCCTATAAATTGCATACCCGTAGAGCGGTATTCGCTTTCCGTTAAGCCGTAGCCCGTAAAATAGTTGTACTTTAATTCTTGCAGTTGTACGCCGTTGTTCTTGTCGTTGGAATAGTAGTTTGCTTCCATAAACCACCGTTCCTCGAAAATGTCTTTTTCCTCGTCCGTCAGTTCGTCGTCTTTTTTAATATCAACGGCTAACTGGTCGTTGATATTGTTCACGCCGATTGTCGTATTTTTCACAAAATAGTGATAGTAAACGAACGCGATAATAACGCAAACGGCTATTACGGTTATGAACACTAAACAGCAGTTCGCTATCGTCTTGATTAGTTTCATAGTTTCTCCTTGCTAAATTTTCAGAGGCAGTCAGCCCTTGTCCGAAAGCGGATTTTGTTTGCCTATTGCCGCCCAATCAATAAGTTTTACAGCCTCGTCCGCGCCCAAGTAGTAGATAAAACGCCGCGCCGTTGCCTCGTTTACCGCGCCGCCGTTTAACAGCGTTTTTACCTCGTTTTCGTCAACGCCCATATCGCGCGCCAATGTTGCCGTCGTCATTTCGTGCTTGTCTAAATAGGCTTGCAATTTTTCTTTCTTGACTATCATTTTTCACGCTCCCGTTTTGTAGTAGGCTTTTTTTGCCTCTACTTATAAGCACGGGAACGGCGAAAGTTCACGGTCTATTTCAAAAATTTTTTAATTTTTATGTAAATTCGCGTTAAGCGGTTGGCGATAGCAGACTTGCCGACATTTTCTGCTTTTGCTATTTCCGTAATTGTCTTGCCCTCGTAAAATACTTTTTTAATTAGTGCTTGCTGTTCGGGTAATAGTTTTGATATTGCTTGTTTTATTTTCTCCTCGTTCTCGCGCAACTCAACGGCTGCGAAAGAGTCGGAGGCGTTGTCTATAAAATCAACGCCGTTTTCCATAAGGTAGTAAAGCGATATATGCCGCCGTGTTTCCCGCCAATGGTCGCGCTTTTCTTGTTGTACTAATTCCAAGTGCAGAGCGTATAATTCGTCCGTTACCTCAATTTCGCTTGTAGTTCCGTCGTTAAATTCGTATTTGATTGTTTGCATTTTGAAAACCCTCCGATTTTGATTTTTGTTTTGAAAAATCGCTATCGGCAGTTTTCGCCGTATATAGAAAAAGCCCCGACAGCGTGCAATACGCCAGCGGGGAGCAATAGCCCATAAATAAAAAAAGACCGAACGAAAGCAACCCTATGAGGGCGGTATTGCTCCGTTTCGGTTCTTATCTTTTTTCAGATTTCAACTCTTAAAACAGTATTTATTTGTTCGGGCGCGACAGTTTCCCAAAATAGAAAAAGCCTATGCTAAACGCAAAAATGCGCCTATACACAGCGTAACAAAATAGTGAAAGTATAAAATAAAAGCCTTTGTCGTATAAAGGCTTTTTATATAGAAAAAGAACGTTCGTTTTGAGCGTTCTTTTATTATGATTTTGTTTTGGTTGTTACTGTATCATTACGAATAATTATGTGTATGTAGCTGTCGCATTTTGGGCATTTAATATAACCGTCCATACCGTTCTGCGCTTGTATGAGGACGGTTTTGCAATATGGGCAACACGCATAGTACAGCATCGTTTTGCATACTTCATTATTCATTATTAAAATTCTTTCTTTTTATATACTATTATTGATATAATCACAGATACCACCAAAATAACCAACGACAATAGTAAGGATAGACAACTAATGAGAACGGGCGAAATGCTGTTGAAGAAATCAACATTTCCGCTTGTAATTGCCTTAACTAAAAACGGAAAACCAATACCAACGCCTATCATTACTACCATATTGATATATCTTGTTTTTTCAATTCCAAATTTATAAGTCAGCGGTTGCAAAACTCCCATCATTATACTTCCAATAAAAAATGCTACCAACGCGTCTGATACGGTAAGCGTTGCAAGATTAGGTATTGCAAGGCTCAATAGCACATACACCAAAAGGCTTACGGCATAAATCAAGAACGAAACGATATACCTTGAAATGACGATTGCTTGCCTTGAATAAGGTGCAGCGTTAATTATTGTTTCCGCTTTACGGTACTTTGACTCGTAGTATGCAAGGCTCTGAACTGTCATATAAAGCGCAAGTGTATAAGACATTAAAAAACCAGCAAGTCCTGTTCCAGTCGGTTCCGTTGTCAAAAATATTAACGGTACACCGAAAATTATCAAAGCAGTAAATGGAAGATTGTTTTTCATTATAACCAAGTCTTTAAAAATAAGCGATAGATACTTTTTCATTCCTTTTTGCCTCCCACATAAGCGAACATAATATCCTCAATGGTCGTCCGTTCAACGATTGCGCTCGGACAAGCTCTTTTTATTTGTTCAACGCTTTTTGTTATTCCCTCAAAGCCATATTCCGTTTCATTAAGAGATAAAAAGAGTTTGCGGTTTTCCGCTGTCAGCTCTGCATTTTTTCCCTTTATAAGTTTATGACTATCCAACAAAATGTCTTTTTCCTCTTGTAAAACAATATTTCCTTTATCAATCAAAAGGAGCATATCTGCTACTCGTTCAAGGTCTGAAACAATATGCGTAGAGAACAATACGCTTTTCCCGTCTTTTTTCATAAAGTCGCGGATTATATCCATAAATTCTCTGCGTACAATGGGATCAAGCCCGCTTGTCGGCTCGTCCATAATCAATAAATCGGCATCGTGCGAAAGAGCAATCGCAAGCGCATATTTTGCCCTCATACCTTTGGATAGTGTTGCTATTTTCTGTTTTGGGTTAAGCGAGAAAAATTCCATATTTGATTTGAACGCATTGTCATTCCAAGTAGAATATGCGGGAGCGAGAATGCCTTTCATTTGCGCCATAGTTAAATGGTCGTAAAAGGAGCCGTCGTCAAGCACAACACCGATACGGTCTTTAAGTTCTTGTTCGTGCTTATCAAAGTCCATTCCCCAAAAGCGAATAGAGCCGCTTTGGGTACGGATAAGCCGAAGAATTGATTTTATTGTTGTGCTTTTGCCTGCACCGTTTGCACCGATAAAGCCCGTAATACAATTTTCGGGAACAGTAAAACTTACGTTATTCAAGCTAAAATTTGCATAGCACTTTTTAAGGTTTTCAACTTCGATTGCGTTTTGCATTTATTCGTCCTCCTCGAAAAGAATATCCATCATTGTTTGCAATTCCTCTTTTGTAATACCGAACAATTTTGCGTTATAAATTGCCTTTTGCATATCACTTTCTACAAGTCTGCGTTTAGTATCGCGCAATAGTTCAAGATTTCCCATAGTAACAAATGTTCCTCGTCCAGCTTGACTTATTGCAAAGCCCTCTTGTTCTAACTCGTCATAAACGCGCCGCGTAGTAAGAACACTTACGCCGAGGTCGTTAGCAAAAGTGCGAACAGAAGGCAATAATTCTCCGTCTTGCAATTCGCCTTTAAGTATAGCTTCTTTTATTTGCTCTTTAATTTGTAAATAAAGAGGTTTATCAGATGTGTTCGTAATGATTATGTTCAAGGTATCAATGCTCCTTAATGTGCTGTTCGAGCATACACATTATACACTATTAGAAATTGCTTGTCAATAGAATACCATTGAGAAAAAAATTTTTATAAAAATACAATCGACATAAAAATCTAATTACAATTTATGCTTTAATTCCCAACATTTCGATATTATTTCTTGTTCTATTTCTGATAAAATCATTTTGAGCTATTATTATTTTTCGGTAAGTATTTTATGGTTTTTGTGTCGCTTGTGCTTACCGTCTGGGGACGGAATACGCCGTCTTGCCAAATTGTAAAGGGCGACGATTTATCTCCCGTTAGGCATAAAACCGTCGTCGCCTACGGCGCAAACCCTTGACAATTTGTCTGCGACGGCATTTTTTGCTGGTTAAGACGGTAAGCACCAAAGCGAACACAAAATTTTTTAAGCCGCAGTCCGCACACACGCAGACAGCGCAAAGGAGCAAAGCACAATGAAAAATGCAGTTATTTACGCCCGTTTCAGTTCACACGCGCAGAACGAGCAAAGCATTGAGGGGCAACTCAAAGAATGTTACGCTTTCGCAGAGCGTAGCGGCTTGCGCATAGTCCACGAATACATAGACCGCGCCTTGACGGGTACGACAGACAAACGCCCCGAATTTTTGCAAATGATTGAGGACAGCAAGCGCAAAGGCTTTCAGTTTGTCGTTGTCTATCAATTAGACCGTTTCGCCCGCAATAGGTACGACAGCGCAACGTACAAGGCAAAACTGAAAAAGAACGGCGTGCGCGTGTTATCGGCAAAAGAGAACATAACCGACGACGCAAGCGGAATACTCATTGAGGGCGTTTTGGAAAGTATGGCGGAATATTACAGCGCGGAATTGTCGCAAAAGATAAAGCGCGGCATCGCAATATCAGCCTCGAAATGCAAGTTTTTCGGCGGCAAAGTCCCGCTCGGCTACAAGATAGACGAAAAGAAAGATTATGTCATTGACGAGGACACCGCGCCCATTGTAAAGCGTATGTTTGAAATGTTGGCGAGCGGCTACAATTACGCGCAAATCGCCCGTTATCTGAACGAGCGCGGAATACCGACCTCGACGGGCGGCAAATGGGGCAAAAACAGTTTTAACAGCATATTTTCAAATCGTCGGTATTTGGGTAAGTACATTTTTCACGGCGAGGAAATCGACGGCGGCATACCGCAACTTATTGACGACGAACTTTTTGCAGACGTGCAAAAGGTGTTAGCGAAATACGCCGCCGCACCCTCGCGCGGCAAAGCAAAGGTCGAATATCTTTTGTCGGAAAAATTGCTATGCGGCAAGTGCGCGCACAAAATGACGGGTATATCGTCCACGAGCAAAAGCGGCAAAATTCACCACTACTACAAGTGCGTGGGCGTTTCAAAAGGCATTTGCGACAAGCGGACAATTCGCCAGCAGTTTATTGAGGACGAAATTGTTTACGCCATTGTAGGCAACGGCACGGAGCAAAACCCGCACGGCGTTTTGACGGACGATTTTATTGATATGGTCGCGGCAGAAACCTATATGTTGATACAAGAGGAGCGCAACGACAGCGAGATAAAGCGGCTTGAAAGTTTAGTCGCGGACAACCAAAAGGCGATAAACAACCTTATGCAAGCGTTAATGCTCGGCAAAATCGCCGACACGATTTTAGCGCAAATTGAAAAGTTAGAGAGCGAGAACAAGGAACTGAACGACACCATAGAGAGCGAAAAGGCGTTGCAAATCAATTACACCTATGCGGACATTCGCAAATGGCTGTTACATTTCAGAACGCTGGACTATTCCAAGACGAAAAACCGCAAAGACCTAATCGACGTGTTTGTTTACAAAATATTGCTTTATGACGATAAAATGAAAGTCATTTTCAATTTGAAAAGCGGGCAGAAAAACGAGTTGCTTTTGAACTTGATTTTCCCCGATTACCCCGACGGCGACGGCGGCGAGGTCGAAAACGGCGCAAAAGAAAAAGAAACCGACAATTCGGTTTCTAATTCAGAGGGGTGTGCGTATACCCCCGTAATGGTGGAGATAGCGTGACTCGAACACGTTACCTGTACGTTGCGAACGTACCGCTCTACCAGATGAGCTATATCCCCAAAACTATGATTTGATTATACCATATTTCCCGAAAAAATCAAGCGTTTTTTTGCATCTTCTAAAAAATTTTCGTTGAAGAAAAGAAAATTAAAGGTAAATATGAAAATCTTTATTGATTCAGTCAAAATCATTTGACAATATTGCTCAGAATGTATTAAAATAATATTGTCTGGGGGCATAGCTCAGTTGGTTAGAGCGCACGCTTCACATGCGTGAGGTCACAGGTTCGAGCCCTGTTGTCCCCACCAGATTCTATAAAAAGTCCGAATGCGAATTTCGGACTTTTTCGTTTTATCTTACGGCGGTTTTTATTTTGCAGACCTTTCTTCCCAAGGGGGGTGTCAACCCCAGTAGAACACTTAAATTGCGGATGAAACGGATAAAAGCGGAGGAAAGCCACAATATGTAGTGTCAAATAAAAATTTGGACCATTATATATCTTGTTTTCGATTTGTGCGGGGTAGATTTGACGATTTTCGGTCTTCCGATATTCACTTTATAAGAATAGCAGAATTGATAAAAAAGAAAGCCCCGTTCGGATAAAATCCGTTCGGGGTTTTCGCTTTTTTTCGGTCGTCCGCGTCTGGGCTTATTCGGTGGCGTGTCCGTTGTATATTTCAGATAAAGCATTACCGCTTCGTCTGTGATGAGGACTTTTTCTACAAGCAGTTCTATCATTGCTGTTGTCGGCTGGGACAATGCATAAAGCAGATATTGCGCAGTCTTATTTTTATCGGGCGGTTTGACTTCTTTTGTTTTTTCCATCAGAATTTTTTCTTTCAAATCTCGTTTACGGGATTCCAACTCTAATAAACGCTCTTTGGTCGTTTCGGTCAACATTCCCGCCTCGATCGCGTTAAGCAGATTAGTCAGTGATTTTTCAACGGCAGACAATTCTTTTTCGGCTATTTTCAATTCCGTATTATCTTTCAAAGCTTTATCGTTGAACTCAACGATCTTATCGAGTAGGAGAGAAAAGTTTTCTTCGGAACAAAGCAGATTTTTCAGGGCGGAAGAAATCGCCTGCTCCAAAGGCTCTTTTCTAATCGTCTTGCTCTGTTTGCAAGGTGAAGTTTTGTGGCATTTGTAATAACGGCTGATGACGCCCGATTTCGAAGTGCCCGTAAACGAGGTCATGCGTCTGCCGCAGTACCCGCAGTAAATTTTTCCTTTCAATAAGTAGTTGACGTCGCTCGTCGGGTGTTTCCCGTATTGGTTGGCTTCGATGCGCGTTTTCACGACTTTGAATACTTCGTGAGGGACGATAGCGGGATAGATGTTATCGAACGTCATGTCGTGGATGCGGTAGATGCCCGTATATTTCTCCTGCCGTAAAATATGATAGACAGACTGTGCTTGAAAAGAATTGCCGCGACGTCTGATTCCGCGCCCGCATAAATCTCTTGCAATGTCAACGGGTAATTTGCCGTTTGCATATTCTTCGAAGATTTCCCTTACGATCGGGGCTTCCTGTTCGTTGATAATCACTTTCTGAGCCGTGACAACTTGCTTACCGTTTATCTCCGAATAAACGGGCTTCAAGGAATAACCGTAATTGACGATCCCGCCGATGAAGTTGCCTTTCAAGCGCGTTTCGTTCATACCGCGTTTGGTCTTTTGGGATAATTCTTCCGAATAATACTGATTGATTCCTTCGAGAAGCGATTCAAGCAAGGTGCCCTCGGGACTGTCGGGGATATTTTCCATAGCGGAAAGAATTTTGATGCCGTTGTCTTTGAGGTGTTTGCGGTGGATCGCCATTTCGTATTTATTGCGGCTGAAACGGTCGAGCTTATAGATGAGAACGTAATCCCATTCTTTTTTATCGCTGTCTTTAAGCATTCGCTGGAATGCTTCACGGTTGTCGTTCGTTCCCGACATTGCCTTGTCAATATAGGTTTTGACGATTTTAATGTCGTTCCGTTCCGCAAAGTCTTGACAGACGTGAATTTGCCCGTCGATGCTTTGTTCGTTTTGCCTGTCGCAAGAATATCTCGCGTACACCGCCGCTGTTTTCATAAAAACCTCCGAATAAAATTTTTGCCGCAATCGTAACAAAGGAAGTCACGACTACGGTTAGACTTCGAGAAAAAAAGATAAAAAATTTTCATTTAACCGAAACCAAGACAAAAAAATCAAAAAACGCCGTGCCGTCAAGGGAACGGCAAAAAAATTGCATAATAATTGCCATATTGAAACAGTTGCAATATTTTTGCAAGTGACCTTGCCGTAAACGGTGGCAGGGGTATTGGAATGCAACGGCTAAGGAGTTTTTTGATACCATAACCACTTGAAAAACAAACGTATAGTTCACCTACGGTTCACCTTTGCTTCCGTTTAAGTTCACTTTCAGCTCACCGCAAAAAGAAAAGCCTCCTGTTATAATATGGCACAGGAGGTAAACTATGAGAAAAGAACAAAAGGAAATCAAGGTAACAGTAAACGGGGATATCAATTTAGGAGAAATGCCGAAAGAGTTATTTGATTTATTGATTGTTGCGTTGGTGGAAGAAATCGAAAGACAAAAAGATATAAATATTGTGTGAATATGTTTTTGTTAAAGTGTGCGGTGAATTATGTATCCCAAAAGCACTTTACAAAAAATAAAAATAATTTTATAATGGTGTAAAAACATCAAGTTAAAAAAATGAACAGAAAAATAGATTGTACAGAGATATGAATTAGAGGAGGATGCGGGGACATCGTCAATTATATATCAAAGAAGTTAGATGAAAAGCAGATTGAAATCGTTGAAGTATTGGTTAATTATCTGTCGGAAATGCAGGTGTAAAAAAATAAAATAATGGTAAAAAGGAACGGTGGCGGTAAGGCGTGCGTTCTAAAATAAATAAATAAATAAAGAAGAAAAATCTTCGGCGAAGTTGAAAAACAAAGCCGAGGATTTTTTTATAAAAATTTTTAGTTACGGTGAGGGGAAAATGGTAAAGGAATTATTGAAAAAGTATGAGGAGTACAGAACGGAGATTGCGATTTGTAAAAGATTCAGACATGAATTGAGTGGTGAGCTTCAACGCATAAGCAAAGCGATAGATTGTTTGAATAAATGTATTGCTTTATTGGGAAACGAAGAGGCGGAAATTATCAGAAAAATGTATTTTGAGCACGAGTCTATTAAAATGGTGGTGGAAACCCGAAAAGGACACAAGATTTCGGTATTCCGTTATTTGTCGTGGG
>CAJUET010000020.1 GCA_910585595.1 uncultured Christensenella sp. | reverse complement strand
CTTCTTTCTCTTTGTCTTTTCTTCTCTTTCTTCTCTATGCAGTTGTCAATCTACGGATTTCCTTCAACAGAAGGGCTTTTTCAGACGAAAAAGCAAGCCGCCCCTGAAAGACAGCTTAGTTATGATAACACGCCGAATAAATATAGTCAAGCGATTTTATCAGAATTTTTTAAGTTTTTTCAGGAATTTTCGCAAAAAATTTCCATTCACCGTCTGTTAAAACAACGGTCGGGGCGACAAAAAGCATTTACAATATATTAAGCAATTCTCCGAGCGTGGGAATATCCGTTTCCGTTTGGTAGGAAAAATAAGACCGCAGCAGCCGCAGGGCGCGTTTATATCCGTCGGGAGAAGGTTCGCCGCCGAAGCCCAGCACTGAGCGCAGCATGGCGACGGTGCTTGCGGAGACGGGCGCTCCCGCGCCCCCGCAGGAAAAAGTCCCGCTTTCAAAATCGAATTTATCCAAATCGCCGCTTGCGCTTATTTCCGCAGGATAGCCCGAAAGCTTTAATGCGTTCAATAAAAACCCGACGAGAGCGTACTCTTCCCCCGCGCACAGTTTGTTAAGCGTATCGACCGCCGCAACGAGCATTCCGCCCGAAGGCATTTCTTCGGGAAGGAGAGCGTCGCAGGCTTCAAGCACGCAGACCGCGGTATAGTACCTTGTCACGTCCTCGCGCAGCACGTAGAAACCGTCGTAGAGGGAAGCGGAGACGACCGTCTTTCTGCCCGCGCGTTCCGCCACCGTGTATTCCGCAAAACAAAAAGGCTGGGCGGCAAAATTGAGTTTTGCCCCCGCCTTTCTTACGCCCTTCATCGCCGCGCCGAATTTGCCTCTTCCCGCCGATAAAAGAGTGATCATTCTGTCGTTCTCGCCGTAATTCGCCGTGCGTATGACGAGCGCGTCCTCTGTAAATTCCATGATCAGTCCTTTAACTGTTTATACAGCATATAATAACTGAAATTTCCCGTCTCTTCGAAAAGCTCCCACGCAAGATCCTTTGCACTTTTATGTTCTTTATCCTTCATACCGGCAGTGTGTGCATTCGGACGGGAACTATGCGCGCGCCTTACAGGTCGCCGTACCCCAATTCTCCGATGAGATTATCGCTGTTCCGCCAATCTTCGCGCACCTTTACATATACGGTCAAAAACACCTTTGCGCCCAAAAAGCGTTCCATTTCCCTGCGGGCGTGCACAGCGGTCTCTTTGAGCGCCGCGCCCCCCTTACCGATGAGGATCGCCTTATGATTTTTCTTCTCGCAGACAATGTCGAGATTGACGGAATAGACGCCGTTCTCCTTTTTTACAAACTCGTTGACGACGACTGCCGCGCCGTGCGGAATCTCCTTTTCGTATCCCAAGAGAATTTTTTCCCGCATGATCTCCGCGATCATAAACTTTTCGCTCTTATCGGAAAGAATATCTTCCGCATAAAGTTTTTCGCCTTCGGGAAGAAGTTTTAAAATTTCCTCTATAAGTACGCCGAGATTCTTGCGCTTTCTCGCGGAAACCGCAACGGCTTTGTTTGCGATACCTGCCTCGAAGAGCCGTGCCGCAACTTCCGGAAGATTTTTTTCCGGCATGATATCGGTTTTTGTAAGTGCAACCAGCATGGGCAAGCCGAGCGCGGAGTACTTTTGAATCAGCCCGATGTCCTCGTCGGAAATCCCTTCGTGCGCATCCTCGACGAAGAGTATGGCGTCGACGTCTTTTACCGTTTCCTCCGTCGCGTGCATCATGCGGCGGGTGAGCTCGTTACGCTGTTTATAAAGCCCCGGGGTATCCGCAAACACGATCTGAAAGTCATCCCGCGTGAGTATCCCCAAAATGCGGTCGCGCGTCGTCTGCGGTTTCGGAGAAACGATTGCCACCTTCTCCCCCACAAGCGCGTTCACAAGCGTGCTCTTTCCCGCGTTTGCCCTGCCGATCACGGCAACGTATCCGCTTTTCATGATTCTTCCCTCGTAAGATGCAGCTTTTGCATGACTTCCTCTTCGCGCGCGCGCATTTCTTTTTTATCGTTTTCTTCCTCGTGATCGTAACCGAGACAGTGCAAAATTCCGTGCACGGCAAGATAATAGAGTTCACGTTCGTAGGAATGTCCGTACTCCTGCGCCTGCTCCTTCGCACGCGCCGTGCAGATCGCAATGCTTCCCAAAAAGAGCCGCCCCTCTTCGTCCGTCTCGAACGGGTGCTCCGCCGCCCTTAAAACCCGATCCCTGATCCCGTCCAAAGCGGGAAAGGAGAGGACGTCCGTTACCCTGTCGCAATTCCGATAAGTGCGGTTGAGCGTTCGGATCTCCTCTTCGCCGACGAGGGAAATTTCCGCAAAGAGCGGACAATCGCTCTCGGCAAGAGCGCCGAGCGCCCTTTCGAACTCTTTCAGACGGTAGGCGTCGAAACCTTCGCATTCGATCGCAAACACGCTCATTGGGACATACCCTCTTTTTCATTCTCCGGCACCGTCTGTCTGCTGCGGTTGAAACGGATGGAGGGATATTTCACTCTGTGATGATGCACGCCCGAAAGCGCGGCGACGATCGTCTCCTTGATCGTAGCAAGGTCTTTCATCGTAATATTGCATTCGCTGAACTGATCGAGGTCCATTCTCTCCTCGATAATGCTGCGGACGATGCGCTCTACGTTTTCCGCCGAACGGTCGGACAGAGCGCGCGCCGCCGCTTCGGAAGCGTCCGCGATCATAACGATTGCGGCGATCTTCGTGCGCGGGGTGGGACCGAAATAGGAATAGTCCTTCATGTCAAGTTCCTCGCCCGCAAGTTTGAGTGCCTTATTATAGAAATATTTGATAGGCAGCGTGCCGTGATGTTCGATCGCAACGCTCGCGATTTCTTCGGGCAGGCGTGCCGACATCAGGAAATCGTAACCGTCTTTGGCGTGCGAACGGATAATGTCTGCCGAAAGCTCGGGCGTGAGCTCGTCGTGCACATTGTAGTCCGTTTGGTTCTCCGTAAAGCACTCGGGCTGTTTGAGTTTTCCCACGTCGTGGTAGTAACCCGCGGCACGGGCAAGCTCGGCGTTCTCGCCGATCGATACGGCGCACATCTCGCTCAGGTGCGCCACGATCAAACTATGGTTGAAGGTACCGGGCGCTTCCGTTTTCAGCCGTTTGAGAATGGGGGCGTTCGCGCTTGTGATCTCGCTCAGGCGGAACACCGTCAATACGTTGAAGATACGCTCGAACGCGGGAAGAAGAGAGAGCGCGAGCATTGCAGATAAAATACTTCCCGCAACGCCATAGCCCGCCAAGGTAACGTATCTGATCCAACCCGTTTCCGTAAGTTCCGGAATTGCGAAAAGGAGAATCACGATCACGGAGGGAACCGCGCTGATAATTCCCGTGAGCATGAGTCCGCCGCGCGTCTTATTCGCACCCGCAATAAAAATGTTTACCGTACCGCTTACGAACGTAAGCATCAAAGAAAAGTACTGCTGGTTTTCCGTACGAAGCACTTCCATCATATTCGTGTTTCGGTCTATAACGAACATGAGGAAGGCGAACACGAAGTTCAATACGATCGCCTGCCTGCGATTCAGAAGAAAAACGAAAATAAGCGCAAGCATCGCCGCGGGACGGATATAGACGTCACCCACGATTCTGCCGAACGCATAATTGACCACAAGCGACATGAGGATCGTAGAGAGAATGAGAATAACGTTCTTGGGCTGAGATAAAAATTCTTTGTTTTCGAAATAGTAATAATAATAGATGATCGCAAACAGCAGGAACAAACACACGCATACGAGAACGGCGTCCGTGAATCTGTTTTTAAAATAGCTCGTCCAGCCATGCGGATGATTGATGACGATCATCACCAATACGAGCATGAGCATTAAGACGTAAAACAGCGTAAAAACCGCAGCGCTGATAAGTAGCCGCCGTTTGCTGATTTTTTCCTTCATCTCTTTCCTCCTTTGCTCTTCGGGGCGTTTTCCTTTTCGTAAGCCTTAACGATTTTACCGACAAGCGGGTGACGGACTACGTCTTTTTCCGAAAACGCACAAACCGCGATTTCATCGATCCCTTTCAGAATAGCGACCGCCTGCTTGAGTCCGCTCGTTTTGCCTTCGGGCAAATCTGTCTGCGTCAGATCGCCCGTCACGACCATTTTGCTCCCGTCGCCGAGACGGGTCAAAAACATTTTCATCTGTTCGCGCGTAGCGTTCTGCGCCTCGTCCAATATGACGAACGCGTTCGAAAGCGTTCTGCCGCGCATATACGCAAGCGGCGCGACCTCGATCGTTCCCTTCTCCATGAGTTTTTGATAGGTCTCGAACCCGAAGAACTCGCCCAAAGCATCGTATAAGGGACGCAAGTAAGGATCGACTTTCGTCTGCAAATCGCCTGGCAAAAAACCGAGCTTTTCGCCCGCCTCCACCGCGGGACGCGTCAGAATGATTTTTTCGACCTCTTTGCTCTTGAACGCGTTGACCGCCTGGCACACCGCAAGATAAGTCTTTCCCGTACCCGCAGGTCCTATTCCGAATATGACGGTGTTCTTTTTGATGGCGGCAACGTAGCTCTTCTGCCCCACCGTCTTGCACCTGATCTGCTTGCCGTGGGAAGTTACGAGCACGACGCCCTGCATAACGCCCGCGATCTCCTTCGCCTTGCCTTCCCGCGCGAGTTCGATACAGTACATTAAACTGCTCTCGTCGATAAACTCTCCCGCTGAAACGATATCGACAAGACTTTTGATCACTTCCCCGCCGATAAGAACGTTTTCTTCTTCGCCGTCGAGCACGATCTTCGTACCCTCCACGCGGGCAATCAACGAAAGTTCCCGCGAAACGGTCTGCAAATTTTCATCGAACACGCCGAGCACCTTCTGAAGTATTTCAAGCGTTCCCGTGTCTACCGTAATTGATTTATCCGTATGACTCTCCTATCCGAGGTTGAGCGATCTTGCAACGAGCGCCACGCCCTCCACAAGGTAGCCCTCCCCTGTTTTCGTTGTATGTAAGTCGCGCGTCTGACCGAATTCAAGCGCCGCGCTCAAAAGCGCATTCTCTTCCGTACCCGCGTATTCCTTTGCGAACGGAACCGCCACGACGACGCGGGCAATCACAATCACCTTGCACGACTCCTCTTTTTCTTCGCCGAAAAAAATTTCGTTCTTTACGACTTCGGCGCCCTCGCTTACGCTGTCTCCTATTTGCACCAAGGGCGTGCCGCGCACAACGACGAGTTCTTCCACCACCCCCGCAGCGGGCGACAGAAGCGGCTCGCTTGAAAGCGTTGCTTCGTCGTCCGTCACTTCCACCGTGACCGTGACGATCCCCCCGTCCTTGCCCACCGTGCAGAAGCTCACGCGCGGAAGCGCAATGATCCCCGCCGTAATCGGAGAGCAGTCATCGGGAAGCGCGGAAAACTTCTTTACGCCGTTTTCGCTTAAAATACGCAGGACTTCGTCTTTATAATACGCTCCGCTCCCCACCACGCGGATATCCAGAACCCGCGCCTGAAAAAAGAGAACGGAGAGAAAAAACAGAAGAATCCCCGTAAAAAGCCCCGCAGATTTTACAACCCTCTCCGCAATTTTCGAAAGCCCTTTGGGGCGCACTTTTTTTATATTATAACACGAACCGCGTAAAATTGCAAAAACTTTTTTTGCATCTTTTCCGTTTACCGTAAAAACCGCACTGTTTTTTGACTCGGTACGGAAGGAAAGTATCTCGATTCCCGCCCTTGCGAGCTTGTCTACTACGCGGTAAACGCTTAAAGCCTCCACGAAAAATTCCTGCCTGCCGAACGGTAAACTGATCAATCGCATCTCGATACCCTCAAAATTTTGCCGTGTACGACCGCGTCGCCCAAATAGTATTTGCCGAGCGTAAGCCCTTCGCCTTCTATCCGCACCGCGCCGCGCCTGCCCGAAAAAACAATCGCGCTTTCGGAAAATTCGGCGATCTTTTTTACGTTCTGAAAGTACCCGCCCCCGCCGTCGAGTACGGTGTACTGCACGCGGGAAGCATCTTCCTCCCGCCCGAATACCCTTTCGATTTCCGAAAACAATCTCATATTTTTTATTGTATGCGATTTCCGCACAAAATAAAACTTTCGCACCCGAACACGCTTATCGGCTATCGCTTTTTACTGAAAAAAGCCGTCCGTTACAAAACGGGCGGCTTTGCCGACTGTAAACGACAAATTATGCTTTTGTGAAATTTAAGACGAATCTTATCACATTATCCCCTATCGTCTCTTCCATCACGATTTTAAAACCCTCTTCCGTCTCTGCGCCCCAAACCGCGATTTCCATATTCCCCGCGCCAATTCCGGAAAGCGAATCTTTTAACGATTCCATATACTTTCCGCCGAGGCTGTATTTATCGCCGTCTTTTTTATAAGTCAGTTTTTGTTCCTGATCTGACATCGTCCACTTAATGCTGCTGTCGCCGACTTCGATATAAGAACCCTTATAAATAGCGTCATACATCGTTGCAATAGAAGACATATTCGAATTCCCTTCGACTTTTGCCTCTTTATAATTATACTTTGTACCATTCCCGCCGCACGCGAATAACGCAAGGCACATGAACGCCGCCGTCAGCATAACGCCAAAATACTTGATTAGTTTTTTCATACATTTCTCCTTGAATTTTTTCGGATTCTCGCCCGAGCGTCGTTTTATACCGTCGGCAGGTTTCCTCTCGTGCGGAATCACTTCTATTCTAATAGATACCCCCCCCCTCTATGTCAAGTGTTTTGTGCGTTTATTTTGAATATTTTAACAAGAACCCGGAATCGCGTTTCCGATATAACAAAAAAACCCGTCCGAACGGACGGGTTTTTTGTTATGTTTCAATTAAAGTTCCGCAAAGTATTTGATCGTTCTGACCATCTGCGAGGTATAGGAGTTCTCATTGTCGTACCAGGAAACGACCTGTACCTGATAGGTATCGTCGTCGATCTTAGCGACCATGGTCTGCGTAGCGTCGAACAGCGAGCCGTAGGTGATCCCGATGATGTCGCTCGATACGAGCTGCTCTTCGGTATAGCCGAAGGAAGCGGAAGAAGCAGCCTTCATAGCGGCGTTGATGCTCTCCTTCGTAACGTCCTTACCCTTAACGACTGCGACGAGAAGCGTCGTGGAGCCGGTGGGAACGGGAACGCGTTGCGCGGAACCGATGAGTTTACCGTTGAGCGAAGGGATAACAAGACCGATCGCCTTAGCCGCACCCGTGGAGTTGGGAACAATGTTCACTGCGGCAGCGCGCGCACGGCGAAGATCGCCCTTGCGGTGAGGTCCGTCAAGAACCATCTGATCGCCCGTGAATGCGTGAACGGTCGTCATGATGCCCGAAACGACGGGATATGCGTTGTTGAGCGCGTTTGCCATGGGAGCAAGGCAGTTCGTCGTACAGGAAGCCGCGGAAATAACGGTATCGTTCTTCGTAAGCGTTTTTTCGTTTACGCCGAATACGATCGTAGGAAGGTCTTTGCCTGCGGGAGCAGAAATAACAACCTTCTTCGCGCCTGCTTTGATGTGCGCTTCGCTCTTCTCTTTGGAGCAGTAGAAGCCCGTGCATTCAAGCACGACGTCTACTTTAAGCTCGCCCCAAGGAAGGTTTGCAGCGTCTTTCTCTTCGTAAATTTTAATGGTTTCGCCGTCAACGGTGAGCGTTCTGTTCTCGTCGTTTGCGGAAACCTTGTCCGCAAGCGCGTATCTGCCCTGCGCAGAGTCGTATTTGAGAAGGTGCGCAAGCATCGAGGGAGAAGTAAGATCGTTGATCGCAACGATTTTATATCCCTCCGCTTTGAACATCTGCCTGAACGCAAGACGACCGATACGACCGAATCCGTTGATTGCAACTTTTACTTCTTTTGCCATGTGAATGAATCCTCCGATAAAACTTTTTTTGGCTCTCTTCAAAGCCTTTTACCGCTGAATATTATAACACTCTTTCCCCCGTTCGTCAACGCTTTTTTAAATTTTTTTCCTCTTTTTCCCAAACCGCTTGATTTTTTCCTCTTTTCGTTTTATAATAGTGAAAAACAAATTCGGAGGAATTTTTATGCCCTTAGTAACAACCACTAAAATGTTCAAAGATGCATACGAAGGCGGCTATGCCGTCGGCGCGTTCAACGTGAACAATATGGAGATGATCCAAGCGATCGTGGAGGCGGCAAACGAATGCAAGTCGCCCGTCATTTTACAGGTCTCCGCAGGCGCGAGAAAATACGCGAACCCCGTGTACCTTAAACACCTTGTAGCGGCGGCAGCCGAAACGACGGATATTCCCATCGCTATGCACCTCGACCACGGCGCGGATTTCGAAATCTGCAAAGCAAGTATCGACGGCGGCTTCACTTCCGTTATGATCGATGCTTCCTCCAAGCCTTGGGAAGAAAATATTGCCATCACGAAAAAGGTCGTGGAATATGCGCACGCGCACGGAGTCGTCGTCGAAGCGGAACTCGGTAAGCTCGCAGGCGTCGAGGACGACGTGAACGTTGCGGCAAGCGACGCGCAGTTCACCTCCCCCGACGAAGTGGAGGAGTTCACCTCTAAAACGGGAATCGACTCCCTTGCGATCGCGATCGGCACGAGCCACGGCGCTTATAAGTTCAAACCCGGTCAGGACCCTAAATTGCGTATCGACATTCTCGAAGAGATCGGGAAAAGACTCCCCGGCTTCCCCATCGTTTTACACGGCGCGTCGAGCGTTCCGCAGGATCAGGTCGCAATCATCAACCAATACGGCGGCTCCATGCCCAACGCGATCGGCATTCCCGAATCGGAGCTCAGAAAGGCGGCGAAGCTTGCGGTATGCAAAATCAATATCGACTCCGACCTGCGCGTAGCGTTTACGGCGGCAATCAGAAAGCACTACGTTGAGCACCCCGACCATTTCGATCCCCGCCAATACCTCGGCGATGCAAGAGCGAATATGAAAGAGATCGTCAAGCACAAGATCATTAACGTGCTCGGCTCTCAAAACAAAGCGTAAATAATACATAAAGAAACCGCACCTCTCGGTGCGGTTTTTTGTTTGATATCAGAATACGCTTGAAACGGGGTAAACGCAGGAACAGCCGCGCGTATTTTCAGTTGCGTTTCCGCCACAGCGCCAAGCTATATTATCTTACCATTTATTAAATCCAATAGGTTTACTTTTTCCTTGATAATCTATATTTAGTTCCCTCGTGAATTTACATCTTGGATAATTATGGCAGCCAATAAATTTTCCCCAACGACCATCACGAATTACCAAAAAATCACCACAATCTGGACAACGATTATTTATTTTAACAGCTTTCAAGTCATTTATCTTAAACTCACAATAAGGGGAATTTGAACAACCGTAAAACGGCTTACTTGTTCGTCCTGTGTTATGTAATATAAGTTTTCCAGATTTACAATAAGGGCATAAACGGTCTTCCCTAATTTCTTGCTCCAACGACTCTGTATCATAAATTTTAACTCTATTTTCGACTTCTTTAACAAAAATAGATGTTTTATTTTTATCCGATAATATATATACAATTGACCGCGTTCGGGTTAATGCCACATAAAACAACCGCCGTTCCTCTGCAAATTCATAACCACTTTTATTACCTAAAACCAAATCTAAAAGTCGGTCATCTTCCATTTTGTTAGGGAAACCATTTTTAGCATTTTCACCACTAATTAAAATAACATATTCCCGTTCTAATCCCTTTGACTGATGAACCGTTTTATAAGTCAATTCCATATCAGGAAACTTTTCATGTGTAATTTTGACATAATTACTTATTTGCACTTCCTTTGATATAATACTGTCTATATCATGTTTATTTCTGCCTAATACCAATACTTCTGCTTTGGGATTGATTTTTGCTATATTCTGCAATGCCTTTGTAAATGCTGACAATCGATTTTTATTATGATACACAATTCTAACAGGAGAATCCTGATGTTTTGTAGATTGAATATGCTTTTTATATTGTTCAGGATTGGCAGTAATAAACGGCTCTACAATTGACTGCAATTCCGTAGAGTTGCGATGAGTAGAAGTAATATAATTCAATTTTACATCTTCAAAATAATTTTCAAAATGTAAAAATACATTTATATCGCAACCTGCAAAACGATAAATAGCTTGCCAGTCATCGCCAACAGCAAACAGTTTTGAATCACCGTGTTCAATTATTTTTTGTAAAAGCTTAGTTCTACTTTGCGATATATCTTGAAACTCGTCAACAATTACATACTTATAGCGATAATCTCGCATTTTATGAAGAGCAGTTATTGCTTGAAGTATCATATCGTCAAAATCTATTTTGTTTTCAGAGCGTAATTTATGTATGTAATATTCATAAATATTTTTGCAAATTTCAAGAAACTCCGCTGCTCTTTCATTATCGTAATTCGTTCCGAGCGATTTTCTTTTTAATTGTTCAAAACCGTTAGAATCAGGATATTGCGCTTTATATAAGCATAAAAAAGTAGAGATTAGATTAAAAAAGGAATTAAACCCCTGACCCGAATATATCGTATGTAACGCATTAAAAATCTCTTCCTGTGATAGAGGTACTAATTCAACACCGTAATCTAACAATCGCTTTTTTAGATTATCAAATATTTGCCCGTTCTTAAATTCGTATGAATAAGATTCAATGCATTTCGTTTGATTAAGTTTATGGGTTTGCCGTTTCCATTCAATGCCCTGTAAATATGCTTGTTCCTCTTCTTTATTGTATTGCGGTGCTTTCCCGTTTATATTGATACCGTAATGTTCTAAATAAACACCATAGTCTGTCAAATAAAAATCGGGCGTGTACTGCCGTTTCTCTGGCGTACTCGTATCTACCTCGTATACTCGCTCATATTCGTAATTTATCCCGTTAGTAAAAAGAAAATTGGCTATAACTAATTCTTCATAACTTTTTACATACTCTTTTTGCAAAGTTTCATAGTTTTCAATGTCATTACTTAAATCTTTCAGCCTATCTTTTAATGTGCGATAGTCAGTAGTTTTTAAGTCTTCAAATTTTTCGCCCTCTGTTTCATATACCTTGTCATCTGCAAAATCCGCATATAGATATAAACTGAAAAAGCGAAAAATAGCATTTGCCGCTTGCGTATTTTTAGATAATTCCTCATCAAAATATTTAGATATGTATACCTTAAATTGTTCTTCAATTGCCCGCTTGCAACCATAAGCATGATTGAGAATATCTAATCCAAAAGAATGGAATGTCTTAACTGTTAAACTTTTATTGATAGCGTAGACTTTTACCGCAAGGTCATCTGCCGAAGCTTTTGAATAGGATAAAAGAAGAATTTCATCCGCGCTCGCTTTTTGTGTATCCAGTAACCATTTAACCTTGCCGCAAATTGTAAGCGTTTTTCCCGCGCCTGCCCCTGCTATTGTTAAATTGGATTTGGAATCGCACAATATAGCTCGTCGCTGTTCTTCATCTAAACTTTTCCCATTAACATTATCAAAAATAGAATCATTAAGATGCTTGCGAATATATTGTTCATTATGTCGTTCAATTATTTTTTCATCAAGTTGTGGAATTTTATAATATTTTGAACCATATGTCTTTACTTTTTCAAGTATAGATTTTGCGGGAGCAAGTGTTTTTTCGGCTGTATGTGCATCAATATAAAAATCGCCAAATGAAAATGAAATTGCTTCAAAATCTTTTATTAAACTGAACTGTTCTAAAACCTTGGGATAATCGCTAATAAGTTCTCCCAAATCCCTTATATAGCGCAAATAACTATCTTTTCTCAGAAATGTTTCTGCTATTCTATATTCACTTATTTGCAACGCAATAGAGTTATAGCTTTGAAGTGGTGGAAACCCGAAAAGGACACAAGATTTCGGTATTCCGTTATTTGTCGTGGG
>CAJUET010000019.1 GCA_910585595.1 uncultured Christensenella sp. | reverse complement strand
TGAATAAAATCGAAACACCGTATCTGATCGATTTTATCCGAGAGCGGTTTACGGCCACGGGGAAGGCGATCGACGAGGCTGCATGTCGATCGATTATCGAATTGACGGACAATCATCCGTACTATGTTCAGCAGTTGGCGCAACTTTCGTGGCTGAGAACGGCGCGGAGATGCACCGAAGGAATTGTCCGGGAAGCGCATTCGTCACTAGTCGAACAGTTGAGCCTGCTGTTCGTGACGATTACCGAGACGCTGACGACTCAACAACTCAACTATCTGAAGGCTTTGATAGCAGGAGAAAGGGCCATTACTTCTACGGAAGTAATGTATCGATATCGCATCAGTTCGCCTACTGCGGCAGTCCGTTCTCGCAAGACGCTTATCGAGAAAGACATTCTCGACAATAAGGCCGGAGTCGTGTCGTTTCAAGACCCGATTTACGCCTATTGGCTCAAGCATAGTTATTTTGCTGGGTAGGATCGTTCGATCGTTTTAAGGTGCGGTTTCGGTCGCACCTTTTCATTCCCATATATTTCCCATCCTTCCGAATTCTGCACACGCGTACAGAAGGCTTGGGGCGCGATTGCTTTTCGCAGGGTCTGGAGGATTTTCACCCCTCCCCGTCTTCGGGCGGGAGTGTACCTCGATCATAAGCTTCGGACGAAGATGTTACATCAGGATCGGAGGAAGACGCAGTCAGACTCGACCGATTCTGTTACAACCTTTATTCTGTCCAAAGAATAGATTGCCATCCCAAAGTTCTCATTTTCAATTCAATAATCAAAATCAATCGAGCTGTATTTTACAGTTCGATTTTTTTGTTTGTCCGATATAATCAAATTCGTTGTGCCTGTCGGCTTTCGGGGCAATGTAGCGACCGGCTCCGATACACCTTACAAAATCTTTTCCGCACAATCTCCACCCCTGCGGGTCGTATTGCGCGGAAAAGATTTTGCCGGTGTTGCCGGTCGCACGTGCTCGCCCCGAAGCCGACCGTTCACTGTCGCAGTGCGTGGTCGGGAGATTGTTTAATCAAAACATGTACGACCATGAAAACTCGAAAATTCGAGATTGCGGTAGCCGGTTATCCGGATTACCGCTTCAAGATGCTGGCCCGGGACGGAGTGGAGGCTGTCGTCAAGATCAAATGCTTTCTGAGAAAACCGAATGCGGAATGTACGATTCTTCATCCGTCGTCGAACGACCACCTGCGGGAAAACGAATCCTGCCGCGGGCAGGTGGCTGCGCGATGATGAAGTGGATCGACCAAATGCTGTTCGATGACCTTGTGCTGGCGGACAATACGGACGAAATAGTTGCAGCGGCTTCGTAACGAATAAGGCGGGATATCGAACTATCGGTTCATTGCAAACGCCGAATCTCGTTCTATAATCCGGATTCGCAGGCCCGGTTTTTGTCATTCGCTGCGATAAACGAATGCCATGCCGTCCGATCCGAAAATACTGAAAATCTTCCGTCCTGAGACCGACTCTCCGGCCCGGACCCTTTGGCCGAAAGCCCGGCCCATGCAGGGTTTCCCTCGCCGGCCGAAGATTTTCTCGAAGGGTCGCTCGACCTGAACGGTCTGGTCATCAAACATCCCGAAGCCACGTTCTTCGCCCGTGTCGAGGGCGATTCGATGATGGGCGAAGGGATCGTCGAGGGCGACATCCTCGTCGTAGACAAAGCCGTCGAACCCTATGACGGTTGTCTGGCTGTCGCCTATATCGACGGGGAGTTTACGCTCAAGCGCGTGCGCATCGAACCCGGTCGCATCCGGCTCGTTCCGGCCAATCCGAATTACCCCGCCATCGAGATCGGCCCCGACGAGGAGTTTTCGGTCTGGGGCGTCGTGCGCTGGGTCCTCAAACAGGTCTGAGAATGTACGGGCTGTGCGACTGCAACAACTTCTACGCCTCGTGCGAGCGGGTGTTCGACCCCTTGCTCGAAGGCCGCCCGGTCGTCGTGCTGTCGAACAACGACGGCTGCGTCATCGCCCGCTCGAACGAAGCCAAACGGCTCGGGATAAAGATGGGGCAGCCCTACATCGTCTTCAAGCACAAGGACATCGAACGCGAGCACCTTCACATCGTCTCGCGGCGCATCGACGCGGCGGGGCGCAAAATTCGGGATTTGCACGAAAGAGAACGTTCGATGGCCATTCTGCGCGACCTGGAGCAGAAGTACGGCCTGCACCCCGCCGTGTCGGGACAGGAGCAGGACGCGGCGACCGAACTGCGGCAAGTCGAATACAAGGCGCAATGTCTGATCTCTCGCATAAATAACTTTTTCGGGAACGATTGGACAGCAGAACCGCACTGCTATCCCTCTCTGGTAGGAGAAACGGGAAGCGACGATATGGCGAACATATTTATTACCTGTACGGATAATACGAAATCCCGGCTCGCCTTGTGGAAAATACTTAAACAAGCTCGCGAAATGAGCCTTTACGACCGGCAGAAGCCCCTCTACTGGATGGATTTCGGGAACGGTCAGACATTCGGTCAAGTACTGCTGGGAACGATCTCCCGAAAGATCAAACAACCGCACTCCGAAAAATACGAACCGGTTGCCGCGCTTCCGGTCATTACCGAATACACCGACCATGCTCGGGTGAAAGCCGAAGATTCGGGACCGAGCTGCTCGTTGGCCGAAGCACTGGAAAAACAAGACCTTTTCATCAATTCGACATTGGCACAGCTGGGCTGCAACATACTTTGGAAAATGTTCCGGAACGGCATGATCGAACACCGAGGTGCATATTTGAATCTTGATACTCTAAAAGTCAATCCGGTTTTGGTATAAGGATTCCATTATGAACCTTATAACGATAAAATGTAATCGGATGTATCGGCCTTTGTACAAAAAATATTATTTTTGTATAAATTCGATTCTTGTAGAAAATGATGAAGTATCTTTATTTCGTAATATTACTATGTCTTTTTTATGGGTGCGATACGGCTTCAGAGATGGCGCTGAATCAGGCCGAAGTTCTGATGCAGGAAAAGCCTGATAGCTCATTAAATATTCTGGAGCAGATCGATCCCGACAATTTATCGCGTAGGAAAGACAAGGCAAAATACGCTCTGCTTTATTCACAGGCTCTCGATAAAAACTATTTTGACAAGACGAACGATTCCTTGATTCTCGTAGCAATCAACTATTATCAAGAGCATGGAACCGAGAGGGAAAAGATGCTTGCATATTACTATCTCGGCCGGGTGCAATATAATGCCCACGCCTACCAAAATGCCATTATTTCATTTCTGCAAGCCGAAGAATATGCTCTTCATGCAGGAGATTATCTTTATTGCGGTCTGATATATCGGAATATTTCCGATATATATAATGATACATACAACACCGCGGAAGAGTTGAAATATGCACAAAAAGCCTACGATTGTTTTTGCCAGGCAGACGCATCATTGCATAAAGATTATGCTTTATTGGCATTGGGAATCGCATATGGCAACGCATCCGATAGAACTAAAGAAAAAGAACTTTTGGAACAAACCATCGTTTTAGCTCAGGAGCGATGTGATACTGCGTTGTGGGGAGCATGCCTGAGTAGCTATGCCTTATGTCATGAAATCATACGAGATTATCGAAAAGCTAAAGAGTCCATATTGGCGATAAAAAACAGGTTAATGTTGCCGATAGATCATTCGGATTGGTCTACTCTCGCACATTGCTATGTTCAAGAGAATAAGACGGACAGCGTGGACTTCTGTTTGAATGAAGCATGGCATTCGGCCGCCACGTCGGCTGACAGCGCTAAGATTTCGCTTCGGATATATTGGATCGAGAAAATACGCAATAATCCGCAAAAAGCACTCAACGCATTGGAATATTGCAATGATTTTCAGATTACAGTATCTCGGCAAATGCTCCAGCAATCAGTAATTACTACTCAGCGAGACCATTTCCGCAGCCGAGCCGATGCCGCTACGTATAAGTTGAAAGCGAACCATCGCTTGGGAATCATTGTTATCCTATCTATCTGTCTTTTTGCAGGAGCAGTAATTTTTTGGCTGTACAGACGCATTCAACGGAAGAATACAGAAATAGAACGATATATGAATATCGCGAGCGATATTCAAGATGTATTGCAGAGCAAGAACACCGAGATGTCTCACTTGGTCACACAGCTTTTCCATGAAAAGTTTGAGCTTATAGACAGCTTGGGCTGCACCTATTACGAGCGTCGGGATACTCCGAACGAGCAAATCGCGATTTATAATGAGGTCAAACGGGCGATTCAGAATTTAGGCACCGACAAACAGACGAAGAGCGAATTGGAACGGATTGTGAATCTTTGCAACGAGGACATTTTGAAGAAAATCCGAGCGCAGATACCGGAGATAAAAATGGCGGACTACGACTTGTTCTGTTATCTTTGTGCCGGGTTTTCATACCGCGCCATCAGCATTTTCATGCAGACAAAAATAGATAATGTCTATAACCGAAAATCCCGTCTGAAAATGCTGATTGGTAATTCCGCAGCAGCATCCAAAGAAATATTTCTGCAAAACATCAGATAAACTTCTGATATTCAGTGTATCTATCAAGATACCCTTCCCCGTAAAGGAAAAGGTATCTAATAATCAACACGTTACGCATGTGATAGAAAATCGACATCTATCGCATGCGTAATTTATTTATTTTCAAAATATTACATCTGAACAATGATAGAATTTTTTAGCCCATTTTTTAGTCTTTATACTTTATTGTCTTGTACTTTTGTAGTATAGTAAATTAAATGCAACCCTAATGAAAAAATTATTCTCGCAATTTGCCTGATAATGGGCATTGCAACTTCTCGAACTGTGCAAGGCGATGAAAAACAGGGCGACAGAAGCATTATAGTTCAAGACAAAACAAGAAAGTTAGGCCCCCGTAGTGTAGTATTGTTACCTGTCTGTTGGTACCATGGTTTCAGCAACTCGGTCGTGGTTGAATTTCCCGAGGATGATATTTCATTTACTGCAATGATCATCAATATTTCGACCGGCGAACAGTGGTTCGAGATGGGAAATAGCTCTATAGAGATAATCATCTCAGGTAATCCGGGTGATTATGTGATAGAGATAGAAACGGATTCCGACAGATCTTTTTATGGCAATTTCACATTATAGAAGTGTATTCAACTATGGCTTTGCCGGCCGTAGCAAATAAAAAGCCTTCCCGCGAGGAAGCCGAACCGAGCCTGAGAACTCACATGTCCAACAAAATCGTAGAAAGGCATCGCAAAGGTAGCAAATCTTTTCAGAATCGCAGTCACGCTAATGAAAACGGTGGTCTCGGAGCATCCGTCGAAGAGCAAAAGTCCGACCGAATTTTCAAAATTGAAAAAACTAAAAATTACAATCTTGAAATCCATGAAGAATTTCGCTGCACAGCAGCTCTCGAAAAAGGAAATGAACAACGTGAAAGGCGGAGCACAATTCGATTGCACCGTTAGCGTCGATGGCGAAATCATTTCCTCGGGCGCTGCATTGGGCAATTCGAAAAGAGAGGTCGCCGAGCAGCTGTTGAATCAATATCGACAGGTTTATTATGAGGATGAGCGCATCGAAGTTCGGTGCAGATAAATATAACCCACCGAAGAAAAGCTCTTGGCTTTTCTTCGGTTATTCTTCGAAACCAATCTCGCACATGCGTAACCTTATAATCATATGTCTGCTATGCATACCGTTAAGGATGCAGGGACAGGAGGACGAAGGAACGGTAATTATTCGCAATTCGCTGGATCTGACATACTTGTCGATTGCGATCGATAATCCGTTTGTTACGGACACAGTCAACTGCATTGTCGACTATGCAGTACGTTATGTGCCTGATACGCTTGATATGAATTCCACGTATAAGGATGTATATCAGCTCGAAATAGGCCGCCGATATTCCCGTTTCTATGGTAGAATCGAATACTTGTCCGATTCCATTTCCTCGGTCTGGAAACGTTACGGTCGTCCGAACGATTATGCGGAACAGCGTTGTGTTTTACGACAATATCACCCGTTATATTGGGAGATCGTCGAAGATCGGGAAAATGCCGCATTTACTACTTTATATCGGTATCCCTCAGGGCCGCCGGTAGTATTTTATGCTTATAAGGTCGACAAAGAACGACTGCAATGGACATTGACACACCACGTACGGGATATATGCGGTTATCGATGTTTTCGGGCTTTTGCCTCGTTTGGCGGCAGGAAGTGGATTGCCTGGTTCGCCCCCGAGCTGCCGTTGAATAGTGCCGTATGGAAACTTTGGGGGCTGCCCGGGCTTGTGCTTGCATTCGAAGATACGCAAGGACACTACAAATTCGAATGCACGGCCATCCGTACTTGCAACCAACCGATGGTCGAATATAAAAGGCCCAGGCGTCGATTGTCCCGCAAGGATTGGGTGCGTTTGATCGAGCTTATACATGCCGATCCCCTCAATTCGTTGGAAAAAGGGAATACGGTTTATTACAAACCGACTTTGGCAGAGCCGGCCGAACAGCTTACTTCATGGACGATTCCCTACAATCCGATCGAGTTGGAGTAGCGGGATTTCAGAATCGGATCTATGGGCAGGAAAACGAAATGTACAAATAGAGAATAGCAGGAAAGAAGCACAACAGTAGTGTAATCAGAGAGTTACGAGAGAGCGATAAAATTTCGGCGTGCAAACGAAATGTGCATTTGCTTGAATTTCGTGTGAATTTGGAACGATCAGTTGAGGTAGCAAGTTGAATTTTGCTTGAACATTACGGGGCGTTACTACGGTTTCGCCCCTTTTCTATGCCCGAATATCGGCGAGAATGCTGCGACGCCGCGAAATCGCCTAAAATCGGGCAAATCGGCAAGGTGTTCAAATACCACCTAAACGCCGTTTGAATACTGTCTGAAAACATGCCCGCAGACTGAAATTGCACATTTCGTTTTGCCGAAAAATACCCTAAAAATTGAGTTGCTTCGCGTGTTGGGTAGCAGTTTGGGTAGCAGATTTATACAGATAACACCCCCTATAATGCAAAAAAGCGGGGCAAAATTAGGCGTTTTTCAGCGATTCGACCCCCTTTAATGCACTTTTTTAGCAAGTATTCCACAATATCAATACGCGCATATTTCACTGTAAAATAGTGAATTATGCGCGTATTTTATTTTATAATCCCTGAAAAGGGGTATATTTTACTCTTATTCGGCTCTTACAACCCCGACAACAAGGGCTATCGAATATATCTTCTCTAACGGCAACTCGAATGGCTCGTATGCCGTATTGTCCGATACGAAAATGATGTGTCGGTCGTCGCTTCCGCGTCGCACACGCTTGATGATTACCCCCTGCTCGCTATCGACAACATAAACCCGATTCCATTGGAAGAATGTATCGAGCGGCAGTCGCTTACAGGCTACTATATCGCCGCTGTAATACTTCGGCTGCATTGAATCGCCGCTTATGCGGATCAAGAACTCCGCTCCTTTGAACATAGGGATATTATAGTGCTCGCAATCTCGTTCCATCACTTGCGCGCTATTACCTGACAGTACACCTGCCATCGCCTCGATCGGGATCAAGGGAATGCCTCCGATGGTAGTAGGTTCTGCTGTGGCTATTTGAGTATCGGTATCAGATCGCAGCATATCACCAATTCCCATAATAAGCCAATTAAGACTTATATCTGGAAATTTATTGATAATTATCCTTGCCTTGTCCACGCCGAGCGAACTACCACTATCCAAAAACCCAATAGACAATCCAGTTTGGGAATAAAATTTATTCTTGCTAATTCCCTTATATTCAAGATATTGCTTTATTCGCTCTTTGTCGCTCATAAAAATATAATGATTTTTATCTTGTTAATTAAAGATAATTGTCTATATTTGCAAAGGCTTTCAGAAATGAAAGTTTGCGAACAAAGATAGTAAAATAATTAAAAACAGAGAAATGGCAAAGGTATTAGTTGAATATGGCGAGCGACAGTATCTCGCTAATATGTTCAAAACGAGCCTCCCGACAGTGCGCGCTGCGCTTCGGGGGCAGACAAATACCGCTCTTGCAAGAAGAATCAGAGCCGCCGCAATCAAACGCGGCGGTGTAGTAGTGAATAATACAAACAACCAATAATCGCAAAACAATGAAAAAAGTAGCAGTAAAACAGTATCTCGAAGTGGTGCAGGAACGCTTGTCTGCGGATCACCTCAACAGTCGCACGACTTTGTTTGATTTGGAGGGATTCGATAAGAATATCGACCCCGAAACGGTCGAGGTTATCCGCAAGCGGGTACAGATTTACCTCGAATCATGGGTGCGTCCGAATTTGGAAAAAGCAATCAACGAACTCAAATAGCAGCAGGATGAAACGCGAAATAAAATTCCGAGGCAAGCGCCTTGACAATGGGAAATGGATAACTGGCAGCCCTACGTTTATTCAAGACGACGACGGGATTTGGCTTGAAGACGAAGACCTTGATGTTGTCAAAGTTGATCCCGATACCCTTGGCCAGTATACAGGGCTTAAAGACAAAGATGGCAAAGAGGTATATGAGGGAGATATTGTATTGCATTTATCAAACAAAGATGCAGAAGTTGAATACGCTTTTGTGGAGAACACCTCCGGAATCGATCCTAAACATCTTCACTACTATGCGGTTTTGTGGAATAAAACAGAAGGAGGTTTTGGTTATGTTTTATTAAAAGAAATTGCCCTGTTATTAGAAGAAATCGGCATAAGAAACCCCGATATGTGTGGGTTTAATCCGAACCTCGGATTTCTCGTCGGTAACATTTACGACAACCTTGAACTGGTAAAAAGTCTTTAAGGAGTATGGAATTTCTCGACCTGCCACTTTGCAAGGAGTACTACGAAATGATCGAGCGTGGAGAGAAGCCCGAAGAATACAGGGAGAAGAAAGCCTACTGGATAGTCCGGCTGTTCGAATGGCGTTTTATACCAAACGCCCATGCCGTCGTAACCGAGCGGATAACAATGGAAGAGGCTTGCAGGATTGCAGACGAGGGGTTCGATGCTTACTGTGGGCACCTTGTCCCGAAGCGCTACGACGCTGTACGGTTTTCATACGGATACACCAAGCGCCGTATGCTTTGGGAATACCGAGGCCTCGACTTCGGGCAGGGTCGCCCGGAGTGGGGCGCTCCCGATCATGAGACATTTATCATCAAATTGGGAGAACGGATTCAATAACAGCCACAAATCCCGTGAACGCACAGGCATTGTTCGGAGCGATACCGACACGGGAGCGACAAAGAGCGAGGATATGGAACTCTACAACGGAAAATATTGCGCATCGTATAATGAACTTGCGGATTTTATGTCGCGCGATCAAATTATGCGACATGCAGAACGAGCTTGTCGAGGCGGGAATGGGAGATCGGCACTTTACGCCGTCGATAGCCTACCGATAAAGTTCAAAATCGAAGTGATGCGCCGTTACCCCGATCTTCGAGCACAGGCGGAAAGCCGCGAGTTTATCGACAGCATCACGCCCGACGGTGTTGCGGCGCAGTTCTACGCCGATTATAAGATCGACGACGTGCGGGGTTTGAATTACGACAAGCAGATCGAATACACGAATAACGCTTCGATACTGGCGGCGTTCCGCTCGGTGATCGAGCGCGCCGATTCCCGCCGCGCGAGCGTCAGCAAACCGCGCCTGCGCAGGTCGGATTTTTGGCGTCGCGCAGCGCAAGCTCTGCCGCGCATCGCCGACAAGTTCCCGCACTCGCTGCCCGAAAACCCGCGCCGCTTACAGGATAAGTTCAACGAGTTCTATCGCGGCGGTCAGCCGAATTACGAAATCCTCGTATCGGGCAAGTTCCAAAACGCAAATGCCTCGTCGATCCGCACGGACGAACAGCGGTCGATCATTATTCGCCTGATGTCCGACCACCGCAACCTCGACAACGAGCAGATCGCAATGCTCTACAATATCATCGCCGAAAAAATGGAGTGGTCTACAATCACGGCGTCGGCGCTGAAAACGTGGCGCAAACGGTACGATCTCGAAACCGCCGCAGGACGGCTCGGCGCGAAAGAGTTTTACAACCAGCGGGCAATGCAGGTCAAGCGTTCCGCGCCGACCGCTCCGCTTTATATGTGGTCGCTCGACGGCTGGGACGCCGAGTTGTATTATCAGAAAACGACGACACGCAAGGGAAAGACCGTAACGACTTACTCGAACCGTTTGACGGTGGTTGTGGTGCTCGACGTGTTCAACAAATACCCGATCGGATATGCCGTCGGCGAACAAGAGTGTGCGGCGCTTATCACCGAAGCCCTGCGCAACGCAGCCAACCACACCCGCGAACTGTTCGGCGAACGCTACCGCGCACTGCAAATTCAAAGCGACCACTACGCGATGAAAGCGATGACGCCGATCTACGGCGTGAGTGGCGACAAGGTAACGCCCGCACGTGTCGGCAACGCCAAAGCAAAACCGATCGAACGCTATTTTCTTACCCTCAATAAAAAGTATTGCCAGTTGTGTCCGAACTGGTCGGGCTTCGGCATCACGTCGAACAAGAACCTGCAACCGAACGCCGACGCGCTCAACCTGCTGCGCAAGCAGTTCCCCAACGAGGAGGAATGCCGTGCGCAGATTGCGTGGATCATTGAGCGCGAGCGGGCGGCGAAGCGGGACAAGTTCGTTGCGGCGTGGGGCGGCGTTCCAGCCGATCGACGGCTGCCGATGACCGACGAGCAGTATCTGCTGACGTTCGGCGCGGAAACGGGTTGCAAAAACGCATTGGAGGGTTCGGGGCTAAATATCCGCCTGCTCGGCGCGGAACGCTCTTACGATTGTTTCGACGTCAATTTCCGCAAGTATGCGCATATCCGCTGGAACGTCAAATACGATCCCGAACGTCCCGAACGGGTGCTCGCCGTGAACGAGGACGGTTCATTGAAATTCCTGCTCGAAGAAAAGTTCGTCCAGCCGATGGCGCTTGCGGATCGCAAAGAGGGCGACGCGGAAGAACTCGACCGCATTCGCCGCTTCAATAGCCAGCAGTTAGAGCCGCACGTCGTCGGAACGCTCGCCGAAGCGAACGAGCGCGTCGACGAGCTGTTTACGCGCAACCCCGCATTGAGTAACACGCTGACGCGCGCCCTTATCTGTGATTCGCAGGGTCAGCATAAAGACCGCCGCAACGAGAAGCGGCTGGCGGGTGCGAACATCGAGGATGTCGAAGCACAGGATATAACCCCGATCACGGGTCGCAAAACATCAACTTTCGATTTATACTAAACGCAAACAAGGATATGAAAACTATCGAAAAACAGGCAATCGCCGACCGCCTTGCGGAGTACGTCGGCGGCAAGGAAAGTCAGAACAAGGCGGCACGCTCGATGCGCGGCGTCAGCGCGGCGACGATCAGTCAGATCGTAAACGGCAAATGGGATTTGATTTCGGACGATATGTGGCGCACGGTTGCGTCGCAGATCGGCTACGATCCTCGCGGCTGGGTGGTGGTGGAAACAGACGGCTATCGACGTATGTACGATGTTCTGACCGATGCGCAAGACAATTCGCTCGTGTTCGCCGTAACGGGCGACGCAGGGTGCGGCAAGTCGCAGGCGATCAAAGCCTACGCGGATCGTAATCGCAACGTGCTGGCGCTCTCCTGCTCGGAGTACTGGAACCGCAAGCAGTTCCTTTCGGAGTTGCTGCGGGAGTTGGGCGTGGACTACGCAGGTACGACGGTCGTCGATATGGTTGCCGAAGCGGTTCACCAACTCAAACGCCGCGACGGCGTGCTGCTCGTACTGGACGAAGCCGACAAGTTGAGCGACCAAGTGCTCTACTTCTTCATCACGATCTATAACAAGTTGGAGGATCACGTCGGTATCGTGCTCACCGCGACGCAGTACCTCGAAAAGCGGATCAAGCGCGGTGTGCAGAACAACCGCAAGGGCTACCGCGAGATATACAGCCGTATCGGGCGCAAGTTCATACCTATGCCCGTCGTGAATAGCGGCAATATCGCTGCCGTCTGCGTCGCCAACGGCATCGAGGACAAGGCGACGATCCGCCATATCACGGAGGATTGCGATTGCGATTTGCGCCGTGTAAAGCGCCTCGTTCACGCCGCTAAACAGTCTGCGAACGTCGATTAAACACCGTTTGAATGGAACGCGCGATAAGCAATAAAAACGTGTGCGACGCCAAGTTCACGATCGCC
>CAJUET010000018.1 GCA_910585595.1 uncultured Christensenella sp. | reverse complement strand
TCGTACTCTTTCCGGAATCCCCCCAACCCTGAAAAAGAGAACCTTCCGCACGCCGGGCTGTTGTCCTGTCTAAAATATTGGAATACGCAACACAGTTTTCAATTTGATAAGTCGTATTGCCCTGGATATTGGCTACATCGAATATACCGCCAAACCACATATCCCTACCGGACGTGAAGTTATAATTACAGATAACCAAACAATCCAGAATGGAAATTCCGCCCGTACCGTAATCTGCGTCGCCGCAGATACCTCCGACGCCGCCGTCTGTATCGGTTGATAATTTAAAGTCCGCAAAAACCGAACAGCGATAAATATACACGCGCGTTTTATAGCCTTGTATAGTACCGGCTATACCGCCAACGCCTTCGTTGTGGGGAACATAACCGCTCATTTTACCGACTACGTGACAGTTGATAATTGAAGTCTTCGTAAACCCGCAAATAAACCCTGCACGTGTGTTTACATTCAAAAAAGTAACATCTTTCAAACTTACGTCGGAGATGGTTGCCGTCTGTTCGGCAACATTAAAAAGACCGTGCGTATTACCGCTGAAAGTGTATGAAATATTCAAAAGTTTATGATTCGCGCCGTAAAATTTAGCGCCGAGATTGGGCACGGGCTTGAATGCTTCGTCCCCCGTTTTTCCGTCAAAGTCTATATCCGATCCCAAAACGAATACGTTATTTGCATTCGTTGCGTTTGCCGTATCGCTCGCAAACTTATTCCATTGCTTTGCCGTGTTGATAACAAACGGATTCGCCGCCGAACCGTGCGTTGCGGAACGGTCTATCTCCTGCGAAGTAACGTCGCTATCTGCCGTCCCTGTGCGGAAAGAATCTATTTTTGTAACGTCGCTGTAATAATACGATGTTCCGTCAAGGAGCGCGTCGTATGATGAATTGAGCGTGGCTTCCGCCGTAGCGGTAATCGGCTCAGACGGCGCATTCGCTCCGTCCTTCTTTAAACCGAATATACCCCCCCCCATCGGAATGATAAGCGCAAACAGGAACGTAAACGCCGTAAAGCTCGCCGCGATCCACCTTGCAATTTTTGATTTTTTCATAAACTTACCTCTTTTCGGGTAATTTTTTCTGTACATTACAGTATGCCGTATACACTTATACATTATTATACTACACCCTTTTTATGCTTTCTGTCAACACCTTTTTTTCATTTCTCTTTCTATTTTTCTGCTTTTTTTAACAATATTCATCAAATAGCAATGTAGCCTTCCGTAAAACGGCAGGCTACACTATATGGAAAAAACCCGCCGAACGGCGGGTTTTTCCCTGTTTTAATTTAATTCACGATCCACTTTGCCGACCTGCATATCGACCAAACTCTTTGCGGTTTCCAACGAAGCAGGGTCTGCGATCCTTACTTCCCCTCTTCCGCCGTTCAGCGGATAATACAGGACGGGCGCGTCATCCTTAATGCAAAGCTTGAACACCGTCTTTCCGCGATACTTAAAGAGCACCGCGTATCTTCCGTCGTTCTGCGAAGTACGGGGCTTATTCATGATATAGCTCCCGATCTCGTAATACGCTCTCTTCCCTTCGTCGCTCAGCGCGCCGTAGGACTCTTCGAGCGAGATCATTTCATCGTTTTCGCCCAGCCACGATACATCGTCTTCGATCTCTTCTTCGTATGCAGGCGCCGCTTGATTTTGAATCAGTTGGTTGATCAGTTCCTGCTGTTGAGCCATCTGTGCCGCCATTTGCTCTTGCTGGCGCGCCATGCGTTCCTCTTGCGCCGCCATCTGTGCGCGAAGAGCCTCCGCCTCGCTATTCGGCGCACCGTAGCCGAGCGGCGACTGCGACTGCGCATACATATTCGGATCCTGGGCAGGCGGCAACGCCATTTGTTGCTGCACTGCGGGAAGGAGCGCCGAAACCGTGGAAGCTATCAGGTTCTGAATATGCGAATCGTCGTACATCGGCTGCTGTTGATAACCGCCCTGCTGCATCGCCGCAAACATCATTCTGAGCTCGTTGTCACGGCGCTGCTGTTCTTCCTCGCGCGCATATTCCTTTTCTTCCGCAATGCGTGCCTGTTCGCGCTTTAAGAGCAATTCCGCAGCTTTGCGCTTTTTCGTCATCATAAAGAGCATTACTGCCGAAACCAGGAACAAGCCCGCGGCTACGAGCGCAATGACCGTCCAAGGTGTCTCCTCTAAGCCGAGGAACTTCACCCCCGCGCCCATTGCAAGCAACGGCAGCGGTGCAAAACTGTAATTCACTGCGTAAGACTGTGCGGCAAGTTCTTTCGCCTCACGCTTGGCGGCTTTTGCTTTTCCGTACTCGCCGAATGATTTTAAGGTACACACTACGAACAGCAACGCAGATACTCCGCCTACGATCAGCTGCCACAGCGGTAAGCCCGTTATCGTGTTGTCGTTTCCGTTATCGCCTCCGCCCGGCGGCAACGGGTTCTCTCCGTTCGGATCGGCGCCGTTTCCGTCTTTGTCTTTCGAAATCGTGTAATTGCAGCTCGTCTTTCCGCGTAGGAAATACTTATCCCTGCCCGCAGCGTTCAACGACAACGTCGCCTCGTAATCTCCCGCCCACTTCGATGACAATGCCTCGTCGTTATACGAAATATAATTCCGCACTTCGTCGGTTATATCCGCCCCGGAATTGTTCGTGATTTTGTATTCGGGTCTTTGCACGCTTCCGTTGAACGTAAACAACACGTCCCCGATCCACTCCACCGTCACGACCTGCAACCCGAGCGAAGGCACGATCACGAACGACCAACTCTTCGTTTCGTCCAATTCGTAGTTTCTCGTCCATTCCGCGTCGGAACGCAAAATCACAGTGATCGTATAATTGCCGACCTCGATCGCATTGGTATCGCCTGAATAATCGATATCCTTCTCTTTATCGAATACTTCTTTATCTTCTCCGTAAAGCTGCCAGAAGTAATCTACTTGCGGCACCTGTACGGAATTGTTCAGCACGAATTCGCTTCCGCTCCAATTTACCGTTAGACGCGCTCTTTTGATTTCCCACGACATATTCAGCCGTCCCGAACCGCCGCTTTCCCATTCTGCGCAGGTCGGATTTTTTAACGTTACCGATGCCGTATACTTGCCCGCATTCTTTCCCGTCGCACCCATCTCCGCTGTCATCAGATTCGGATCGAACCCGTCGAAATACGTTGCGTATTCCGCTTCGCTCAGGTTATTCAAATCGTATTCCGCGCCCTTGTAGTCGAACGGCGTCGTCTGCGTGGGTATTTTGACCGTCGCTTTCGAAATCGTGAATCTCACCGTCCCTTGCAGTCCCATTATCGCATATCCCAGGTCTTCAAGCTCTACCGTTACGCTATAGTGTCCGTCCTTCGCGTCGATCGCGTCGTAATCGCCCGTCAACTGATAGCTTACTTCCACTTCGTAACCGTCCGAATCGGTAAACGTCGGCTTAGGCACTTGCACTTTTCCGTTGTAAACGAATTCCGTTTTATCCCACGTGACCGAAAGCTCGATCGGCTGCGGAATGATCGACAGCGTAGCCGATATATCTTCCGCCTTGTAGTCCGCATTTGTCGTCGTAAAATGCGCGATCACCGTGTAATTTCCCAGTGCGATTACGTTGCTTGCGTCGATCGTTGCTCCGCTGTCGTCTACGTATTCGTATGTTACGCTCTTGATCTGCGGTATTCTTTGCGATACGTTCGCTTTGATCTGATGTGATTTTGCCGTTCCGTCGTACACTACCGCCGTTGACTTAAAATACGGCTGTAATACGCTGGTATCCAGACTGATCGGATTAACCGTTAGATCCAGTTCCACTTCTTTCAATACGGAAACTCCGCCTTTGTTAAAGGTGTATTTGATTTTAACCTTCGTTGGCGTTCCGTCGGCGTTTACATGCAGTTTATTGTCGCTTCTTCCAACATACTCGATCTTGTATTGATCGGACGAGAGCACGACCTTTTGCTCTAACGTATTATCTCCCGCTTTACCCGTAAATACGGCTGTCACCGTCATCATACTGGGATCCAGCGGCTGTTGCGCATTAAACTGCGCAAGCGGAGAAAATTCTACCGTCAGACCGTCCAGCGTATCCGCTTCCAGCCACTTTGCGTACAGCTCCATTTCGTGCGTGATCAGGTCGGAATCGAAGTTCCACTGTTTTTCGCTTTTGTTTCCCTCGTCGTCCGTAAACTCGTAGAACCAGCCGAGAAACAGCTGATTTCCGTAACTGGGATCCAACGGTTTTTTCAGACGGATACCGTACCCTACCTCTTCCGTCCACGACGCTCCCGTCTCGTTATTGGGATTGTAGGTGACGTTATACGCCTCCTCCAAAAAGTACACTTCCAGTCTTTGGTTCGTCTTTACCGCAGGATATGCGATCGTGCTCGATCCGCCCGCGCTTGCTCCCGTTTTGCGGTATTCGTTGATTTTTATCTTCTGACTCCCGATTTGGAATGCAGGCGTGTAGCCCCCTAAGCTCGCGTCCGAACTCTGATAGGGCGCAAACGCCTCCTCGAACATCGTCGCTATATTGTTGTAGTAATAGTTCTGACCGTATTCCAGATTCACGACCAAGTTCTCTCGATTGTAACCCGCCAAATAGAAGGTAAACGTTAAATATTCGATCTCGAACTCAAATTCGTGCTTCGCTATCTCGTAATTCCCTTGATACCTTTCTTCGTCCGGAGTAAAGGTGATCTCCTTCGTCTCCTTTCCTTCGCTCACGACCGAGCCGTCCCCGTTGAACTTCCCCGTCTCTCTCGACCAGGACGTCACTCCTACGATCGCTTCTCCTCCCTCGCTGAAATAATTCGCCTCCGGAACTGCCGACGTATACGGCGCGCCCGAATATGCGTGTTCCCCTTCTTTGAAATAAACGCTTCCGAATACGATTTTTGCGGGATTGATTTTTACTTTTGTCGGCGAAGCGATCGTCGTGACCTCGCCGCGGAACAACGGTTCGCTCTTCGCGTTAAACGTCAGTTTTACCGAATAATTCCCGCTGTCGTTCACGTTCTCGACTTTATATTCCTGCGCCGTTCCACCGCTCGCTACGGCCTCTCCTCCCTTCTGCCACTGGTATCTGATATCGCACTCGCCCATATCCGATACAGTAAGATTCGCCGTGAGCGTGATCCCGTTTCCTTCTCCGTTATAGGTGAGTTCGTAACCGTTTTCGCCGTATTCGAGTTCATTTCCCGCACCCCATGCGGTTATGCTTGCGCTCGACGTTGTCGCTCTCCATACCGCGTATAGTTTGTTATCTCCGAACATTGTGCTCGGTACTGCTTTAAACGGCTCGCTTGCCCCCGTTTTATCCGTCGTCCAGCCGAGGAAGGTGCGGTTCGGCTTGCTTGCGGGCGTTTCCAACGATTCCCCGCTTTTCACCTCTTTGGGCTCGTTTTCCGTCCAGGAATAAGGTCTGTCTTCTCCGTTTATATAATCGTAATACGATACCGTGATCTTTAAATAATTGCGGACGGGCGAATTATCGGGATCATACGTTCCGCCGATTTTATCTTTATTCCAAATGTTCGAGTTCAACGGTTTTGACGAATCCGAACCGACCGAATCCTTCGCCATCTGCACCATATTGCTACCGCTTTCGTGGACGGTTATCTTTGTAGCTAAATTACCCGATTTGTTGCCGCTTCCGCTAACAAAAGAAGTTACATAGCTGTCGGTCGGACCTTTTACGATGTGAAGATTGGAAACTGACGTATTGACGGGTGTAACGCTAGCTCCGACCGCCGCATATAGAACTTTACCGCCGCTCCTCACTTCGCCGTATAGATTCCTGAGAGTGGGCGCCGTCATACCGTTGCAAAGCGAAGTTAAGCCGCCCCCGTACACCGGCTTGGTCGAAGCTTCCGTTACCGTCCCGACGACGTTTTCAAAAGTGATAGTTGTTGCGGTAGTCTGCTGCGACCAACCGAGCGTGAGCGAAGGAAACACGCTATCGCCTACGCTATTGCTTTTTACGTTCACCGCACAATCGTATATCGTAGCGAATGAATTGTTGCCTAAATCTCCGATAAGACCGCCAATAATGGCGCTGTACGATGAGTGCTTCAAAACCACGTTCTTCAATTCGACAGAACAGCGGTAGATGGTGACGGGCGATGCGCTGCCGCCGAGGTGGACTCCCACCATGCCGCCGATTCCGGAATAATTTCCGCCGTAAGTTTTCGTGGAAGTTATTTCCCCCGAAGCATGGCAGTTCAAAATATAGTCCAACCCGTCGCTGTAACCGGCAATGCCCCCGACGCGTAGAATGCGCAGCCGAGCCTCGGAAAGTTGGGGCATATCTTTATATTGGAAATCTTCAACAATCAGATCGGTGATTGTTGCGCCGCCCACTCCGCCGAACACGCCGTACCCGTACGAAGCTGCCGCCATGTTCGTCAGGGTCGTGTTCGAAATATAAGATTGCCAGGTAGAAACGGAAATGTTTTTTAATGAATGCCCCAATCCGTAGAACGTGCCCTTGAAATAGTAAACGGGATGAAAGGCAACTCCGCTAAAATCCAAATCGCTGGCAAGCACGAAATATTGATTCAATCCGTTTGAATTGGTCGTAATAACTTTTTTTGCAAATTTCTCCCAATCATCCGTATCAGCTATGACATACGGATTTTTCTGATTTCCCACGGGCAGGGAAGAGTCTACGGTTACCGTAGTCAAATCGGAATCGGTAATTCGTGAGCGAAAACTCGTAATTTTAGTTTTATCCGTAAAAACATAGGAATATCCATCCGGAAAACAGCCTAATTCATTTGTGCCGTTCGGATAAGTAACAATATTGTTCGCGTAGGTAGTTTCTGCCGCTTGCACATGGCTTACCGATTCGGAGCCATCAATGTTCCCGAATAGAACACCCCCCCCCATCGGAATGATAAGCGCAAACAGGAACGTAAACGCCGTAAAGCCCGCCGTGATCCACCTTGCGATTTTTGATTTTTTCATGATCGTTACCTCTTTTCGGGTATTTTTTCTGTACATTACAGTATGCCGTATACACTTATACATTATTATACTACACCCTTTTTATGCTTTCTGTCAACACCTTTTTTATACTTATCCCCTCCACTTTCTTCTATTTTTCACAATTTTCGCCAAATAAAAGCGTGACCCTGCCGTAAAACGGCAGGGTCACGCTGTATTGGGAATCACAGTAAAAACCCGCCGTTCGGCGGGTTTTTTCCCTGTTTCTCTTTAATTCAATTCGTTATCAACCGCCGAAACGCAACGGTCTATCATGCTCTTTGCCGTTCCCAGCGAAGCAGGATCTGCGATCCTTACTTCCCCTCTTCCGCCGTTCAGCTCCGCTTCTCTTAAAAACTGCTCTGCATATGACAGTTCGTTTTTACACTTTAAGCAAAGTTCTATCTCTCCGTCCTCGCGAATATAGATGTTTTCAATCAGCTCGCACACGATGTCGCGCGTTAATTCTTTAAAACCGCGGTACTTTTTGAACGTTGCAATAAATTCGTTTTCAGTTTCTCCGCCTGCTTCCCGCTCTTTTATTCGGGCTCGTATCTGTTCCGCCGCGTCTTTTGACCGTTCCGCAAGACTCGCGTACTTTTCCTTTAATGCAAAATACTGCTCGCGGGAAATGATCCCCTCCTTGAAATCGGGATATAAATCAAGCAGCAGCTTATTCGCCCGCTCCTCTTCGTGCTCCGCCTGCGCCAACTCTGCCCGCAACCGTTTTAAGGCGTCCGTTCCCTTTTGCGACTTTTTGACCTCTTCCGTTACTCGGTCAAAATCTACGGCGATCCGGATATATTCGTTAAGCGCATTCAGAACTGCGCTTTCGATCGCTTCGGCGCGGACGGCGTGCTTGGTACAAGCCTTACTGTGCAGTTTTTTATAAGTGGAACAGCAATAATAATCGTAGCGCTTATAGGGCTGAACGACGGTGCGCTTAGTCATTGCGCGTCCGCAATCCGCACACTTTAAAAAGCCCGCAAAGACCGAAAGCTTGCTTTGATTCGGGCTCGTGCGCGTATCCCGTTTCAAAAGCGAGCGCACTCTTTCAAAGTCCTCTTTGGCAATGATCGGCTCGTGCGTGTTTTGGGCGATAATGCGGTTCTGCGGTGCAACGGCTTTTGCAACGTGAATTTTATGGCTGACGACCTCTTTCTTCTTCTGCACCATATTACCGATATAAATTTCATTCGTCAAAATGCGCCGTACCGTCGAATCCGCCCACAGCCGACCTTTCGTAAAGTTTTTAAGCCCCTTTTCCGCCTTGTAAACCGAAGGATTGGGCACGCCCTTCTCATTGAGCAAGCGGGCAATCGAAAGTATTCCGTATCCATTCAAAAATTTTTCGAAGATTTCCCTTACCGTCTGCGCCGCTTCACGGTCGATCACAAGCTTATTATGATCACGCTCGTCCTTTTGATAGCCATAAGGGGCAAACGAGCCGATGAACTTCCCCTGCCTGCGCCTTATATCAAGCGCGGAACGCACCTTCATAGAAATGTCGCGGCAATACTCGTCGTTGATAATGTTTTTAAACGGTACTATAATACTGTTTGCCGAGGCGGGATTCGAGATACTGTCGATTTGGTCGTTTACGGCAATGAAGCGGACGTTAAAGAGCGGAAACACAGTTTCAAGATACTTGCCTGCTTCCACGTAGTTTCTTCCGAAACGCGATAAATCTTTCACGATCACGCTATTGATTTTTTTACTTGTGATATCGGCAAGCATACGCTGAAAGGCGGGGCGGTCGAAATCAGTCCCGCTCCATCCGTCGTCAATGTAAGAATCGTGATATATGATTTCGGGGCGGTCTTTAAGGAAGCCCTCCAAGATCGCCCGCTGGGAGCTTATGCTCTCGCTCTCGATTTTGTCGCCGTCCTCGCGGGACAGACGAATATACAGCCCCGCCCGCCACTCGTTTTGAGGGCGCACAAAAGCCGTATCGTTTTCTTGAAATTTGCTTGTTCTCGCCATAAGTACCTTTTCGGAGCCTCGGCGCTTTTACACGCCTCTATTATATTAGAAATGCGTAAAATGTACAACCGTTTCAGACCGTTCTTCCGCTGAGAATTTTTACCAAAGACTCTTCAATCGTTGAAGCTGTCGGAGTATCGGAAAAGGATATCTTTACCCGCACGCCCGCTGCTGTCAAGCTGTAATTTTGACTCTCGCCCATGACCTTTTCCCCTTCCCTTCTTTCGGTATTTCTTGCCGTTTTTTTGCAAAAATATACTTTGCGGTGTAAAAGCCGCTCTCTGTAACCCAAAAACAGTATTAAAAGAAAGCAAGGCTAACGCCTTGCTTTTTCATTATTAGATTTTAAAAATTAAAGCTTAATTCTGCAGTCACTCTTTAGGTTGTTATTCTGCATTTTTATTGCTTTCTCGTTTATTTCGTTTAAAAATATTTTTTGTTTTTGCCACAACATACTTAAATTCAGGAGTCTTAAATGACACTAAAAAAAACATTAAATTTGGCAATATTAAACAAATCCCACCTTTTAACGCAAACCATCCGTACCCTTGCGAAGGAATAAAATAACAACAAAGATACGTAAGCGCCCCGACAGCTATAACAATGACACTATAAACTATCATACGCAGATAAAAAGCCTTAGGTGATTTTTTAAAATACAACTTGAAAAACACGTGTGTTTCCCACGGAAACGATACAAAGAATACTCCTAAAATCATAGCGATGAGTGTTCCCCCAACGCCTATAAATTTGGTAAGCGCGATGCTCGTAACCAAACTGACGATTACAACCGTATATGGTTTCCAAAAATCCGCTTTCCACATGCCTGTAGCATCTTTATATGTCGGTAAAATGTCCTTAAACTTCCATAAGTAAAATAGCACAACAAATAGTATCATTACCCAGGTTGGAAACATATATTCATCGCCTACCCATATCCGCATAAAATGTTGATAAAGGCATAAAAGACAAATGCTCATCCAACCTACAATCCAAACATTAATAAAGGTTAATTTATTAAAATCATTATAATTTTTTTCAACTGAATCCACAACGATACTATTGCCTATGCTTGCCGTCGCCGAAGAATGAAATACACTTATAATTCCGATAAGTGCATTGAGAATATAATAATAATTATTATAAACAGCCAGCGTTTCTAAGCCGCTCGTCATTGAAATAATAATATTATTAAGAGAGAAAACAACTATATAACTCAGCCTGTGCCCGATCAATGCACCAATATTCCGAAAGACAGATTTCCTCAACTCCGAATCAATTGCCCCTCTGCATTTGTAATCAGGATACATTTTATTTACAACAATTAATCTAACAAGATTAATTACCAATGTAGATATCGGTAAACAAATGATATACACATAATAATTCGGATAAACATACAGTAAGGCAATTTGTGCTACATACATTAATAAATTGACAATTGAAAATATATTATTTTCAACGCTACTTTTCTGATGCGCTGTAAGCAATAAGCCTTTGTAGGCAAAAAATGAATAGCTTATTACTGTATTAAATAAATATATTCCATATAGTATATACAGATTTATATCGTTCGGATAGTCACCGCTAATAAGATATGGAATCGCAGGAATAATTGCAAGACCTATTACCAGGATAACGGCGCCTATAATATAATAAGCGTTGCGCAACAATTTTAATATGACGCAAATTCTTTCAGTGTGCCCATCGGCAATGGGTTTATACATTGCAAATACGATTGCAGACGAAAAACCTAATTCGGTCAACGACAATACTTGAAGGATTGAGGAAAAGAGAGAATTGAGCCCTAAATAATCCATACCGAGTTTTTTTATCATAACCGTACGGACAATAAAAGGCATTACCAACCCTATTATTTTGAATACCAATCCTGTTACGGTATTTTTAACCGTATTCTTCGTTCTATCTGCGCTCATATTTTTTAAAATAAAGACTTTATTCCGTCCATTAATCTATTTGCGGTACTCTCCCAACTAAAATTCTGCGCCCTGATTTTTCCTTTTTCTATCAGCCGAGAACGCAATTTTTCATTCGTCAGAAGTTCTGTAATTCCTTGTGCAATTTCTTGAATATTATAAGGATTTACTGCATAAGACGCACCGGCAACAACTTCAGGCAAACAAGACACGTCAGATGAAAGTGTAGGTACGCCTGCCGCCATCGCTTCTATTAAAGGAATTCCAAATCCCTCCGATGTGGAAATTAATACGCTACAACTCGAAAGTTGATATAATGCCGCTTTTTCCTCCTCCTCAAAACCATTCAATAAAATCACATCGTTATTTAATTTCAAATCATCTACCAAACTGATCATTAAATCATTGTGGTTTGAAATCACAAGCTTGAACTCAAAACGAAGTTCCTCGTCGATTAGCGCATAAGCTTTTAACAGATTCACAAGATTTTTATTTTTTCTCGCCTGTCCCGCAAAAAAAATGTATTTTGGCGGCAATCGATATTTTTTGCGAACTACATTTTTTTGTTCCTCATTGACCGGCGTCGAAAAATGATTATAATCTATTCCACAATAATTTACAATAACTTTATTCTCAACAGCCTCGCAATATTTGAGAATTTCATTTTTAGAATATTCTGAATCCGTAAAAATTAAATCCGCTGATTTTGCCGAATGACGATAAGCTTTTAGAATTCGATTGCTTTGCTTTTCTGTGAGGGTTTCATCATACAATGGCGTTAAATCGTGAATAACTATAATTTTCTTACCTTTCAACCTGCATTTTGGTAAAAAATTGCTAAAAAAAACCTTCACATCGGCTTTATCACACATTATTGAACGATAGAAGAGCGGAAGCCTGTATTCAAAAGGTTTGAATAAAATCCGCTTCGGAAAAATAGTTTTTACAAATTTAATTGGTACATTTGAAAAATTTTTATTGAAACTTTGTTTAGTCTCGTTATTATCTTTTAATGATAAATAAACAATTCCCCGATAATCAGTGTCGTCATGTGGCAAACGTTCAATAATTTCTTTCGCGTAGTGCGTAATGCCATCACGAATATTACGACTTTCTGACAAATAAAATGAAATTTTCAAACTTTTGCCTCCGTTTTTATTAATTGAAAAATCTGTTCGGCAGCAATATCCCAACTGCATTTTTTGAGTATTTTATCAGGGGACGCAAGAGGTACATTTAAAATTTTATCTAAATCCACTTCAAAATCATCGGGATCAATATAATGCGCGCTGTCCTCATAAATTTCCGGCAAACAGGTAGCGTTAGAAATGATAATAGGAACGCCACAAGACAGCGCTTCCAGCGGTGGCAATCCGAATCCTTCGTATTTTGAGGGAAACAAAAATGCTCGACAATAACTCATTAAAGCTTTATTCTCTTCATCCGTTACATATCCTATAAACTGCACATTCTTTATTGTATCCGTTTCAATATTATCTTTCCAAGCCCTCAGATTTTTTCCGCCTGCAATAATAAACTGTTTATCCGCGTTTCTCTTTGCCGTTTCAAGTATCCACTTGAAATTTTTATGCGGCGCCAGACTTCCAATCGTGTAAAAATACTCTCCTTTCTTGATCTGCGGATATTTTTCGAATATCTCCTCATCTTCTTCGATACTGTTCATATGCTCCCACCCGCAATAGAAAGTGACAACCTTTTCTTTTTTGCAACCGAAATAATTTCTAATCGCAGCATTTTGATAATCAGAATCGGTAAGAATCAGTTTCGAATATTTTTTTGCCAACTTCATTGCAATGTAAAATTTCACTCTAAAACGTAACGAATCATATTTCTTATATATAACAGGACGCAAATCATAAATTGTTACAATTTGATTTTTTGCACGACAACCCAAATCCATTGCAAAACTTACAGACAACGCTCTCCTGCTTTTAACCAACTTTGGAAACTGAAAAAGCTGAGCCTTATGCCGGTTAGAGACATCAAGTTCAATGCAACGTATATTGTGTAATTCTTGCGGCTTAATTATATTATGTGGGGAATCTTTGCAGAAAGCATATAAAATCTGTACATCTGCATCTTCTCCCTTCAATTTATCGATCCTTAAAATTATTTCTCTGTATACACGTTGAATCCCCGTTAACGTTGCTTCCCTCGATATCTGAATTCCGTT
>CAJUET010000017.1 GCA_910585595.1 uncultured Christensenella sp. | reverse complement strand
CAAGAACCACAACGAAGAATTTTTACAGACCTTACGCAAGGACGCCGAAGCGAAAACGAAAAAGGAACTCAAAGAGAACCTACGCGAAATAGAAACTTCGGAAGAACGCATTGACAAGCTCGACAAGATTATAGAGAGCCTATACGAAGATAAGGTTACGGGTAAAATCTCGGAAGAACGGTATTTGAAAATGAGCGATACATACGAAGCCGAGCAAGCCACGCTGAAAAAGCGGGTTAAGACTTTGAAAGCTGAAATAGAGAAAGCCAAAGCGCAAGACGATAAAATTCTCGACTTTATGCTACTCATCTACAAGTACAGCAATTTTGAAGAACTCACGCCCGAAATTCTGCGTTCGTTCATTGACAAGGTAATCGTCCACGAGAAAACGAAAATAAACGGACATTACAGACAGACCGTTGAAATAGTCTATAATTTCGTGGGCACAATCGAGCCGCAGTTCTTCGACGATGACGAAACCTACAACTGACACAAGCAACTAAACCAAGACAAGAGAAAAGGCGTGGCTTCACGCCACGCCTAATTCTCGTTCGCCTACGGCTTACCTAATATTCCCTATGGGAATTACGGTAACGGGAGGGCATTTGTTTATTTCTTCTTTTTTCTGTCGTTGTTTTCGGGATCGGTAAAATCAAATTCAATTTTTTCGTTGATAGAGGTCAGGGTTTTTATAAAATCGTCGTACCATTCTTCTTTAACGACAATCGTTATAAAGCGGCTTTTAAAATCATCGAAATAAACGTTTAATTTTTTTGTTCCGCTCACAAGACAGACAGAGCGTATTTTTTTGATTTCGTACTTCGAAAAAATAATGCCGAACTGCGTAATCAGCCGTCTTTCGGTTATAATGTAGCGTGAGCGGATGAGCATTGCAATCAGAAGCAGAGAGAGGAAAACGCTTACGAAATACAATAGGATATATTTGATCCATTCCCAAACCGAGGAAATGTCGCCGCGCACTCCGATAACGAATTCCACGAATTGCCAACTGGTCAAGGCAAAGCATACGGCGCATAGGACGATGCCTATACAAAAGACCGCAATCATCATCGGTGAAAAACGGAATTTATACGTTTTTACAGGTTTTTCCATAACAGTTTAAGTATAAAACAACTTGCGTGAAAAAGCAATCTTTTTCCGCGGTAAAAAAATTTTTCTTTCAAAAGCGAATCGGCAAGCGGTATCGCTTGAAAAAATATAGAAAATACTTTATAATAACTAAGGAACACAGGGAGGACAATCATGGTAAAAGTTATCAAACAGGGCGTTTATTATCAGAGCGGAAAGCTTGAAAAGGAGTCGCAGGCGTTTATGACGTCCGATAAAAAGGATAAGGCGGTCAAAAATACTCTTTCCTATGCGATTTTAAAGGCGCACGGCGGTAAGGCGCTTACGTTTGATTCGCTTATTTCGGATGTGAGTGCTCCCGAATACAATTACGGAATTTTAAGCGGTGTTCAGTCGCTCGGACTTCATTCTTTTACGCTTCCCTATACGCTCGCTGCGGGCAACGCGGACGTTTTGGGTGCACGCTCTGCATATGAAGCCGCTAAAAAGTTCGGCGGAAATTTTGTGCCTGCGGGCGTTGCAAGCGCGTCTTATTATCTTGCTGAGAGCGGCACAAAAAGAGGGGAGCTTTTATTGACTTCATTCGGGGTAACGGCAGGTGCAGTTGGCGCAATGTGCGTTGCGGGCGCTGATTACGATTTTCTGTCGCAGTTTCTTCGTTTGCCGTATCCGCTTGAAAATAAAGAGGTTATCGGCGTTTTTGTAAAGGGCAAGCTCCGTCGCGGAGTGGGGGCAATTGACGTGGGACTTTCCTTTTTGAAAGCAATAGAAGGGGTCGACGTTTCCGATACGATATTCGAATTTTTCGGAACGGGCGTTTCCAATCTTTCCGTGGAAAGCCGTATCGTAATCGACTCTATCGTGCGCGAAACGGGTTGTTTTGCGACTGTTTGGGAGACGGAAGGTTCCGTTCCCGCACAACCCGCATTTTATGACGGCGGCATAACTATTGACTTAACACGTACGGAACCTATGATTGCCGTCGAGGATAAAATTTTTACGCTCGAAGAATTTTTGAATGCAGAAGATCTTCCCTGTGCTCCCGATGTGCTCTCCCGCAGCGAAAACGGGAAAATTTATCTTAACGGCGGGCTTATCGATGGAATGCTCGGAGGCACGTTCGAAAATATTGTTGAATTTGCGGAGGTTTTGCGCGGTATGAAAGTGGAAGGAGATTATCGCATTCATCCCGTTTCCCGCTCCGTTTATCATGCGCTTGCAGAGAACAGTTATTTAAGCCTTTTGTGCGAAGAAGGCGTTTCGGTCGGCGAGATCGCTTCTTCAAACGATTTATATGACGCTTCGACCGCTTGCGCGGTAGCGGGCAGATATGCTCCTTTGCGCCTCGATTCGAGAACGCTTGCGGTCTCCGCTTCCATGGGCGGAAAACTTACTTCTCCGCTCGAATATAAAGAAATCAAGCGTTTAAAGAAGTACTCGGTGAAGAAGGAAACTTATTCTTCCGTATATCTCGGCGCAGGCAAACCCGAAAAAGAAATGAAAACGGAGTGCGATCATAAATACGCATTTCCGGTACAGGGGGCGTTACCTGAAAATCTTATCGCGAAGTTTTCCTGTATTTACGGCGAGAAGGACGGGGAGAGCGATTGGACGTATATTGAAGCGGACGGAGAGGGGCGCTATTTTGAAGAGAATGAAAAAATCAAAAAAACGCTCGGAGAGTTTGAACCGGCTCAAAATACGCAATGTTCTTATGCGGTTGCGTCTGTTTATCCTGATGATGTTTGCGAGGTGATTGCCGATGAAAAAATGTTTGCCGTCTGCATTTCCAAAGAAACTTATTCGGATGAGGAAATCAAAACGCTCGTAAACGAAGGAACGGTTCCTTTCTTATCGAATAAAATTGCATTTAAAATGGAGGAACTTCTTTATCTTGAAGGGCTTGCGGACGCCGTTAAGCGCAAAGAGGAGCGCATCGTCGCAAAGCTTGTTTCTAAGAGAAAAACGCGAGATATTGTATTGAATTTTGCGCCGCTTACCGAAGAACAAAGAAAGATTTTGCTTGCGGGCGGCTTTATCGGTTACTACAAAAAGAAGTGAAATTTTTACAAATTTGTTTTTTTGTTTTATGAAATGATTACGGCGGAATATTGACAAGGTTCGGCTGATATGATATAATAATTCGCGGAGGTTTAATTATGACAAATACGATATTGGCATTGAGTATGGGGGAGAAGATAGGAATCGGCGTCGGTGTGGGAGCGGCTGTTCTTTTGATCATTATTTTTATTGCCGTATGGATTTCGCTTCGCAATAAATTATTTCGTTTGAAGAACCAAGTGGAAGAGGCGTGGTCGACGATCGATGTTCAGCTAAAAAAGCGTTATGACCTTATTCCGAATCTTGTTGAAACGGTAAAAGGCTATGCAAAGCACGAAAGCGGTACGCTTGAAGCGGTTATTAAAGCGAGAAATATCGCTATATCGGCAAAAACTACGGACGAAAAGATTAACGCGGAAAACGCGCTTTCGGGTACTTTAAAATCGCTCTTTAAGTTGAAGGAAGCCTATCCTGAACTTAAAGCAAATCAGAACTTTATAGATTTGCAAAATCAATTGAGGAATATCGAGGACGAAATCGCTTCCGCGAGAAGATATTACAATGCCGTTGTGCGCGAATTTAATACGCGTCTCGAAATTTTCCCTTCGAATATCGTTGCGCGCAGAATTCGCTTGGAAAAACAGAAGTATTTTGAGCTCGATTCCGAAGAAGAGCGTAAAAACGTGAAAGTTCAGTTTTAAGGAATTAACATGAAAAAAATGAAGAGTCTTATAGGACTGTTTGCCTCGTGCTTTGCAATCGTCCTTGCTCTTGCGGTATGGGCGGGAATTAACCCGCCCGTTTCGGTATCTGCAAGTTCGTACGACAGTTGGTCGGGCGGCGCTTATGATTACGAAATCGAAGAGTATGAAACGGAAATAAATATATCTTCAAAACGCGTCGTTTCCGTAAAAGAGCGGATTACGGCGAATTTTACGGGTTACGACTCTCATGGAATCATTCGTGATTTTCCGCTCGGCGGGGGCGTTGTTTACCGCAATATTTCCGCGAAATGCGAAAACTCAGGGGACTTTTCACCCTATTTTCAAACGGATGATATCAATTTTCTTTCCTATTATCTGAAAGGAGACGGTCGCGTAACCGGGAAGAGCCGCGTCTATGTGATCACTTACGAAATGGTCGTTCCCGCCCTTAAAGAAGAGGGGTATTTGCCACTTAACGTACTCGGTTACGGATGGCAAACGACGATAAGTTCGTTTTTTGCAACAATTTCTCTGCCGGGGGAATTAAACGCCGAACCGATCATTTATTCGGGAGACTACGGAGCGGATGGGAACTATGCCGACGCGAAGATCGAAAAGAGTGCTGAGCATGAATATCGCGTAACTGCCTTAGATTTGTATGACTATTCGTATAATAACACTGCGGCTGGAATTACTGTAGATTTTTCCTTTCAAGCGGGCGTTTTAAAAGCGAATGCGGATCTTTCCATTCTCTATGCTTTTCTCGTCGGCGCGGTTCTTTTAGGTATCGCTTGCCTGATCCGATTTATCGGTTACCGCCGTCCGATTCTCGTAAAGCCGATCAATTTTACCGCACCGAAAAAGATGGATCCCTTTCTTATGGGTAAGCTTATTGATGACAATATTGATAAAGAAGATTACGGCGCGGTTTTCTTCTATCTCGCGTCTAAAGGATATTTACATATCGATTTGACGGAGGATCAAAAGAATCCTACGGTTTATAAATCCCAAAAGCCGTTCGGCGGCGAACCGCAATATTGCAAAGAGATGTACGATGCGCTTTTTGATGAGCGTGAATCGGTGAAAATAAGCGAACTTTCTAACAGTTTTTATATTACGGCGGATCGCATGAAATCGCTCGTGGTGCAAAAAGCGGGGAAAATCTATCGAGGCATGAAGTTCCCTTTAGTCGTTTTGGGAATTCTTGCATTGCTCTTGCTTGGTGGGTTTGCGTGGCTGTATTCGATGCTTACGGTATCCGCAGGGTATATGCTGGGCTGGGTAAATTTCGTGAGCAGCGCGTTCGGATTTATTCTGCCTGCAGCGGGCGTAAACGTCTTTACGCGACGCAGATACAAATGGAAAAAGGTGTGGCTTGTTTTCACTGTTTTAGGATTTTTTATTTTAGGAGCGGGTCTCGGCAGTTTGTTCTGCTTAATTCCGTCTCCGGCTTTCGGATGGGGAACGGGCTTTGTGCTTGCGCTTTTTGCTGCGGGTGCGGGAATTTTTGCGGGGGATTGCGTAACGCCTTCAAACGATTATGCTGAAAAACTTAGTGAAATTCTCGGCTTTAAACAGTTTATTCAATATACGGAACGGGATAGAATCGAATTTATGCTGAAAGAGAATCCCGAACTCTATTACGAAGTTTTGCCTTACGCCCAAGTGCTTGGTGTTACGGATGCCTGGACGGAGAAATTTAAAGGTTTAAAAATTTCGCCGCCTTCTTATTGTAGTTACCAATCGTCGTCCGTTTTCGATTGCCTTGTCTGGATATCGGTTTACCGTGCATTCAATCATTCCGTGTCGGCGAACATGGTGACTCGTCCTTCGCCGAAAGGCGGACATGGGGGCGGAGTCGGTAAGGGCGGCTTCGGCGGTGGTTTTGGAGGAGGTTTCGGCGGTGGTGGCTTCGGCGGAGGCGGAGGAAGAGGCTGCTGACCTTTTTTCGGAAAAGTTATGAAGAGATACGTAATTGCCCTCGACGAGGGAACAACGAGTGTGCGCGCGGGCGTATACGACGTTGAAAAGGGAATTTTTATCCATCGGGCGCAACAGGAAGTGGGGCAGAGTTATCCTAAATCGGGTTGGGTCGAACAGGACGCGAATGAAATTTATTATAAAGTCATGTATGTCCTTAACGATTGCGTTCAGTCGGTAGGCGCGGGAAACGTCGCGGGAATCGGAATCGCGAACCAAAGAGAGACCGTCGTATGTTGGAATCGCGAAACGGGCGAGCCTGTGTGCCCCGCAATCGTTTGGCAGTGCCGCAGAACGGGGAAGTTCTGCGCTTCGATCAGTGCAGAAATGCGCAAAAAAATCAAAGATAAGACGGGGCTTCTTCCCGATGCTTATTTTTCCGCAAGCAAAATTAAGTGGAATCTTGAAAATATTCCCGAAGCAAAAAAACTTCAAGAAGAGGGAAGACTGTGTGTAGGAACGGTGGAGAGCTTTATTATTTTCCGCCTCACGGGACGGTTTTTAACAGATTATACGAATGCGTCGCGCACGATGCTTTTCGATATAAGAAAAATGCAGTGGGATCAAGAGCTTTGTACATTTTTCGGGATTCCTCTCGATATTCTTCCTGAGCCTGTTCCGAGCGATGCTAGATTCGGAACGACGAGGTTCGGGGGTAAAGAAATTCCGGTTGCGGGTGTTCTCGGCGATCAGCAAGCGGCGCTCTTCGGACAAGTTTGTCATCGGGAAGGAGAGGGGAAAATTACATACGGCACGGGGCTCTTTATGCTCTTCCATACGGGAGAGAAGTGCATCTTTTCGGATAGCGGGCTTTTGACGACTGTCGGCTATACTTTGAACGGAAAAACGTATTATGCCTTGGAAGGGAGCGCCTTTAACGCGGGGAGCGCTGTGCAATGGTTACGCGACGGATTGGGAATTATCAAGTCGAGCGAGGAGAGCGAAGAGTTTGCGTGTTCGGTTTCGGATACGGGTGGCGTGAGCTTTGTGCCCGCATTTACGGGGCTTGGCGCGCCTCATTGGAACAGCGAAGCTCGGGGCTTGCTTACAGGTATTTCGCGCGGGACGACGCGGGCGCATATCATAAGGGCGGTTCTCGAAAGTATTGCGTTTTCTGCCCGCGATCTTGCAGACTGTATGATCCGCGATAGCGGAATATGTTTACGGGAAATTAAATGCGATGGCGGTGCCTCTGCAAATTCCTTTTTAATGCAGTTTCAGGCGGATGTTCTCGGAATTGCAGTGAATCGCCCCAAAGAGAGGGAGAGCACACTTCTAGGAGTTGCGCTTCTCTCGGCGGCTTCCTTGGGGATTTTAGCGCCGGAAGATCTTGCTGATAAGCGTATTTCCGAAAAAATCTTTGTACCGTCGCTCGAACGTAAAAAGTACGAAGAGCTTTACGCTAACTATCTGTTAGCGATTAAAAGAGCACTTTTGAATGAATAAAACAACAATTTCAAGAAATTTCATAGTATTATGTCAGCCATAATCAATTAATTACGATAAAAAACCCGTTTTTAGAACGGGTTTTTTTATTTTTGCGTAAGTATGATATGATGAGAATTTATTTGGTAAAGCGCAGTTATTTCAAATTTCGCGGAGAAGAAAGCTTTGAACTTGATTTTCTTGGTAAAAATGTTTTGCAGCTTATGCAGGAAAATCTCGGCGCGGAGTTGATTGAAGGGGAACTTCCTTGCGGGGATAAAGTAGTGCTTTATCCGGTTTATCCGTTTTTGAAGGAAGAAAAGTTGAATGGATTTTTGAAGGAGAATGCGGGCAGTTTTTCCTTTGAAGGCGGCTACGTTGTGCGCGAGGGAAACGAAGGTGTTTTGATCGGCGGAATAGAGCGGGGGCTGTTTTCCCTTGCGGATTATCCCGCGCTTCTTGCGCATGCGGCAAAGGAGAATGCCGACCGTTTGTTAAAGTACGGTGTGCTTGTAGAGGAGGGGGCTGAGGTTTCCTATCTTGCCGAAATTCATGAAGGCGCAATCATAGAGAGCGGCGCACGCATTCTTGGAAAATGCATAATAGGAAAGAATGTCCGCGTCGGAAGCGGTTCTGAAATTACAGATAGCGTTATCGGTGATAATTGTGAAATTGCACACAGTGTTCTCCAAGGTGCGCGAGTTGGGAAAAATACAAAAATAGGACCTTTTGCCTATCTTCGTCCCGATTCCGTCGTGGGTGATAACTGTCGTATCGGGGACTTTGTGGAGCTTAAAAACTGCAATGTCGGAAGCGGGAGCAAGGCAGCGCATTTAAGTTACGTCGGCGACGCGGAGGTCGGAGAAAAAGTCAATATCGGCTGTGGGGTCGTGTTTGTAAATTATAACGGGAAAAGAAAATCAAAATCGTTTGTAGGTGATAACAGTTTTATTGGAAGCAATTGTAATTTAATTGCTCCCGTCGCTGTCGGTGCGAACAGTTATCTTGCGGCGGGAACGACGCTTACGAAGGATTTGAATTCTCAAGATTTCTGTATCGGCAGGTGTCGGGAGACAGTCAAGGAAGGGGGTGCAAAGAAGTATTTAGGAAATCCACAGTAACGCCTTTTTTTTGTACGGCATAGTATGATTTGCGGCGGGTTCACGCGCCAAATTGGAGGAATGAGTTTGGGTAAATATTTCGGGACGGATGGGTTTCGCGGAAGAGCGAATGAAACGCTTACTGCGGTGCATGCCTTTCGTATCGGCAGATTTTTGGGAGGGTATTTCGGCCGTCAAGGGAAGAAGCGGGCGCGTATCGTTGTGGGAAAGGATACGCGGCTTTCCTCGTATATGTTCGAATATGCGCTCACGGCGGGGGCAACCGCTTCGGGTGCGGATGTATATCTTCTGCATGTGACGACAACGCCTTCCGTTTCGTTTGTAACGCGGACGGAAGGTTTCGACTGCGGAGTCATGATTTCCGCGAGTCATAATCCGTACTTCGATAACGGTATTAAACTCATTGATTGCCACGGCGAAAAGATGGGTGATGAGGTTATTTCTCTCGTGGAAGAAATGATCGACGGAAAGGACGTTCCGTTCGCAACCGAAGAAAATATCGGAAGGACGGTGGATTACGTTGCGGGAAGGAATCGTTATCTCGCCTTTCTTCTTTCGCTTCCGCGCGTATCTTTTCGCGGGCTCAGAATCGGACTGGATTGCGCGAACGGAAGTGCTTTTGCTATTTCCAAAGCGGTTTTTGATGCATTGGGTGCGCAGGTGTTTCTGACGGGAGCAGAACCGAACGGCACGAATATAAACTTGGAATGCGGTTCAACCTGTATCAGCCGTCTACGGAAACTCGTCATCGATCAATCGCTTGATATGGGGTTTGCATTCGACGGTGATGCCGACCGTTGTATTGCAGTAGATGAAAGAGGAAAGGTAATCGACGGAGACGGCATTCTGTATATTTGTGCAAACTATTTGTCTGTGCGGGGGGAACTTGATTCTCAAGGCGTCGTGTTGACGGAGATGAGCAATCTCGGTTTAGATAAAGCGCTTGACCGTAAAGGGATAAAATGTGTGAGAACAGAAGTCGGAGATCGGTTTGTGTATGCTGAAATGGTAAAGACGGGATATCTTTTAGGCGGTGAACCGTCGGGTCATGTTATCTTCCGCAAGCACGAAATGACGGGCGATGGGCTTGTGACTGCTTTAAAACTTACTGAAGCGGCGCTTGAAAGTAAATGTCCGCTCTCCTGCCTTGCGGAAGGATACCGTCCGCTACCGAGAGAGTTGATCAACATTAGGGTTGCGCATAAACAAGAAATTCTTCTCGATAAAAATGTACAAAAAGCGGTCGAGCGTGCGGAGGAACTTTGCGAAGGACGTGTTGTTCTACGCGCTTCGGGTACAGAGCCGATAGTCCGTATTCTTGCGGAGGGGAAAAGGAATTGCAGAGAGAGTGCGGCGATCGTTGAAATCGTTGTAAAAGAGACGGAGGTGCGGCTATGTGCGGAATCGTAGGATATACGGGCTCGCGCCGCGCTGCCCCCGTTCTTTTGGAACTCTTAAAAAAGCTGGAATATCGCGGTTACGACTCGGCGGGAATCGCTGTATGTTATAAAGAACAAATTGAAATTTTCAAGCGGAAAGGAAAGGTCGAAAATATCGCGCTTGCCGAAAAAATGCAAGGAAGTACGGGTATCGGGCATACGCGTTGGGCAACCCATGGTGCGCCGAGCGAAAAAAATGCTCATCCTCATTCATTCGGAAAATTCACAATCGTGCATAACGGCATTATCGAAAACAACAAGGTGTTAAAAGAGGAGTGCTTGTTGCGTGGGGAAACCTTTTTGTCCGAAACGGATAGCGAAGTCATCGCTCATATGATTGCTTTTTACGACGAAGGAGATTTTTTGCTTGCGGTACAAAAAGCGGTCAGCCGTCTTGAAGGTTCATATGCGATAGCGGTTCTTTCAAGCGAATATCCCGATCAGATCGTATGTGCCCGCATTGGAAGTCCGCTGGTAGTGGGTAGAAATGAAAACGGAAGCTTGCTCGCAAGCGACTTGGTTGCGATTTCTTCCGAGGTCGATAAGGCATATTTGCTGAAGGATGGGGATTTTGCCGTTTTGGGAAAGAACGGTATCGCATTCTATGACGAAAAACTTAAATCGATTGAAAAATCTCCCATGCAATACGATACGGTTTTGAGCAATGCCGATAAAAAGGGCTATATGTACTTTATGAAAAAAGAGATGGAGGAGATTCCGTCTGTGCTTTCAAACGCAAATCTTGAATGCGCCAACGGGTTATCATATAAACAATTTTGCAAAGTATTATGTCAGGCAGAATATATACATATTGTGGCGTGTGGAACGGCTTACCACAGCGGGCTGTGTGCAAAGTATGCTTTTGAATCGCTGTGCCGTGTGCCCGTTGAGGTGTGTATCGCAAGCGAATATCGTTACAATAACCCGATAATTCGCCCGAATACGCTTGTAATTGCCATTAGCCAGAGCGGAGAGACTGCAGATACGCTTGCCGCCTCAAAACTTGCAAAGGATCGGGGGGCGTACCTTGCGGCGGTCACGAATGTGCCGTATTCATCGCTGACGCGTATTGCAGACTGCGTGCTTGAAACAAAGGCAGGCGCAGAAGTTGCCGTAGCTGCCACGAAAAGCTTTAATGCACAGCTTGCAGTCTTATATTTGCTTGCACTTTTCCGCGCGAAGGGAGAGGCGGACTTTTCGGAAATTGCTCGTCTTGCAAAAGAAACTCTGAAAGTTTCGGAAGAGGTACGCGGGTGGACTCACTATTTTCTGAATGCGAAGAGCGTCTATTTTATAGGCAGGGGTGTGGACTATTGCGCTGCACTCGAAGGCAGTTTAAAACTCAAAGAAATTTCGTATTTGCCGAGCGAGGGATATGCAGCAGGCGAACTGAAACACGGTACGCTCGCGCTTGTGGACGAAAAAACGCCCGTGGTTGCAATTTTAACTCAGCACGAGCTTGCGGAGAAGACGATGAACGCCGTGCATGAAACGCGCTCCCGCGGAGCCAGGGTGTTTCTTATTACTTCCTTGCCTGAAGCGGCAAAGAGCGGGGAGGCGACGGCAAGCATTCTGATTCCCGCTTGCCGTGAAATCTTTTCACCGATTCTGTCGGTTATTCCGTTGCAGGCGCTTGCATTTTATACTTCGCTCGCTCGCGGAAACGATCCCGACAAGCCGCGCCACCTTGCTAAAAGCGTTACGGTAGAGTGAATAAAATAAATATATCCCCTGCAAATTTGCGGGGGATATATTTATTTTCCGTTATGTTATTTGCTTTCAGCATTTTCGTTTGGCTCTTGTAACGTAGTCAAACGTTTTTCTTCGCGGCGGTAAGATAGTTTCATGAACACAGGAGTCAGCACGGAAGAGATCAAAATTATCAGAATAATAAAGGGATATACGGCGGGATTGACGAGTCCGCAGGCAACACCTTTTTCCGTGCAGATTAAAATAACTTCTGCCCGCACCATCATGCCGAGCCCTACACGGAGAGATTCGCGGTAATTAAATTTAGTGATCTTTGCACCGACTCCGCAGCCCAAAATCTTGCCGAAAAGTGCGGCGACGACGAATACCGCGCCGAACGCAAGGAATTGCAGATTGATGCTGCTGAACATTTTTATATTCGCTATACCGATATTGGCAAAGAAAATAGGCGAAAAGAAGAGGTAACCCATTTGGTCGACTTTTGATTCCACATAAGGTGTCTCGGAAAGTGTTCCGCCGAGCAGTATTCCTGCAAGGTATGCGCCCGTAATATCTGCAACGCCAAAGATTTTTTCAGCAAAGTAGGCATAGAGAAAGCAGGCGGCAAGCGAAATAATTGGTACTCTGCGGTTATGCGGAGATTTGCGTTCCATAACGTTGAAGAGCATTCTCAAAAGAATTCCGAGCCCGATTGCCGCGATAAAGAAAATTACGATTTTGATAACGACCATCGGAGCGTTCGGCGAAAACCAAGACCAACCGGTGTTTTCTCCGGTTCCGGAGGCAAAGCCGGTAAGTACGGATAAAATAATGATGCCGATTACGTCGTCGATAACTGCAGCCGCCACAATAGATGTGCCGACTTTGCTGTCAAGCTTGCCGAGTTCCTTCAATACCGCAACGGTTACGGAAACGGAAGTCGCCGTAAGGATCGCACCGTAGAAAAGGTCGCTTAATAAGTTGAATTCGCCTATCGCACCCGGTTCGTTTGTAAGGGAAATCGGTGTGAAGTAGTCAAATAAAAAGGCAACTAAAAAACCGAACAGCATGGGTACGAAGATTCCGAAAATCGTAATCACAACGGAAGCTACGCCCGTCTGTTTCAGTTTTTTAAGGTCTGTTCCCAAACCTGCTGAAAACATAATGAGGACGACGCCTATCTTGCTCATGATTTTGAGCGCGGACATTATGTCCGTTGAGAAGAGGGCGTCTTGTAAGGGTGCCCAAGGGATAAACTGCAAAACGCCGATGAGAATTCCCGCAACCAACATGCCGATCACGGCGGGCATTCCGAGGCGGTGTGTTCCGAGCCCCATAAGCTTTGCGAATAAAAGTATGAGTGCCAAGGGCAACAAAATTTCAAACGCTTCCATAAGTTTACCTGCGTAAATTAGATTAACGATATCATTATAGCCTTTGTTTTTAGGAAACGCAACTTATTTTTCGGGGTTGTAAAACTTCTTTCGGAAAAAAACGCAGCGTTCCTTTTATGTGAATGCTTGTCATTTTTTAGGAATTGTGTTATAATCGGTAAAATGTTTTCTTTTCAGTCGCCCGCAGATAAGAATCGGGTGAAACAAATGAATCCCGTTGTGCTTGCATTTGTGGGAGACGCGGTATATACGCTTTTGGTGCGCGAAAGGCTTGCACTCTCTTTAAAATATAAGACGGGGGAGCTTGATCGGCGTACTGCGCAAATTGTTTCGGCGCACGGACAGAGCGAGGCGCTCAATGACATTCTCCCGCTTATGACGGAAGAGGAAGAGGAAATTTTTAAACGTGGACGCAACGCAAAGAAACCGACGAAGAGTAAAAATGCCTCCGTCGGGGAATATGTGCGTTCTACGGGTTTTGAAGCGCTCTTGGGGTATTTGTATCTCACGGGACAGATGGAGAGATTGGAAGAACTATTTTTTCAGGAAGAGGCGGAAGAATGAAAACGGAAGGAAGAAACGCCGTTACCGAACTTTTGAAAACGGATAAAACAGTCGATAAAATACTTATGGAAGATGGGGCCGAGAATCTCGGTCGGATTTTTGCTATGGCGCGAAAAAAGAATATCCGCGTACAGTTTGTTTCCCGAGCCGCTCTTGATCGGGAGAGTGTGCAAAAGCGGCATCAAGGCGTAATTGCCTATACGACTGATTTTGTCTATTCTGATTTATACGATTTAACCGGCAAAGAGGAGAGCCTGATAATTCTCTGCGACGGAATCGTGGACGTGCACAACTTGGGCAGTATTCTGCGTGTGTCGGAATGCGCGGGCGCGGACGGGGTTGTAATTCCTTCCGTAAGGGGCGCAACGGTCAACGAGGCGGTCGTCCGTATTTCCGCGGGTGCGGCGGAGCATATCAAGGTCGCAAAGGTAGGCTCTTTGAATCATGCAATCGAAGAACTTCAAAAGCTCGGCTATTGGGTATACGCGCTTGAAGCTGGCGGGGAAAGTATTTATGGCGAAAAATTTTCGGGAAAAGTTGCGCTCGTGGTGGGCGGAGAGGACAGCGGGGTCAAACGGCTTACCAGGGAAAAGTGTGATAAAACGCTCTCGATTCCGCTTTTTGGAGAGGTAAATTCGCTGAACGCGTCCGTCGCGCTCGGCATTGGCGTTTACGAGGTGGTCCGTGCAAGAATTAAAACTTCGAACTGACGAGGAACTCGCCGACGCGGCGCAAAAAGGTGACAATTTAGCTACGGAAGAACTTATTCTCAGATACAATCACGCCGTACGCGCCCGCGCCCGTCAGTTCTTTCTTGCGGGAGGCGAGACGGAAGATTTGGTTCAGGAGGGCATGATCGGTCTCTATTTTGCCGTACGCGATTACAGAGGGGATTCCGGGAAGAGTTTTAAAAACTTTGCATATATGTGCGTGACGAGGCGCATTTACGATGCGATCGGAAAGATGACGACGAAGAAGAGCGCGGTTTTAACGGAGAGCGTTTCCCTGTTCGATCGGCGCGTTTTGGATATTTTGGACGAAAGAGCTTCTCCCGAAGAGTATTTGATCGACAGTGAGGCGCGCGCGGAATTTCAAATCAAGCTTATGCGGGAACTTTCCGATTTCGAGTACCGCGTTTTAAATATGTATCTTGAAGGAATGAGCTATTCGCGAATATGCGATGCGACGAAAAAGCCGTTCAAAAGCGTGGATAACGCGCTCGTACGCGCGAAAAGAAAGCTTCAAAAAGCGTTTGAAAAATAATACGGAGAAAAATTATGGCGCATTTATCTCTCTATCGGCAGTATCGACCGGATTCATTCGATAAAATGGTACGGCAGGAGCATGTAGTACGCGTTCTTAAAAATCAAATCGAAAAGAAAACGGTGGGGCATGCGTATCTTTTTACGGGTCCGCGCGGGACGGGTAAAACGAGCGTTGCGCGTATTTTTGCCCGTGCCGTTAATTGTGAAAAACCCGAAAACGGTTCGCCTTGCGGAACGTGTAAGGTCTGTCGTGCGCTTTTAGATGGTTCGCTTGACATTTCGGAAATCGACGCAGCGTCCAACAACGGCGTAAATGAAATGCGCGATCTCAGGGATAAAGTGCAGTATCCGCCTGTTTCGGGAAAATATAAAGTATATATTATCGACGAAGTTCATATGTTGACGGACAGCGCCTTCAACGCGCTTTTAAAAACACTCGAAGAGCCGCCGCGGCACGCGATGTTTATTTTAGCGACGACGGAACCGCAAAAACTTCCTGCGACCATTTTGTCCCGCTGTATGAGACTCGATTTTAAGTTGATCCCTACGGAAGATCTTGTAAAACATCTGAAAAGCATTTTGAAGGAAATGGGAACGGCATACGAGGATGAAGCGGTGGAGGCGATTGCCCGCGCGGGCGCGGGGAGCGATAGGGATATGCTTTCAATTGCCGAAATGTGTCTCGCTTATGCGGATAAACTCACTTATGACGGGGTAACTTCGGTGCTTGGGGCGGCGGACTTTAAGGAAACCTGTACGCTCGCGGGGCAGCTCGTTGCGCCTGATCTTTCGTCCGCGCTTGCGACCGCGGAAAAGATCTTGTCGGCGGGTCGGTCGGTCGGCGTATTGTGCCGTGACGTTCTGCAAGCCTTAAATATGATCGCAATTGCGAAGGCGTGCTCGAATGCGGAATCCCTTTTAATGATTCCCAAAGAACATTTCCGTTTGGTTTCGAAGATTGCCGAAGTTGCCGACAGCAGATCAATTTTACGGGTGACGGATATTTTTGTAAGGCTTGAGCCTGAGCTCAGGTATGCGACTTCGCCGCGAATCAGCTTTGAAACGGCTGTTATGCGTGCCGCATTGCCAAATGCCGATCTTGATTTAGACGCGCTTGCCGTGCGTGTTGCGGGAGTGGAAAAGCGGTTATCGGAAGGGGTGACTTTGTTGGATGCCGCTCCGATTGCCAAACCTATTTCCAGAGGACAGATCAATAGCGAAGTATTGAAATCTGAAGTAAGGGAAGAGGAACCGCCCTTTGACGCGGGGGATTTCCCTATGGAAGAGCCGATTTTTGATTGCGAAGAGCCGCCGGCAGATGAGATGAAAAAGGCAGAAAAGGTGGAAAAGGAGAAAAAAAACTCTCCTAAACCGCAAGAGCTGATTTTGCCTTTGCCGAAAAACGCTTCGGCGGAAACGGTATTCGGTAAATTTATGCGGGCGTTAAGGAAGACGGGCTCGAACGGCGTGCTCTATACCATGTGTTCGGACTTGGAGTTCTTCTTTGAAGGAGAAACGCTTATTTTGACAACGGAAAGCGATACGATTTACCGTGCTTTGATTCGCGATGACCACACTAAGACCATGAAGGAAGTATTCGGAAGCCTCGGTTTTGTTTATGAGGTCAGGCAGAAGGGCGCAAAGACGGAAGTGAAACACGGAATCGGTGAACTTGAACAAAACTTTTCAGGCTATACAGTACAAGTAAAGGAGAAATGATTATGGCAGGATTCAATAAAGGTGGCATGGGCGGAGCGGGAATGCAAAGCCTTATGAAGCAGGCGCAGAAAATGCAAGAAGAAATGCAGGAAACGGAAAAACTTCTTGACGATTGGGAAATCGTAGGGACTGCGGGTGGCGAGGCTGTCGTCGTGTATATGAACGCGAAAAAAATTATCGACGGAATCGAAATCGACAAGTCGGTAATCGATCCGGATGACGAAGAAATGCTTGAAGACCTTATCATGGCTGCCGTTTTGGACGGATATAAAAAGGCGGATGAGGTATATAAAGAGAAAATGGGTAAGTATTCCGCGGGCGGTATGGGAGGATTTTTTTAAGTGGATATCTTTATCGAGCCGATCGGTCGGCTCATGAATGAGTTTTCCAAACTCCCCGGCGTGGGAAAAAAAACGGCGCAACGCTACGCATACCGTGTGATCAGAATGTCTGAGGGGGAAGCGGAAGCTTTTGCAAAAGCGATCGTAAATATTAAAAAGCAGGTGCGTTTTTGTAAAACTTGCGGAAACTTTACGGTAAACGAGGAGTGTGATATTTGCAAGGCGCGGGATCATGCCGTCGTGTGCGTGGTAAAAGAGCCCAAAGACGTGATCGCGTTTGAAAAACTTCGTGAATTTAAAGGCGTATATCACGTTTTGCACGGAGTCATTGACCCTATGAACGGCGTAACGCCCAACGATATACGAATAAAAGAGCTTTTGGAACGTATTGATAAAGAGAACGTCGCCGAAGTCATTATGGCGACCAACCCCGATGTGGAGGGGGAGGCGACGGCAATGTATATTGCAAAGCTGTTAAAACCGCTCGGTGTAAAGGTAACAAGGTTGGCGCACGGTATTCCGATCGGTTCGGAGCTTGAATATGCAGACGAAGTAACTCTTGCGCGTGCACTCATAGAGCGAAAAGAACTTTAAGGAGATGATATGAAAATTACCGTACTCGGTTGCGGCAGATGGGGTTCGTTTCTTGCATGGTATTTGTCGCGGCTCAATCATAAGGTGATTTCGTGGGGTCCCGAAGACGGGAATGCTTATCGCATTTTGAATGAAACGGGAAAAAACGAATATGTTACGCTCGATAAAAAAATTCACCTGACCTGCAATTTGGAAGAGGCGGTGAACTGTTCCGACATTATCATTATTTCGATCAGCGCGCAGGGACTTAGGGACTTTATGAAAAAAGTTACCCGTTACAACGTTTCCGATAAAATTTTTGTGTTGTGCATGAAGGGGATCGAGGACGGGACAGGAAAACGGCTTACCGAAATTTTAACGGAGAGCGGAATTCTCTCGGATAAAATCGCCGTATGGGTAGGGCCTGGTCATATTCAAAGTTTTGTTGCGGGAATACAAAGCTGTATGGTAATTGACTCTGAAAACGAGAACCTCAAACGAATGCTCGTTGAGAATTTTAAAAGCGATCTCATTCGTTTTTATTATGGAAGCGATCTTCTCGGCACGGAGATAGGAGCGGCTGCAAAGAACGTTATGGGCATTGCGGCGGGCGTTCTCGACGTGGTTGCGCCTCCGTTAAAGGGACCGCTTATGACGCGCGGCGCGCGGGAAATCGCAAGACTCATAAAGGCGCTTGGCGGGAACGAGCTTTCCGCTTACGGGCTTGCGCACCTCGGCGATTATGAAACGACGCTTTTTTCTGTTTATTCCCACAACCGTATGTACGGCGAAATGCTTGCGAAGGGGCAGAGGTTTGAAAGGCTTGCGGAAGGCGTTGCGACAAGCGCGGCGTTAAAAATATTGGGCGATAAGTGTGGTGTGGAGCTTCCTATCACTGAGGCAGTGCACAGCGTTTGTTATGGATCGGGAGATGATCGTGAACGTTGTAAAAAAGAAATTGATAAGCTGTTTTCGCGTAGTACTAAGGCGGAATGGTACGAATAAGTCGATTTTAAACGTTTACAAAGTATTATGTCATGCATAATTAACGGGAATTGTTAATTGCAACAACAAAAAAACGCAGAAGAAACTCTGCGTTCATATTTTGGTGCTGCTGACAGGAGTTGAACCTGCACGGTTTCCCACCGGATTCTAAGTCCGACGCGTCTGCCGATTCCGCCACAGCAGCATAAAACAAAACCCCATATATCGGCAATAAAAGGAGAAGCACAATATACAGGGTTTCCTGGTGGGGACGACAGAACTCGAATCTGTGACCTCTTGCATGTCAAGCAAGCGCTCTAACCAACTGAGCTACGCCCCCGTGGACAACGCTATTATGATATTCTAAAATTAAAGCAATGTCAAGTAATCTGAACGGGTTTTGCAAAAAAAATTTATTTAAGCGTTTGAAAACCGAATAAATGGGGAATCATATAAAAACCCTTTTTAAAGTGCGATTTTTTTGGATGGGGGTTACATAGTTTTTTCCGAATTGCCAAAACTTATACGGGGAAGTACATAAGGAGGAAATTTTTATGTTGCAAAAGGTAGTGATCTGCGGAGTGGATACAACGGGACTTCCCAAATTAAGTTCAAAAGAGAACGAAGAATTGATTGTGCAATTAAAAGCGGGGGACGAGAGCGCGAGAGAAAAGTTTATTGTAGGTAATATGCGTTTAGTTCTTTCGCTCGTAAAGAGGTTTTGGGCAAAAAACGCGAATGCGGACGATGTGTTTCAAGCGGGTTGCGTGGGGCTTATAAAGGCAATCGATAACTTCGATCCTAAGTTTCAGGTTAAATTTTCGACTTATGCAGTTCCTATGATATTGGGGGAGATCAAGCGGTATTTGAGGGATGGAAACAGTTTGCGGGTATCGCGGTCGATTAGGGATACCGCATATAAAATTTTAAAAGTAAGAGAGAGTATCGAAGAACGGGATGAAGAGGCGACGATTGAGAGAATCGCGCAAGTTATGCAGGTAAAGGAGCGTGAAGTCGTGTATGCGCTCGACGCGATCTCCGATCCGATTTCGTTGCATGAACCCGTATATAATAAGTCGGGCGATACGGTGGAGCTGATGGATCAGCTTGCCGATACCAAGCAGAGCGACGAAATTTGGACGGAAAAGGTAGCTTTGCGCGAAGCTATGGCTCGGCTTGCCGATAGAGAACGTAAAATTTTAATGCTTCGTTATTACGAAGGGAAAACGCAAACGGAAATTTCTCAGGAAGTGGGAATTTCGCAAGCGCAGGTATCCCGTCTTGAAAAGAATGCATTAAAACAGATAAAGGCGAATATTTCGTAAAATAAAAACCGAACGGCGAACCGTTCGGTTTTTATTTTACTTAGCTCTCGTAGCGGTCGAGGTTTGCGCGGATCGCTTCGATAAGGCGTTTTTCGGCGGCAACTTTTGTGTCTTTTGCAACCTTCGTGCATACGCAAGTGCCGTAAAGTCTCGAAAGATCGTCTACAAGATTTTTAAGGTGTACGGTGTCGAGAATGTTCGTCGAGCCGCAAAGTTCTTCTCCCGTGGGGGCCGCCGTTGCGGGTGCAGCAGGCGCGGCGGCAGGCGCCGCTGTTACGGGGGTAGTCGTAGATTTTGCCGTGTTCGTGGTGCTCGTTTCCATAGAATATATCTCCTAATATAATAAATTCTTTTTCTTTGCTTACATAAAGCTGCCGCGGATAGCTTTATTGCGATACTATATTTATGATTGATATGCTTTAAAAATTCTCAATTTAAAAAATCAATTGGGTATATGCAGTATTTTAAAATTTTATGCGGCGAAGTGTTTTTGCGTGCAGAGCTATGCGGAAAGCGAAAAAAGCGAATTTTGGCTGAAAAAAATAAAAAAGCAGAAAAATAGAAAGAGAAATGAAAAAAAGGTGTTGACAGAAAGCATA
>CAJUET010000016.1 GCA_910585595.1 uncultured Christensenella sp. | reverse complement strand
CATCAATTATAAAAAGCGAAGAATTTAAAAATTCTTCGCTTTTTATATTCCCTACGGGAAGTACGCTTTGGGCGCGGGGGTGTTCCTTATCATAAGAGTAAACTTGAAAACGGCGCAAGCGCCTTTTTATAAATTCCGCATAAATTTTTTACGAATGCTCAAATTGTGCGTAGGAGGAAATTATGAAGAAGTTTTTGGCAATCGGCGCATTGACGCTTGCTCTTACCGCCTCCGCCGCGGCGTCCGTCACGGCGATTGCGGTCAGCCACGAGCGTCAGACAGCCGAAACAGCGATCGAGCTTTCGGTGGACGCTGCCGTGCTCCGTCAGGGAAGCAGAGGCGGCGAGGTCAAGGAAGTTCAACGCAGATTGAAACAATGGGGCTACTATTCGGGTTCGGTGGACGGGATCTTCGGAAGCGGAACCAAAAAAGCGGTCATCTCGTTCCAGAAGAAGAACGGCTTGACGGCGGACGGTATTGTGGGGAAAGCCACTTATAAGGCGCTCGGCATGAACGATTCGTATGACGTGCTTAACGGAAACTCCAACAACAAACCTTCGTCGGGCAATTACAGCTCTTCCGATCTGTATCTCATGGCGAAGGCGATCTACGCGGAAGGCAGAGGGGAGAGCTATACGGGTCAGGTTGCGATCGGAGCGGTCATTATGAACCGCTTGAAGAGTCCCGACTTCCCCAACACCATTTCGGGAATTATTTATCAGAAGGGCGCGTTCACGGCGGTTGCGGACGGGCAAATCAATCTCGAACCCAATCAGACCGCATACAACGCGGCGCGCGACGCTATGAACGGCTGGGATCCCACTTACGGGGCGATCTACTATTACAATCCCGCCAAGGCTACAAGCGCGTGGATATTCACCCGTCAGACGGTGACGACGATCGGCAAACATGTATTTGCCATTTAAGTAAGGAGGAGACATGAAAAAGGAAATCGGAAAAAACGTATCGAGCGGGGCGAAGAAAGTAGAGAGAGTGGAAAAGGAGACCGCTTACGAAGCCGAAAAGACGGAGCAGAAAAAGCCCGTTAAGAAGTCGGTTTCCAAGACGAAAAGCGTAAAAAAATCCACGCCGAAGAAGGAGCCCGCGCTTAAAGAATCCAAAAAAGAAGAAAGGCGCAAAAAGGCGGAAGCCAAGGAAAAGGCGGCAGCGGAAAAAAGACTTTCCGCGGCAAAAAAGAAGGCTGCCAAGAAGGAAGATAAGCTTTTAAAACGCGCCAAACTCAAAGAGAAGAAACTCGAAAAGAAGACTGCGCTCAAAGCAAAGAAGCTTGAAAAAAAGGCGGCGCTTAAAGAGAAGAAGGCGGAACGCATTCGTGCAAAGCAGGAGAAAAAAGCAGCGCTCAAAGAGAAAAAACTCGAACAGCGCGCCGAAAAAACGGCTCGGCGCGAGATGCTGAAAAACGAATCCAAAGCGGAAAAGCAGAAGCGTATCGCCCGCGAAAAGAAGGAACGCATTGCCCTTCGCCGCAAAAAGCACGAGGCACGCGACAAGGCGCGCGAAAGAAAGGCGGCGGCGCGGGAAGCGGCACGCGAGAGAAAAGCCGAAAACAGAAAGCATAAGCGCGAACAGAGGACGGAACGCAGAAAGCACGCGCCCGGGTTCGGCGGATGGCTTGCGGCGGTCATCTCGCTCGGTACGGCGGCGCTTGCGCTTGCGACCGTGGTTACGGCGGGCGCGATACGCATGAACGAAATGGATAACGCGGCTGCAAACGGCTATCGTTCTACGCTTTATGAAATGGTCTCCGTCTCCGAAGATATGGATAACAATTTTTCGAAGCTGAGAGTTTCTTCGGGAAGAGACGAACAGCGCAGACTGTTGACCGATCTTCTTGTAGACAGCGAACTTATGGAGAGTGCGCTCGAACGCGTTCCCGTAGACGCGGCGACGAGTACGGATATTTCGTCCTTCGTCAATCGCACGGGCAGTTATGCAAGAAGGTTGCTTTCAAAACTCGCTTCGGGCAAGACGCTCAGCGAAACCGAGTTCAACACCGTAAACTATCTTTACGAAATCAACGCGGCGCTGTATAACGAACTCAACGATCTTGTTATCCACATGAGCGACAGCGATCTTCATGCGTTCATGAACGGCGGCAAGAGCAATATGCAGAATAAGTTCTCCGAAGCGGGACAGGGCACGCATAAAGAACCGCAGGAAATCGTGGACGCGCCTTTCTCCGGAAAAGGGAATGTAGGCGAAAACCAGCTCTTAAAGCAGGAGGAGATCACCGCCGAACGCGCGGAACAGCTTGTAAAGGATTATTTTAACTCCTATCATATCGCAGAAACCAAAATGACGGGCGAAGGCACGGCGCACGGCGCGGGACTTTATAACTTCGTATTAAAGGATGAGAACGGCAACGAAATTTATGCCGAGATCACAAAGAACGGCGGCAACCTGATTTTCTTCGATACCTACGAAGAATGCAGCCAGAAGAACTTCGATCTGGAAACCTGCGACAGCTTGGCAAGAGAATATCTTGCTTCGCTCGGAATCAAGAACGTAGAGGCGAGCTTCCTCTCCGATGCGGGCATGGTTGCAAATATCACTTATGTGAGCAAGCAGGACGGCGTTCGCGTCTATCCCGAAATGATCCGCGTGCGCGTGTGCGAAGAGAAGGGCAGAGTGGTCGGTATCGATGCTTCCGGATATTTGTTCAATCACACCCAGCGCAGCTTCGGCGATCCCGAAATCGGAAAGAACGCCGCGCTTGACGCGATCAGCAAAGAGCTTACGCCCTACGAAATCAACCTTTCGCTTGTTGCGGTCAACGGCGAAGAAGTGATCGCTTACGAGATCGCCTGCTATACCGAAACGGATACGTTCCTGGTATACGTCGACGCGACGAACGGTGAAGAGATTCAGATGTTCCGTATCCGCGAAGGCGAAGGCGGCAAGTATATTAAATGATCTTGGTCAAATCATAAAAAAACCGAACGGTGACTCCGTTCGGTTTTTCTTTTTGTTTCTGAAAAAATTTCGTAAAATATGCAAAAATTTTTAAAAATATTCCTGTAATCGTTTGACTTATCTTGACTTTCATGATATTATTATCAAGCCTGTGTCTAAGCAGAGGTCTGTTTTCTGCGGCGAACGGCGTATAGGGTTGAGGCGGAAAGTTACTGAAAATCCGGGGTCGAAAGCCCTCCGGCAGATAATTTTCGCTGACAATGGCGGGACTCGATTCCTGCGACTTACCGAGGCTTTTGCGTAAAACACCGCAAAACGACGCGTGTTTTTTAAATAGCGAAACCTCGATACGCACGGACGCGTTGCACAGAGTAACGAAGTAAGGTCAATTTTTAAGGAGTACCATTATGGCAGGACAAAAAATCAGAATCAAATTGAGCGCATACGATCATGCTCTCGTTGACGAGGCCGCAACGAGAATCGTCGAAACGATGCAGAAGGGCGGGGCGAAAATTTCGGGTCCCATTCCGCTTCCCACGGAAAAGGAAATCGTGACCATTCTCCGTTGCCCGCACAAGTATAAGGATTCGCGCGAGCAGTTCGAACTCAGAACCCACAAGCGCATCATCGATATTTACAGCCCCAACGCGAAGCTTCTGGATACGATCCACCTTCCCGCAGGCGTAGACATCAAGGTCAAACTCGGTTGATAATACTTTATATATTAAGGTATTGAGAAAAATAAAATTTTAAGGAGTGAACTTTAACAGTGATTAAAGCAATCATCGGTCGCAAAGTGGGCATGACCCAGATCTTTGCAGAAGACGGTAAGGTAATTCCCGTCACGGTAGTGGAAGCGGGACCTTGCCCCGTCGTTCAGGTCAAAACCGAAGAGAGCGACGGCTATACCGCGCTTAAACTCGGTTTCCAGAAACTCGGCGACGAGAAGAAGGCGGAACAAAAACTCAACAAACCCGATTTCGGGCAGTTCAAGAAGGCGGGAGTCGCTCCCTGCAAAGTACTCAAAGAAGTACGCCTTGACAAAGTCGACAGCTACAAGGTCGGCGACGAGGTAAAGGCGGACGTCTTTACGGCAGGCGACAAGGTAGACGTCGCGGGCATCACCAAAGGTCACGGTTATACGGGCGTTATCAAACGCTGGAACCAGCACCGCCTGAAAGAGACGCACGGCGTAGGCCCCGTACACAGAGAGCCCGGTTCCATGGGCGCGAACAGTACGCCCTCCCGCGTGTTCAAACACAAACACCTTGCAGGTCAGTACGGTGTGGAGCGCGTTACCGTTCAGAATCTCGAAGTCGTGAAGGTAGACGCGGCAAGAAACGCAATTCTCATTAAAGGCGCTATCCCCGGCAACAGGGGCGCGATCGTTACGATTTCGAACAGCGTCAAGGCATAAGGAGAAGGACAATGGCAAACGTTAAAGTATACAATATGAAAGGCGAAGAGGTGGGCTCCTGCGATCTTTCCGACAAAGTGTTCGGAGCAGATTACAACGAGGCGCTCATTCATCAAGCCGTCGTCACTTATCTTTCCAATCAAAGACAGGGCACCAAGTCCACTCTCACCCGCACGGAAGTGCGCGGCGGCGGTGCAAAACCTTGGCGTCAGAAGGGAACGGGTCGCGCCCGTCAGGGTTCCATCCGCGCACCGCAATGGACGAAGGGCGGCGTCGTGTTCGCACCCAAGAGCCGCGACTTCTCCAAAAAGATGAACGTTACCGCAAAGCGCGGCGCGTTTGTTTCGGCGATCAGCAAGAAACTTGCGGACGGCGAACTCATCGTGGTGGACGAGCTGAAAGTTTCCGCGCCCAAGACGAAGGAGATGGAAGCGTTCAGAAAGGCGCTCAAACTCGATAAGAGAACGGTCGTCGTCATGGACGACAACAATCCCGACGTTATTCTGGCGTCGCGCAATCTCGAAAAGTTCTCTACGGTTTCCGTCGGTGAGATCAACACCTACGAAATCGTTGCTAATTCCGTAGTCGTTCTTACGAAGGGCTCGGTGAAAAAATTGGAGGAGGCTTATTGCTAATGGCACCCGAAGATATCATTTTGAAACCCGTCCTCACCGAAAAGGGATACGACGGTATCGCGGATAAAAAGTACACGTTTTTCGTTGCGAAGTCCGCGAACAAGACCCAGATCAAGATCGCGGCAGAGCAGATGTTCGGCGTTCAGGTCGCAAGCGTGAACACCGTGACCCAGCGCGGCAAGCTTAAAAGAATGGGCAGAAACGAGGGTTACACCCCCACGCGTAAAAAGGCGATCATTCAGTTGAAAGAAAGCAGCAAGCCCATCGAGGCATTCAACTCGTTGTCGTAAGAGAGGTATAAGGAAATGGCAGTTAAAAGATATAAACCGACTTCCGCCGCTCGCCGTCTGATGACGGTTCACGGCTACGCGGGCGATCTTACAAAGGGTGCGAAAGCGGAAAATTCCCTTCTCGAAGATCAGCGCAAGTCGGGCGGAAGAAACAACCAAGGCAAAATCACCGTTCGTCACATCGGCGGCGGCAATAAGAGAAAGTACCGTATCATTGATTTTAAACGGAACAAAGACGGCGTTCCCGCAACGGTCAAGAGCATTCAGTACGATCCCAACCGCAGCGCGAACATTGCGCTCCTCGTCTATGCGGACGGCGAAAAGAGATACATTCTCGCTCCCGTCGGTCTGAACGTCGGCGACAAGGTTCTCAGCGGAAAGGAAGCCGATATCAAAGTCGGCAACGCGCTTGCGCTTGCGGACATCCCTGTCGGTACGATGGTCCATAATATCGAGATGAAGCCCGGTCGCGGCGGTCAGATCGCAAGAAGCGCGGGTATCACGGCGCAGATCATGGCAAAAGAGGGCGCGTATGCGACCATCAAAATGCCTTCCGGCGAAATGAGACTCATTCCCATGGCTTGCAAGGCGACGATCGGTCAGGTCGGAAATCTCGAACACGAGATCATCCGCGTGGGCAAAGCGGGTAAGACCCGTCACTTCGGTACCCGTCCTACGGTGCGCGGTTCGGTCATGAACCCCAACGATCACCCTCACGGCGGCGGTGAAGGCAAGTCTCCCGTCGGTCATGCAGGTCCGGAAACCCCTTGGGGCAAGCCCGCTCTCGGTTATAAGACGAGAAAGAAGAAGAATCCTACGAGCAAGTTCATCTTGAAGCGTATCAATTAAGGAGGGATGAAAAATGTCGAGAAGCGTTAAGAAAGGGCCTTACGTCGAAGCGAAGCTTTTGCAGAGAATCGAAACGATGAACGAGGCTAACGAAAAGAAAGTTCTGAAAACCTGGTCGAGAGCGTCGACGATTTTCCCTCAGATGGTCGGTCACACGATCGCAGTCTACGACGGCAGAAAGCACGTTCCCGTATATATCACGGAGGATATGGTCGGCTGCAAGCTCGGCGAGTTTGCCCCGACGAGAACCTTCAAGGGTCACACGGCAAAGACGACCACGCCGGGGAGATAAGGAGATAAAGTATGGCAACAAACATGAAAAAGAAAGCCGAAAGAGTAGAGGAAAAGCGTGAAAAACGCCCCTACGCGGTGGCAAAATATCTGAGAATTTCTCCCTACAAAGTGAGAACGGTGCTCGATCTCATTCGCGGAAGATCGGTTGAGGAAGCGGAAGCCATTCTTTCGAATATCACGAACGGCGGAGCGCTTCCTACGAAGAAAGTGCTCATGAGCGCCGTAGCGAATGCGGAGCACAATCAGGGCATGGACAGAGGCGATTTGTACGTTGCCGAGTGCTATGCGAACGGCGGAACATCCTTAAAGAGAATGCAACCCGTCAGCAAAGGCAGGGGTCATGCGATTTTAAAAAGAACGAGCCATATTACGGTCATCCTTGACGTAAAGAAAGCGGAGGGCAATATTTAACATGGGACAGAAAGTTAATCCTCACGGATTGAGAGTTGGTATCATCAAAGGTTGGGATACTACGTGGTATGCCGATAAAAAAGATTTCTCCGCATTCTTAAAAGAAGACAACGTCATCCGTACGTTTCTCAAAAAGAAATACTACGCGGCGGCGATCTCCAAAATTCTGATCGAGCGTGCGGCGGGCAAAGTCGTTGTAACGATCTACACGGGACGTCCCGGCGTTCTTATCGGAAAAGCGGGTTCCGAGATTGAAGTCATCAAAAAGGATCTTGCAAAACTTACGAACGGGAAGCAGGTCATCATCAACGTGACCGAAGTCAAGAAGATCGACGCGGACGCTCAGCTTGTTGCAGAGAGCGTTGCGGCGCAACTTGAAAAACGCATTTCTTTCCGCCGTGCCATGAAGCAGGCGATCGGCAGAACGATGCGCGCAGGCGTAAAGGGTGTTAAAATGCAGGTGAGCGGTCGTCTTGACGGTCGCGAAATCGCAGGCTCGGAACATTATCATGACGGTTCCATTCCCCTTCAAACGCTTCGCGCGGACATCGATTACGGTTTCGCGGAAGCACATACGACCTTCGGTATGATCGGCGTTAAGTGCTGGATATACAAGGGCGAAGTCCTCAAAGCCAAGAAGCCGGAAGGAGGCAGATAATGTTAATTCCGAAGAGAGTTAAAAGAAGAAAACAGCACCGCGGCAATATTAAGGGCGCGGCGCATAAGGGAAACAAAGTCGCTTACGGACAGTATGGTTTGGTAGCCGAAGAGGCGTGCTGGATCAAATCCAATCAGATCGAGGCTGCGCGTATCGCAATGACGCGTTTCATCAAGCGCGGCGGGCAGGTGTGGATCGACATCTTCCCCCACAAACCCATTACCCGCCACCCTGCGGAAGCGCGTATGGGTTCCGGTAAAGGTAACGTAGAGTTCTGGGTCGCGGTTGTAAAACCGGGCAGAGTGCTCTTTGAAATGGCGGGCGTTTCCGAGGATATTGCCCGCGAAGCAATGCGGCTTGCCGCAAACAAGCTTCCGATCAAGTGCAAATTTGTAAGGAAGGAAGACCTCGAAACTACGGAAGGCGGTGAGGAAGCATGAAAGCAAACGAATTTCACAGTTTAAGCGACGCCGAGCTTTCTAAAAAGCTCAAAGACCTCAAAAGCGAACTCTTTAATCTTCGTTTCCGTCACGCGTCCAATCAGCTTGAAAATCCCCTGTCGATCAGGACTTGCAAGCGGGATATCGCGAGAGTGAATACGGAAATCCGCGCCCGTCAGAATAAGGCGTAAAGGAGAGCATCATGGAAAGAAATCTTAGAAAAGAAAGAGTCGGAATCGTGGTCTCCGATAAAATGGATAAGACGGTCGTCGTTGCGGTGACCGATAAGAGCAAACACCCCGTTTACAAAAAGACGATTACGAGAACGGTCCGCTTCAAGGCTCACGACGAAGAGAACGAGTGCGGCGTAGGCGACAAAGTCCGTATCGTGGAAACGAGGAAGCTGAGCAAAGACAAAAACTGGCGCGTAGCCGAAATCGTCGAAAAGGCGAAGTAATCAGGAAAGGAGAGTAAAAAGGTTATGATTCAACCTCAGACAAGGCTGAAAGCCGCGGACAATTCGGGCGCGAAAGAGCTCATGTGTATCCGCGTTTTGGGCGGCTCCTTCCGTAGGAGCGGCAACATCGGCGACGTTATCGTGGCAAGCGTGAAAACGGCTACCCCCGGCGGCGCGGTTAAGAAGGGCGACGTCGTCAAGGCAGTCATCGTAAGAAGCGCAAAGGGTATCCGCCGTCCCGACGGTACTTATATTCGTTTCGACGACAACGCGGCGGTCATTATCGACAGCCAAAAACAACCTAAGGGAACCCGTATCTTCGGGCCCATTGCGAGAGAGCTCCGCGAGAAAGATTACATGAGAATCATCTCGCTTGCTCCCGAGGTTCTGTAAGGAGAAGCGCAATGAATGTTAAAGTAAACGACAACGTGCTCGTTTTGGCGGGCAAGTATAAAGGAAAGCAGGGAAAGGTTCTTAAAGCCGATCCCAAGGCGGGAAAAATTATCGTCGAAGGCGTGAATATCGTCAATAAGCACGAGAAGGCGAGAAGGGCGAACGAGACTTCGAAGATCGTGACGGAAGAAGCGTTTATCGACGCTTCCAACGTAGAAGTCGTCTGCGATAAGTGCGGCAAGGCAACGCGCGTTGCACATAGCGTGGCAGACGGTAAGAAGATCCGCGTCTGCAAGAAGTGCGGAGCGTCGCTTGACAAGGCTTACACCAAGAAGAGCAAGACGAAACCCGTCGAAGAGGCAGAGGCACCCAAGAAGAGAACGAGAAAGCGCAGCCAAAAGGCGGCGGATGCGGCAGAAACTGCAACCGAGCCCGAAAACGAAAATAAGGAATAATCGGGCGGAGGAATAGAGATGGCAGAGAAAAAGAGCGCAAAGGCGCAAGTAAAACAGGAAGCCGCGAAAACCTCGTCGGCAGCAAACAGGGTCAAAAAACAATATGACGAAGAAGTCGTGCCCTTCCTCATGAAGAAATTCGGATATGCGTCCGTAATGCAGGTTCCCAAGATCGAGAAGATCGTGATCAACACGGGTCTCGGCGATATCAAGGACAATCAAAAGTCCATGCAGATGGTGGAGAACGAGCTCAAAATCATTACGGGTCAAAAGCCGATCTACCGTAAAGCTACCAAATCGGTCGCAAACTTCAAGCTCCGCGAAGGAATGCCCGTCGGACTGAAAGTGACTCTTCGCGGCAAGAGAATGTGGGACTTCTACGATAAGCTCGTATCGATCGCTCTTCCGAGAGTGAGAGACTTCCGCGGCGTGTCGGACAAGGCGTTCGACGGTAGAGGAAACTACTCGATGGGACTCAAAGAACAGCTCATTTTCCCCGAGATCGTATACGATCAGGTTGAGAAAATCAGAGGCATGGACGTCTGCGTGGTCACCACGGCTAAGACGGACGAAGAAGCGAGAGAGCTTTTGAGGGCGCTCGGAATGCCCTTCAAAAAGTGAGGAGACGACAATGGCAAAGAAGTCAATGATCAACAAACAGCAAAAGACGCCTAAGTTTTCAACGAGAGCTTATACGCGTTGCACGATTTGCGGCAGACCGCACGCGGTTTTGAGAAAGTACGGCGTTTGCCGTATCTGTTTCCGCAATCTTGCTTATAAGGGGCAGATTCCCGGCGTGAAAAAGGCGAGCTGGTAAGGAGAAAGAAAATGACAGATCCGATCGCAGATATGCTTACAAGAATCAGAAACGCGCTCATGGTCAAAAAAGAGACCGTGGAGATTCCCTCTTCCAATATGAAAAAGGCAATCGCCGACATTCTTTTGAAAGAAGGTTACATCAAAGACGTGCGTTTCGAAGAGGACGGCTACAACGGAAAGCTCGTTCTTACGTTGAAATATACGGATAAAAACCAATCGGTCATCAGCGGGCTCGAACGCATCAGCAAGCCGGGACTGAGAACTTACAGCGGCGCCGCAACCATGCCCAAGGTTTTGGGCGGTTACGGGATCGCTATCATCTCCACAAACAAGGGGATCATGACGGATAAGCAGGCAAAGGCTCAGAACGTGGGCGGCGAAGTGCTCTGCTATATCTATTAAGGAGGCGGAATATGTCGAGAATCGGTAAAATGAGTATTGCGCTTCCCGCAGGCGTTACCGTCGATTTCAAAGACGCGGTCGTCACCGTCAAGGGAGCAAAGGGAACTTTGAGCCGTAAAGTGACGGGTGCGATCGACGTTCAAACGGAGGACGGTCACGTTCACGTAAAGGCGCTTGACGAAAGGGACGAAACCAACGCGCTTCACGGGCTCTACCGTGCGTTGATCGCGGGTATGGTCAAGGGCGTTTCGGAGGGCTTCACGAAGGGGCTCGAAGTAAAGGGCGTCGGTTGGAAGGCTCAGATGCAGGGCAACAAGCTTGTTCTGAACGTTGGTTTTTCCCACCCCGTTGAATACGTCGCACCCGAAGGGATCAAACTCGAATGCCCCTCGCAGACGGACGTTACGGTAAGCGGGATCGACAAGGAACTCGTCGGTCAGGTTGCGGCGGAACTCAGAGCGATCCGCAAACCCGAACCTTTCCATGGCTACGGTATCCGCTATAAGGGCGAGCACGTCGAGCATAAGGAAGGCAAGACCTCGGGCAAGGGCAAGAAGTAAAGGAGCGTAAGAAATGATAACGAAAATTGATAAAAATGCGGAAAGAAAACGCCGCCACGTCCGTGTAAGAAAGTCCGTTACAGGCACTGCCGAAAGACCGCGGCTCAGCGTTTACAGAAGCACGAACCATATTTACGCACAGCTCATCGACGATACGAAGGGAGTGACCCTTGCTTCGGCTTCCACCCTCGAAAAGTCGGTAAAAGCGGAGATCGCCGGCAAGACCAAGCGTGAAGCGGCAAAGGTCGTTGGAAAGCTTGCTGCGGAACGCGCTAAGGAAAAGGGAATCGAGACGGTCGTATTCGACAGAGGCGGTTACCTTTATACGGGACGCGTACAGTCGCTTGCAGACGGCGCTCGCGAAGCCGGACTGAAATTCTAAGGGGAGTAGAGATATGGCAAGAGATAACAGACCTCAGAGAAAACAGGAAGAGAACGACGGGCTTATCAAAAAGCTCATCGGCATAAACCGCGTCAGCAAGACGGTGAAGGGCGGTAGAAATATGCGCTTTGCGGCGCTCGTCGTCGTAGGCGACGGCAACGGCAAAGTCGGTTACGGTACGGGAAAGGCGAAAGAAGTTCCCGAGGCGATCGAAAAGGCTACCCAAGCTGCAAAGAAAAGTATGATAAACGTTGCGATCGTGGATACGAGTATTCCCCACGAAGTGCTCGGTAAATTCGGCAAGGGCGCCGTTCTCATGATGCCCGCCGCAGAAGGTACCGGCGTTATCGCAGGCGGTCCCGTCCGTGCCGTTATGGAGGCTGCGGGAATCAAAAATATCAGAACGAAATCTCACGGAACGCAGAACCCTCAGAACTGCGTAAAGGCGACGGTCGCGGGACTTGCGGAGCTTAAAACCGCGGAAGAGATCGCGGCGCTTCGCGGCAAGACCGTGGAAGAGATCGTGGGCTAAGGAGGACGAAAATGGTTAAAGTGACGCTTGTAAAAAGCACGATCGGCGAAGTCAAATCGGTGAAAGAAACGGTTGCGGCTTTGGGCTTGAAAAAGATCCGTTCGGAAAAGACCTTTGAAGATACTCCCGCGCTTCGCGGACAGATCCGCAAGGTTGCTCACCTTGTTAAGGTTGAGAACGTATAAGGAGTAATAACATGAGAGTAGATACAATTTCTCCCGCCGAGGGAGCAAGAAAGGACGTAAAGCGTTTGGGACGCGGTATCGGTTCGGGCTTGGGCAAGACGAGCGGTAAGGGTCACAAAGGTCAATGGGCGCGTTCGGGCGGCGGCGTCCGTCCCGGATTCGAAGGCGGTCAGATGCCTCTCGCGCGCCGTATCCCGAAGCGCGGTTTCCACAATAAATTCGGTAAGGACTTCGTTATCATCAATCTCGACGAACTCAATAAACTTCCCGAAGGGACGAACGTTGATCTCGGCTTCGTGCTTTCCAACAAGCTTGCGAAGGAAGTCAAGAACAACGCGGGACTCAAAGTTCTTGGAAAGGGCGAACTTAAAGTAAAACTCACGGTTCGTGCCGCGAAATTCTCCGAAACGGCGAAAGCTGCGATCGAGAAGGCGGGCGGAACGGCTGAGGTTCTTGAAAAGTGATCGTTTTTTCAGACGGCGTAAAAGAGGAGGTATAAAATGATCGAAACCTTAAAAAACGCCTTTCGTAATAAAGATATCAGAAGGAAGATATTTATTACCCTCCTTCTGCTTCTTGTTTTCCGTTTAGGTTGCTACATTCCCGTTCCGGGGCTTGACAGAGGTCAGTTTGAAAGCGCTGTCACCGGCAACGATTTCTTGCAGCTCATGAGCGGCGTCACGGGTAACGCTCTTTCGCAGGGCACGCTGTTCGCGCTCGGTATCGGTCCGTATATCAACGCTTCGATTATCGTTCAGCTTTTAACGGTGGGAATTCCCGCTCTCGAACGTCTTTCCAAACAGGGCGAAGAGGGTAAAAAGCGCCTTACGGTTATTACGAGAATCATCACGGTAGTACTTGCGATCGTACAGTCGGTCGGTATCATCATCAACTTTGCAAACCAAGGCGGCGCGATCAATACAACGCTCTTCGGCGGAAAAGTGTGGGTTGCGGGCATCTATATGGCAGTCGTGTACACGGCGGGCTCGATGCTCGTTATGTGGCTCGGCGAGCGCATTACCGATCTCGGCGTGAGCAACGGTATCTCGATGATCATCTTTATCGGTATCGTTTCCACGGCAGGTATGTCCATTCTCAATAAGTTCATTGCGATGGGCGACGGTTCGCTCAAAATCGGCGACGGACTTCTCGAAGTCGGTATCTTCATTATTCTTGCGGCAATCATATTCTTCCTCGTCACGTTCGTAGATTTGGCGGAACGCAAGATCCCCGTGCAGTATGCAAAGCAGGTGCGCGGAACAAAGATGTACGGCGGTCAGTCCTCCGTCATTCCCATGAAGATCACGGGAAGCGGCGTTATGCCTCTCATCTTCGCCTATGCGATCGTTTCCTTCCCGTCCATGATCATCAGCCTCTTCTGGCCGAACACCAAAGCGGCGAGCGATCTTCAAATTTGGTTCTCGGGCAGCGGCGAATGGTACGGCAGACTTATCTATTCGTTGGTGCTGTGTCTGTTGATTTTCGCGTTTGCGTTCTTCTACGCGCAGATCCAATTCAACCCCGAGGACGTGAGCAAGTCCATTCAGCAGAACGGCGGCTTTATCCAGGGTATCAGACCCGGTAAGCCTACGGCGCAGTATTTGAAGAAAATCAACAATCGTATTACCTTGTTCGGCGCGATTTTCTTAACGCTTGTGGCGTTTATTCCGTCCGTGGTGTTCAGCTGGGCAAGCTACGATTTGGTGAACGTGTTCTCTACAACGGGTATCCTGATCGTCGTCTCGGTTGCGCTCGAACTCGATAAGCAGTTGCAGTCGCAGATCATGATGAAGAATTACAAAGGGTTTTTGAAGTAAATTCATCTTAAAATACTGTGTTGTGCTCCGTGTCTTTCGAGTGTTTTTACTCAAAATTTCGCTTGGCAGACTCAGTGAAAATCCGATGAGGTGATTATATGAATTTAATTTTACTCGGCGCACCCGGCGCAGGCAAGGGCACGCAGGCAACGAAAATTTCCGACCGCTACGGTCTCGTGCACATTTCCACGGGTGATATCTTCCGTGCGAATATCAAGAACGGTACTAAAATCGGACTTCTTGCAAAGTCTTATATCGACAAGGGCGAGCTCGTTCCCGACGAAGTGACCTGCGACATCGTGCGCGACCGTCTCACCTGGGATGACTGTAAAAACGGTTACCTTCTGGACGGATTCCCCCGCAACACCTTCCAAGCCGAAGAACTTGACAAATTCGCAAAGATTGACGGAGTCGTCAATATCAATATCGATTTCTCCCTGCTCATGGACAGACTTTGCGGCAGAAGAGTGTGCAAGGAATGCGGCGAGAGCTATCACATTTCCACTCTGAACGGGGCTTTGACCTGTTCGCGTTGCGGCGGAGAGCTCTATCAGAGAAAGGACGACAATCCTGAAACGGTCAAGAGCCGCCTCGACGTTTACACGGCGCAGACGCAGCCTCTTATCGACTACTACACGAAGAAGGGAATCATTCTCAACTTCACGGGAACGGAAGCGCCCGCAGAGGTGCTCTTCGAGGAAGTGAAAGCCGTTCTCGACAAGATGGCGAAATGATCCATATTAAGAGCGAAGAAGAAATCGAACTTATGCGCGAGCCCTGTGCGATCGTCGGAAACTGTTTGAAGTTCGTCGGTGAACGGATCAAAGCGGGAATGACGACGAAGGAAGTCGATACGCTCGTCTACGATTATATCAAAGCGAGCGGCGCCGAGCCGAGCTGTTTGGGCTATTACGGCTATCCCGCTTCGGCATGCGTTTCGGTCAACGAAGTGGTCGTCCACGGAATTCCCGACGAGAGGGTGCTCGAAGAGGGCGATATCGTCAGCGTGGATATTGTGGCGTATAAGAACGGGTTTCACGGCGACTGTTGCAGAACGTTTGCGATCGGCGAAATTTCCGAAGAGAAGAAAAAACTCGTCCGCGTGACGGAAGAGTGCTTCTGGAAAGGGATCGAGGGCTTGAAAGCGGGCACGCCGCTCTACGATATCAGCTACAAAGTGCAGCATCATGCGGAGTCGAACGGCTTCTCGGTCATACGTTCCTATACGGGGCACGGGATCGGCAGAGAGATGCACGAAGACCCGTCGGTTCCGAATTTCGGCAGAAGGGGCACGGGCGTAAGGCTTCAGGCGGGCACAGTCATTTGCGTAGAACCCATGATCGCGGCGGGCGGCTGGAAAGTAAAGGTATTGCCCGACGGCTGGACGGCGGTCACCGCCGATAAAAAGAGCACGGCACACTACGAGAATACGCTTGTCGTCCGCGAGGACGGGTTCGAAATTCTTACGCTGTAAGGAATAAAAAATTTGCGAGGATATTTATGTCGAAGGACGACGTAATCGAAGCAGAAGGCAAAATCATCGAAGCACTTCCCAATACCACGTTTAAGGTAAAGCTCACAAACGGGCACGTTATCACGGCGTACATTTCGGGAAAGCTCAGAATGAATTATATCCGCATTATCGAAGGGGATTCGGTAAAGCTTGAAATGAGCCCGTACGACTTAACGAAAGGTCGGATCACGTGGCGCAGCAGATCGTAACAAAAAGAAATTCACGGTAAAAAGATAGGAGATAATATTATGAAAGTCAGACCTTCGGTAAAGCCTATGTGCGACAAGTGCAAGGTTATCAAAAGAAACGGAAAAGTAATGGTTATCTGTTCCAAAAATAAATCGCACAAGCAAAGACAGGGTTAAAATCGTTTGACACATTATAAAAAATGTGGTATAATTTTCCAGCAGTTTGTCTGAAAAATCGAATTTAATCGAAAAAAGAGCTGATTTCCGCGCAAAAGAGCGGGGAAAATCGGCTCGCTTTGCGCTCTTTACAAGAAAATAACCGCATTTGCGAAAGAAATATTTTCCACTGTTTCACCAAATCGCGGAGCACATAAAAAATATTAAATAAAAAATTACCGAAAAAGACGGAGGAAAGAACATGGCACGTATTGCCGGCGTGGATCTGCCCAGAGAAAAACGCGTAGAAATAGGTCTTACCTATATTTACGGGATCGGGCTTGCCACTTCCAAAAAGATTCTTGCGGAAACGGGCATTGATCCCAACGTAAGAGTAAAGGATCTCGACGAAAACGACGTATCCAAATTAAGAGAGTATATTGACCACCACTACACCGTGGAAGGTGAACTTCGCGGTTCGGTCAGCTTAAATATCAAGCGCCTGATGGAAATCGGGTGCTACCGTGGCGTACGCCACAGAAAGGGACTTCCCGTGCGCGGTCAGAGCACGAAGCGCAATGCAAGAACGAGAAAGGGTCCCCGCCGCACTGTGGCGAATAAGAAAAAGTAAGGAGCGTTTGAATTATGGCTGAGAAGAAGAAAACAGTTCAAAGAGGAAAACGCAGAGAACTTAAAAAAGTTGACAGAGGACAAGTTCATATTCAGTCCACTTTCAATAATACTATCGTTACGATCACCGATATGAGCGGGAACGCGATCTCCTGGTCGAGCGCAGGCTCTTTGAACTTTAAGGGTTCGAGAAAGGGTACTCCGTTCGCGGCGCAGATGGCTGCCGAGACGGCGGCGAAAGCGGCTAAGGAACACGGGCTCCGCTATGTAGAGGTCTATGTAAAGGGACCGGGCGCAGGAAGAGAATCTGCGATCCGCGCGCTCGCAAACTGCGACTTGGAAGTAACGCTTATTTCCGACGTGTCTCCCGTTGCCCACAACGGTTGCCGTCCGCCCAAGCGCAGAAGAGTATAACAGGAGGGTAAAAAAATGGCAGTATACAGAGACGCAAAATGTAAACTTTGCAGACGCGAAGGCAGCAAGCTCTTCTTAAAAGGCGAAAAGTGCTATATGGAGAAATGCCCCTTCAATAAGCGTCCTTTGCCCCCCGGACAGCACGGCGCGGGCAGAAAGAAAATTTCCGAATACGGGCAACAGCTCCGTGAAAAGCAAAAGACGAAACGCATCTACGGCGTTCAGGAAGGTCAGTTCCGCCACTACTACGAGGTTGCCGACCGCATGAAGGGAATCACGGGCGAAAATATGCTCTCCCTTCTTGAAAGAAGGCTCGACAACGTGATTTTCCGTATGGGGATCGGCGTATCCAGAACGCAGGCAAGACAGCTTGTGAACCATGCGCATTTCACGGTAAACGGCAGAACGGTCAACGTTCCTTCGTACAGCGTAAAGGCAGGCGACGTGATCGTGGTGAAAGAGAACAGAAGGAATAATAAGTTCTTTGAACAGATCAAGACCATGAAGGTGGCAAATATGCCCAAATGGCTTGAATTCGATCCCGAGAAGTTGGAAGGCAAAGTTCTTTCGCTTCCCACGAGAGAGGACGTTGACAGCCAGATTGCAGAGCATATGATTGTCGAGTTGTACTCCAAGTAATTTCATTTAAGGAGGTAGGTTTATGATCGAAATGGATATGCCCAAAATCGAGGTTACGGAAAACGAAGAGAAGAGTCATGCGAAAGTCGTCGTTGAGCCGCTCGAAAAGGGCTTCGGTCTTACGATAGGAAACTGTTTAAGACGCATCCTGCTCTCCGCGCTCCCCGGAGCCGCCGTGCAGGGAATCAAATTTTTGGACGGAACCGTCAAACACGAGTTTTCTTCCATACCTTGCGTTAAAGAGGACGTCACCGAGATAATTCTCAATCTCAAATTGCTTGCAATCAAAACCAAAATCACCGATAAAGATTATACCAAAACGCTCCGTCTCAACAAAGCGGGTCCCTGCGTGATTTACGCGAAGGACATTTCCGAGGACGCGGAAGTAGAGATCGTCAACGGCGATCAATACATCTGCACGGTGGACGAGGGCGGTAAAATCGACGCGGAGATCACGATCGGGCGCGGCAGAGGCTACAAACCCGCTAAGGATAATAAGCAGCCTGTGATCGACTACATTCCCATCGACTCCATTTATACGCCCGTGCAGAAGGTCAACTATAACGTTGAGCCTGCGCGCGTAGGTCAGAATATCGATTACGATAAGCTGACGATCGAAGTATGGACGGACGGTACTTTCTCCGGCAAAGAGATCGTATCGCTCGCCGCGAAGATCATGCAGGACCATATCAGTTTGTTCGTAAACCTTTCGGAAACGATCAAGGATATGGATATTCTCGTCAAAACGGACGACGACAAACAACAACAGATTCTCTCCATGAAGATCGAGGATATGGACTTCTCAGTCCGTTCCTACAACTGCTTGAAGAGAGCGAACATTCACACTGTGGAAGACCTGTGCCGCAAGACGGAGGACGAAATGCTGAAAGTGAGAAACCTCGGCAAAAAGTCTTTGGACGAAGTCATGCAGAAACTCGAAGCATACGGGCTTTCCCTTGAAAAGAAGGAGGATTAAATCATGCCGGGCAAATTGGGCAGAACTACGGAGCAAAGACTTGCAATTTTAAGAAATCAGGCTTCCCAGCTCCTTTGGTACGGAAAAATCGAAACGACGGAAGCGCGCGCGAAAGAACTTCGCCCCTACGTTGAAAAGCTTATCACGAAAGCGGTAAACACTTACGACGACGTTGTGGAGTTCGAATCCGTAGCAAAGGATAAGAAGGGTAAAGAGATCAAGGTAAAGGGTTATAGGGACGGAGCAAAGAAACTTGCCGCCCGCCGTGCGATCATGGCAAAGACCTACGATTTACAGGAAATCAAGGGCTTTACCGAGAAGAAGAGCGAATACAAAAAGCGCACGGCTCAGATCAAGCACCCGCTGATCGAAAAACTCTTCAACGAAATTGCGCCGAAATACGCGCAGAGGAAGGAAGAACTCGGTCAGGGCGGCGGATACACGAGAATTTATCTTCTCGGACAGCGCCGCGGCGACGGCGCGGAAACCGCGATCATCGAGCTTGTTTAATTGAATTTTAAAAAGACGACTGAAGTACAGTCGTCTTTTTCATAAATTTCTTTTTCGAAATTTCACAGCAGATATTGTTCAATTAAATCTAATAGCGTCATATGATTCTCTCCCTAAAAACCCCCATTATTGCAAGCCTATGGCGTCTTGCCGAACTACTTCGGCGTGGACATTATTTAATCGTAAGAAAGAATGATTGAGCGCAGCAGATAGAGGGGTAAAACCGTTTGCCAATTTTATCCGACGGTGGTATAATAGAATCAAAAAATAACAGGAGCATGAATATGTCTGAAAAGAGCAAAGGGCAGAAGCTGCAAGAAAAGCTCGCCTATAAGAAAAAGAACTATTATGAGGTTGCCTCTAAGGAAGAAAAAAAGGAAATATTCGCGTTTGCCGAGGACTATAAAAAGTTTCTTGACGAAGCCAAGACGGAACGCGAGGCTTGCGCCGTTTCGGCGGAAGCGGCAAAGAAAGCAGGCTTTACGGAATATCGCTTCGGCGACAAACTCAAAGCGGGCGACAAAAAATATTTTGTGAACCGCAATAAGAGCATAGTCGTGTTCCGCGTGGGTACGAAAAATCTGGAAGAGAACGGCTTCCGTCTGATCGCTTCCCATATCGACGCGCCCCGTATCGATATTAAGCAGGTGCCTCTTTACGAAGAGGGCGGTATGTGCTATCTGAAAACGCACTACTACGGCGGAATCAAAAAATATCAGTGGACGGCGATCCCGCTTGCTTTGCACGGAGCCGTGATTTTAAAAGACGGCAGCAAAGTGGAAATCAACGTGGGCGAAAGGAAGGAGGATCCCGTGTTCTACATCACCGATCTGCTTCCTCACCTCGGCGGCGAACAGATGTCGGGGAAAGCGGCTTCCATCATCACGGGCGAACAGCTCAACGTGGTCGTCGGCGGTCTGCCCTATGACGACGAGGACGTGAGCGATAAAATCAAGCTCAGCGTTCTGGATATTCTCAACAAACAGTACGGCATGAACGAAGAGGATTTCCTCTCCGCAGAGCTCTCGGCAGTGCCGGCATTTCCCGCAAAGGACGTCGGCTTTGACCGCGCACTCATCGCGGCTTACGGTCACGACGACAGGGTGTGCGCATATCCCGCGCTCCGCGCCGTTCTCGATATGGAGAGCGAACACACCGTGCTTGCGATGCTCGTCGACAAAGAGGAGATCGGAAGCGAGGGAACGACAGGTATGCAGTGCAAGGTCTACGAAGATTTAATGGAAGAAATTTCCATTGCGCTCGGCGCAAATTTCCGCAAAGTACGTTTTGCGAGCAAGTGCTTGTCCTCCGACGTGACTGCGGCGTATGATCCCAATTTTGCGGGCGTGTACGAAAAGAGCAACAGCGCGCTCGTTTCTTACGGCACTGCGCTCTGCAAGTTCACGGGCGCGCGCGGAAAGAGCGGCAGCAGCGATGCTTCGGCAGAGTTCGTCGGCGAAGTAAGGGCGGCGTTCGATCGGGAAGGGGTCATCTGGCAGACGGCGGAATTAGGCAAAGTGGACGCAGGCGGCGGCGGTACGGTTGCGAAATTTATTGCGAATATGAATATCGACACGGTAGATTTGGGTGTGCCCGTTATTTCGATGCACGCGCCCTACGAGGTAGTTTCCAAAGCGGACGTGTACAGCAATTATAAAGCCTTCCTTGCTTTCATGAAATAATATAAAAAGTGATTGATCCCGCCCGCGTATTCCGCGCGGGCGGATATTTTTTACAGTTGACAATATAACTTTTTCAATGTTATAATAAAACTATGAAACTACGCAGAATCACGGACGTCGGGTTAAAAGCCGTCACGGGGCTTATCCTTGCAATCGCGCTCATACTTACGTTCACGGTTTCCGATTATTACATATTCAACCGAATCGGGGAGTTCAACTTCTTTTTCGTATTCAGTCAGTGGATGAAAAAGGCGGGGCTGCTTCTCTTGCCGCTTGCGGTTTATTACAACAAAAAGTGCTGTTCGGATATTTTCAAATACGTTCTTCCCCTGTTCGTCATTCTCTCCTCGTGTACGTTCGGTTCGTTTTTCGACATTTCGGCAGAGGCGAATGCGCAGACGCCCTCCGAGCTTTTGTTTGCGCACATGAACGGCTTTATGCCCAAAGCGGCGAACATGACTTTATTCTTTATTTCGAACGCGCTGTACCTTGCCGCGTGCGTGCTCCTGTTTTTGCGGGACGGAAGAGAATGGTATAAGGTAAAAGCGAAGAGCTTTATCTATTTGCCCTTTGCGATTGTCGCGTGTATGCCTTTGAATATCTTCGAGAACTTTTTCGATATTGCGAAGTTCAGCCGTTCGGGCTTTTGGTGGTTCAGAAATTTTACACTGTGGCACTTCCTCATGATCGCCGTTCTCGTCGCGTTTACGGTCGGGGCGTACTATTTTCTCAGGAAGAAAGAGAAGAAGGCGCAGGAGGACTTCCTTGTCGCCGCCGCGATCGTCTTGCTCATTCAGTACCACAGCAAGGACTCTATGGTGATGGGGGACGGCTATAACGTGTATCACAGCGTTTTTGCGTGTATTCCGCTGTTTATCTGTAATATCGGCGTATACATAGCGGCGCTCTCCGTCATTCTTAAAAAGAAGCTCCTGTATGCGATCTCCTTCTTTGTTCACGCGGCGGGCGCGGTGAGCGTGTTCGTATATTTCGGAAAGGATGAAATGAGCAACTACGGTATTATTTGCAGCTATTCCATTCTGTATTTTTGCTTAACGCACATTCTTTTATTTGCGCTCTCGATCATGCCGACTGCGCTCGGACATTACAAATTCAGAATGAAGGATTGCCTGATCCCGCTTGCCTATTACTTTGCGGTGATTGTGGTCGCAACCGTTTCGAGCGCGCTCGTGACCTCCTATCTGACCGACTATGCCTATGGCGGTCATATTTTGGGCGAGGTTGCACCGGAACAACAGCTACTGCCGAATTACGCTTTTACGCAGATCAATCCGTTTCCCTTCGAAGTGCCCGTGTGGGGTTTGACGATTTGGAAGTACAAAGTAAATCTGCTTTACGTTTTGGGACTGTACGTTGCATACGTTGCGATTTTCTTTGCGTTCAACGGCGCGTATTACGCGTTCCTTGCCGTGCGTAAGCGCGTGCTTGTCGCAATGCTCAGGCGGCGCACCGCGTCTGCCGTCAAATCAAAAACACCCGCAGGCGAAGTCTTGGAGGAAGCGGCGGTCGCAGAAGAGAAAAGCGCTGCGGCGGAAAAGCCGGAGCAAGAAGAACAACAAGACGAACAAGAACCGACCGAATAAAAAACAGCCCCCTAAGGGGCTGTTTTTATCAGATCATTTTACATTGCGGGACCGGTTGCGGAAGGGGTGTATACTCTTGCCGCAAGCTCCTGATTGAGCGCGTAAAGTCCTTTGGCGTCGTGCCCGAAGAGCTCCATTTTTTTGAGCATATCCTCGGCGTTCTTTTCTTCCTCGCCCTGTTCTTTGATGAACCAATCGAGGAACTGCATCGTTTTAAAATCTTTGATCGCAAACGCTTCCGAGTAGATGTTGTTGATAAGCGAGGTGACGTACTGCTCGTGTTCGTAGCCCGCCTTTAAGGGATCGGTCGTGTTCGAAAACTTTTTATCGGGCTTTGCGATCGCGTCGAACGTTACTTTAATTCCGTTGTCGATAAGGAATCTGCGCATCATCATAGCGTGATCGCGCTCTTCCTGCGCCTGAACTTCGTACCAGTGCGCAAAGCCGTCCAGCCCCTCGTCCGCATAGTAGTTTGCAAAATCAAGATAGAGGTAGCCCGAATACAGCTCCTTATTGACCTGCGTGTTGATGAGTTTTGCGATTTTTTCGTTTAACATAATGGTTTTCTCCATAAAATTTATCAAAAAAAACTGTGAATCTTTTTTTGTTGCAGACTGCCGAAGCGGAAATACGGCAGGTGACTCCGACAAAGCTACCTTATGGCACACGCACCGATCTGTTTAGTGCTGCTGTATCCCTACCCTGACACGGTTCGCAGGGATGCGTTGCATAAGACCTTGTTATCAACATTCCTTACCGTATGCGGCCTTCCACAGCCTGCACCGAGAAAAGCGTTCAGTCCTGCTATAGCGGATTGCAGGTACAGGGCACCGCTAACTCCCCACCTATCACAGCCCTATCAGTATAACCGATTTTTAAAAAGAAAGCAAGTGATTCCCGCAGAAAAATAAAAAGATAAGATTCAATCGTTTGTAATTTAAAGTCGATTGCGGAAGAATTTATCCGTGCGGTCTGCGGAAATGGTTGACAAACGCGGAAAAAGGGTATATTACAGAGTAGTAATCCAAACGAAAAGGGAGTATTCTTATGAGTTCATGCACACACGATTGTTCTTCCTGTAAAAGCGATTGCGCGTCGAGGGAGAAAAAAACTTCATTTATAAAGCCGTTGCACGAAGGGGCGGCGGTAAAAAAAGTAATTGCCGTGGCAAGCGGAAAGGGGGGTGTTGGAAAGTCTCTCGTAACATCTCTTTTGGCGGCGCGCGCGAGTAAATTCGGCTACCGCACCGCGGTTCTCGACGCGGATATTACGGGACCCTCTATTCCGAAGTATTTCGGCGTTTCCGAGCGGGCGACGGGCGAAGAGAACGCGATTTTTCCCGTAGAGACCGAAGAGGGCATTCAACTCATGTCGATGAATTGTCTTTTGGAGCATGACGAGGATCCCGTCGTATGGCGCGGCGCGCTCATCGCGGGCGCGGCGACGCAGTTTTGGACGGACGTTATATGGGACGACGTGGATATCATGTTCATCGATATGCCCCCCGGCACGGGCGACGTGCCGCTCTCGGTGTTCCAAAGCATTCCCGTCAGCGGGATCGTGGTCGTGACGACGCCGCAGGATCTGGTAGAAATGATCGTGAAAAAAGCCGTTAATATGGCGAGCATGATGAGCGTGCCCGTTTTGGGACTCGTTGAAAACATGAGCTACTTCGAGTGCCCCGACTGTAAAAAGAAGCACGAGATTTTCGGCGCGAGCAAAGTCGAAGGGCTTGCAAAGAAGTTCGGTGTTCCCGCTTTTGCAAAAATGCCGATCGATCCGGATATTTCCCGCCTTGCTGATTCGGGCAAGATTGCAAGCGCGGATACAGACTCTTTGAAAGAGGTGTTCAAGGCGATCGAGGGCGCAAAACTGATCGAAGATTTTCAAAAATAAACAATAACCACGAAAAGCAGGCGGTACGTCTGCTTTTTTCTATTACGGAATCGTGAAAAATCTCTTAAAAATTTAGGACAAGATGTTGAAATTTTCTCTGAAATATGATACAATACAAAACGGAAATTTCAATTGGAGGAAAACAAATGCAATATTCTCGTGAAGTAGAAGAAATGTGTTGCGTTCAGAAGGGACCCAAACACGATCCCGCTCCCATTCCCGAAGAGGGAAAGTGGGTCTGCGCAAAACAAATTACCGACATCAGCGGCTTTACGCACGGTATCGGTTGGTGCGCGCCGCAACAGGGCGCGTGTAAACTCACTCTTAACGTTAAAGAGGGCGTCATTCAGGAAGCGCTCGTCGAGACAATCGGTTGTTCGGGCATGACACACTCGGCTGCAATGGCGGCGGAAATTCTTCCGCACAAGACCATTCTCGAAGCGCTCAACACCGACCTTGTTTGCGACGCGATCAACACCGCAATGCGCGAGTTGTTCCTGCAGATCGTATACGGCAGAACGCAGTCCGCGTTCTCCGACGACGGACTTACCGTGGGCGCGGGACTCGAAGATTTGGGCAAAGGTCTCCGTTCGCAGGTCGGCACGATGTACGGCACGGCGAAGAAGGGCGTCCGCTATCTTGAAATGGCGGAAGGCTACGTTACCCGTCTTGCGCTCGACAAAGACAGTCAGGTAATCGGCTACGAGTTCGTATCCCTCGGCAAGATGACCGACTTCGTGAAGAAGGGGCTTACCCCTAACGAGGCTTGGGAAAAGTCGCTTGGGCACTACGGCAGATTCGATAAAGAACAGGGCGCGGTGAAATACATCGACCCCCGTAAGGAATAAGGAGGGAGTAACAATGGCTTTGTTCGAAGGTTATGAAAGAAGAATAGAAAAAATCAACAAGGCGCTCAAAGAGTACGGTATCAAGTCCGTCGAAGAGTGCAAAGAGATCTGCCTTAGCAAGGGTGTCGACTGCGACAAGCTCGTGCGCGGCACGCAACCTATCTGTTTTGAAAACGCAGTTTGGGCTTATACGGTAGGCGCGGCGATCGCGATCAAGAAAGGCTGCAAAAAGGCGGCGGACGCGGCGGCGGCGATCGGAATCGGCTTGCAGTCGTTCTGCATTCCCGGTTCGGTTGCGGAAAACAGAAAAGTGGGCTTGGGGCACGGAAATCTCGGTAAAATGCTCCTTTCCGAAGAGACGGATTGCTTCTGCTTTCTCGCAGGGCACGAGAGCTTTGCGGCGGCGGAAGGCGCCATCTCCATTGCAATGAATGCAAATAAGGTTCGTAAAAATCCGCTCCGCGTTATTTTGAACGGTCTGGGCAAAGATGCGGCGTTCATTATTTCCCGTATCAACGGCTTCACTTATTGCGAAACGGTGTTCGATCCGTATACCGAAACGGTCACGGTCACGAAGGAAGTTCCCTATTCCGACGGGCCTCGCGCAAAGGTAAAATGCTACGGCGCGGACAATGTTCCCGAGGGCGTTGCGATCATGAAACTTGAAAAAGTAGGTGTTTCCATTACGGGCAACTCGACGAATCCCACCAGATTCCAACATCCCGTTGCGGGTACATATAAAAAGTGGTGCAACGAGAACGGAGTTCAGTACTTCTCCGTTGCTTCGGGCGGCGGCACGGGCAGAACGCTCCACCCCGACAACATGGCGGCAGGTCCTTCGTCCTACGGCATGACCGATACGATGGGAAGAATGCACTCCGACGCGCAGTTCGCGGGCAGTTCTTCCGTTCCCGCGCACGTCGAGATGATGGGTCTTATCGGTATGGGCAACAACCCCATGGTCGGCGCGACGGTTGCCGTTGCGGTTGCAGTCCAAGAGGGTATGAGCAAGTAAAATCACAAGATATAGAGTTTTATGAGAGCTTTCGCCCAAAATGCGGAAGCTCTTTTTTTAACCATAGGGTTGTACTTTTCTCCGTGTCCACATCTCGTCAACATTTGAAAAAATCTTGAAAAAGGATATGTGGTCTGAAGAGCAAAATTAACCCCCAAAATGGCTATAAGCAACCCAAAAAATGTTGACACGGAAGATTTCGCGTCAACATTTTTTATTTGACGAAAGGATTTTGAGAGTGTACAATATTTTCTAGGAGGATGTATAATATGAGTTATAATATTAAGTGTCCTGAATGTGGGGCTGAACAGAAAAATTTGAATTTAGAAGAAACGGAGTGCTCATATGTTTGTTCAAAGTGCGGTAAACAGACAACAGTAGATTTAGAGAAAATAAGAAAGGCATCATTAAAAAAAGAAGCGACGAATTAAATTCGTCGCTTCTTTTTTTATACTGTTCACATGTTAATCGCAGATTTCCTGAAATTAATAAATTTCATATTATAATTCATTAAATTTTAATATTATTTTATGTTATATTTCAATTTTAATTCGATTAAAATTATATTACAATATGAAATCAAGGAAGGATTATTGTGTATAATCAAAAGATTTTAGAAAAGATTGCAGAAGAACGTAAAAAGAAAGGGTTATCTGTATATAAACTTACGGAACTTGCAAATCTGTCGGCAAATACAATATATAATTGGTAGAATAAAGGGGCATCACCTACCATAGCTGCATTAAGTAATGTATGTAACGTATTGGATTTATCTTTACCAATTTTATTATCATCTACAGAAAAAGAATATCTTAGTGCTCAAGAAGAAACATTGATAGAAGAATATAGGAAATTAACGGATAAGCAACGCCAGTTGATTGTAGATTTAATCAAAGAGTTAGGGATTTAAAATTATTTACAAATGAGGGTCATTAATGTCGGTAATAGGCAATCAAGTCAATAGCTTAATTGCAAAAATAAAAAGGGGTGATCTGAAGGCTTTTGATAGGCTTTATGAAACAACCTATAAGCATTTGAGAATAGTCGCGTATAATTATACAGGCGACAAAAATGACCTTGAGGATGTTTTGATCGAGGCTTATTTTAGAATATATAAATATATTAATTCTGCCAATTTAAGCAAAGATGGCTATAATTGGATGTGCAAAGTTGTTCAAAATGTGGCTTATGATTTCAATATTCAGAGGGAGATTACAATTCCTATCAATATGATTGAAAGTAATTCATTATTTTATGAGATAGAAGATATTGCTTTGGCGGATAGTTCCTTTATTAATCTTGTTAAGAAATTCAGTGCTTTGGATCAACAACTAATATATCTTAGATTTTGTGAAGATTATACATACGATGAAATAGCGAGAATTAAGAACATGAAAAAAACAACCGTATATAAAAAAATTATGCGATTGATGAAACAAATAGAAAAAGAAAACAAAAAACAGTAAACAAAAAAATAAAAAACAAGGTAGACCTTTATAGAATAACATTACTGGAGGTTTATCATGAAAATCAAAACAAAAAAATACCTTATTACAACCGCACTCGTTTTTGCACTCATTTTGGCTAATCTTTTTCCTTTCACACATTTAAGAGCGAAGGCGGAAACATTTTCTTCTGCGAATATGGGGTTTTACTCTACTAGAGTAGAAAGTGAGACGGTTTATTTTACTAGTAGGGAATCAGAGTACACGGAAACTACCAATGGTGTGCCGTTGTACTATTTGAGCGGAAATTTGACAAATGGTTGCGGGGCGGCTGCGGGAGCCATTGTAGTTGGATTCTATGATAAATATTATGAAAATTTAATTCCAGATTATACGGCATATTTTCCTGCAACCGGGAAATACAAAATTAATGACAACACTAAAGTCCCTGCGTTGATGAGTGAATTGTATAATCTAATGAGAATTAACGTGGACGATGTTGGCGTTAATGAGACCGATTGTTTGAATGGATTGCGTTCTTATGTGCAGAGTAAAAATCTAACTGTAAATTATTCTTCTATTAAGAGCTCTTCGCAGTTCAGCTTATCTGCTTTTTCGAGCGCAATAAATTCAAATAAGCCGGTGTTGTTATTTAGCGAAGCAAACACGGTTTGCATCTTTACTAATACTAGTGATCGCGAAATTATTACGAAGTCAATTATATCTGAAAACCATATCTATGTCGGCTACGGAATACATACGGTACGTTACTATAACGGCAACGTAAATTTCAGAACGGATACATATATTAGAGTTGCTACCGGGTGGGATATAACAAATAATGGTTTTATACTTGTGTCGTCTACGGCATCAACGGTTAAGAACAGTTGGTTTGTAAATGGATATGCGGTTACTATTTCATAAAGAGGTTAAGTTTATTATATGGCAAGTGAAAAGAAAATTCACGAATTAATTGAGAAAAAAGAATCACCAGATAAACAAGATAGGCAAGTTGTCTGGGATAGACTGCAAGAGAAAGTACATCAGCAAGATACCGTTGATGTTAATTTTGATAATGTAATTATTCAGGATACTGGTAATACGGTATCCTTAGCTAGGCGAAGGAAAGCATTATGGTGCATTCTTGCGAGTACTGTCATTTTATTCGTGGTCCTCGCGTTATGCCTGACTTTGTTAAAAAATAATAAGCCCGATAACCGTTACTGTACCGAGAGTGATTATACATCAAGCGAATCAACTTTGACGATTAAGGGATATGCTTCAGCAAATGACATTGAGTTATTATTTTTCAATTGGTATGATGATACAGAATTCTGCAAAGATAGAATTTATAAGTTAATTGATTCCGAAGAAGTTATCTGTATTAGAGAATCAATGATGGACATGAATACGGGATATATTGTCACATTGGCTTTTACAGATGACAGAACCGAAATGGATTTGTTTGATACTTATAAAACAACTTGTGTAAATAGTGAAACGGTTAGCGGGACAGAGGTTCAATGGGGGATAGGAGAATACTCAAGCCATGCAAAGTTTGCGCATAAGGGTTACAGTTATTTCCTAGAGGTGGAGGATGCTATTGAAGAAGAATTTTTAATGAATTATTTGGAAATATTACTATCCTAAATTTATAACGAATGAGGCGGACAAAATTTTGTCCGCCTTTTTTTATTTTTTTGTAAATAAATTCCTTAATTTCTAAGTATATATTGTAGAAAGTAAAAAATATATTAAATTATAATATAAAAAATTAGCGAATTTTAATGTTAAAACTTGACTTTATAAAATTGTTGACCGTATAATA
>CAJUET010000015.1 GCA_910585595.1 uncultured Christensenella sp. | reverse complement strand
ATTCACCTGTAACAGACGGATGGAGTACGCGTGAAATCGTGTTGAACGAATCTGCTGATGCGCTAAACCTGTTACGATTTTTGACAAAACAGATATTTCCGAACGATGAATACTATTTTGTGCGGCAAATAGGAAGAAAATGGGCGAATTTTCGTTTTGAAAAAGATTGCACAATTATAATATATAAAAATTAAACAAGTCTTATAAATTTCATTTTATCTTTCTAAATAATTTGTAGTAAAAAGCTCTCGAACGATATGTTCGAGAGCTTTTGTCCTCGCTTGAAAGTGCAACTTTTAAAAATTTAGTTTTTTTATTCCCTATGGGAAGTGCGCTTTAAGCGTTTCTTTTTTAAATAACTTTGTTTGGTCAGTGAGGGGCGCGCATATACTTGAAGAGTTTATCAAGCAACGGCTGGGAGATGTGACTGCGAACTTTTCCCAAGCTGATGAACATCTTGTTAAAGAAGGACTTGTTGTCGCCGCCGATCACGTATGCAGGCATATAGGAGAGCACGCCGTATTTATCTGCGATAAACACGTCGCCGAACTCATTGATCTCCGACGTCGTAAGCGTGGAAATGAACGGATCGTATACCTGATTGGTGTTGTATTTAGCAGGTTCGTTGGAAACGGGTGCGGGTTCCGGAGCTACAGGCTTGGGAGCAGGTTTAGGCGCTTCCGGCTCGTTTGACTTTGCCGCTGCCGCCGCCGCTTTTTTCGCGGCAAGCTCTGCCATGCGTTTTTCGAAAGCCGTGGGTTCGCGCTTCTTTGCGGGTTCGTCCTTTTTCTGCTGAGACTTGATAAGATCCGTCATGCGCTTTTCGAATTCGGAAAGCTCTTGCTTGTTTGAATCGTCCTGCATATAGTTGACGGTCGTATTTCCCGCATTCGCCTGTGCTTCTTTCAAAGCGCGGAGTTCTTCCATGATCTTCGACATGTCTTTGTTGTCTTCGGCAGGAGCGGGTTGCGCCTGCGCGTCCTTCATGTTGCGAAGTTCCTGTTTAAGCTGTTCGAGTTCGTCCTTTCTCTTCTGCTCCGCTTCGAGACGGGCAGCTTCGAGCTTCTGGCGCTCTTCTTCGAGCTGTTTGCGTTGTTCTTCAGCCTGACGTTCCGCTTCGAGACGGGCGGCTTCGAGTTTCTGGCGCTCTTCTTCGAGCTGTTTGCGGTGCTCCGCCGCCTGACGCTCTGCTTCGGCTTGCGCCGCTGCTCTTGCTTCCTGCGCCTGCCTTGCGGCTTCCGCTCTTGCCTCTGCCGCCTGACGCTCCGCTTCGGCTTGCGCCGCCGCTCTTGCTTCCTGCGCCTGTCTTGCGGCTTCCGCTCTTGCTTCTTCCGCTTCTTTTTGGATACGCTCTGCTTCCGCTCTCGCCTCTGCCGCCTGTCTTGCGGCTTCCGCTCTTGCTTCTTCCGCTTCTCTTTGCATACGTTCTGCTTCCGCTCTCGCTTCCGCCGCCTTGCGCTCCGCTTCGAGACGGGCTTCTTCCTGCGCCTGACGTTCTGCTTCCGCTCTGCGTTCTGCCGCCTGACGTTCCGCTTCCGCCTTGGCTTCCGCCGCGCGTCTTTCCGCTTCTTCTCTTGCCGCCTGCGCTTTGCGTTCCGCTTCGAGACGGGCTTCTTCCGCCGCCTGACGCTCCGCTTCGAGCGCTCTGCGCTCTTCTTCGAGCTTTCTGCGCTCTTCTTCCGTCGCTTTTGCTGCTTCGAGGCGCGCCTGTTCCGCTTTTGCTTCCGCTTCTTTCTGAATGCGTTCCGCTTCCGCTCTTGCCTCTGCGGCAATGCGTTCCGCTTCCGCGATACGCGCTTCGTCTTGTGCCTTTCTTTCCGCTTCGGCTTTTTCCTCTTCCGCCTGTCTGCGCTCTTCTTCTGCCTTTGCCTGCGCCGCTTTTACTTCGCGGAGTTCTGCGGCGAGTTGTTCAAGCGCGGCTCGTGTTGCGCTGTCTTCCTGCGTGGAAATTCCGATCAAACTCTTGGAGGTCTGCGCGTTCTGCATATTACGGATCTGTTCGCTGAGCTGTGCGAGCATCATTTTAGTCGCATAATCGTCCTGTGCCGTAATGCTGATTCCGGGATTGCTTTGCGCGTTTTGAATGCTTCGGATCTGTTCGCTGAGCTGTACGAGCGCTGTTCTCGTCGCGTTGTCGTCCGAAGTCATGTAGACCGTAGAAGGATTGTTCTGCGCGTCTTTCATTGCACGCATTTCTTCTGCGAGTTTTTCGAGTGCGGCCTTTGTTTCGCTGTCGTCCTGCGTAACGTTGACCGTGGTGGGGTTGTTCTGCGCGTCCTTCATTGCGCGCATTTCCGCCGCGAGTTTTTCGAGCGCCGCCTTTGTTTCGCTGTCGTCCTGCGGCGGTTTGTTGCTTCCCGTATAGAAGGGAACTTTGAAGCTTGTCGCGCCCTTCGAATAATTGTCGTCGTTTGCGCGGGGTCTGCGCATAGGCGCGCGCTGAGGCTGCTGAGCAAACGACGGCGTTTGCATCTGTTGCTGTTGTTTGAGTTCCTTTTTGCTCTGTTTCGTCTTTTGCGCAGGCTTCTGTTGCTGCTGCTGAACCATAGGTTGAGGCAATGCTGCCTGTTGCGTCATATTGGGTTCCGTTACGCCGTTCGCAATCGCATAGGCGGGAACAGGATTCATCGGGCGCTGTTCGTCGGTGACTTCCTCGATCTTTCCTTTCTTCTTGTCTTTTTTATCCTTCTTTTCGATTTCTTTGCCTTCTTTCTTTGCCTTCTTCTTTTCAAGAATCTTCGGCAGGCAAACAATTACGATAGCGAATATCAGTGCGATAAGCGCAAGGGCGGGAGCGCCGACCGAGCAAATCGCAGGCAAGAACATTTCAAAGAGGTCGAATTGCTTGGAAAGCATTGCCATGACGAATACGGTCGTAAGAGCGCCGAAAAGCAGGATACGGAAGATTAAATCGAAAATCTTTCCCTTCTTGGCGCAGATACGCGCGGTCGTAACGAGGAGGTTGAGGTAGAGAATACCGAGTGCCGCAAGTCCTACAATCTGAGCAACTATATCTGCCGTTTCTACCGAATATTCAAGTGCGTATGCGCGAAGAGGACTTGACGGAAGTGCAAAGAGCGCCGTCGCGGCGATCGAGAGGAGCGAAATAAACGCATTGAGCACTCCGATCTGTTTATGCGCGATCATCGTCGTAATGAACGCGACGAGGAATCCGACGCCTGCAAGTGCAAGCGCACCGTAGTCAGGGGCTCCGAAAACAAGAGTCAAAAAGCCGCATCCGCCGTAACCGACGAGCATACAGCTCGAAATGATCTGCAATGCTCTTAGTCCGTTCATTCTCGAAAAGAGAGCGATCAGCGTTGCAATCAGTGCGTATACGATACAGATCGCAAGTATCAGAAGTGAAATCGCAGGCAAAAGATTCGCGAGCGCGCTCATGATTCCGCCGAGAGAGGTGAAATCGACGCAGGTCTTATCGATATAGCCGCCTATGTTCCAAAACCCGTCGTATACGATACCTGCGAGCGAGCCCTTCAAGGTGGTATTTTCTACGGCAGAGGGGAGATAGAGCGAAGAGGGGGTCAGAAAAGTACCCGCCATTCCGATAAATAATCCGCCTGCCATCAAAAGGAAAAGCAGAACTGCAAATATATTTGCAGCCACATTCGGCTTTTTCTTCTTTTTGTTTTTGTCGGCTGCGTTATTTTTTTTCGTTTCTTTGGCAACGATTGCGGTCGAACTCGTTTTTCCGTTGGCGTCGGGAGCGGGGGGCTGGGTCATGCCGGAAACATTCATGTTCGGGTTCATTCCCATATTCGGATTCATCCCCATACCGTTCATATACTGATTCATTCCGCCCGGAACGCCGGGCGCGCCCATATTCGGCATACCCATATTGGGGTACATACCGCCCATACCGTTCATTCCGTTGTTGCGATTCTCATCCATAAGTAACTCCAAAAATTTTAAGTGTTTGTACTTACAGTAGTAACTGTAACTCTACATTGAATCTAGTCTATTATATCACTCAAAACCAGCAATGTCAACGCTTTCAAAGAAAAATTCAACAGGCAAGCCCTATTTGAGTTGCATTTCTATACTATTTTATGCATTTTTCGGTTTTTACCGCGCCTGTATGTGAAAATTTCGTATAATAATTGCTCCCGAACGGAAAATACTTGTCTTTTCGGGAAGGTTATGTTATACTGAATTAAGCTAAACGCTATTAATGTATGCACGCGCGTGCGCGCACAGAATGCGGGGAATAAAAATGAACGCCGATTCGCTTTCACAACTGAAAGGAATATTCGAGGATATTCTCAAAGAAACGGGCACGGAATTAAGTTTTACTCCTCTCGGAGGCGACGAAACGGCTTTTCCGCTCAGCTATCGCGGCGAGGAGACGAGCGTGTATATCCGCGGCAAAGGTCAAGAAGCGGAAAATAAAATCAAGCTTGTACGGTACCTTATTTCGGGTTCCGCAAAAAAAGAGCGGGGAAGCGAAGACTCCCTTAAAAATATCCTTCTCGGCGAGGGAGGCGGATGGGAAGCGTTCCGTTATATCGCCAAGAACAATCTTGCGGACGGAAAATGCTTTGCAGTGGACGTCGTGCCGGACAGAAGATGCGACGAGGCGTTCAAGCACGTCGAACGCTGTATCGAGGGCGGGGTCGATCGCGCAGTCAGGATGGATAAGAGCCGCATTGCGATCGTAAAATTTTCTTCCGATGAGGAATCGCCCGCCGAATTCGCGCAGTTCATCTTTCAGTCGCTCTACGAGGAACTCGGGATCAGGGCGAGCGTGGGAGTCGGGTGCGGAGTGAATTCATTTTCTGAAATTGCATCATCCTATACGCAGGCGGTCACGGCGGTAAAACTTTCGGAAATTTTCCATTCCAAAGGGGAAGTGCATTCCTACCGCGAATATCTGCTCGTGACAATGTTGCAGGACTTGCCCGAAACGCGGATCAAAGAGTACGCGGCGCAGTTCCGTATTTCGAATGCGGCGGAAGTCTTTACCGATCCCGATCTTGCGATCACGGCGGAACGGTTTTTGGAAAACGATCTGAATCTTTCCGAAACGAGCCGCACGCTTTTTCTACACCGCAACACGCTCATGTACCGCCTCGATAAAATCAAGCGGATTACGGGGCTCGACTTAAAGGATTTTTCGGACGCGGTCACGTTCCGCGTAATTTCGATTTTATATAAGTTAATAAAATTATAAAAGGATGGGAACGAACATGGATGAGAATGAACAGGAAAAAAAGACGCTTTCGCCCGAAAAAGCGAAGAAGATCAAGAGAGTCGAGCGGTGCGTTTTAAGCATACTGCTTGCGGCGATCCTTGCCGCAGTCGGGTTTATTGCGGGCTGGTTCGGCAGATGGGGCGCGCTCGGCAAGTATAAACAGTCGCTGCTGTGGGCGATCGATACCGCGCAGAAAAATTATTATAAGGACGTCGACAAAGACAAGCTTTACGAAAGTCTGTTTGCGGCGTTCAGTTTCGACCGCTATTCGACTTATTACACCAATACGGAGTACGAGACGGTCGAATCCGAACGCGACGGGGTAAACAGAGACGCGGGTTTTTCCGTTTACGGCGAAGAGAGCTATTTGGAGGTGTACGACGTCATAGCAGGATCTTCCGCGGCGGAACAGGGGATCACGCACGGTATGCGCTTCTGGAAGTTCGGAAAGACGGAAGATACTATGAAAGCAGGCACGGCGGAGGACTATTTTTCGTTCGTCGCAAACCTCGATAATAACGAGGAATATTACGTCAAGTGCGGCGAAGGCGAAAAGGAGCCGGAGACCGCTTACAAGGTTGTAAACGGAGAGCGCGGCGCGGGCATTTCGCTCACCCGAAAATTCAATCCTATGCGCGTTTATCAGGTCGTGGGCAATTCTCCCGCCGATCATGCGGGATTGCGGCGCGGAATGTATATTCTCAAATACGGCGCAAGCGATAACGCAGATGAAATGGTTTCCGGCTCGTCGAGCGATTTCTTCGCATTCGTCAACAAATTGAAGCCCGACGAAAATAACAGAGTCACGATCCATATACAGGCAGGTTTCGAGAAAGAGGTTACACAAAATACAAAAGTGTATTCCGTTACGATGACGGAATACAACGCAACCTACTGTTACTATCGCGACAGCAGCGGCACTTATTGCTTCCGCCCGAATCAAAATAATAAATTGGAGCTTTCTCCTTCGTCCCCCATGGGAGCGGAAAATCTCGAACTCGACGATCACACCGCGTATATCGCGCTTACGCAGTTCACGGGTACCGCGGCGGCGGAATTCAAAGAATGCTTGAATAAAATGAAGGAGAGCGGGCGCAAGCATCTGATCCTCGATCTGAGGGGGAACGGCGGCGGATATATGGACGTATTCGTGGAGATCGCGGCGTGTCTTTTAAAGGAAACGTCGGGTTCGGGCGCGCAAAAAGTCGCCTATGCAAAGTTCAAAGACGGCGCAACGGTCAGCTATTCCGCACGGAAGAGCTTATATAAAGATTATTTCGTAGACGATTCGCATATCAGCGTGCTTGCGGACGAATACACCGCTTCCGCTTCGGAATGCCTCATCGGCGCCCTCATCGACTATAAAACGATCGATTATTCCGATATTTACCTGCGCGAGAACGAGAACGGCGTTGCAAAGAGCTACGGCAAGGGCATTATGCAGACCCACTTCGAAGATAAGTACGGCAATACGCTTAAACTTACTTCCGCCGAGATTTTCTGGCCGAAGAGCAATAAGACCATTCACGACGTCGGCGTAACGCCGCAAGACGGCGCGGTCGCGATTCCTTCCGCGCTTCTTCCGGACGAAGCCGATTCGTTCCTGCAAAGGGCGGTCGAACTCATTGAGAACAAGCAAAACACACCGCCCGAAACGGTTTAAGCGTTCGCGCGGCGAAGATATTCTTCCAAAATATTCAGATTGCCGACCTCCTCGCGGGGTCGGTTTTCTTTTTGTTCTTCGGGCTTTTCAGAAACGCCGTTTTGCGCGTTCTCTCCGCCCTTGGAATCGCCGAACATATTTGCAATGATTTGAATGAGTTCGCGGTTTTCCTTATAGAAGCACAGGAAGCGATTGAGCGTTTCTTTCATGTTACCGTTTTTATCGGAGAGTGTGAGTAAAAGCAAAAGAATCAAAGTCTCCATTGTGTTTTATTATATGCCGTAAGCAAAAGATGATTGCATAAACGCCGATTTGCGCTTAACGCCGCGTAGCAATGCAGAGAATTGCCGCATAGTATAGAACGTGAGGTGGTTATGGGTGATTTTGCAAATTTTAACGGCGGGAAGAATGATTCGGGAAGCGCAAAAGACGATTTTATGAAAGAAGCGACGGCTGCCGCCGCGCGCTATAACGGAAGAAACGAAAACGAACTCGTAGGCGAAATTTTTGCCCGCGCCGCCGAGGGGAAGAAGAAGGGCACGCTTACGAACGCGGAAATCGACGCGTTTTATAAGCAGATTTCGCCCATGCTCGACGGCGCAAAGCGTAAAAAACTTCAAAAGATCGTGGAACGCTTAAAGTCGATGTAAGGCTCTTATCAGAGCCGCGCCTTCCCGAAGGGACTGATAGGGCGAGAAAGAAGCGCGCACAAGTCCTGCGGGAGCGGTGCCGAGCGCCTCGTGCGCAAGCGCGGCGCAGTGGAGACCGCCCCGCACGGCGATGTCGTACTTTTCCGAAAGGAGGGTCGCGACCTCTTCCGAGGGCATATTTTCGTGCGCAAACGAAACGATTCCGCACGGATTGGGTTTTGAGTACACGCGGAAGCGGGGGAGCTTTTGTATTTCTCCGCCGACCGCTTCGGTGATTTTAAAGAGCTTTTCGGCGTTGGAATCGAGTTCCGATTTTACGGTCAACGCCCCTTCGAACAGGGAAACGACCGCGGGATAGGCAAGCGTTCCGCTCTCCAAGCGATCGGGGTAATATTCGGGCATTCCCAGGTTCATGCTCTCGCTGCCCGTGCCGCCCATAATGAGCGGACGGGGATTTACGCGGTCGGAAAAGAGGAATGCGCTCGCGCCCTGAACGGCGTTTAATCCCTTATGTCCCGCAAGGGAAAGCAGATCGATCCCCGTATCCTGCATACGAATACGAATGTGACCGCCGCCCTGTGCGCCGTCGACGAGAAGGAGCACGCGTTCGGGCAGAAGCGAACGGATCTTTTTTAAATCGGGGGTAGTCCCCGTTACGTTCGAAGCGGAAGTCACGGCGACAAGCCGCGTCTTTTCCGTTACGAGCGAGGCGACTTTTTCGGGGTTGACGGCGCCGTCGTCGAGAGGGGCGACGGAATAGGTGATCACGCCCCTGCGCTTTAAATACTCCAAAGGGCGCAGTACGGAGTTGTGTTCGAGCGCGGTCGTGACGACGTGGTCGCCCTCGTCGAGCACGCCGAGAAGCGCAAGATTCAGCCCCTCGGTACAGCTTTTTGTGAATACGACGCGTTCCGCGCCGTAGCCTTGGAACAGGTCGTTCAAAAGGCTTCGGCAGGCGTAAACGCGCTCTGCAAGCGCGACGGAGAGGCGGTGTCCGCTTCGCCCCGCGTTGGCGCATAGCTTTAACGAAGCGGCTACGGCGTTCTGTACGGAAACGGGTTTAAAGCCGCCCGTTGCGGCATTATCCAAATAAATCATGTTTTATTATACGAAGGTAGGGGATTTTTATGACGGTGCTTGCGGTTTTTAAGTCGAGGTCGGAGACGCTCTCATTTATAGCTTTGTTGCGTGCAAACGGCGTTCCCGCGTCCGCTATGGCTACCCCCAAAGAGGCGGGAGTGGGCTGCGGACTTTCCGCGCGGTTCGAGGAAGTGTTTTTGCCCCGCGCAAGGAACGTGTTTGCGCAAAAGCGCTACGGCTCCTTTGCGGGCTTTATGAAAAAAACAGGCTTCGGCTACGGTTATCTTTAAAAACCCCGCATTTTCCAAATGCGGGGTTTTTTACAACACGGGCGATCGTGCCGGGTGGTGCGCGGACGGGAAGTCCGATAAAGACGGGGACAAAATCACTTGAAATATTTGCGATAATGCGTTATAATCGGGATATGCAAACGGAAGAAATACTTAAAGAACTCGAACGGCTGTATCCCGACGCGAAGCCCGCTCTGCACTTCAAGTCGCCGTATGAACTCTTGGTCGCCGTCATTCTCTCCGCGCAGTGTACGGATGAGCGCGTGAACAAGGTCACGGAAGTTTTGTTTGAAAATTACAATACGCCCCAAAGCATGATAACGCTCAGTCAGGAGGAATTGGAAAGATACATCTTCTCCTGCGGATTTTATCGTAACAAGGCGGCGCACATCTTATCCGCTTCGCACGATATTTTGGAAAAGTTCGGGGGCGAAGTGCCGTCCGGCTTCGATCAATTAAAAACGCTTGCGGGCGTGGGGCAAAAGACGGCGAACGTCGTTTATGCAGTGGCGTTCGGGGGCGACGCGATCGCGGTGGATACGCATGTATTCCGCGTTTCCCGCCGTTTGGGGCTGGCACAATCCAATACGCCCGAAAAGGTGGAAGAGGACTTGAAAAAAGTCATTCCGCGCGAATTATGGTCCAAGGCGCACCACTACCTGATCTGGCACGGGCGCAGGGTCTGCCATTCGCAAAAGCCCGATTGCAAGAACTGCACCTTGAACGGTCTTTGCAGGCACGGGAACGAAAAGGTATAAAAATTTCCTCCTTCGTCTATAACAGGACGGAGGAGGTTTTTTATGAACAATCTGACCGCGAAGGACTTAGACGTGCTTTCGCATATCTTAACGGGAGAAGAGATCGCCTGCAAAAAGGCAAGGGTTTACGCGCGCACGCTCACGGACGTTTCGCTTGCGCAGGAAATGGAACGGATCGCCGCCGCGCACGCAGAGCGGTTTTCGGCGTTATACACGCTGATAGGAGGGAAAAAGTAAATGAAGCTTTCTAAAAAAGATACCACGCTCAACGAAAAAGACGCCCTTCAGGATATGTTAGAGGCGGAAAAAATTTTGATGTCGTACTATTCGACGGCGGTCATAGAGGGGAGCAGCAAGCCCTTTCGCAAAGAAATTTTAAAGAATTACGCGTCGAGCGCGGATACGCAGTTTTCGATTTTCGAACAGATGCTCGCGCGCGGATATTACAACGTGAAGCCTGCCGAAAAGCCCATGACCGACGAAAAGGCGAAAATTTTTTCCAAGACGTTAAAAGAAGTGAAATCGGGTTAAAATCAATGCGCGGGCATATGTGTGCCCGCGCATTGATTTTAAGATTCGTTGCTCGTCGTAATATCCTCGTCGTCCCGTTTTTGGGAGCTGGGATAAATCATAGAGTAGTGCGGATTGTGCGGATAACGAAGGTTGTCCGCGCTTTTTTTGTTTGTTTTTTTCTTTGATTTTTTCATACCGTCAGTATGTGCAGAATATGACGGTTTACAACGTTTTAAGCGGAAAGAGTAAAAAAATTTGAAAAATGCATGATAAAACATTTGACGAAAATATAATGGGGGGGGGTATAATGGCGGTATTGAAAAAAAGGAGACAAAAAAAATGAAAAAAAGAGCGGTAATTTCAACAGCGGCAAGCATTATGCTTGCGGGCGCAATGTGCTTCGGTTTTGCGGCGTGCGGAGAAGGGGAGACCGACGTCCGCAAAAAAATCGACGCGCTTAGGGGCGAAGAGGTGACGGAAGAAGTTTGGAACGCGGTATGGAACAAGGAGTCCGACGCGTATCGGAATTATAAGATCGATTTTGTTCAAACGACGATTGAAAGAGAGCACGACGATTCCGGATACACAACAGCGATACAATATATTCATGCCGATAATAAAGATTATACGTCATTCGATTATGTGCCTATCATTGGCAATTCCCCAGTAGGAAATGTAGTTTCTTCTTACCACTACTACGACAGCGCAATCGGGGAGTATTTGGAAAAAAGCGAAGAGACGGGAAACGAATGGGTCGTTGGCACGGAGGTAGTGGAAGATATGTTGGCGTTTTATTTGATTGATTATTTTGCCTCTACCGTTATACCCGATTTGGGCGGATACTCCGATTTTACATACAGCACGGAAGAAAAGGGTTATATCCTGGCTAAGGAAGAGAAGAATGAGTATGAGGATTATATCTTTGAACAAAAGTTGATTGTTAAATTTGCGGAAGGGAAGTTAAAGGCGATTAAATATTATCAGACAGAATTTGTATATAACGAAGAAGATGAGATTATTGGAGAAAAAGAGGATATAGCAAATGAATGGTTGCTTTACTTTACTTACGGCGGGCAGAGCGTAACGCGCCCCGAAGTTTCGGAATAAATAAATCATATAAAGGGGGCCGCGCATAAAGCGCGGTTCCCTTTGTTATGTCGTTTTAAAATCATGCGGGCGGAAGAGTTATAAAACGTTTCCGATTTCGGGGCGGTAGGTCCCCGGAAGGCACTTCGACATATGCAGAACGATTTCGAGCTTTGAGCTTGCAAGCGAATATTCCTTTTCGCCGATCAGGCGCACCGCTTCGGCAAGGTGTTCGTCCAGACGGGCGATGTCGTTATGCGGGATCCAAATATGAAGGCGGTCTTTGCGTTTGTCCCATGAGACCTGCACGGCTTTCGCGTCCTCGATGTTCGCCTCTTCCGCCTGCGTTTTGAGAACGAGCGTTTCGACCTCTTCCCCGAAGGAGGAAAACTGATCCTCCACGTAGAACCATTCGAAGAGCCCCGCGCCCAAAAGGAGCGCAAGTGACACGAAAATTGCCGTAAGGGACTTTACCATACTTTCCCCTCCGGATATTCCACGTTGAAGGTGGAAAATTTGCGTTTTTTGACTTGAAGATAAATTTTTCCCGTTCCGTCAGCCGTTAAGACAAGCACCTCTTTCGGACTTTTGATGTTTTGCTCTTTTAAAATTTCGTCGAAATAAGATTGTTTGAGTCCCGTAATTTTAAGGTTCTTTTGATCGTATTTTCCGTTATCGATGATGACGAGGGGCAGGGAAGTCTGCATTTGTTCGTAGTTCTGATTGGGCAGTGCGGAAAAAGTGCCGTTCGCCTCGTACAATGCGTAGTCCACCGCGTCGAGCGAAAAATAGCCCGCCGTGCGAAGCGATTCGATGAGGTCGGAAACGTCTAGGTTGTTGCGCTTTAACTGATAGTCGTCGATTCCGTTTTTGTTTACCACGACGCTGGGTTTTCCGCTGATGAGCGATTTGAGCGGTTTGAGCTTTAAATCCAAAAGGGTCATGATCTCGTGCAGAACGAAAATCGTAACGACGGAAATGATCCCGTATAGAAGGGGTATGGAAACGTCCGCCATGGGAATGCAGGCGAGTTCTGCAATCAGAAGAGTGATCACGAGCTCGAATGGCTGCATTTCGCCGATTTGTCGCTTCCCCATAAGGCGCATGATGATCAGTAGAACGATAAATATGATTGCCGTTCTTATCGTAACGAGTACCATAATCAAAGTATTTTATTTTTTTCGGAAAAGTATGTAAATTACTTGCGTTTCTTTTTCAAATGCGTTATAATAATATCGTAGAGTAGCTGAGGCGCGTTAAGTGTTGCGGAACGGGACGTTGTCCGCAAACGAAAGGAATTTTCCTGCGGTGCCGAAGCGCGTCCGCTCGATGCGTAAATTTTTTCATGCGCAGCTTTTAAGCGGACCTCTCATTAGGGAGGTTTTTTTATTATGTCTCAAATGCAAACAGAAGAAAAAGTGCACACTTCCGCATGGAAGAGATTTCTCTTTTCGGATATGCTCGCCGATAAAACGGCGGCAAAGAAAATCGCGTATATCGCCGTGCTTGCCGCGCTGTGTATCGTTACGAACACATTCGAAATCAAATTTGCGTCCGTGCAGTTCTCCTTTACGATCCTGTCCTCCGTGCTCGCGGGAATGATGATAGGACCGCTTTTCGGGGCGGCGGCGGTATTTTTGGGCGACGGAATCGGGTATCTTATGAACAGTATGGGCTATCCGTATTATTGGTGGGTCGCACTCTCCTGCGCTACGATGGCACTCATCGCGGGGCTTGTGATGTATATCCCCATGCGTTTTAAGGGCAGTATTTACGTAAAGCTCACCATCATATGCGTTTCTACGCTCTTCATCTGTTCGGTGGTGATAAACAGCACGGGAATGTATTACATCGGCTTGGATCTATATATGCCAAAAAACGTTTTGGCGGCGTTTGAAGAGCATTTCGGAGGGCAACAGACCTTCGGTTTCTATCTTGTGATCCGCTTCTTTATTTTCGGGCAGATTTGGAACAGCGTCGTGAACTACGCGCTTCTCTTTGCGATCATTCCCACATTAAAAGCGATAAAACCTTTGAAACTTCGGCTCGAATAACGTCGAATGTTCTCTGCAAGATTTCATAAAAAAATCGTGCAAGTCAACTCTGCGGGGTTGACTTTTCTTTTATTCGGGTGATATAATATAGTCAGTTAATTATTAGGGGACGGCTATGGCGTTATCTCTGCTTGCAAAAAATCCGCTTTTCGGAATTGCTCCCGACGGGCGCGGACTCTATATCTTCGGTCTGGAAATCTATTATTACGCCCTCTGTATCGTTGCAGGCATGCTGGTTGCCGCAACGCTCTCCGCGCTTCTTATGAAGCGGCGCAATATGTCGCCCGACTTTATCTTTTTGCTGTTCATCGTGTGCATTCCCACGGCGATCGTGGGCGCAAGGCTATTCTCCTGTCTGACCGACGAGGACTTGGGAATCAGGCGTTTCTTCGAATTTCGAAGCGGCGGTATGTCCATTACGGGCGGCGTGATCGCAGGCGTGGGCGCAGGGCTTGCGGTATGCCTTATCAAGAAGGTCAATTTCCTGCGGGCGGCGGACTGCGTCGTTATCAATATTCTGATTGCGCAGGCAATGGGAAGATGGGGAAACTTCTTCAATGCAGAGGTATACGGCGGCGTCATAAGCAATCCGGAGACCATGAAGTGGTTTCCGTTTGCCGTGCCTATCGTCAACGGGCTTTCGGGCGTGCAGGCGTTCTCCGATCCGAACGCTACTTGGCATTATGCTTTTTTCTTTTATGAAATGCTGTGGAATTTGATCGGCTGGGCGCTTCTTTTTACGTTCATGTGGTTCCGCAAAAAGAAGCCCAACGGACTTGCGACCTGTCTTTACTTTGTATGGTACGGCGCGGTGCGCACGATCATGGAGCCTTTGAGAGATCCCGAATTTATTCTCAATAAAGGCGGCGTGCCCTGGTCGCTCGTGTTCTCTATCCTGATGGTGGGCTTGGGGATCGCGGCGTGTATGGCGCTTATGATATGGAACTTTCTCAAAGAGGGGAGTTTTGTCGGAAGCAGGAGGGGCGACCCCTGCGGCATTACAGATTATTTAACGCCCTATAAAAAGGACAAGCCCTATTTCAGTAAAATCAATATGTTCGGGGGCAATTATCCGCCCCGTCCGCCCAAAGAAGAACGCAAAAAAAAGAAAGCGGAAAAACCCGAAACTTTTACTGAAGAAACGCCCGGTAAACGACCCGATGAAGATAACGACGACGGAAACGGGAATCAGGAATGAGGAATTTTTCACTTTTGACCGACCTGTACGAACTAACGATGGGACAGGGATATTTCGATAAAGGGATTCATGAACGCGAGGCGGCGTTCGATCTCTTTTTCCGCCCGAACGAATTGATTTCATATTCGGTCGCGGCGGGCATGGAGGAGGCGGCGCAGTATCTTGAAAATCTGCGCTTCGACAAGGAAGATATCGCCTATCTCTCCTCGCTCCGCCTTTTCTCCGAGGGGTTTTTGAAATACCTGAAAAATTTTAAATTTACGGGTACGGTCAAGGCGGTGCGCGAAGGGGAGATCGTGTTCCCTAACGAACCCATTTTGACGGTGCGCGCGCCCCTGTTCGAAGCGCAGATCGTCGAAACGGCTCTTCTGAATTTTATCAATCACGAAACGCTGATCGCCACTAAGGCTTCTAAGATCGTGCGCGAGGCAAAGGGCGATCCCGTTATGGAATTCGGGCTCAGGCGCGCGCAAGGCGCGGACGCGGGCGTGTACGGTGCGCGCGCGGCGATTATCGGCGGATGCGCTTCGACTTCGAATGTGTATGCGGGCAAGCTGTTTTCACTGTCTGTTTCGGGCACGATGGCGCACAGCTGGGTCATGAATTTTGCGGGCGAGAAAGAGGCGTTTGAGGCGTACGCGCAGACCTATCCCGACGATTGCGTGCTTCTCGTCGATACCTACGATACCCTTTTGAGCGGCGTTCCCAATGCAATCGAAGTGTTTTTAAGACTCAGAGAAGAGGGGCATTCGCCCAAGGGGATCAGGATCGATTCGGGAGATCTTGCTTACCTTTCAAAGGAGGCGAGGAAGATGCTCGATCGGGCAGGCTTGCAGGAAGTGAAGATTTGCGCTTCGGGCGATCTCGACGAATACACTATCCGCTCTCTCAAAGAGCAAAACGCAAAGATCGACAGCTGGGGCGTGGGGACGAAGCTGATCACAAGCGCTCAGCTCCCTTCGCTCGGCGGCGTATACAAGCTTTGCGCCGTATTTGAAAACGGTGAAGAAATTCCCAAGCTCAAACTTTCAAATACCGAGGCTAAGACCACCGATCCCGCCTGCAAAGAGGCGTACAGAATTTACGATAAAGAGACGGGCTATGCGCTCTTCGATTATCTCGCCCGCGCGGGAGAGAAGGTCGATGAAAAAGCGGCGATTGCGATTTCGGGAAGCAAAAAGAAATACGAAGGCAATTTCCGATTGAAGCGGCTGTTACAGCCCCTGTTCGTAGGGGGAAAGCGCGTGAAGCCACGTTATACCGTTGACGAAAACCGAAAGTACTGCGAGGAGGAACTCGCCCGCTTTCGCGAAGAATATAAGCGGCTCGATATGCCGCATATCTATAAGGTAAATCTTTCGCCTGCGCTCTCAGCGTTAAAGAAAGAATTGATCGAAGAGATCGAAGAGGAAAACGGCAGTGTTTAAGCGGTATAAAGAGAAGGAAGTCAAGACCCTTATACGCAAACTCAGAGAAGAATACGACGACGTCGTCCGCATGATAAGAGGCGCTTACGAGGAGATCAAAGAAGAGAACAGAAATCTCCGCGCCCGTCTTGCCCAACTCGAAAAAGAGCGGGAGGGCGTTGCAGACGCGCTCGTCGACGCGGAAAAAGCGGGCGAAGAAATCAAAAAGACGGTCGAGGCGGAGGCGGAAAACAAATCGCGGGAGCTTGCGCTCCTTTCCGAGCAGTGCCGCACGCTTTTGGTAAGGCTCAACGCAAAGTATCCCGACGAGGCGGAAGTCAAGGACTTTAACGCCTTCTGCGACGCGCTCTTCGAAAAACTGCAAATGAAGTACGAGAGCGACAGCGGGTTTAATATGGATGATGTGCTTATGCCCAAAGAACCGCTCGATTTAGAAAAGCTGTGCCGCGAGCTCGGACTTATGGGTGATAAATCATGAAAAAAAGCAAATTCCGTTTGACGGATCAACAGAAGCTGTTCGCCGCGATCGCCGGGATCGTGTTTCTCGTTCTTCTCTTCGTCGATCAGATCACGAAGGCGGCGGCGGAAGCAAGTCAGATAAACCAGAGCGATTATTTTCTCGGGATCATTAAACTGACGTATGCGGAAAACCCCGGTATGGCGTTTAGCCTATTTGCGCAGAACTATACGGCAATGGTTATTATCACGATCCTTACGGTGTTCATGATCATCGGAATTGCAGTGCTCTTTTTTACGCTCTTCAAAAAGAATCCGCCTGCGCAGATGTGCCTTGCGATCATCGAGGCGGGCGCGATCGGTAATCTTATCGACAGACTGTATTTCGGACATGTGCGCGATTTTCTCGATATATCGCCCCTGCACTTCGGCGTATGCAACCCTGCCGATTTCTATATAACCGTCGGCGCGGTCGCGTTGGTGTTTATCATTCTCTTTATCGGTTCTTCAAGTATGTTCCCTCTCAAAAAGAGTTGGCGGGAGGAGGCGAAACTTCTCGAAGCGGAAAAGGAAGAAAAAAAGAAAAACCGTCATGACTGAAAAACTGTTTACGCTTGAAAACGCCTGTCCCCGTATTGACGTCTTTGTCAGCGAAGGGACGGGGCTTACCCGCTCGGCAGTGAAAAAGCTTGCGGAGAAGGGGCTGCTCTTCGTCAACGGAAAGGACGTAAAAGCGGGGCAGAGCGCAAAGGCGGGCGATACCGTAAAAGTCGTTCTTCCCGATCCCGAACCCATCGGGGCCGAGCCCGAAAATATACCCGTTAAGATCGTCTACGAGGACGGGGACTTTGCGATCGTCGACAAAGCGCAGGGCATGACCGTACACGCGGGTGCGGGCAATACGCGGGGCACTCTCGTCAACGCGCTTCTCTATAATCTGGAATCGCTCAGCTCCATCAACGGGAAGATCCGTCCGGGGATCGTGCACCGTCTGGATAAAGATACTTCGGGGCTTCTCGTCGTTGCAAAGAACGACGCGGCGCACCTCTCTTTGTCGAAGCAGATTGCCGAAAAGAGCTGTAAACGCGAATATCTGGCGCTTTTGGAAGGCGTTCTCAAAGAGGACGAAGGACGCATCGTAACGCAGATCGGAAGGGATACGAAGGATCGCTTGAAAATGGCGGTCCTGCCCGCGGGAAAAGGGCGGTGCGCAGAGACGGAGTGGTTTGCGGAAGAACGGTTCAAAAATCACACGCTCGTCCGTTTTAACTTAAAGACGGGGCGTACGCATCAAATCAGAGTGCATGCAAAATATCTTTTGCACCCCGTCGTCGGCGATAAACTGTACGGCTATCAGAAACAGCGGTTCCACTTGGAAGGACAGTTGCTTCACGCATTCAGGCTTACGCTTGTCCACCCCACGACGGGGGAAGTGATGAGTTTTTCCTCGCCGCTTCCCGATTATTTTGAAAGAGTGCTTGATTTACTGAGAAAGGAGGAAAGAATATGATCGTGCTCGACCGTGAAGAAATGCGCCGCACCGTGATGCGCCTTTCAATGGAGATTATCGAAAAAAACAAGGGTGCTGACGATCTCGTTTTGGTTGGGATCCGTCCGCGCGGCGTGATCCTGGCAAAAAAGATGAGGCGCGAAATCGAGCGTATCGAGGGCGTGACCCTTCCGCTCGGCACGCTCGACATTGCCCGTCACCGCGACGACCTTTCGGAACATGAGCGGGAGGCGGAATTTTCGGGCAGTGAAATCGATTTTTCCCTTGAAGGGAAGAGCGTTGCGCTTATCGACGATATTATGTACACGGGCAGAACGGCGCGGGCGGCTGTTTCGGCGCTGCTCGAACTAGGAACGCCCCGAACCGTGCGGCTTTATACACTCATCGACCGCGGGCACAGGGAGCTTCCTTTCCGACCCGACAGTGCGGGAAAGACGATCCCGACCTCTTCGGAAGAGATCATAAAGGTGCATTTCAAAGAGACGGACGGAGACGATTTGGTAATCTTGACAAGATGATAAAACCCCCCTTGCAAAACATTGCAAGGGGGGTTTCGATTTTTCAAAATTCTTTGTAAAAAATTCAAAAACTTCTTGTAATATCGTTGAAATATCGGAACGAAAATGATATAATGTAATTTAGATTATTATCGGGTATTAGCCGAAAAATAAGCTGTCGGCGAAAAAGAATGTCAACGGAGAAAATGTTTTGAACGGTTTTGGACGGGACGAGAAAAAGGAAAAGAAAGAAAAAAGCAGAGCGTCGGTAATGACGCGCGAAACGGTGGGAATGACGCTCCTGCTGTTTTCCGCCGTCATGTTTTTTATATGCGTAACGGGTGAGTACCTCTTCGGGGAGATTGGCGTGGCGATCACGGCGTTCTGCCTCGGTATTTTCGGGTTTCTGACTTATCCGCTTTTGCTCTATATGGTATATCAATCCTTTGTTCTTGTATTCGGCAAAGGGAAAATCTCTTGGAGATGGAAGCTCCGCGTTGCATTTTTATTGATTTCCGTATTTTTAATCGTGCAGATCGCGACTTCGGAAAAATTCTACGGAAACGGCTACGGTAATTATCTTTCCGGCTGTTGGAACGCCGCAGGGAGCAGCGCGGCGGAGGGGACGGGCGGCGGCGTCGTGTTGGGCTTTATCGCTTATCCGATCCGCGCGCTTCTATCTCCCGCAGGCGCGTACGTCGTATTTGTTGCGCTGACCCTTGTTTCCGTGATCCTGATCCTTCTTAAAACGCCCCTCCGCAATTACATAAAGGGCGTGCGTTTCGTAAGGAGCAGAAAGGAGAAAAAACAGGGTTTCGATCCCAATGAGGAATTTCCCGAGGAAGGGCGGAAGTCCTCTGCCGCCACGTTCGAAGATTTGGCGCCTCCCGTGCGCCGCATTCCTTCGCAGCAGGAGTCTCTGCGCCAAACGCCGCAAGTAAGACCCGAAAGGGCAAGCTCTGCCGCAACGAGATCCTTGTTTGCCGCTAAGGAGCCGACGGAGCATAAGAGCGATAAGGACAGAAGCAAGGAGATTCTCTTCGGAGCAGATCCTCAGGAAATTTACAGAAACAATCTTATATTCAGTCACGATTCTTATTTTAATTCACGCGAACGCTCCTCGTCGCTTTATCGGGAAGAGCCCCGCGCGAATGCGGTGAGCGGCAGTGCGAATACAGCCGAGTCCTATTCTTCCCGTTATACCGCTGCGGCGGAGACGGGGACGGAGCCTATGCCGCGGCGTATCAGCGAAGATAAGCCCGCGGCTTCGAACGGCTACACTTATTCTTCCGTAAACGACGTTTCCTATTCGCAGACTCCCTCTTACCGCGCCGAACCGCAGAAGCCCGAACCCGCTCGCCGTAATTGCTACGACCGCGACGTTCCCTATAACGAGGAATTTTCTTCCGTGCCGAACGTTTGCGACGATAACGGGGCGAAAGAAGAACCTAAGAGCAATAATTTTATTCCCGAACCCGAAGCTCCCGCATATGAGCCTGTGAGGAATGTTTCCGCAGAGGATGCGCCCGCGCAGGACATTTTTGCGCGGACGGCAAGGGAGAGTTTGAAGGAAGAACCCCAGGAGGAGCCTGCCGTCGACTACAACAGCGAGTCGTCTATCCGTTCGCTGTTCGGGCGCTCCGTGGGCGAGGACCGCACGACGTTCCCCCGCGGGATCGAATCCGACGACGACTTCCGTGCTTCCCGCTCGGAGCGTGCCTTCTCTTCCCCCGAATTCAACGAGGGCAGAGGACTCCGTGAAGAGGAAAAGCCCGTTACGCGCGACGAGGGTCGGAGCTTTTTGCGCGAAGAAAGACCGATTGCGCGCGAAGAGACGCGCAGCTTCCCCCGCGAAGAGGAGAAGCCCGCAGCGCCTGACGAAACGCGCGGTTTCTCCCGCGGCGAAGAGTTTTCGAGGGGAGACAGACGGAGTGCGGCGGATCTCTTCGACGACGATGATGAAAGCGACAGCGGCGATTTCAGAAGGGACGAAAGCGTTTCGGCGCCGCCTCCGCCGCAGCGCACGCGCACGGTTACAGAATATACAAGACGGGAGAGAGAGGAACGCATTGCGCCTGCTTCGGCAGAGGCGGCTCCCGCACCCGAACCCAAGCGGCACATTTACAGACAGTACGTCGCACCCGATTATTCGCTGTTCAGAGATTATAACGATTCCGTCATGGTTCCGCAGGAGGAGATCAACCGCAATTCTCAGGCGATCGAAGAGTGCCTTGCCGGATTTAAGATCGACGCAGAGGTCGTAAAAGTGACTTGCGGCGCAACCGTCACGCGCTACGATCTTGCGATTCCCGGGAACGTATCCGTCAACACCGTTGTCAAGCGCGACGAGGAAATCGCAATGCGTCTGCATGCGAGCGACGGCGTAAACGTCTACGCGAACCGTGCAAACGGAACGGTCTCCGTCGACGTGCCCAACGCGACGAGCGCGACCGTAGGATTGCGATCGCTCCTTTACGCGCCCGAATACGTCAATTCCAAACCGGGTTCCCTGATGTTCGTCATCGGAAAGGATGTCGAGGGAAAACCCGTGATCGGCAATATCGTCAAGATGAAGCAGCTCCTTGTTGCGGGAACGACGGGTTCGGGCAAGAGTGTATGCCTGCACTCCATGCTCATAAGCCTCATCTGCAAATATTCTCCCGAGGATCTGCGCCTTATCCTGATCGATCCCAAGGGCGAGTTCACCATTTACGAGGGGCTTCCGCACCTTATGATCAACGAAATCATTTCGGATGCGCAAAAGGCGGTCACTGCGCTGAATTGGGCGATCAAAGAAATGGAACGCAGATACGCTCTCTTCCAGCAAAAGACGCGTTCGGGCGTGCTTGCGCGCAATATCGACGAATACAACGCAAACCTTACCGAGGACGAACAGAAACTGTGCAAAATCGTGATCGTCGTTGACGAGCTTGCCGACCTTATGTCGGTTGCAAAGAAGGACATCGAGGAGCGCATTCAACGGCTTACGCAGAAGTCGCGTGCGGCGGGGATCCACCTCGTTATCTCCACCCAGCGTCCTTCGGTCGACGTCATTACGGGCGTAATCAAGGGGAATCTTCCCACCCGTATGGCGCTACGCGTTATTCAGGAAGTGGACTCCCGCACGATCATCGACGAAACGGGCGCGCAAAAACTTCTCGGCAACGGCGATATGCTCTTCCGCACGGAGGGTATGTTCAACTGCCAGCGCGTGCAGGGCGCGTTTTTGAGTTCCAAGGAAGTGGAACAGATCGTTGCGAACGTCAAGGCGAACAACGAGGCGTACTTCGATACGGAAATTTCCGACTATATCAACAACCCCGGACAGTCGGGCGCGTCGTCGGGCGACGATATGGACGACGATGCAGAGGTCGGCGAACAGTACATCAAGGCGCTCGGGATCGTCGTCAGGCTCGGTACGGCTTCCATTTCGCTCATTCAGAGGAAGTGCTCCGTCGGTTATAACCATGCGGGTAAGATCATGGAATGGATGGAACTCATGGGCTACGTTTCACCCTTCGACGGAAAGGCGAAGGCAAGAACGGTACTGCTTACAAAAGAAGAATACGAAAGTAAGTACGGGAGCCTTGACTGATGCTCAAAAAAAAGTTCGGCATGATAAGCCTCGGCTGCGATAAGAACCGCGTGGACGGCGAACGTATTCTGGGCGAAATAAGAGCGAACGGCTGCGAGATCGTAAACGATTTGTCGCAGGCGGAAGTGCTTATCGTAAACACCTGCGCCTTTTTGAACGCGGCGCGGGAAGAGGGGATCAACGAAATTATTTCCGCCGCGGGAACGAGGGGAAACAGCAGACTCGAAAAAATCGTCGTCAGCGGATGCATGAGCGAAAAATTTATCGGGGAGCTCTTCCCCGCGCTCACCGAGGCGGACGTTTTTTTGGGTATTCACGACGTAAAAGAACTCTTTCCGGCTCTCGAACAGGCGTATCGCGGTGAACGGGTGAATGCCGTAGGGCGCTGCGGAGAAGTGTTGTCGCCGCGCGTGGTTTCCACGCCCGATCGCTATAAATATTTAAAGATCGCAGACGGCTGCTCCAACTTCTGCACCTACTGTTTGATTCCCAAGATCCGCGGGAAGTACCGCTCTTATCCCATGGACGAGCTCGTCGAAGAGGCGCGCTCGTTGGGGGACACGGAGGAATTGATTCTCGTCGCGCAGGATACCACCCGCTACGGAGAGGATCAAGGTCAAAATAATTTTGTAAATTTAATCAAAAAAATTTCTAAACTTGACAATATCTGTCACATTCGTCTGCTATACTGTTATCCGGAAAAGATAGACGGGGCTTTGATAGCGGAAATCCGCGATAACCCCAAAATTTTGAAGTACCTTGATATTCCCCTGCAACACAGCGAAAACCGCATTCTCAAACTCATGGGGAGAAGGGGAACGCGGGAAGAGTACGGCAAACTCTTTGAAAGGCTTCGCAGGGAGATACCCGGGATCGCGCTCAGGACGACTTTTATTACGGGTTTCCCCTCTGAAACGGAAGAGGAACACAGAGCTTTGATTTCGTTCATAAAGGAGCAGAAGTTCGAGAACGCGGGAATCTTCGCATATTCGCGCGAGCCGGAAACGCCCGCTTATAAAATGAAGGGGCAGATACCCGCGGGCGTGAAAAAGCGCAGACAGCGTGAACTCTATGAGGCGCAGCGGGAAGTATCGAAAAATTTTCTGCGATCCTTCGTCGGCAAAACGCTCCCCGTCGTGTGCGACGGGGTGAACGGGGAGGGCACGGGGTTTACGGGAAGAGCGTATTTTCAAGCGCCTGAAATCGACGGAAACGTATTTTTTACTTCTCCCCGTGCAAAAGAGGGCGAAATATACCATATTAGAATAGAAGAAGCTGCCGATTACGATCTGATCGGAACGGCAGTTTCGGACTAACGGAGTAAAATTATGAATTTACCCAATAAAATCACGTTGACAAGAATTTTTATGATCCCCGTGTTCGTCGCGGTATTCTATTGCGGAATTTTGAGCCCTTGGTGCTTTTTGGCTTCCGCAGTCGTATTTTTGGGCGCGGCGCTCACCGATGCGCTCGACGGGCACATCGCGAGAAGCCGTCACCTTGTGACGGATCTCGGTAAGTTTCTCGACCCGATCGCCGATAAGGTGCTTGTATCGACTGCGTTGATCGTGCTTTTGACGGTTCCGACGGCGTTTACGGTGGATCCTTTCGGCGCTTACGGACTCATCGTAGCGGGCGTCCTCGTGGCGCTCGTGCTTGCGCGCGAACTGATCGTAAGCGGCTTCCGCATTATCGCGGCGGGGAAGCGTTTGGTGCTTGCCGCCGATAAGCTCGGTAAGATCAAGACGGTATTTCAGGACGTTTCGATCGCGCTTTTGCTTGCAAGCATGACTTTTCTCGCGCTCGGCGCGGAAGCGGTTCGGGACGAGTTTATTTTAGGAGCGCGGGAAGAGATGCTGTTAAATCTTTACCGCGCAGGCGAGATCATCGCCTATATCGGGCTTGTCTGTTTTGTTCTCTGCTCGGTTCTTACGGTCGTTTCGGGCGTGAACTATTTAGTGAAAAACAAAAAAGTGCTCAAAGATGAAAAGACGGAAGAAGGCGAGGGGGAGAATTCTTGAAATACGCGGCGATCGTATTGACGAATCAAAAAAATCCGCTCTCCTCGGTGGACTATCAAAGCGTTACGGACGCGTTCTTATCGGGCGGTGTGTTTCTCGACGAAACGATCATTCTTCCCTACGATGCGCCGAGCGCCGTATCGGGGCACATTACAAGGCTCTCCGAAGATCACGACGGAATCTTTATCGTATGCGACGGCGTGCTTGCGGATCTTGCAAGAAAGACGGTGGACGAACTGCCTGTTTCGGGCGGAAAATTCGAAGGGGTGTTAAAGGAGACGAGGGAGCATATCTTCGGTGTGATCCCCGCAGGCGAAGAGGGGGCGAAGACGGTATCTTCGGAAGTTGTTCCCCGCATTGACAGAAGAAGAAACCAACGCTACTGCCGCGTGGTGCTGGGCGTTGCCGCCGCAAGCGACGAGCGCATACAGCGCGCACTTTCTTTTGCGGAACGGGCGGCGGAAGGGAAACTCTTTCTGCACGCGCGCGGCGAATACGGCTTGACGCGGATCGAAGCGGTGTATAACCGCGAAACCCCCAAAATGATCGCGGACGAAGTGGTGCGCGTTCTTGCAAGCGAGCTTAGAGAGTATCTGTTTACCGTCAACGGCGAAACGCTGCCTTCGCGGCTCGTGGACGCGCTGAAACTGCGCCGCATGAAAATTTCTACGGCGGAGTCTTTTACGGGCGGCGGCGTGGGCGGCGCGATCGTATCCGTGCCGGGGGCTTCCGCGGTATTCTACGAGGGGATCAACGCTTACGACGTCAGGGCGAAGCGTGCGCGGCTCGGCGTGAGCGAATTTACCATTCAAAATAAGGGCGCGGTGTCCGACGAGACCGCCTACGAAATGGCGGCGGGACTGATTACGGGCGGAAACTGCGATCTTGCGATCGCGACGACGGGCGTTGCAGGACCGGATTCCGACGGATCGGGAACGCCTGCGGGCACCTGTTATATCGCGGTTGGCACGAAGTCGCGGATTCGCGTGTTCCGTTACGACTTGATCGGAAACCGCGAAACGGTCACGAAAACGGCAATCAATTTTGCACTCTTCCACGCTTACGAAGAGATCAAATAAGTAAAAAAATTAAGGAGAAATACATATGAACGAAGAAAAATTAAAGGCGCTTGACTCGGTGCTTGCGCAGATCGAAAAGGCTTACGGAAAGGGCTCTATCATGAAGCTCGGCAACAATGCGGGCAGTACCGAAATCGAGGTCATTCCCACGGGCTGCCTGTCCCTTGATCTGGCGCTCGGGATCGGCGGACTTCCGCGCGGAAGAATCGTCGAAATTTACGGACCCGAATCTTCGGGTAAAACGACGGTCGCTCTGCACGCGGTCGCGCAGGCGCAGAAGATGGGCGGCATTGCGGCGTTTATCGACGCGGAGCACGCGCTCGACCCCGTATATGCAAAGCACCTCGGCGTAAACCTTGACGAACTCTACGTTTCCCAACCGGATACGGGCGAACAGGCGCTCAACATCGTCGATTCTCTCGTTCGTTCCTCGGCGGTGGACATCATCGTCGTCGACTCCGTTGCGGCGCTTACGCCCAAGGCGGAGATCGAAGGGGAAGTGGGCGATTCGGTCGTAGGCGCGCAGGCGCGTCTGATGTCGCAGGCTTTAAGAAAGCTTGCGGGCATTACGAACAAGAGCAATACCTGCGTGGTGTTCATTAACCAGCTCCGCGAAAAGGTGGGCGTCATGTTCGGCAGTCCCGAAGTGACGACGGGCGGCAAGGCGCTCAAATTCTACGCTTCGATCCGCATCGACGTAAGAAAGACGGAAATTTTGAAGGATACCGAGGGGGCGGCGGGCAACCGCACGCGCGCAAAAGTCGTTAAAAACAAACTTGCGCCTCCCTTCCGTCAGGCGGAATTCGACATCATGTTCGGCGAGGGCGTATCACAGGAGGGCTGCCTTATCGACCTCGGCACGCAGTACGACGTCGTCAAAAAGAGCGGCGCCTGGTTCAGCTATAACGGCGAAAAGGTCGCCAACGGCAAAGAGAAGATGCGTCAGTTCCTCAAAGACAATCCCGAACTTGCCAGTGAGATCGAAGCAAAGATCCGCATTGCGGCAAAGGGCGCGCCCGTCGACGAAGTCGCAGGCTCCGAGGAAGAGGAAAAATAAATGAAATACGGTTTTGTAAAAGCGGCGGCGGCAAGTCCCGAACTCCGGGTTGCCGATCCTTCGTTCAATGCGCAAAAAATCATAGCGACGATCAAGGAACAGGCAAAGGCGGGCGTGGAAATTCTCGTCTTTCCCGAACTTTCATTATGCGGTTACACCTGCGGCGACCTGCTTTTGCAAAAGACGCTTTTAAACGGATGCCTTACGGCATTGAAAGAGATCGCCTTAGCGACCGAAAAAATCAAAATGCTCGTATTCGTCGGCTTGCCGTTTGAATTAGAGGGCGCGGTTTACAACTGCGCCGCGGCGGTCGCAAACGGCGAAGTAAAGGGAATCGTTCCGAAAACGAATCTTCCCGATTACGGTGAATTTTACGAGGAGCGCTGGTTTTCCGCGCTTCCTTCCGATTACGAGTGTATGTATATCCCGCTGTGGGACGACGAGTTCGTCTATTTCGGAAACGATTTGATTTTCGAACAGGGCGAAGTATCCGTTGCCTGCGAGATATGCGAGGATTTGTGGGCGCCCGACTCTCCCGCGATCCGCCTTGCCGTAACAAAAGCGAATATTATCGTCAATCTTTCGGCAAGCAACGAGACGGTGGGAAAGCGCGAATATCGTAAAACGCTTCTGTCCGCGCAGTCGGGCAAGTGCGTATGCGCATATGTGTATGCGGACGCGGGAGTCAGTGAAAGCACCACCGATCTGGTGTTTGCCGGCAACAATTTTATTTACGAAAACGGCGTGTGTCTTGCGGAAGCGGAGCCCTTTTCGGGTGAAATCTGCACTGCGGAAATCGACGTCGGATTCTTACAGAACGAACGCCGTAAGATAAATACTTTTCACGATCAGAACGGGCAAGATTATTGCAGGAAGGACGCCGACTTTGTCGGCGACGGCGATTTAACGCTTCGTAAGATTTCGCAAACGCCCTTCGTTCCCGAAGAGGAAGAACTTTCCGAACGCGCGGAACTTATTCTGAATATGCAGGCGCACGCGCTAGCGCGGCGGCTGAAAACGACCTGCTCCAAAACGGCGGTGATCGGCGTTTCGGGCGGGCTCGATTCCGCACTCGCGCTGCTTGTGACGGCGCGCGCGTTCGATCTTTTGAAAAAGAGCAGAAAGGATATTCTCGGCTATACGATGCCCTGCTTCGGAACGACGAACGAGACGAAAAATAATTCCGTTCAGCTGATGCAGGCGATGGGCATTACGTCTAAGACCGTAAATATCGCCTACACCGTCAACAGTCACTTTAAGGATATCGGGCACGACCCCGAAAAATACAATATCGTTTACGAGAACGCGCAGGCGCGCTACCGCACCATGGTGCTGATGGACGTTGCCAACGAAACGCAGGGGCTCGTCGTGGGCACGGGTGATTTGAGCGAGCTTGCGCTCGGCTGGTGCACCTACAACGGCGATCATATGAGCAACTATGCAGTCAACTGCGGCGTACCAAAAACGCTTGTGAAATACCTTGTGCGCGCGGAGGGGAAACGGCTTGGCGGCAAGACGGAGCGCGTGCTCGAAAGCATTCTCGCAACCGAGATCTCGCCCGAACTTCTCCCTCCCGACAAGGGCGGAAAGATTGCGCAAAAGACGGAAGACATTATCGGAAAGTACGAAATCAACGACTTCTATCTGTACAGCTTTCTGCGCCGAGGCGACAGTCCCGAAAAATCGCTCTATCTTGCGGAGCGTGCTTTTAAGGGCAAATATCCGCGCGAGCAGTTAAAGAATACGCTCGCGAACTTTTACAGGCGTTTCTTCTCGCAGCAGTTCAAACGCAACTGCGTACCCGACGGCGTGAAGGTGGGTTCGGTCTGCCTTTCTCCGCGCGGCGACTGGCGGATGCCCTCCGACGCGGAGGCAGCGCTCTGGCTAGAAGAGATCGAAAAATTGTAAAACTATAAAAGTTGACCGAACGCTCGGAGCAACGTCTGCAATACTCAAGGGATTTATGAAAAAGAAAATATCGGATAAAGATGATTGACGGGGTTATTATATTATGGCTTTCAGTAAAGATTTTGCGTGGGGAGTTTCGACTGCCGCTTACCAAATCGAAGGCGGTGCGTTCGAAGGGGATAAGGGGCTGAACGTATGGGACGTGGGCTCCATGACGGAAGGACGGATTTTCGAAGGGCACAGGGGAGATGTCGGCTGCGATCACTTCCACCGTTTCCGCGAGGACGTCGCGCTCATGAAGAAACTCGGGATCAAACACTACCGCCTGTCCGTGAATTGGTCGCGCCTTCTTCCCCACGGGGTCGGAAAGGTCAGCGAGGAGGGCGAGGAATTCTATCTTTCGCTCTTGCGCGAACTTACCGACGCGGGCATTACGCCTTGGGTAACGCTCTTCCATTGGGACTATCCTTACGAACTCTACCAAAAGGGCGGCTGGCTGAACGGAAACAGTCCCGCCTGGTTCGAGGAGTATGCGCAAAAGGTTGCGGTCTGCTTCGGGCAGTACGTCGGGAATTTTATTCTTATGAACGAGCCGCAGTGCTTTATCGGTTTGGGACACGGCAGCGGAGCGCACGCGCCCTTTTTGAAATTGCCCGACCGCGACGTTTTAAGGTGCTGCCATAACGTACTGCTCGCCTGCGGAAGAGCGGAGAAAGCGATTCGTAAAATCTGCGGGACGGACGTAAAGATCGGTATTGCCGAAGCGTATTGGCCTGCGCTTCCTTTGACGGAAGGGGACTATGAAGTTGCAAAGAACGAAACGTTTTTAAATCATCGCAGCTTTGGCAGAACGTCGCTTTGGCTCGATCCCATAGTGTTTGGGAAATATCCCTCCGATGTGCTCGTATGGATGAAGGAGAACGATTTCGTTCCTCCGCTCAGGGATATGTCGCTCATTCGTTCTAAACTCGACTTTATCGGGTTCAATACTTATTCGGGCGACTACGTTACCGTAAAGGAGGGAAAGACGGTGTCCGTAACGCCTGCGCCGAGCGTCCCCAAAACGGATATGCGCTGGAACGTGCACCCCGACTGTATGTATTACGGACCCAAATTCCTGTACGAGCGTTATAGTCTCCCGCTCGTTTGTACAGAGAACGGGGTCGCGCTTACGGAATGGAAAGATTTGAACGGAAAAATCCTCGATTACAGCCGTATCGATTTTTTAAAGCGCTATTTGAAAAGTCTTTCCCGCGCGGCGGACGAAGTGCCGATACAGGGGTATTTTCAGTGGTCGTTTATCGATAACTTCGAGTGGGCGGAAGGCTTTTCCAAGAAGTTCGGGCTCGTGCACGTCGACTACGAAACGGGGGAGCGGACTCTTAAGGAGAGTGCGAATTTTTATAAAAGCGTGATCGCTTCAAACGGGGAAAATATATAGGAAAAGAAATTTTGAAAACCGCGGAAGGAACCGCGGTTTTTTCATAATATTTTGATCGGAGCACGGCTTTATTTCCGTCAACTCCTTGACAGGAAATAAAAATCGTTGTATAATAAATTCAAAGTGCCGTATTTCGGCTTTCGGGCGAGTACGGCAACAAACGAATTTATAAATCAAGGAGACTGAACTATGCAACAGATATTCGGTCTGCTCCTTGACGTAGCTATGCCGGTTGCGATCGCGCTGTTCGTCGTACTTCCCCTTGCGGGGATTGCGCTCGGCGCGCTTGCGGCATGGTTGATTCTGAAAAAAGTTTCCAAAAAGAAATCCGAAAGAAAGCTCACCGACGCGGAGCGGAGAGCGGAAGAGCGGCTTGCCGATGCGGAGAAGAGAGCCAAAGAGATGCTCGACACTGCCGAAACGCAGGCAAAGCAGATCAGAAAGGAAGCGCAGTTAGAATCCAAGGAACAGGACATCAAGAGAAGAAACGATTTCGAACAGGAGATGAAGGAAAAGCGTGCGGAACAGCAGCGCACGGAAGCCCGTCTCAACCGTCAGGAGGACTTTCTCGAAAAGAAGGAAACGGAGCTCAACAAAAAGTCGTCCGCACTCGACGAACAGCGCGAAGCGCTTTCGCACCGCACGCAGGAGCTTTCCAAAAAGGAAGAGGTCGTCGCCCGCCAGCAGGAGCTCATGACGCAGGAACTCGAACGGGTTGCCCAGCTTACCAGGGAAGAGGCGAAGAAGCAGCTTACCGAAGAGATTCTCGAAGAGACCCGCCGCGATTGCGCCGTACAGGTGCGGAACCTCGAACAGGAGGCGAAGGAAGAGGCGGATATCAACGCGAAGAATATTATTTCGCTTGCGATCCAGCGTTGCGCTTCCGACCATGCTTCCGAAACGACCGTTTCGGTCGTGCCCCTTCCGAACGACGATATGAAGGCGCGTATCATCGGGCGTGAGGGCAGGAATATCCGCGCGCTTGAAAACGCGACGGGAATAGAACTGATTATCGACGATACTCCCGAAGTCGTCATCCTTTCGGGCTTCGATCCCGTTCGGCGCGAGGTTGCGCGCCTTACCCTTGAAAAGCTGATTCAGGACGGTAGAATTCACCCCGCAAGAATCGAAGAAACGGTCGAGAAGGTGCAAAAAGAACTCGATCAGCAAATCAAAGCGGCGGGCGAAAACGCCATGTTCGAAGTGGGCATTTTCGGGCTTCATCCCGAAATCATCAAGCTCATCGGTCGGCTTAAATTCCGTACAAGCTACGGGCAGAACGTATACCGTCATTCCATCGAGGTCGCAAACCTTGCGGGACTCATGGCGCAGGAACTCGGGCTTGACGTGAACTTTGCAAAGCGCGCGGGACTTTTGCACGATATCGGCAAGGCGGTCGATAAGGAGCAGGAGGGTACGCACATTCAGCTCGGCGCGGATCTTGCGAAGAAGTATAAAGAGAACGCTATGATCGTAAACGCCATCATGGCACACCACGGCGACGTGGAACCCAAAACGATCGAGGCGGTGCTCGTACAGGCGGCGGACGGAATTTCGGGCGCACGTCCCGGTGCAAGAAGAGAGACGGGCACGAACTATGTGAAGCGTCTTGAAAAGCTCGAAGAGATCGCGGCGGGCTTTGCGGGAGTGGAGCGCAGTTTTGCGATCCAGGCGGGCAGAGAGGTGCGCGTCATCGTAAAACCCGATCAGGTAGACGACGCGAAAGCGCTCTTCCTTGCAAAGGACATCGCCAAAAAAATCGAAACGGAACTCGAATATCCGGGTCAGATCAAAGTCAACGTGATAAGAGAATTCAGAAGCGTTGAATACGCGAAATAAATTAACGCAAAACAGTAAAACGCCCGCTTCGACAGCGGGCGTTTTTGCACGCATACGGGAAATATACGCATATCATGTATTACGGTGTTATGCCGAATATTTACTCACAGAGGTTATGATATGTGCAATACTTGTGGCTGCCCGAACTGTCGCGGCAATAACAATAACGGAAGAAACTCGCATTGCGGGTGCTGCAATCTTTTAAACGAATTTGCGAACGCGCTCAACAACTTCTTTACGGACCCTTGCGATCGGCACTGCAACTGCGGTTGCGGAAACAACAACGCATGGCGTAACGGATTCAGAAGCGGTTGGGACGCCCGCGGAAACAATAACGGTTGCGGTTGCGGCGGCAATCGCTCGCGCGATTTAAGCGGCTATACCGACTGCGGGAACTACGATTCCTATTATGCCCGTCAATACGGGCTTTGCAGCAGCGGGTGCAGCTGTAATCTTTAAGTTCCATAAAAAACGATCCTCCTCCTTTGAGGGGGATTATTTTTATGTACGTTCGAAAAGCGGCGGTATTTCGCATAAAATTCATTCAAAACGCTTGTAAAGAAGGAGACGTGGTGTTATAATGCTATTCGGAGAAAATACGCATGAAATTACCTAAGTTACACAAACCGACGAAGCGTCAGGTCCTTAAATTTATCAAGTACGCCCTTATTGTCGTATTCGGCAACGGGATCGCGGCGGCGGCTTCTGCATTCTTTATCATTCCGAACGGATTCGTCATGGGCGGGACGACGGGTATCGGTATTTTTGTAAAAAATCTTTTGGGCGCGGATCATCCGTTTGCCGAATGGGCAGTAAATATCACTGTCTATGCGGCGAACATTGCTTTGTTTATTTTGGGGGCATTTTTGCTCGGTAAAAAATTTGCCGCGGCAACGCTTGCTGGCACGCTGCTGTATCCGTCTTTTTTAAGTTTATGGAAGCTCGTGGACGAAAAACTCAATAGCCCCTTTGTATTCAGAAACACAGAAGGGATCGCAGGCACCGTGAATCAGCCTCTTTTGGGCGTTATTTTCGGAGCGCTTCTCTTCGGACTCGGAATCGGAGTCGTTGTGCGCGTGGGCGCGAGCACGGGCGGCACAGATATTCCGCCTATCATCTTTCATAAATTCTTTAATGTGCCCGTTTCGGTGGGAATGTGGGTCCTCGATATTCTTATCGTGCTTTTGCAGTTCGCGGCAAAAACGGGAGTGGAAGATATTCTTTACGGCATTCTGATCACGCTTTGTTCGTCGGTCATCGTCGATCAAGTGGCTATGGTCGGAGCGAAGAGGGCGCAGGTCAAAATACTCAGTAAGAAGCACGAAGAAATCAGAAAGATGATCCTCAATAAGCTCAACCGCGGCGTAACGCTGTTAAACGGCAAGACGGGCTTCTTAAAAGACGATTGTTATATGATCCTTACGATCGTATCCTTCCGCGACGTCGTAAAACTGAGAAACGAAGTTCAGAAGATAGATCCCGAAGCGCTATTTATGGTGAGTACCATTTCCGAAGTGCGGGGCAGAGGATTTTCATCCGACCGCATTGCCCTTCCCAAGACGGAAGAAAAGGACTGCGAATTAGAGGACTTGAAGGAAATCGCGACAGACGGAGGGCAAGAGGCTTTAAAGGAAAAGCCTGCGGAAGTTCCCGTTTTGGAGAGTTCGGAACAGACAAATCCCGAAACAAAGCAGAAGGAATGATCGCGTTATAAAATCATAAAAAGGGCTGACATTTCGTTATGTCCTTTTTTCAATGTTTACAAAATTCTTTACAAATCTTTCATAATATGATATAATCAAATAAATTTCAAAGGATAAGGCAGGAGAGCGTTATGCGTTGTATGTATTGTGACTGTACGGAGAGCAAGGTGATTGATTCGCGTTCGGCGGACGACGACAGAACAATTCGGCGCCGCCGCGAATGTATCGGCTGCGGAAGAAGATTTACGACTTACGAAACGATCGAAGTAACGCCCGTTCTCGTCGTGAAATCGGACGGAAACCGTCAGGCGTTCGACGTGGGTAAAATCAAGCGCGGTATCGTAAAGGCTTGCGAAAAGCGTCCCGTTCCCGCAGATAAAATCGACCGTCTTGCGGAGGAGATCGCAAAACGCGTTTATAACTCTATGGAGTCCGAAGTGACTTCGAAGGAGATAGGCGAGCTCGTGATGGAGGGCTTAAAGGAACTCGACGAAGTCGCATATGTGCGTTACGCTTCCGTATACCGTTCCTTTAAAGATATATCCTCCTTTATGGCGGAACTGCAAAAGATGATGGAGAAAAAAGGAAATTAAATTTCGGGAGATCGTATGAGTTTGAAAACGGTGGGCGTCGGCGGTCTTTTGATCGGCGGCGGACATATTTCCGTGCAGAGCATGACGAAGGTTAAAACGGGCGACGTAGAAAATTGCGTCGCTCAAATTTTGAGCCTTGAAAAGGCGGGGTGCGAGATCGTCCGTTCCTCGGTGCTCGACGAAGAGGATGCGTTAGCATTCAAAAAAATCAAAGAGCAGATACATATTCCCATTGCGGCGGACGTTCATTTTTCGGCAAAGCTTGCGGTCCTTGCCGTGGAGAACGGTGCGGATAAGTTACGCGTGAATCCAGGGAATTTGGGGGGAGAGAAGCAAATTTCTCTCGTCGCGGATTGCGTAAAGCGGCACGGTGTGCCTGTGCGCGTGGGGGCGAATACGGGAAGTATCGAAAAGCGCCACTACGAAAAATACGGCAGAAGCGCAAAGGCGCTTGTTCTGAGCGCGCTCGAAAGCGTGAAAGCGTTCGAGCGGAGGGGAATCGGCAATATCGTAATTTCCGTTAAGGCTTCCGACGTGCCTTTGACGATAGAGGCATACAGACTTTTAAGCCGTAAAACGGAGTATCCGCTTCATTTGGGCGTGACCGAAGCGGGAGCGGGCGATGCGGCTCTTGTTAAGAGCGCGATCGGAATCGGCGCGCTTCTTACAGACGGGATCGGCGATACGATCCGCGTTTCCCTTTCGGGCGATCCCGTGGAAGAAGTCTATGCCGCTCGGCACATTCTTCGTGCGTGCGGGCTCGATAAGCAGTTCGTAGAGGTTATCGCCTGCCCGACCTGCGGGCGGTGCGAGTACGACTGCCGTGGGCTTGCCAAAAGGGTGAATGAGCGGGTAAAGGGCGTGAAAAAGCGCTTAAAGGTCGCCGTTATGGGCTGCGTTGTGAACGGCCCCGGCGAAGCGAAGAAATGCGACTTGGGCATTGCGGGCGGCAAAGAATATTGCATGGTATTTTACGGCAACGGCGAACAGGTGCGCGTGAACGTAGGCGACGCGGAACGCGTATTCTTTGAAAAATTGGAAGAGCTTATCAAATGAAGAGCAAAGCGTTTTTAGAGGAAATCAGAAAATCGGAAGGGTTGGAGAGGGCGATTCTCAAAGACATCGTCGTCGAGGGAAGCCGTGCGACTTTCCGTTTGATTACAGACAAATCGTATTCGCAAGGGGACGTAAAATACGCCGCAAAGGTTTCGGAAAAGTACGTTCCCGCGGGCTTTACTGCGGAAGTGAACGTGATGAAATCCGTACCCGAAGGGGCGGCGGTCGAAAAATTTATAAAGGAATATCTCGCGAAAAATTATCCCGTCGTTTCGGCGTTTTCGGAAGAGGGCGATGTGTATGCCGAGGCGGGAGCGGGCGGCGGAAATTTTGTTATAAGAGTCGGAAAGGACGAAGCAGTGCGCTTTTCGGGCGCAGAGGTCGCAGACGCGCTCTCCAAAGAACTCGCTCTGCGTTTTTGCGGTGTGTGGAACGGCGAAATCGAACTTCGCGAAAGCAGCAGATACGAAATCAAAGAGGAGGAAGAGCCCGAAGAGTACGTTCTTACAAGCAGGAATTTTCCGATTGCGGACTATATTCCGATCGACGGGGCGAAGCCCGCGCGCGCAATTTATATTGCGGATCTCAATTCCGAGGCGCAGGACGTCACCGTATGCGGCAGCGTCATGTATATGGAGGAGCGCACGAGTAAAAACGGAAAAACCTTTTTTATATTTACTTTAAGCGACGGATCGGGGCAGCTTCGCGCCGCGTATTTCAGTAAAAAAGCGACGGTCGAAAAAGTGCGTAAAATTCAGCGCGGCGAATTTATCTGCCTTACGGGGAACAACGAAATTTATAACGGCGGACTGTCGTTTACTGCAAAGCAGGTCGACTACGGAACCCCGCCCGAGGGCTTCGAACCCGAACCCAGACCTTCGCTTCCCGTACCCGCGCGCTATAAAAAAGTGATGCCCGTCGCGATCGACGATTACGAGCAGAGCGACCTGTTCGGAAAGGAAGCGCTTCCCGAAGACCTTGTAAACCGCGACTTCGTCGTGTTCGACTTGGAGACGACGGGGCTTAACAATTCCGAAGCGGGCGGCATGATGGATCGGATCATCGAGATCGGCGCCGTCCGTATTCACGGGGGAAGGATCGTGCAAAAGTTTGCTTCCTTCGTCGCCTGCCCCGTCAAAATCAGCGACGAGATCACAAAGATCACGGGGATCGACGGGAGTATGCTTGTGGGCGCACCCGAGGTCGGCGAGGTCATGGCGGACTTTTATAAATTTTGCGACGGGGCGGCGCTTGTAGCACACAACGCACAGTTCGATATTAAATTCGTAAGGCACTACGCGGGGCTTGGAGGCTACCGTTTCGAGCACAGGCTCTACGATACGTTGACGTTTGCTCAGGTTGTTCTGCGGCTATCCAATTATAAACTGAATACCGTCGCCGATCATTACAATTTCAAGTTCAATCACCATCGCGCCTTCGATGACGCATTCGTGACCGCAAAGGTGTTTATCGAGCTTGCCCGCACGAATAAAGGACTTCCGCGATTCTGAAAAAAATTTCAAGAAAACACTTGCCTTTTTCGGCGGGATATGCTACAATTCAATTGCTTAATCTGATAGGTCGTGGATTGAGAGCGGGTTTCCGCTCTCAATTTTGTTAAACCAGGAGTTTACGGAATGAAGGTCAAACCCTCAAAAGAAGTGATCGATTTTTTACAGCCCGTCGTAAAACCCTTCGACGCGGAGATCGTCGACGCGGAATGGAATATGCGCGAGAACTCTTTAACGCTTATTATCGACAGTAAGAACGGCGTCGATCTCGATTTGCTCGAAAGGGTGCACCGCGCGGTGGATGCTCCGCTCGACGAGTTCGATCCCACCTTCGGGAGCGCGTACACGCTCAACTGTTCGAGTCCGGGGCTCGACCGCCCCTTTAAAACGGAGCAGGACTTTGTAAGGCACACGGGTGAAAAAATCGAGATCCACCTCTATGCGCCCGTAGACGGAAAGAAGTATTTCGAAGGCGAGCTTCTTTCGTTCCGAGAGGGAAAGATCAGGATCAAGGCGGAAGAGGGGGAGAGGGAATTTCCCTTTGAAAAGACGGCGAAGGTCTGTCTTTTGATAGAAGTATAAAAAGTCCGGAATTACAACGGAGCAATCAATAAGGAGATATTATGACAAACAAAGATTTCTTTGCGGCGCTTGCCGATTTGGAACGGGAAAGAGGAATCAGTGAAGATGTGTTTTTAGGGGCACTCTCCACGGCGCTTGCGTCCGCATATAAGCGGCTCAACGAAGGGAACAGTGCGAACGTAGACGTTCAGCTCAATCCCGAACGGTGCACGATCCGCTTTTTTTATACGCGCACGGTCGTCGATGCGGAAGAGGCGGGCGACGGTGAAATCACTTTACAGGACGCAAAACTCGAAAAGAAAAGCGCCAAGGTGGGCGACGTCCTTTCAAAAGAATTTGTTCCCAAAGATTTCTCGCGTATCGCGGCGCAGACGGCAAAGCAGGTCATTTTGCAACGCCTGCACGAGACGGAGCGCGATAATACCCTTTCCGAATTCACCGATAAAGAGGGCGAACTCATGAGCGGGCTTGTTCGCAAGGTCGATTCCCACAGTGTGTATATCGAGCTCGGAAAGGGCACGATCGAAGGACTTCTTTTGCCGCAGGATCAGGTGCCTGGCGAACGCTACGAGGCGGGCGACAGATTGAAAGTGTTTGTAAAGCGTGTCAAGAGCGGCGGCAGAAACGCACAGGTGCTTGTGTCGCGTTCCGCACCCGGTCTTGTGAGAAGACTTTTTGAGGAGGAGGTTCCCGAAATCAAACAGGGCGTGGTCGTCATTAAGAGTGTCGCGCGCGAAGCAGGTCACAGAACTAAAATCGCGATCGCTTCCTCCGATTCCCGTATCGATGCGGTGGGCGCTTGCGTAGGCAACAAGGGCGCACGCGTGAACGCGGTCGTGCAGGAGCTCGGCGGCGAAAAGGTGGATATCATTCTGTACAGCGAGAATCCTTTGGAATTTATCGCAAAGGCGCTCTCTCCCGCGACGGTCGTTTCGATCACGCAGACGGACGAGAAGTCTGCGGTCGCGGTAGTGCCCGACGACAAGCTTTCGCTTGCGATCGGCAGGGACGGACAAAACGCCCGCCTTGCGGCGCGGCTTACGGGCTGGAAGATCGACGTGAAGAGTGCTTCCGCGGCGGAAAAACTCCATATCGGCGAGTACGATTCTCCGGAGGAGACGGGGGATGCGCCTTCCGTGGGCGAGGAGAGCGATGTCTGAAAAAAAGATACCTCTGCGTATGTGCATGGCGTGCAGGGAAAGAAAGAGCAAAAGAGAGATGCTCCGCGTCGTGAAGAGTGAGAGCGGTATCCATTTGGATTTTTCGGGCAAGGCGGAAGGGCGCGGCGCATATCTTTGCAACAGCGAAGCGTGCCTTACAAAACTCTTGCGCTATAAGCTCGTAAATAAAACTTTTTCGTGCAACGCAGGCGATGAGGTCTATAAGGCGATCGAAGAGGAGTTTCGTGGCAGACAAAATTGAAGCGTATTTGGGTTTTGCGCTAAGAGCGGGAAAGCTTGTTTTGGGGCTGAACTCGATCGAAACGGTAAAAAAAGGGGTCTGTTGCCTGCTTCTCGACGAAGAGGCGGCAAAAAATTCCCAAAAGCAAGCCCGCAAACTGAAAGAAAAATTTTCCTGTCCTTTGATCATTACAAAGGATCTGGGTATGCTCATTAAGCGCGAGGGCTGCAAAGTTGCGGCAGTAAAAGATTTTTCGCTCGCAGACGCGATTTTGCGCGAAGCGAACGATAAAGGTATGACGATCGAAGGAGTAATCGGGTAAAATATGGCAGATAATATTGTTGAAAAATTAAATTCTCTTCTCGGCGAGAAGGGCGCGGGCGAAATCTCGAAGCGGATCGCAAACAACGAGAAAAGCATTGCGGCGCTCTTAAAAAAGATCGGCGAGATTCAAGCCGAAAAGCGTGCCGAGGAAGAGGCGAGGGCGGCGGCAGAAGCAGAAGCGGCGCGCCTAAGAGAGGAAGCGGAGAAAAAGGCGGCGGAGGAAGCGGAGAAAGCCAAACGACAGGCTGAACTCGCCAAAAAGGAAGCCGAAGAGAAAGAGGAGTTAAAAAGCAAAGCTCCCGCGTCTGTTCCTGCGCCTGCGTCCGAAAAGCCTGCGGCATCCGCCCGTCCCGCTACGTTCCGCCCCGAAAGCGGTTCTGCGGCGCGTCCCGCGCGCCCCGCGCCTCATGCGGGCGGTCAGAAAACATATATTCCTTCGAGACCCGCGAACGGAGCGTTCCGTCCGCAGGGATCCCGTCCCCCCTTCAATTCACAGCGTCCGCAGGGCGCAGGGTTCCAAAGGCCCATGGGCGGAATGCGTGCGCCCGTTGCTCCTCCGCCTCCCGCTCCCGTGCAGAAGAGGGAGGTTTCGAAGAAGTTTGAAAAGACCTATGTGGAGCGCCGCCCCGTCAACAAGCGTGCGCTTCAACGTCAGCAGGGCGCGGACGTAAACGACTTTGACGAGGAAAAGAGCGGTTACCGCAAGGCGCGTTTCGGCAAGAAGAATGCGAAAAAGGAAACGCAGACCATCAAAATCGAACATGCGGTCGTGACAAGCAAGGATATTCCCATCAAGGAACTTTCGGAAAAGCTTGGTATATCCGCAGTGGAAATTACAAAGCGCCTCTTTAAAGAGGGCGTGATGAAGACGGTCAACGAGTCGATCGACTACGACAATGCGGCGTATATCGCATTGGAGCTCGGGATCGACCTCGAATACAAACCCGAAAAGACTGCGGAAGAGACGCTCTTCGAGGAACACGGCGCGGACGTGAACGAGAACACCGTGACGCGTGCGCCCGTCGTTACCGTTATGGGTCACGTCGACCACGGTAAAACTTCGCTCCTCGATAAGATCCGCTCGACGAATGTGACCGCAGGCGAGGCGGGAGGAATTACGCAGAGCATCGGCGCATATACCGTCACCCTTTCGGAGGGCAAACAGATCACCTTTATCGATACCCCCGGTCACGAAGCATTCACGGCAATGCGTGCGCGCGGCGCGAAGATTACGGACATCGTCGTTTTGGTCGTCGCGGCGGACGACGGCATCATGCCGCAGACAATCGAGGCGATCAACCATGCAAAGGCGGCGGAAGTGCCCGTCATCGTCGCCATGAACAAAATGGATAAACCGCAGGCGGAGCCGGACAAGGTGAAACAGGGACTTTTGAATCACGGGCTTGTTCCGGAAGAATGGGGCGGCGACGTCATCGTCGTGCCCGTATCGGCAAAGACGGGCGACGGAATCGATTCTCTGCTTGAAAATATCTATCTGCAAGCGGAGATGAACGAGCTCAAAGCGAACCCCGACCGCAAGGCAAGAGGTGTGGTTATCGAGGCGAAACTCGACAAGGGCAAGGGTCCCATGGCGAGCGTTCTCGTGCAGAACGGTACGCTCCGCACGGGCGACAATCTCATATCGGGCATGACGATGGGCAGAGTCCGCGCCATGTTCGACGACAACGGAAAAATGGTGAAAGAGGCAGGTCCTTCGATGGCGGTCTCCGTTTTGGGACTTGAAGACGTGCCCAACGCGGGCGACGGGATTTACGCCGTCGATCAGGCGCTTATGAAGAAGGTTCAGGACGAAAGAAAGACGCACCTGCGCGAATCCATGGTCAAGGAAACGCAGAAGCTCTCGGTCGACGACTTCTTCAAACAGGCGGAGGCGGATACGAAGAAGGCGTTCAACGTGATTATCAAAGCGGACGTTCAGGGCTCGGTCGAAGCGCTCAGAGCTTCTCTTCAAAAACTTTCGAACGAGGAAGTGGAAATCAAAATTCTGCACGCGGCGGCGGGCGCCGTCAACGAGAGCGACGTTATGCTTGCGGAATCGTCAAAAGCCATGATCGTAGGCTTCAACGTCCGTCCCGACGCCAAGGCAAAGACGCTTGCGGAGCGTTCGCACGTCGAAGTAAGACAGTACCGTATTATTTACGAGCTTTTGGACGACATGGAGGCCGCGCTCAAAGGAATGCTTTCGCCCAAGTATCAGGAAGTTTATATGGGCAAGGCGGAAGTCAAGCAGACCTTTAATATTACGGGCGTGGGCACGGTCGCAGGCTGCTATGTGACCGAAGGCAAGCTCGTGCGCGGCGGAAAGCTGCGTATTTACCGCGACAATATCATGATCGTCGAGGGCGGCGTCAAACAGCTCAAACGCTTTAAGGACGATGCGAAAGAAGTTACTTCCGGTATGGAATGCGGCTGCGCGATCGAAGGCTTCAACGAAATCAAGATCGGCGACTTTATCGAATGTTATCTTATCGAGGAAGTGAAACGGGCATGAAAGGGCAACGGCACGACCGCGTAGACAGCGAATACAGAAAGGAAATTTCCTCCGTGATTTCGGGTGCGCTCAAAAATAAAGAGCCCGAACTCAAAGGAATTATTTCCGTGACGGGCGCTGACGTTTCGCCCGACTTTAAAACGGCGAAGGTATTCGTAAGCGTGTTGGGTAAAAACAAAGAAGAGGAAAACCGCACCTTCCGGATCATCGAGGAGAATGCGGGGTTCGTCCGTCACGAGCTTTCTCTCGTTATGCGTTCGCGCACGGTGCCGCAACTCACCTTCGTGCGGGACGGCAGTATGGAATACGGTTCGAAGATGGACGCGCTCTTTTCCGGACTTCACAAGGAAGATTAAGGACGAGAAATGGAGACGCTCAAAGAAATCGCAAAAATTTTAAAACAATGTAAAAGCGCGGTAATCTTTACGCACATGCGTCCCGACGGCGATACGATCGGGAGCGCAATGGCACTTTCCCGCGCTCTTTCTTTTTTGGAAATTCGGAACGAAGTGCTCAACGAGGGGGAAATTCCCGAACGCTTTTCCTATCTGAGCGGCGTGAAAGAGATCAAGACCGCACCCTCGTTCGACGCAGAATGTTTTATTTGCGTCGATTCGAGCACCGAGGCGCGGCTTGGATTATTGCGCGACGTCTTTCTTGCTGGCTTAAAGAAAAAATGCACCGTGAACGTCGATCATCATATTTCAAATACGCGTTACGCAAAGTATAACTTTGTCCGCGACCGCGCGAGCAACAGCGAAAACGTTGCGGAACTTATTAAAGAACTCGGCGTACCGATCACAAAGGAAATCGCCGAATTTCTCATGACGGGCATGGTCACCGATTCGGGCGGGTTCTCTCACAGCGACGTGAACGGCGATTCCTTCCGTGCGGCGGGGGAAATGGCGGACGCCGGCGCGGACGTGAATCAAATAAGCTACGAAACAATGAAAAAACAGTCGCGTTCACGCGCGCAGTTTTTTCTCAAAGCGCTCTCCCGCCTTCGTTTTCTTCTCGACGACAGGTTTACGGCGGTCGTCGTGAGCGGAGAACTCCTCGATGAGTTCGCATTGGATACGGACGCAACCGAAGGACTTGTGGATTTCGGACTTACGATCGACGCAACGGAAGTGAGCGCCTGTTTCCTCGAAGTCAGAAAGGGTCAGTACAAAATTTCCCTTCGGTCGAAAGGAAAGGTCAACGTGAACGAAGTCGCCGGCGTGTTCGGCGGCGGAGGGCATATTTTAGCGAGCGGCTGCGTGCTCTTCGGCGAGGAGGAAGAAGTCGTTGAAAAAATCAAGTACGCCGTTTGGCAAAGACTTTAATTTATGACGGGTTTTATCAATATCAATAAAGAGACGGGCGTTTCGTCCGCCTTTATCGTAAACAGAGTGAAACGGCTTGCCAAAACGCCTGCGGGACACATGGGCACGTTGGATCCGCTTGCTTCGGGCGTATTGCCCGTGGCGATCGGGAATGCGTGCAGGCTGTTCGAATATTTTTCGGATAAGAAAAAAACCTATCTTGCGCGGTTCCGCTTCGGGGTGACGACGGAAACGCTCGACGGCGAGGGTGAAAAAATTTTCAGGGGCGATGTGCCGGCAGAAAGTCAAATTCAAGCGGCGCTTCCTTCGCTCAGGGGAAAGATTCCGCAAATTCCTCCCGCGTACAGCGCAAAGAGCGTGAACGGGGTAAGAAGTTACGCTCTGGCGCGGGCGGGCAAGCAAGCGGAGCTTGCGCCTAAAACGGTGGAAGTATTTTCGTTCCGCTTGATCGAACAGACCGCGCCCGACGAATTTTCGTTTGAAATCGTATGCGGAAGCGGCACCTATATCCGCGCGCTTGCCCGCGACCTTGCTGCAAGGCTCGGAACGTATGCTTACATGAGCAGATTGGAACGCACGGCAAGCGGGGTATTTCATATTGAAAGTGCGGTTGATCTTGATAAATTAACTGCGGAAAATTTGCACGAATATATGATTCCCACAGAGGAGGTTTTGCCTTATCCCGTGTTGAATTTGGAGAGCCCGCGCGTATTCAACGGCTTAGCGGAGAGCGTTACGGAAAAGGACGGATTGTACAAGCTGTACCGTAGCGGCGAATTTTACGGGATCGCAAGCGTAAAGGACGGGCTTGCAAAAGCGGAGAAAAAGCTATGTTAGAGATATACCGCTACGGCGAATCGGTTTGTGTGCCGTGCGCTCTCGTATTGGGCGGATTCGACGGTTTGCATCTCGGGCACCGCGCGCTTTTGAAGGAAGCGAAAAAAACGGGGCTTCCGATTGTGATAACCACCATTCTGGGGGCTAAGGGAAGCGCTCTTTTCACAGAGCGGGAGCGGGCGTTTGTATTTGACAATACCGGTATCGATTTCGTCTATGAAATTCCCTTTACCGAGGATTTTAAAAATACGGAAGCGGAAAAATTTCTCGTTGAACTGTTCGGGAATATCAATGCGAAGGCGGTTTTTTGCGGGGAGGATTTCCGATACGGAAAGGACGCGCGCGGCACGCTTTCGCTTTTAAAAACCTTCGCGCCCGTCTGTGCGGTGGAGACGGTCAAATTGGGAGATACGAAGGTATCCACGTCTCTGTGTAAACAGTATCTTCGCGAGAACAAATTTAAAATGCTCTGGGAATTGCTCGACGAGGAATCCGGTCCGTTCTACGATTACAAATCATATTTCATTCAGGGAACGGTTGAACGCGGAAGGCAGGTGGGCAGGACGTACGGTTTTCCCACGCTCAATCTCAGTATTCCGCCCGAAAAGCTGTTGCCGGGAGACGGCGTATACGCGGGATTTGCAAGTACGCCGAAGGGGACGTTTAAGACGATTATCAATATCGGCGCGCGCCCCACGTTCGGCGTGGAGGAGAGGAAGATCGAGGCGTACTTAAAGGGCTTTTCGGGTGATTTATACGATAAAACCGTTCGGATCTATCCCACCGAATTTCTGCGCCCGATACAAAAATTTTCATCGGAAGAAGAACTGAAAAATCAATTGAAAAAGGATGTTGAACGGATATGATAAAATTCGGACCGAGCGGCAATTCGGAGAGCTTTTATGCGGAAGGATTCGAGCATTCGGAGGATTCGGCGGCGTTCGTAAAGGGGCGCGGGCTCGACTGCTTCGAATACTCCTTCGGGCGCGGCGTGCGCATGACGGAAGGGAAAGCGATCTCGATCGGCGACGCGTTTCAGGAGGCGGGAATCGAAATTTCGGTGCACGCACCCTACTTTATCAACCTAGCGAACCCCGACGACGAAATGGCGGCAAAGTCCTACGGCTACGTGCTCGACAGCGCCCGCGCGTTAAAGCTCATGCAGGGCAAGCGGTGCGTATTCCACCCTGCGACCGAGGGCAAGGAGACGCGGGAAGCGGCTTTTGTCCGCACCCTCGACAGGGTAAAAATTTTAAGGGACTATATTTATTTGAATGATTTGCAGGATCTTATCTTCTGTCCCGAAACGATGGGGAAATTAGCCCAAATCGGCACGGTGGAGGAGATCGTCGAAATCTGTTTAGTTGATCCCGTGTTCACGCCCTGCGTCGATTTCGGTCACGTGAACGCCCGCGAACAGGGGTCTTTAAAGCGTACCGGGGACTACGTAGACCGTCTTTCCTATATGATCGAAAAGCTCGGCTATGAGAGAATGAAAAACTTTCACGTTCATTTCTCCAAAATCATGTACGGGGCAAAGGGGGAGATCAAGCATCTGACCTTCGAGGATACCGTCTACGGTCCCGAATTCGAACCGCTTGCAGAGGCGTTGCACGAACTTGAATTGGAACCCTATATCGTGAGCGAGTCGGCGGGCACGCAAGCGGAGGACGCCGCCGAAATGAAGCGGATATACTTTTCGAAATAACCGATTTTTATATTATTTGACCGTTCCTTTAAGGAACGGTTATTTTTTTATTCGAAAATTGCAATCATCTATGTCAGGTAAAATAAGTTGCAAAAAATCACAAGATATGGTATAATTTGTCAGCGGAATATTTTCGGCATAATTTTTTGCATACAAATTTTCTGTAACCCCCTGCGAATGAGGTACATATGGAAGAACAACATCAATATAATGCGAACGATATAACCATTCTCGAAGGGTTGGACGCAGTCCGTCTGCGCCCCGGTATGTATATCGGGTCTACGGGGCAGAAGGGGTTGCACCATATTCTTTGGGAAATCGTGGATAATGCAATCGACGAGGCCGCGAACGGCTATGCCGATTCTATCGACGTGCATATATACAAGGACGGGAGCGTTTCCGTCGAGGATAACGGACGCGGCATTCCCACCGACATTCACCCCAAAACCAAGGTTTCTGGCGTGCAGGTCGTATTTACGCAGCTTCATGCAGGCGGCAAATTCGACGAACACAACTATTCCTTTTCGGGAGGCTTGCACGGCGTGGGCGCGTCGGTCACGAACGCACTATCCAAATGGCTCAAAGTGCGCGTTTACAAAGAGGGAAAGGTCTATGAAATGGAGTTTCACTCCTTCTACGACGAGGCGAAAAAGAAATATGAATCGGGCGTACCCGTCGCTCCCTTAAAGGATTTGAAGCGCAAGACGGACAAGCACGGCACCTTTGTGCACTTTATGCCCGACGACAAAGTTTTTGCGACCACGAATTTTCAGCTTTCAACGATTTCCAACCGTCTCAACGAGCTTGCGTTTCTCAACCGCGGTTTAAAAATTACGCTCACCGACGAGCGGATCACCATGAACGAATTCAAGGGCGAAGAGGACGACGAAGAGAACGTTCAACTCGATCTGATGGGAGTCACGCAGCCCTATTCGGTGACTTACTGTTACGAGGGGGGGATCTCCGACTTTGTTCTGCATCTCAACGAGGGCAAGGCGAAGCTCTTTCCCGCGCCAATCTATTATAAGGGCGAAAAAGACGGTATTTTGGTGGAATTCGCCATTCAGCATACGAACGACTATACCGAAAATCTTTTCTCCTTCGTAAACAATATTCCGACGCCCGAGGGCGGCTTTCACGAAATGGGCTTCCGCGCAGGAATCACGCGCGTATTGAACGATTACGCGCGCGAAACGAAGGCGCTTAAAGAAAAAGATCCCAATTTCCTCGGAGACGACTTCCGCGAAGGACTTACGGCGGTGCTTTCTATCAAAATGAAGAACGTGCAGTTCGAGGGGCAGACCAAGACGAAACTCGGCAATCCCGAAGCGCGTTCCCCCGTAGAGGGCTGTACCTCGGAGGGCTTGCACGAACTTGCGGCGAACAAGGACTTTAAAAAGACCTTCGACGAAATGATCAAGAAGGCACAGGGCGCGGCGAAGGCGAGAATCGCTGCGCGTCAGGCGAAAGACACGGCGCGCGCAAAAAACAGTATCGATTCGTGGACGCTCGTCGGTAAGCTCGCTTCCTGCACGGGCAGACATCCCGAAGAAAACGAGCTCTTTATTGTCGAAGGCGATTCCGCGGGCGGCACGGCGAAACAGGCGCGCGTCCGTCAGTTTCAATCGATTTTACCGCTTCGCGGCAAACCTTTGAACGTAGAGAAAAAGCGTATCGATCAGGTGCTTGCGAACGAGGAGATACGCACGATCATATCGGCGCTCGGCGCGGGGATCGGAAACGATTTCAATGTCGAAAAAATCAATTATCACAAGGTGATCATTCTTTCCGATGCGGACCAGGACGGCTTCCATATCCGTTGCATTCTCTTAACGTTTTTCTTCCGGTATATGCGTGAACTCGTGAACGCGGGGAAAGTTTATATCGGAATGCCGCCCCTTTATAAAGTATACAAGCAGGGGGGATCGGTAGAGGAATATGCTTACGATGACAGCGAGTTGCAGGAAAAGATCGATAAAGTCGGAAGGGGGTATCTCATACAGCGATATAAGGGTTTGGGCGAAATGAGCGCCGAACAGCTTTGGAAAACGACGATGGACCCCGAACACAGAAATTTGACGCAAGTCACGATCGAGGACGCGGTTGCTGCCGATAACATGATCGCAACGCTTATGGGCGACAGGGTGGACGGAAGAAAAGAATTCCTTGCCCGCAACGCAAACTTCAACAAAGAGGATGCGTTTATCGACAGAGTGAAACTCAAAAAGGAGAATTCCGATGAAGAAAAATGAGAGAGAAAAAGAGGAGCGCAAGGGCACGCTGTTTGTAACGCCCCTTGAAGAAGTTCTTCCTTCGAGTATGCTCCCCTATGCGGAATTCGTCATTCTGGACAGAGCGCTTCCGCGCGTCGAGGACGGCTTAAAGCCCGTTCAGCGCAGAATCTTATATACGATGTACGAAATGGGACTTCTGCCCGATAAACCGCATAAGAAATCGGCGCGTATCGTCGGTGACTGCATGGGTAAATATCATCCGCACGGCGACTCTTCCGTGTACGACGCAATGGTGCGTATGGCGCAGGAATTCAACATGGGCAGAACGCTCGTGAACGGGCACGGCAACTTCGGCTCGGTCGACGGCGATCCCGCCGCGGCAATGCGCTATACAGAGGCGCGGTTGGAGCCCATTGCACTCGAGCTTTTGAAGGATCTGGAAAAAAACACCGTTCCTTTTTCGCTGAACTTCGACGATTCGTTAAAGGAACCCGATATGCTCCCGGGGCGCTTCCCCAACCTTCTCGTGAACGGCTCTTCGGGTATCGCCGTAGGGCTTGCGACGAACATTCCGCCGCACAACCTTGCGGAATGTATCGACGGCGTGGTCGCCTATATCGACAAGCCGACGATCAAACTCAACGAAATGCTCGGTTATATCAAAGCTCCGGACTTCCCCACGGGCGGTTGGATCATTGCAAACGAACTCAATCAGGCATACCGAACGGGTAAGGGCAGGATCACACTCCGCGCGAAGATCGCCGTCGAGGACGGCGATTCCGAGAGCAAGAAAAACATCGTTATAACCGAACTTCCCTATCAGGTCAACAAGGCGAACCTTTTAAGGCGCGTAGCGGAACTGCGCGACGAGAAGAAGGAAGAATTTGCCTTTATCACCAAAGTCAGCGACGAATCGGACAGAAACGGTATGCGCGCCGTGATCGAGGTACGCGCCGAGTCCGACATCAACAGAGATTTAAAACTCTTGTATAAGCACACCGATTTGGAAACCACCTTCGGTATGAACATGGTTGCGATCGCCCGCGGCAAGCCCGTTCAGATGGGGCTTATGGAGATCATCAAGCACTACGTCAATTATCAGAAGGAAGTTGTTCTCCGCCGCACGCGCTTCGAGCTTAACCAGGCAAAGGAACGCTGTCATATTTTGGAAGGGCTTATCGTCGCCGTCAGGAATATCGACGAAGTCATTCAGATCATTAAAAAGGCGGAATCCACTTCGGATGCGCGCGATAAGCTCCGCGCACGTTTCAGCCTTTCGGAAAAACAGGCGCAGGCAATTCTCGATTTGCGCCTTGCCCGCCTCACAAAACTCGAAGTATTCAAGCTTGAAGAGGAACTTAAAAAACTCAAAGAACTCATTGAAAAGCTTACGGCGATCGTGGCAAGCAATCGCTTGCAGTTGCAGGTCGTCAGAGAAGAAATTCTCGAAATCAAGAAAAAGTACAAGACGCCGAGAAAGTCCCAGTATGTCTTTTCGGAGGAAGAGGCGGCGGCGGAACGTAAGGACATCCGCGGTCCCGGCGTGAAGAGTCATGTGCTCATATGCGCGAACGGTAAATTCAAGTGCGTGGGCGAGAAAAACTATAATATGTCGAACAGAGCGGTCACGGAAAAGACGACGCTTGCAACGGTGCCGCAAAAGCGCGTTTCCGTCATGTCCGATCAGACGGTGCTCATCTTTACCGACAAGGGTAACTGCTATCCGCTCCCCGCAGAGAGCGCGAACTGCAAGTTCGGCGACGCGGGATTTGCGCTGAGCGATTTTTTCAACGACGTGGACAGCGACGAGAAGATCGTCTCCGTCGTGCCTGCCGGCGACGAGGGAAGGTTGCTCTTTATTACAAAACGCGGAATGCTCAAATGTTCGGATCGCAGTGAATACGCAACGGGCAAATTCCCGTATCCCGCGCTTCGCCTCAACGAGGGCGACAGCGTGCTTAACGTGCAGCTCGACGAAGAGGACGATTATATTACAGCGTTCTTCGTCACGCGCGAGGGAATGTGCCTGAATGCGAAAAAGGACGATATACCCGTGCAGGGGAGATTTTCGGGCGGCGTAAAGGGCATGAACCTGAAAGAGGGCGACGAGGTGATTTTCGGCTCTCAGATCGATGGCGAGGGCGAAATCGTCGTGGCAACGACCGAAGGCAGATTCAAGCGCGTTATCGCGGCGCAGATCGATCCCATTTCGCGCAACTGCAAAGGGGTGAAAATTGCGAATTTGGGCGGAGAACACGTGATTTTTGCAAACTATGTGACAACGCCTTATCAGCTTGCGCTTGTATTCAAGAACGGCAAAATGAAGGAAATTTCCACCGAGGATATTCCGATCGACGCAACGAATACGCGCGGCAGAACGGTTAAAGGGGTCAAGGAATCTCCCAAAGCCGTATTTGCAATGGATTAAAACAAAACCCGCCTTACGGCGGGTTTTTCAATAATCGTTCAGTCCTACGAGATAGTCGATAGAAACGTGAAAATAACTTGCGATCGTCACTAAATTACTCATAGTTGGTTCACGCAAACCGTTTTCCCATAAACTTATTATTCCTTTGCTGACATTAAGCGCATTTGCAAGTTCTTCTTGTTTAAGATCCTTTTCTTTGCGCAAATATTTTAATCGCTCCGCAAATTGATTCATGTTTATATTTTTCTCACAATTGTAAGAAAAATGCCTGACTTCTTACAAGTGTAAGATTTATAATCAAGATATGCATAATACAAATGATAAAATTAAAATTGAAAACTTAATTATGGATATTCGAGATGCCTTGCAGGACGTTTTAGTTGCCAAAATACGCAAAAGTGGGACGGAGCTCGACATGGAGTTTATCAATGGACAAAGATTTACGCTTGCGCTTTTCGAAAATGCGCAAAAAAAATCCAAGTAAAAGACTTGCATTTTTAAAAAAACGGCGCTATAATATATTCATAACTGAATTTTCTTTGGGGCGTGGTGTAATTCCACACCGGCAGTAAAGTCTGCGAAGAGCTCATGCTCCCGAACGGGTGAAATTCCCGTACCGACGGTATAGTCCGGATGATAAAAGAAAAAGTAAAAGCGTTTTTTCGCGTCCCGCAAAAATTGCGGGACGCTTACTTTACCGGGAAAATTCATAAATTTTCGGAGGTGAAACATGGAACAGCAACAGCTTTCGGGCACAGGACCCGAAGAGGCGCAAGGCGAAACCGCCTTGCAAGAAGAACCGCAAGTACAGGTTCAAGAAGAAAAGGCAGGCAGGAACGAACGGATCAAAGCCGTACTCCGCGAACATTTCTCCGCGCCGCGCCTTGCCTATATGGCGCTCTTTACGGCGCTTGCCTACGCCGTGACCTTTCTCGAATTTCCTATTTTTCCGGCGACGCCTTTTTTGAAACTCGATTTTTCGAACGTGTTCTTTCTGATCGAGGGCTTTATCTTCGGTCCCGTGGAAGCGATCGTTTCGATCGGGATCAAGGAGTGTTTATCCCTGATTGATTCGCAGACGGCGGGCGTAGGGGAGCTTGCGAATCTTTTAATGTCGACCGCTTTCATTATCCTGCCGGCGATCGGTTACCGTTTCTTAAAGGGCAGGAAATGGGTTGCACTGTTTCTCGTCTTTGCCTGCGCCGCGCAGATAAGCGTGAGCGCGCTTGTAAACCGCTATATCAATTATCCGTTTTTCGGGGCGCTCTTCGGGTTTGACGGCGCGGCAATGTTTCGAAGCACCTGGGAATTTGTTTTGCTTTTCAACCTGATCAAAAGCGTTTCGATAAGCGTTCTCGTATTTCTCGTCTATAAACCGCTGTCGAAGTTTATCAAAGCGACCGATCTCCGCTTTCAGAAACGTATGCAAAATGCAAAGCAAAAGCGTAAAGAAAGATAATTAAATTTAATTGCAAAATTCTGCCGTATGCGGTATAATGACCGTGTATGGCAGTTTTTGTTTCTCACGGCGAAAAAGATACCTTTACCTTTGCCAAGGAATATGCAAAGACGCTTCGCGCAGGCGACGTGGTCTGTCTCGACGGGGACATGGGCGCAGGTAAGACGGTGTTTGCAAAGGGTGTTGCACGGGGGTTGGGAATTCATGAGGAAGTGACAAGCCCGACTTACGCATATGTGAACGATTACGGCGGCAGACTGTTTCATTTCGACTGCTACCGTATCGAAAGCGAGGAATACGCGGAATCGCTCGGCTTTTCGGAGTATTTCGATATGGGCGGAATCTGCCTTGTGGAGTGGAGCGAGCATATAAAGGGGCTTCTTCCCGAAACCGTAAAGAGGGTAAGAATTACGGGAAGCGGAAACGAAAGGGAGATCGAATATTGAATTTTCTCGGCGTTGATACGAGTTCGGAATATCTGACCGTTATTGCCGCAAAGGACGAACGGAGCGAAACGCGGTTTATTAAAGATTGCCTGCGCAATCATTCCGTGCGCCTTATGGACGAAATCGGGTCCGCGCTCTCCGCGCTTTCCATGAAGCCCTCTGATTGCGACTTCTTCGCCGCAGTCACGGGACCGGGATCGTTTACGGGGATCAGAATCGGCATTTCCACCGTGAAGGGACTCTGCCTCGGCACAGGAAAGCCCGCGCTTGCAGTCACCTCTTTCGAGGTGCTTGCATACGCTGAAAAAGACGAAAAACTTCTTACCGTGATCGACGCGGGGCACGGTTGTTTATATGCCGCGGGCTATGAGGGGCGAAAGCTCGTAATTCCTCCCGCGTATCGCTCGAAGGAAGAGGCGGAAGCGTTCGTAAAAGAGGGCTATCGCCCTGTCGATTGGAAATCGTCCGATCCCGCAGCGGGCTTTTTCAAGGCGGTCAGGGAGAATTTTTTAAACGTGCGTCCCGCAAAAGAGCTTGCGGCGCTGTATCTTAGAAAATCTTCTGCGGAAGAGAACTTGAAGAAATAGGAGCGATTGAATGAACGGGCGTGAGTGGACGACGGAAGACTTAACTGAAATCGCAAAGCTCGAAGAGGAGTGTTTTTCCGATCCTTGGTCTCAGCGTATGCTTGCCGACTCCTTTCTTTCGGATGGCTTTTTCGGTTCGCTTCTAGAAGAGGGGAACACGATAACCGCCTATGGGGGAATGCGTACTGTCGGCGAGGAAGCGGAAATCGAGCTCATCGCAACAGCCGAAATGTATCGCCGTTGCGGTCGGGGCGGGAAAATTTTAGACGATCTTCTCGATGAGGCGGCGCGGCGCGGTGTGAAAGCGGTATTTTTGGAAGTGCGCGTATCCAACGCGGCGGCGCAGCTTTTGTATCTTAAAAAAGGGTTCAAAGGCTTATATGCCCGCTCCCGCTACTATCCGAACGGCGAGGACGCCATCGTCATGAAAAAGGAGTTGTCTTGACAGGCGTTATCCAACGCGGAAGAGGAAAGGACTTAGTGTTTTTGCACGGATATCTCTCTTCGAAGGAGAGCTTCTATCCACAAATCGAATATTTCTCGAAATTCTATCGCGTGACTGCGTTCGACTTTCCGGGGTTCGGCGAGGCGGAGCCTTTGAAAAGCGCGTATTCCGTAGGCGATTACGCCGATTGGACGGAAAACTTTTTAAAGGAAGCGGGAATCGAAAACCCGTTCGTGATCGGGCATTCGTTCGGGGGAAGAGTCGCGATCAAATGTCTTTCACGGGGAAATCTGTTCGACCGCGCCGTACTGTGCGGTTGCGCGGGGATAATCCCCAAACGTACCTTGCGCTACAAAATGAGGGTAAAAACTTACCGCTTTGTAAAGAGGATCGCGCCCCGTTATGCGGAGCGCAAATTCGGAAGCGAAGAATATCGTTCGCTTTCCCCTCTTATGAAAGAGAGCTACAAAAAAATCGTCAACGAAGATTTGCGGAACGACGCGGCAAAGATACGCGTACCCGTGCTGTTTATCAACGGCGAAGAGGATCGGGAGACGCCTCTCTCTTCCATCAGAATTTACGAAAAAGCGATCGAGGGGAGCAAGGTCAAGGTGCTCCGCTCTTCGGGACATTTCGCGCATTTAGATAATCCGCTCGCCTTTAATTTGGCGGCAGAGGAGTTTTTCAGGTGACCACGGAACTTTGGTATTGTATCGCCGCAGGTTCGATCGTGGCGGCAACGCTTTTGTGTTTGACCGCCTCGTCCATACCTGCGATCATGCAGCAGAGCGGCTATTCGGGGGAGGGTTTTCTCGAATGGTATTATGAACGCGGCAACATGATTTTGGGCAGACATATGCTGCTTGCGCTCTGTCTGTTTCTTTTGACCGCGCTGTTTAATCTTTGTTTTTCCTTTCTCGACGTGAAGTGGGCGAATCTCATATCGCTTGCTCCCTTTGCGGGAATGTGTATTCTGTTTCGCTTTTCCGATCGGCGCGCTTTAAAAGTACCCGTCAAAAGAACGGGGCGTCTTATGCGCGTATGCGGCGTATATTGGTTTTTGCTCGTCGCGGTTACTTTCGGCGTGTGTGTCGGGTTCACCTACGGCGCAAGAGAGATTACGGGACTTGCAAATTATTTCAGATACGTCATCATTGCGGCAATGCCCTTCTTTTTCCCCGCGCTCTTTGCGCTTGCGAATAATATCGTAAAAATTTACGACGTGCCGCGCAACAAAAGGTTCGAGAAGAGGGCGGCGAAAATACTTGCGGAAAGTCCCTGCATAAAGGTCGGAATTACGGGTAGCTTCGGCAAGACGAGTGTCAAGAACATGGCGAAAGCGATCCTTTCGGAAAAATATAAGGTGATCGCGACAGGCGCTTCTTTTAATACGCCGATCGGAATTGCCCGCACCGTCAATGAGATCGGGCTCGACTGCGATATCTTTATCGCGGAAATGGGAGCGCGCAGAGTGGGAGACATCAAAGAACTTTGTAAAATGGTCAATCCTCAATACGGCATTATTACGGGGATCTGCGCACAGCATCTTGAAACTTTCGGCTCGCTCGAAAATATTATAAAAGAGAAGGGCGTTTTGGCGAACTATGCGAAAAAGGTCGTGCTCGGTAAGAGTGCGGCGGTGATCCCCGCAGAAGAGAAACTTGCCGAGGGCGAGGACTTCGCCGTAGAAGATATTACGCTCCGAACGGACGGAACCGGTTTTACGCTTCGGTTCAAAGAGGAGAAGATAGAAGTAAAAACGGAACTGCTCGGCAGGGCGGCGGCGGAGGACATCGCGCTTGCCGCGGCGCTTGCCTATCAGCTCGGTATGAGCGCGGAGGAAATTAAAATCGGGATCGAAAAGATAGAGCCTGTTCCGCACAGGCTTGAAAAGTCCGAAGCGAACGGCGTTACCATTCTCGACGATTCCTATAACTGCAACGAAGAGGGTGCAAAGTGCGCCGTAGAAGTTTTAAAACTCTTTGAAGGAAACAAATGGGTCGTAACTCCCGGCATTGTGGAGCTTGGCATTCTCGAAACGGAGAAGAACGAAGCGCTCGGCGCTTCCTTCGTTGGGCTCGAACAAGTGGTGCTGGTGGGCGAAACGCTTGTGCAGACGGTGAAAAAGGGTTACCTTGCCGCAGGCGGAGACAAAGAGAAGATACGCACCGTGCCCACCTTGAAAGACGCGCAGGAGCTGCTTGCAAAGGAACTTGCGACGGGCGATACCGTACTGTTTTTAAACGATTTGCCGGATATTTACGTGACCTGAACGAATCAACGTTAAAAGCACCGAAGATAGAAATCTTCGGTGCTTTTTTATTATATTATGCGAGGTGAATATATGAAAAAAAATGTAGCTGTATTTTTCGGCGGAAAGTCCAACGAACACGATATATCGATCATTACGGGCATTTACGCCGTCAACCTTTTGCGGGGCGCGGACTATAAAGTGATACCCGTCTATCTTCCGCGGGAGGGCGGAATGTGCTATGCCGACGCGGAATGCGTTAAAGACTTCACGGACGGGAAGAAAAAGTTTGTGCCCGTCTATCTCTTCGACGGGGGACTCTGGAGCGTAAAAAAGAAAAAACAGCTTTTTCAAATCGATGTCGCGCTCAACTGCTGTCACGGCGGAGCGGGGGAGGACGGCACGCTCTCCGCGCTCTTAAAGTGGAATGCGATTCCGTTCGCTTCGCCCGATACTGCGGTTTCGAGCGTGTTCATGAATAAATGGCTGGGTAAGATCGCGGCGCAGGGGCTGGATCTTCCCGTTGCGCGCGCCGTGTGCGTAAAGGAGGGGGAGAACGTCCCTTTGGAGGAAGTCGGCGGCTATCCCGTGATCGTAAAGCCCGTGAATCTCGGTTCGAGTATCGGCATTAAGATCGCGCACGACGAAGAGGAACTTGCTTCTGCTCTGCGCTATGCCTTCCGTCTGGACGGCGCCGCGCTTGTGGAAGAATACTTTTCAGACAAACGCGATATCAACTGCGCCGCGTACCGCAAAGACGGCGAAGTCGTTGTTTCCGCTTTGGAAGAGGTGTTTTCGAACGACGCAATTTTATCCTTTCACGAAAAGTACGAACAGGCGGCAAAAAAAAGCCAGATTCCCGCCGAGTTGTCCGAAGAGATTACGGAGGAGATCAAGGGCTACACCGCAAAAATTTACGAGAGCTTTTCCTGTAAAGGTGTGGTGCGCGCAGATTTTCTGCTTGCGGACGGTAAGGCGTATTTCAATGAACTCAACACGGTGCCGGGGTCTTTGAGCTGTTATCTCTTCGGGGAATCGCTCACGGACGCGCGTAAATTTTTAAGTGCGCTTACGGAAGAAGCGCTTACGGGTCAAGAGGAAGAAAAAGAAATCATACATACCTCCGTTCTTGATTCCGCGGCGTTTGCAGGCGGCAAGGGAAGTAAAAGAAGGGGATAGATCCTACAAAACATAAAACAAGCCGACAACGAAAGCGTACTTCCCGTAGGGGATATAAAAAGCGAAGAATTTAAAATTTCTTCGCTTTTTATAATTGAGGATAAATTGAAATTTACCGTTCTAATCTATAATATTTGAAACCGTATTCTTCT
>CAJUET010000014.1:53179-58842 GCA_910585595.1 uncultured Christensenella sp. | reverse complement strand
TTGTCATTATACGGAGAGAAATTTCGTCCATATACACCTCTAAATTACTGTTTATCGTACAATTATTATATCAAGAAAAATGTAAGAACGCAACCGATTGAATTTTGCGGGAAATATAAAACATATCTATATCTCACTAGGCTACGAGTAGCCTAATTCGTCCACGAAAAAAAGTACAGAAAAGGCACAGCTTAACGCTATGCCTAAACCTTGTTTATTTGCGTTTTATTAAATTCCCTATGGGAATTACGGTAACGGGCGGTTTATTTTATTCTTCGGGAGTGATGTTTGCAATTTTTCCGTCCTCGACGGTGACCGTAAAATACCGTACATCGAATACGCGCTCTTTGCGCTCGTACACGAGCCCCACGCGTTCAGGTCGGTCGGTCAGCACGACGGAGCGGTAATCGCCCAAAAACTCCTTCAATGAATCCGCTTTATTGCGGATTTTTTCATGCAGATAGGGGGTTGGATCGATGCCGATATTCACGCTCTCGAAGAGTGCAAGTGCATAGGTCGCCTCGGTCGGAGCGTGGCGGGCGCGGATCGAGGAAGCGCGAAGCTCGCCTCCCTGCCATTCGGATACGGCGGTATGTCCCATAGCGTCGTGGAAGGGAATTTCCGCTTTTAAAGATTTGCCCGCTTCGATGACTTCGCCTTCCGAACGCACGCCCACCGTGCCGTCCCTTTTTAACAGTAGAAATGCTCCCGCACCCGTCAAAAGATATCCGTCGTTGATTTCGCCGATTTCGCATTCCACGAAGCGGTCGTCGAGGGGGATGAGGTGCGTTTGCCCGTTTTCATAGCGCAGATACAGTTCGCCCTGACGGTAGATCGTGAAATGCGCTGCGCCGATTTGAAGTTCCTGTTTGACGGTAAGCGTTTGATCCTCTCTCAGAAACCCGAACGAATAAATTGCGACCGCGTTTTCCGAATAATACAGATTGATGCGGGGCGGGGGTGCAAAGAGAAAGTCCTGGTCGATCACAAAGCGCAAGGGGACGAAGCCCGCAGGCGCGATTTCCGCAAGGATCTTATCATCGGGGTTAAGTTCCACGGAACGCTCGAAGCCGTCTATCATACCGAGGTACACGCCGTTTAAGGTGAGTGCGCTCGGCTTTTGCGATAAAAAATACACTTTCATACGATTATTAAATGTATAAAGCGGATAGATTATGTCAACACTTTCTTTGAAAATTCATGTTATAAAAATTTGAGGAGGTCGGTATGAATAAAATCAACGGCTATACGGAAGAGGAAGCTACGGGTTTGATCGAATATATTTACGAGGGAAAGAATGCGGGGAAAACGCTTACCTATCTTTTCGAAACCTACGGCAGAGAGCACAATAGGGCGAAGGGGAGCGTGCGCAATTACTATTACGCGTTTTTAAAGAAGCGCGACGATCTCCGCGTAAAAGCGATTTTGGCGGGAAAGGAATTAAAGGCGGGCGAAATCAAACCCTTTACCGAAGAGGAAACGGAAGAGATGCTCAAAAAAGTGCTTTTCGAAAAGAGCAAGGGGCTCTCCGTGCGCAGGGCGATCATGAACGTTTCGGGCGGGGACGAAAAACTTATGCTTCGCATTCAGAATAAATACAGAAATTTAGCCAAAAAACAGCCCGAACGCATTATGAAGGTCGCCGAGAGCGCGGGCATTCCCGAAGAGAAGAGCTTTTTGCAGCGCAAGTTGGAGCGGGAGATCGACGCGCTCTATTCCCGTTTGGCAATCGATTTGAGAAAGGAGAACGCTCAGCTCAAAGAGGAATTGGAAAAATTACGCAGCGACAGAAAAGTATAATCGTCTGCTTCCGTCACAAACTGACATTGACGGGAGGAAACTATGGAAAAAATGTTTTGCCTCGGTTTAATGTTCGGTATGGTGGGCGGTGCGCTTATCGTGGCGAACAGCTATAAAGCTCGCACGCTTGTTAAAAAGAGTCAATCGGAAGTCATGGAGAAAGTAAACGAAATGATGGACGAAAAGCTCCAAGCCATGAGCGGAAAGTCCGAGGGAGAATCGGGAAAAGCGAAGAAATAATTTTCGGTTCTTAATCGTCAGAAAAAAAGTGTGGTCTTAGGACGACACTTTTTTTATACATTCAGAAACCAAACTAAATTTACGTTCAATTTGTTTACTTTCATATAACTTTGTGTTATAATTCCGTTATGGAAACGATTGTCGCATTTGACATCGGTGATAAACGCATCGGCGTTGCCTTTTCCGACCCGTTCGGAGAATACGCCGTCCCGTCGGACACCTATTTCCGTACGGGAAACTTCAAAGAGGACGTAAGGGCGGTGATAGCTCTTGCCGAAGGGCGGGACGCTTTCAGGATCGTCTGCGGACTTCCTCTGAATGCAGACGGTACGGAGAGCGTGCAAACGCAAAAGACCCGCCGTTTTATCGAGGCGTTGAAAAGGGAAACCGCGCTTCCCGTCGAAGTCGAGGATGAACGCTATACGACCAAAGAGGCAAGGAGCGATTTGAACTTCCTCGGCGTGAGCGTAAAAAAGGACAAGCGCAAGAAGGCGGTCGATTCGCTTGCCGCGGCTTATATTTTAGAATCTTATTTGCAAAAACAAAAAAGGAGTGACTCTATGAAAGAAGAAAGAGAAGAGTATGACGAAGAGAACAATATCGTGGAACTCATCGACGAGGACGGAAATTCCCAGCGTCTGGAACACATTATGACCTTTGAATACAAGGGCGAATGGTATTGCGCGTTCACGTCCGTTGCGCAAGCAGAGGAGACGGACGGGGATGAAGAGGGCGACGAAGTCGTTATTTATCACCTTGTAGGAGGAGAGAACGACGAGACGTTGGAGCCCATCGAGGACGATGAAAAACTCGACGAAGTGTTTGCGGAATTTTGCAATCAGTACGAAGATTTCGAGGATGCGGACGAAGCGGCTTCGCTCGAACCCGATGAGGAATAAAGAGGTGATTTTATGACGAAAACGAATAACCGTTGGGAACTCAATAAAAACTTGGCGCAGATGCTCAAAGGCGGCGTCATTATGGACGTCACTACGCCCGAACAGGCGAAAATCGCAGAGGATGCGGGCGCGTGCGCCGTTATGGCGCTTGAACGCATTCCTGCGGATATCCGCGCCGCGGGCGGTGTATCCAGAATGTCCGATCCCAAAATGATCAAGGGCATTCAAAACGCCGTATCCATTCCCGTTATGGCGAAATGCCGTATCGGACACTTTGCCGAAGCGCAGATTTTGGAAGCGATCGAAATCGACTATATCGACGAGAGCGAAGTGCTCTCTCCCGCTGACGATAAATACCATATCGACAAAACCGCATTTCACGTTCCTTTTGTTTGCGGCGCGCGCGACTTGGGCGAGGCGCTCCGCCGTGTTGCGGAGGGCGCAAGCATGATCCGCACGAAAGGCGAGCCCGGTACGGGCGACGTCGTGCAGGCGGTGCGTCATATGCGCATGATGCAATCGCAGATCAGAAAGGTCGTATCTTTAAGAGAGGACGAACTTTACGAGGAAGCGAAACAGCTTGCCGTTCCCTACGAACTCGTGAAATTCGTGCATGAGAACGGGAAACTTCCCGTCGTTAACTTTGCGGCGGGAGGCGTGGCGACGCCTGCGGACGCGGCGCTCATGATGCAACTCGGCGCAGAGGGCGTGTTCGTGGGAAGCGGTATCTTCAAATCGGGGAATCCCGCAAAGCGTGCGCGCGCGATCGTGCAGGCGGTCACGAACTTCAACAATCCAAAACTTATTGCAGAACTCTCGGAAGATTTGGGTGAAGCGATGGTCGGTATCAACGAAAACGAAATCAAGCTCATTATGGAAGAGCGGGGAAAGTAAGTTGAAGATCGGTGTTTTTGCATTACAAGGCGCGTTCATCGAGCATGAACGCGCACTTTTATCCCTCGGTGCGGAGGTCAAAGAAATTCGACTTTTGAGAGACTTTACGGAGGATCTCGACGGCATAGTGCTCCCCGGGGGCGAATCGACGGTGCAGGGGAAGCTATTGCATGAAGAAGGATTGTTCGGACCCGTTAAAAAGGCGATCGAAAAGGGACTTCCCGTGTTCGGTACCTGCGCGGGGCTCATTCTGCTCGCGAATAAACTTTCGAACGATCCCAACGTGTATTTCGGCACGCTGAACGCTACGGTCAGGCGCAACGCATACGGTCGCCAGCTCGGCTCTTTTGCGGGGGAACTCGATTTTAAGGGAGTGGGGAAGTTCCCTGCGGTGTTTATCCGTGCGCCCTACGTTGAGAGCGTGGGAGAGGGTGCGGAGATTTTGGCGGAGCACGAGGGCAAAACCGTTGCAGTACGGCAGGCGCATATGCTTGCAACCGCATTTCACCCCGAATTGACCGATGACTTGCGTATTCACGCATATTTTTTGGACATGGTGCAAAAAGCGAAGTGAACAAAATCAATTACGATAAACTCATGACCGACTTTTTGAAAGAACACGGGGGCGAAACGCTGTTGTTGCACAGCTGTTGCGCACCCTGTTCTTCTTATTGTTTGGAGGAGGTTGCGCCGCATATCAAGACGACGGTATTTTATTATAACCCCAATCTGGACAGTGCGGAAGAGTACGGAAAGCGCAAGAGGGAACAAATTCGCTTTTTACGCGAAACGGGACTTGCGGACTTTGCGGACTGCGACTATCGGCACGGGGAATTCGAAAGGATCGCAAAGGGCTACGAAGAAGAGGAAGAGGGCGGCGCAAGGTGCGAACGGTGCTTCCGTTTAAGACTTTGCCGCACGGCTGAAAAAGCGAAAGCGGACGGCTACGGTTGCTTTGGCACAACGCTTACGGTATCCCCTTTGAAGAACGCGGAACTTATCAATAAACTCGGTTTTGAGATTGCGGAAAAGTACGGGGTCAGATATATGCCCTCTGATTTTAAAAAGAGGGGAGGATATCTTCGGTCGGTCGAGCTTTCCAAACGGTACGGGCTGTATCGCCAAAACTACTGCGGCTGCGAATATTCTAAAATAAGAAAAATCGACGAATAAACAGAAAGGACGCAAACGCGTCCTTTCTGTTTATCTGTTTATTATTTTGCGAGCGCTCCCAAAAATGCAAATCCGATTCCGCAGCAGATTCCGAATGTTACGGCGATTGCGGCAAGCCCAATAAGGATTTTTGCCCAGACCGGTTTTACGCTTCTCATAAAGAAGAGTCCTGTGCAACTCAGAACAGCGCTCACCGCGCCGCCGATTGCGCCGCCCGCCACAGGCAGAATTTCGCAGAGCGCAAACGTGTTGCCCCAAATCATGACGAGGAGAAAGGGAAGAAGGCAAAGTACGATTTCGTACCACTTGATTTTTGCCGTTAAGCGAACAGTCTCGCCGTTGATCAAAAGACACGCGCCGTATAAAAAATTCCCCTTTATTGTTCCGATTCCGCCGTCAGGCATCTGAAATTCTTTTTTTGAAATTCTGTTCAGCGGAACGCCGTTGACCGAAAGGGACTTGCGTCCCGTCCAAAAATTTTCGCCGTAAAGAATTTCCCCGTATTTTTCGTTTTGAATTTTCCCATTCATAATTTTTGCTCATGCGCTTTTGATTATGAAACAATTATAGCACAGCTATACAGCTTCGTCAAGAGTTAAAACAGAAAACAGAAATGCGAATATGGGCAAAACGAATCCCGCGCACGGCTAGATCGGA
>CAJUET010000014.1:0-53169 GCA_910585595.1 uncultured Christensenella sp. | reverse complement strand
GCATACGAGATGTTTGTGTGACTGGAGTTCAGACGTGTTCTCTTCCGATCTAATTTTTCAGTTCCGCTCTCCGAAAATCGAAGTCCCCAATCTTATCATATTCGAGCCGTGGGCAAGGCATAATTTATAGTCGCCGCTCATGCCCATGGAAAGATATTTTATATTTTGATCCTGTGTTTTCGCTCTTTCGAAAAAGGCACGCATTCGATCGCATAAAATTCCCGCTTCGCTTTCGTCTGCGTTTAAGGGAAGCATTGCCATAAAACCGCGCACGCAGAGCCCTTTCACATCGCGCAGACGTTCGTATGCTTCAAACGCTCCGGCAAGGGGATAACCGCCCTTTGAATCTTCACCCAGGTTGACTTCCAGCAAAATATCCGAAGCGATTCCCGCCTTTTGGGAGAGAAGGGAAATTGTTTCGGCAAGTCCGTCGCGGTCGACGGAGTGGATAAGTTTGGTTTTCCCGATCAGATACTTGACCTTGTTCGTCTGTAATCTGCCGATAAAGTGGCGGTTTGCGCCGTGCACTTCTTCGTATTTTGCGGTGAATTCCTGTACGCGGTTTTCACCGATATCCGTAACTCCGGCTTCGATCGCGCGGTTGATTTCCTCCGCCGTACGCGTTTTAGTCGCGGCGACGAGGGTGACGGGTTCGCCAAAACAATTGCCAGCCGTAAGTTCGGATAATATTTCTTTTACACGCGTTGCAATCATATCAGAATTTTTTTAATCTGCGGCGGACGGCGTTTACGCCGCGGCGCACTGCGTTTAAAGAGGAGCCGCCCACGGAATCTCTCGCTTCCGCAGAGGCGCGGGGCGTCACGGTTGAAAGAATATCCTCTTCGAAGAGTTCACTCTCCGTTCGGAACTCCTTTAAGGAAAGTCTGAAAAGCGTCTTGTTCTCTTTGATGCAATATTGCACGAGCCTGCCGGTCACGGCGTGCGCGTCGCGGAAGGGCATTCCTTTTCTTGCGAGATAGTCGGCAATATCCGTCGCCGTCGAAAAACCGCCGCCCGCCTCTTCAAACATACGGTTCACGTTGATGGTGATTTTCTCTATGAGCGCGGTGTAAATGGAAACGCAGGAAAAAAGGGTCGCTTCCGCGTCGAAGAAACATTCTTTGTCCTCTTGGAGATCCTTGTTATAGGCGAGGGGAAGTCCCTTGATAACGGTCAGAATGGATGTGAGATGCCCGTACACTCTGCCCGTCTTTCCGCGCACGAGCTCGGGAAGGTCGGGATTTTTTTTCTGAGGCATGATCGAAGAGCCCGTCGAATATTCATCGGGGATATTCCAATAGCCGAATTCGTCCGAGGTGTATAATATGGTATCCTCGCACAGGCGCGAGAGGTGCGCCATAACGAGGGAAGCCGCAAACAGATATTCGGCAACGAAGTCTCTGTCCGAAACCGCGTCGAGAGAATTTTCCGAAATTTCGTCGAAGCCCAAAAGTTCTTTGGTGATTTCTCTGTCGATCGGGTAGGAAGTTCCCGCAAGCGCGGCGGAACCGAGCGGCATTACGTTGAGCCGCCTTCTGCAAGCTGCAAAACGGTCTAGATCGCGTAAAAACATTTCGGAATAGGCGTTAAAATACTGACCGCAACTGACGGGCTGAGCCTTTCTTAAATGGGTGAATCCGGGCATAAGGTATTTTGCGCCCTCCTTCGCGCGGAGAACGAGCGCTTCGACAAGCGCTTTGATGAGAGAGATCGCCTTATCGCAGCTCTCTCTCGCGTACAGACGGAAGTCGGTCGCCACCTGATCGTTGCGCGAGCGCGCCGTGTGCAGCTTTTTGCCCGTCTGCCCGATTCGTTTTACGAGATTTTCTTCCACGAAGGAATGAATATCCTCCGCGTTTTCGATTTTAAGCACGCCGCTCTCAATATCGCTTAAAATGCTTTGCAGTCCGTCTTGGATCGCCTGCGATTCTTCCTCGGAGATGATATTGCATTTCCCGAGCATTTGCGCATGGGCGAGCGACGCCGTTATATCCGCGCGGTAAAGTTTTTGATCGAACGAAAGGGATTCGTTGAACGTGTCCGCGTCCGCCGACATAGGCGCGGAAAATCTGCCTTGCCAAAGTTTCATAGATTACCTCGTTTGCTTTCAACGATTATCTTACACTTTATTCGTAAAAAAAGCAAGCGATTATTTCTGATTCGCTTTTTCCTATAAGCGGCGGAGGAGTTTGGCACATAAGGCTCTGTAAATCAAACCGAATTTTCTTGACAGAAAACTTTCGTTCGGATATAATTAACACATGATAATTTTAGGGCTTGACCCCGGCATCGGTACGATGGGCTGGGGGGTGATCGAAAAGGACGGACGGGGAAATTGTTCGCCGATCGATTACGGCGTAGTCAAAACGCCGAAAGACGAAAATCTCGCGGTGCGCCTGTGTATTCTCGAAGAGGGCGTCAATCAGCTTTTCGATAAGTTTAAGCCCGAAGAAGCGGCGTTCGAGGAACTGTTTTTCTCGAAGAACATTACGACGGGGATCGCCGTCGCTCATGCGAGAGGGGTCATGCTCTTGACTGCCAACAAGCGCTGCGGAAGAATTTTCGAATATACGCCCAACCAGATCAAACAGGCGCTCACAGGTTACGGTAAGGCGGACAAGGGACAGATGCAAAGAGTAGTCGCGTCGCACTTGCGGCTTAAATCCGTTCCCCGTCCCGACGACGCGGCGGACGCCTTGGGCGTTGCGCTGTGCCATGCCTTTACAAGCAGGTTTGCAAATCTCTTCGGAGTGAGGTAATTTATGATCGGATATTTAAGAGGAAAGGTCGCCTGTCTTTCGCCCGATTACGTTTTGTTGGACGTGAACGGAGTAGGCTACGAAGTCGTCTGTTCGGGAGCGGCGTTTTCCCGTCTTTCGGGTGTAAAAAAGGGTGAGGAGGGGGAAGTATACACCTACCTTCAAGTCAAAGAGGACGGCGTTTCGCTCTACGGGTTTTGCGATCCCAGGGAGAAGGCGCTCTTTTTACGCCTCACTTCCGTGCAGGGCGTGGGGGCGAAGAGCGCGATCGGCGTTTTGTCGTCGCTCCGTCCCGAAGAGCTGACGGAAGCGATTGCGACTGCGGACGTCAAACGCTTATGCGCGGTGAAAGGCTTAGGCAAAAAGACCGCCGAACGTATCGTGTTGGAGCTTCACGGCAAAATATCCGCGGACGAGATTTTGGAGGGCTCGAACGAGCCTGCGCCCAAGAGCGTGAGAATTGCGCCCTCCCGCGAGGACGAAGACGCGGTCGCGGCGCTCATGGGGCTTGGATTTACGCGGCAGGAGAGCGCGCGCGCCGTGGATCGGGCGAGGGAAGCGGGCGCCAAGAGCGTGGAAGAAATGCTTGCGGCGGCACTCAAAGGAATGTGAGGGATAACATATGCTTGACGACGAATACGGCGAAGAAAGGCTCTTGACGAGCACGAAGAGCGACTTTGACGCAGAGGAAAATATTCTCCGCCCCAAGTTCATGAAGGACTATGTGGGACAGGACAAAGTAAAGGAGTTGCTTACCGTCTACATGGAAGCGGCAAAGAGCCGCGGCGAAGCGCTCGATCACGTTCTTTTGTACGGACCTCCCGGCTTGGGTAAAACGACGCTCGCGCATATTATCGCAAATACCATGGGCACGCAGATAAAGCTGACTTCGGGACCCGCAATCGAACGCTCGGGCGATTTGGCTGCGATACTGACCAACCTCAACGAGGGGGACGTTCTCTTTATCGATGAAATCCATCGCCTTAACCATACGGTGGAGGAGATACTCTATTCCGCAATGGAGGACTATGCGCTCGATATTATCGTGGGAAAGGGACCGAGCGCGCGGAATATCCGTTTTGCGCTCAAAAAGTTTACGCTGATCGGCGCGACGACGCGGGCGGGACTTTTGTCGTCGCCCCTTCGCGACCGCTTCGGGATCTTGTGCCGTCTCGATATGTACACGCCCGTGGAGCTTCAAAGAATCGTGGAACGGTCGGCGAACACGCTCGGCATTGCGATCGAGCGGGAGGGCGCCTACGAGATCGCCCGCCGTTCACGCGGAACCCCGCGCATTGCGAACAGATTACTTAAACGTGTGGCGGACTTCTCCGTCGTTGCCGGGAGCAAGGCGATCACAAAAAATGACGCAAACCGCGCTCTTCTCAAAATGGAAATCGACGAGCTGGGGCTCGACGAAACCGACCGCAACCTGTTGCGGGCTTTGATCGAAAAATTCAACGGCGGTCCCGCGGGGCTGGATACGCTCGCCGCGACCGTCAACGAAGACGTGAATACCATCGAGGACGTTTACGAACCCTATTTATTACAGCTTGGTTTTATCGCGCGCACGCCGCGCGGACGCGTTTGCCTGAAAGACGCTTACGAACACATGGGCATGAAGATGAGCGAGAGCGCAAAAAAACAGATATCCTTATTCGGGGGCGATGAATGAGTCTGAAAACGAGTGACTTTTATTACGATCTGCCCGAGGAGCTGATCGCGCAGACCCCTGCCGAGCCGCGCGACTCTTCGCGGCTTTTAATTTATCACAGAAAAGAAAAGAGAATCGAGCACAAAATTTTCCGCGATATTGCGGACTATCTGAAAGCGGGGGATCTGCTTGTCGTCAACCGCACGAAGGTGCTTCCCGCCCGTCTGTTCGCGCATACCGCAAACGGGGGAAGAGTAGAAGTGCTTCTGTTGAAGCGGCGCAATCTCGGCGAATGGGAAGTTTTAGTCCGTCCGGGAAAAAAATGCAAAATCGGAACGAGACTCGTCGTAAACGAAGAGCTTTCCCTTGAAGTGACGGGTATTACCGATTCGGGCGAGCGATACGTCCGCTTTTTTTACGAGGGCGCGTTCGAGGACGTTTTGTCCCGCGCGGGTACGATGCCGCTTCCGCCCTATATTCACGAAAAACTCAAAGACCAAACGCGTTATCAGACGGTGTATTGCAGGGAGAACGGCTCGGCAGCCGCCCCTACGGCGGGCTTGCACTTTACGACGGAACTTTTGAATAAGCTTCAGGCGAAGGGTGTGGAGATTGCGGAAGTGCTTCTGCACGTCGGCTTGGGCACTTTCCGCCCCGTCAAGGTCGAAAACGTTTTAGAGCATAAAATGCATTCCGAATACTATGAGATCGGCGAGGAGGCGGCGGAAAAAATCAACCGTGCAAAGAGGGAGGGACGGCGCGTGATCGCCGTGGGTACGACTTCGGTGCGTACCTTAGAGACGGTCGCGGACGAAACAGGTTTTGTTTCACCCTGCAAAGGAGATACCGAAATTTTTATATATCCGCCTTACAAGTTTAAATGCGTGAACGCGCTTATAACGAATTTCCACTTGCCCGAAAGCACACTTTTAATGCTTGTGTCGAGCCTCTGCTCACGGGAAGAAATTTTACAGGTGTACAAGACCGCAGTTGAGGAGAGATACCGTTTCTTCTCCTTCGGCGACGCTATGATGATTGTATAAGCGTCGCAATACTGCGTTTTGCCACGGTCGTGTACCTGAGCCTAAGGATACAATGTTGATATTATGAATAATCGTTATTTTTCTTTCGAACTTCAAAAAACCGATCCCGAAACGGGGGCGAGGGCGGGGGTGTTGCATACGCCCCACGGCGATATTTTAACGCCCGTCTATATGCCCGTCGGCACGCAGGCGACGGTCAAAGGAATGTTTCCCAAAGACCTTGAAGAGATCGGTTCGCAGATCATACTGTCCAACACCTATCATTTATATATGCGCCCCGGCGACAAGCTCATAAAAGAGGCGGGCGGGCTACATAAGTTCATGAATTGGCACAAACCCATTCTTACGGACAGCGGCGGCTTTCAGGTGTTTTCGCTCTCTTCCTTAAACAATATCACGGACGAGGGTGTAAAGTTCTCTTCCCACGTGGACGGAAGCAAGCATCTGTTCACGCCCGAAAAGGCGATGGAAATTCAGCATAATCTCGGCTCGGATATTATTATGGCGTTCGACGAATGTTCGGAGTACGGCTATACGCACGAACAGGCGGAAAAAGCAATGGAGCGGACGGCGAAGTGGTTGGAGCGTTGTTACCGCGCGCACAATGATCCCGCGCAGGCGCTCTTTCCAATCGTGCAGGGGAATATGTATAAAGATTTACGGGCAGAGAGTTTGAAGCGTTCCCTGCCCTTCGTAAAGCACGGGATCGCGATCGGCGGACTTTCGGTAGGCGAGCCAAAACCGCTCATGTACGAACTGCTCGATTTTTTAAAGGACAGGCTTCCTTCCGACGTGCCGCGCTATTTAATGGGAGTGGGCTCGCCCGACTGCCTGATAGAGGGAACGCTTCGCGGCGTGGATATGTTCGATTGCGTGCTCGCGACAAGAGTTGCGCGGAACGGCACGGCGCTCACTTCCCGCGGGAAAATCGTCGTTCGCAACGGAAAATACAGGGAAGATTTTTCGCCCCTTGATCCCGACTGCAACTGCTATTGCTGTAAAAACTACACGAAGGCGTATTTGCGGCACCTTGTGAACGTGGGCGAGATGGCGGGCGCAATGCTTCTTTCGCTTCACAATATCGCCTATTTGCATTCGCTCATGAAGGGTTTGCGCGAGAGTATTCTGGGTGGGTATGTGAAAGATTATGTGAAAGAATTTTATTGCCTGAACGGCGAAAATTGGTGAAAACCGCAAATGAAGTTTTGTTTAAAAGTATGAAAACTTCATGAAAGGGAAAAAATCAACTTAAAATCACTTGCCAAATTTTGGAATTTAAGTTATCATGTTACGGTATAAGGAGATTAAGGTATGAATCGGTTACTTTTAAGCGTGCTGAACCTTTTGGCGGACGAAGGCGCAGGCGATACGAACAAAGGCGGCGGAATGCCGTCCTGGGTCATGTGGGTTGTCCTCGGCGTTATCGTCGTATTGCTCTTTGCCTGGTTCTTCTTCTCGGGAAGAAAGAATAAACAGAAGCAGAAAGAGTATGTGGAACAGCTCGAAGCGATCGCGCCCGGTCATAAGGTAAAGACGGCGGGCGGTATATGCGGAATCGTTACGGAAGTATGCGACGACAATACGGTCGTTATCAAAACGGGTAGCGAGGAATCGGGGTATTCCTTTATTAAAATCGAAAAAGAACTCATCGCCCAGACGGACGCAAAGGGTCCTACGCAGCTCGCACGCGAAGAGGCGGAAGAGAGAAAGCGTCTGGAAAAAGAAGCTGCGGCGAAGTCTGCAAAGGCGGACGACGTCAAGAGCGAAGAGCCCGCGGCGGAGGAAAAGACGGAGGAGCCCCGGAATAATGAAGCTCCTGCGGAAGAGCCTGCGAAAGAGGAACCGCAAGAGACTACCGCAGAAAAAGACGCGGAATAATCAAAAGCATAATTCGGACAATCTCCGCATAGTGTATTGTGACTATGCGGAGGTTTTTTATGGACAAAACTTTTTGGAAACGCGCGGCGTGGGAACTCATCAAAACCGCGCTTCTCACTGCAGTATTCTGTTTGTTTTTCGAGGCGATTTTTGCGCTTATCATTCGCGCCGCAACGCCCTCGGAAATCGTGATCACGGCGATCAATTGGGTCGTGAAGTGTTTGGCGGTATTTGTGTTTTCCCTGATCTGCATTAAAAAGGAACGCGCCTTTTTCAAGGGCTTGGCAGCTGGATTTGTTTCGGTATTCTTAACGATGTTTCTCTTTGCCGCGATCGGAGGAGGCTTTCATCTGAATCTTTTGTTCCTTCCCGAACTCGTTCTTTCCACGCTTTGCGGGGGCTTGGGCGCACTTCTCGGAGCAAAATTGAGAAAAGATTAAAAAATCTCTTGCAAAAATTCCGCATTCGTATTATAATAGTGAAAAAATCATAGGAGCACTGTTATGATCAAGACGATTGCAAAACCTCAGGAAAAGAAAGTAACGGGCTGCGGCGAATGCAGAAGCACTTGCCAGTCCGCCTGCAAAACGAGTTGCACCGTAGGAAACCAGTCCTGCGAACGCGTAACGAGGGAAGCTAAGATCGAAGAGAACAAGTAAGCGGATTTCAAATTTTCGGGGAGCAACTTCGTTGCTCCCTTATTCCGTTAAGAGGAAAACAAAAGTTATTTCGGAACAGACGAAGCGTCTTTCCGGAAAGAGGAGGCGCGGTAAAGCAAGGCGCTCTTTGTGTTCGCGCAAAAGGGCGGCGCGGTCCGCGACGGCGAGATATGGTGCATATATTTACTTATCGCGATCACTATTATATTTACGATACGGGAAGCGCATCCCTGCACGAGTGCGACGCGGCAACGGCGAAGGTGCTTGAAGGGCATACGACGGAGGTTTCCGATGAGGAACTTAAAAACGCGCTGCGCGACATCGAAGGTTTAAAGAAAGAGGGGCTGTTGTATAAAGAGGAGCCGAAAGCCTATCCCGTGAAAAGCAACGAGGCGAAGGCGCTCTGCCTGCACGTTTCCCACGACTGCAATTTACGTTGCCGCTACTGCTTTGCGGACGAGGGGGCTTATCACTCGGTGCGCGAGACGATGAGCTTTGAAACGGCGAAGGCGGCGATCGATTTTCTTCTCCGCGAGAGCGGAAGCCGTAAGGTTCTCGAAGTCGATTTTTTTGGCGGCGAACCCTTAATGAATTTCGAAACGGTCAAAAATACCGTTCGCTACGCCAAGGAAGAGGGTGCGAAATGCGGCAAAAAATTTCTGTTTACGACCACGACGAACGGACTGCTTCTGGACGACGAAACCATCGGCTTTTTCAACGAGGAAATGGAGAACGTCGTTTTGTCCCTCGACGGAAGGCGCGAGGTGCACGACGCGGTCAGAAAGACGGTTTCGGGTAAGGGCAGTTTTGACGCCGTGATCGATAAAATCAAGAAGTTCGTGCGGGCGCGCGGGGACAAGCACTATTATGTGCGCGGCACCTTTACGGCGAAGAACCCCGATTTCTCCAAGGACGTCCTATTCCTTGCAGACAACGGGTTCGACTCTATTTCGATGGAGCCGGTCGTTACGGATATTCCCGATTTGCAGATCACGGAAGAACTTCTTCCCCGAATCGAACAAGAATACGAGACGCTTGCAGAAGAATATATCAGGCGCGAAGAGGAGGGCAAAGGCTTTTTGTTCTTCCACTTCAATATTGATATTGAGGGGGGACCCTGTCTTTCCAAGCGCGTTTCGGCATGCGGGGCGGGGAACGAATATTTTTCCGTCGTGCCGAACGGGGATATTTACCCTTGCCATCAGTTTGCGGGCGACAAAGATTTTATTATGGGCAACGTGTTCGAGGGAAAGATCGACGGGAACATCCGCAGGAAATTTGCCGAAAGCTGTTTGTTCACGCGCAAGAAGTGCGACGGGTGTTTTGCAAAATTCATCTGTTCAGGCGGCTGCAACGCGAATAATTATCACTATAACGGCGATATCAACGATCCCTATGAGATGACCTGTGCAATGATGAAAAAGCGCATCGAATGCGCCATGCACGTTCTAGCAAGGCGAAAATTACGGCAAAATTAAATTAAAAAAGATAAGAATGTGTTGCGTTTCGGCTTGACGGACGCGCACATTTGCTATATAATGGAAAGAGTGAAAATTTTCTCTTTTTCGAAAATTTCGGAAAAGAGCGCGTTTTATATTTTAGGAGGGTTCCATGGGAAAGGTAAAATCGGCGATTTGCATCGTGCTGACGACGCTTTTGATTGCCGTGATGTGTTTTTTCTGTACGGTGTCGTTCGGGCTGAACGAGATCGAAACCTTTCATTCCACAGTCAGCTTAACGGGGAAAGATATTACGCTGGGCAATGCGATCGACGAAGATAATTATATCGGCGGCGGTTACGTTACGACTTACTATCCCGAAGGCGTGATTTCCGCAAAGGAATACGAGGACAACCTTGCCGCATACGAAGATCCCGACAAGGCGGAAGAATACAAGAACAAATACATGAAATCGGGCAGCTTGTATCTTGAAAGCGAGATCGCTTCCGAGGACGAAGGCAAGACCGTTTCCGATGCATTCAAGGCAAAGATCGAAAAGACGTTCCGTCTTGTAAAAGAACGCTACGGGGCGCTCCGTATCGATGGAATGAAGCTCGAAATTCTCTCCGGTTATGCCCTCCGCGTGACTCTTCCCCAGATTTATTCGGCAAGAAACTACGCCTTCCAGAGTATGGCGTATACGGGCGCGGTCACCGTTTCGGTCGGTTCGGACGAGAAGTCCGCTACGACGATTTTCCCCGAGAATAAGAGGAACGCCGTTATCGGCGACTATTTGAAGGGTTTTTCCACGCGCACGACGGCGGACGGGACAAGCTACGTCGGGATCTCCTATACCGCTCTCGGACGGGAAATCATGAAGAATCAAACGGCAAGCGCGGAGAGCACCTCCGTAACCGTTTTCATAAAGGTGGGCGACAACACTCCCGTTCAATTTTCCGTCTCTTCGCAGATCGACCAGTCGACGACTTACGTCAGCGGCAGTTTTACGGGCGAAAGCGCAAAGGCGACCTGCGTGCTTATGAATAGCGCGCTCAAATACGGCGACGCGGACGACTTGACCGTAAGCTACGGCGATACGATTCGTCTTCCCGCAACCTACGGCGGAAACGCGCTTCTTTTGATTTATATCGCGTTTGCGGTCACGGTCGTTGCAATGGCAATTTTCTTCTTTGCAAGATACGGGCTTTTGGGTTTTGCGTACCTGTTCACCTATCTGTTGTTCCTCTTTTCTATGCTGCTGTGCATTTGGGCGATCCCGTTCCTTTATATCAGCGTGGGTTCGGTGTTGGGACTTTTGCTTGCTTCCGTGGTGCTCGGCGTTTCGTCGGCGTTGCCCTATGAGTATGCAAGAAAGGAATTCGCTACTGGAAGAACGATGACTGCCTCTGTGAAGTCTGCCTATAAGAAGACGTTCTGGCATGTATTCGATCTGCACGTCGTCTTGGCGGCGCTTGCGTTTATCATCTACGGAATTTCCATTACGGGGCTTGCAACCTTCGCCTTTACTTTCGGCTTGGGCGTCGGCTTTTCCGCGCTTTGTTCGTTGCTTGTGGGACGGTTGCAATGGGCGTCTATGATGTCGTTTACTCCGAAGAAGGGCAACTTCTGCCGCTTCAAGAGAGAGGAGGTGGAAGATGATGACTAAGCGTTTGAAATCTTTGAAATTATGGCCGATTTTTGTTGCGGTTTCGGCAGTCGTGATCCTTGCGGGAGTCATACTCTACGCCCTGTTCGGGTTCAACGTTTCGGCGGAGAAGCCCGAATATAAAACGTTCGAAGTGCAGTATAACGTCGTCGTCGGGCTCAACGAAAAGGAAGAGGACGTTCAAAAAATCTGTAAAGAGGCGTTTGCCGCGAACAGCTTGTCTTACGACAGCGAAGAGGTGTTCGAAGAGGTTACCGGTTCCGGGGCAAAGCGTCTCGTCTACGAATTTAACGTTTCCGTTTCCGACGACTCGCTTGCAAAAGCAAAGTCCTCCGTGGAAGAGAAACTTGTATTCACGGACGCCGAAGGAAAGCCCCTTGCCATTGAAACGACTGTGACTGTGAATGCGGTCAAGGGCGAGACCTTCCGCGAACAATCCTGGCGCGCCGCAGTTGCGATTGCGGTCGGGGCGGTGGTCGTACTTGTGTATACGGGTTTCCGTTTCGGATGGGCAAGCGCCCTTTCGGGGCTTACGGGAATGGTAAATTCCGTTTTCTTTACGCTCGGCTTTTTTGCGATCACGCGCATACCCGTATTTGCGCTGGCTCCGCTTCTTTATGCGGCGGTTGCGGCAATTTCGTTCATGCTCCTTTGGCTGTTGCATTGCATGAAGATGCGCGATAACTTCAAAAATCCCGAATTTGCAAGATTCGATGCGGGCGAAGCGGTCGCGGCGTCTTTAAAGACGTCCGATAAATTCGTCTGTTTTACGGCAGGCGCTTTGGGGATCGCCGTTGTGCTCGTCGGCTTGGTTGCCGCCGCAAGCGTAAGGCTGTTGGCTCTTCCCGCGATTGTCGCAGTTGCCGTAAGCCTTTACTCCGCATCGCTTTTGGCTCCGTCCGTACATGTTTACTGCAAGCGTGCGTTCGATAAAATCAAAAGAAATAAGTCGCCTAAATACAGCGGCAAGAAGAAGTCGAAAGAGGGGATCGAGGAACAGACCAACGATTGATTGAAAAAAATTTAACTGACGGACGGCGGGGCTAACCCCGCCGTTTTAATCAAAATTACGGCTATGAAAAAGATAATTTCCGAATTTAATTTTTCGTCCGAAGAGAAGGAAGAAATCAAGAGGTTTGCGTCAAAGCTCCGCGTGAGCGAAACGACGGCGGGCATTCTTTTCGCGCGCGGCGTGAATACCGAAGAGAAGATGCGCTCCTTCCTGAATCCTACGGCGAAAAATTTTCTTTCGCCCTTTCTGATGAAGGGAATGAAGGAGGCGAAGGAACTTATTACGCGCGCCCGCGATGAGGAGTGGCGGGTCGCAATTTTCGGGGATTATGACGCGGACGGGATCGGCGCGCTTACCATTCTTTCGCGCGCCTTAAAGGAGTTCGGGATCGAACCCTATCTGCACGTTCCCGAGCGCACGGACGGTTACGGTCTTTCGATTGCCGCGATCGATAAGATTTTCGACGAAGTTCTGCCCGACCTTTTCATTACGGTGGATTGCGGCGTTTCGTGCGCGGAAGAAGTGGAGTATATCAAGGAGCAGGGCGCGTATGTGATCGTGACCGATCACCATGAACTTCCCAAAACCTTGCCTGACTGCGTGTTGATCAATCCCAAGCTCAAAGACGATTACCCTTACGACAATCTTGCCGGCGCGGGCGTCGCATTTAAGCTTGCGACGGCGCTTATCGGCGAAAAGGCATATGAGCTTCTGGATTTTTGCGCGCTCTCCACGGTTGCCGACAGCGTGCCGCTTTTGGGCGAAAACCGCGATATTGTTTCGGAGGGGGTAAAGCTGATCGAAAAGTCCCCCCGTCCCGCATTCTCCGCACTTTTGGGCAACAGTTCGGAAGTGAGCGCGCAGACGCTTGCCTTTACCATCGCGCCCCGCCTGAACGCGGCGGGCAGAATGGGGGACGCGGCTTCCGCGCTGCGTCTCTTTACTTCGGAGGACGAAGAGGAAGTCTACACTCTTGCGGCAAAGCTCAACGCCTATAACGCGGAGCGGCAGAAGTACTGCGAAGAACTCCATGCCGAGGCGGACGCGATCGTGCGTGAAAGGGGTGCGTTCAAGCGCATCGTCATGGCTTACGGCGAGCATTGGAACGCGGGATTCGTAGGGATCGTGGCGGCGCGGCTTGCCGAGGAATATTCCCGTCCCTGTTTGCTTTTCGTCAAAAACGGGAATATGTATCGGGGAAGCGCGCGAAGCGTTGAGGCGGTCAATATTTTTGAGGCGTTTTCGGCTTGTTCGCAATATATCGAGGAGTTCGGCGGACATGCGCAGGCGGCGGGTGTGAATATCAAAGAGGAAAATTTCCCTCTTTTGGAGGAGGCGCTCGACGGCTATCTTGCCTCCCGCTACACGGACGAGGATTTTATTCCGAAAATTTCCGTCGTGGGAGAACTTGCGGAGGATCCATTAAAGGTCGCAAAAGAGCTCGACAGATTGGAACCCTTCGGGGTCGGGAACCGCCGTCCCATGTTTGTGCACCGTGCGGGCGAAATGAGCGCAACGCTCATGAAGGCGCAGTCGGCGCACCTGTTTGTAAATGATTCCGAAATGGAATTTACTTATTTTAACGGACTCAAAAACAAAACGCTCCTGGAGAGCGCGATCGGAAAAAATCTCGTATACGAACTGAATTTATCGAGGTATCGCGGCAAGGAGCGGGCAAGGGGTTTTATCCGCGCCGTTTCCTACGACGCGCGCGAATGCGTCGCGGCGGACGGTGAGATTTTCGAGAATAATCTTCTTGCGCTCTCCCGCCGTTCTCTGAATACGCAAAAGCCCGTTTGTTTGAGCGAAGGCGAAACGCATACGCTTATCGCGGAACTGCTCAAAAAGAGCGCGTACGGCTCGTGCTTTGTCGCGCTCGACAGAAGAACGGTTCAGTCGTTTCCCGAACTTGAAATGGCGGGCGAAGTGTTCCGTCCTGCTTCGGGCGGATTGAACACCTTGCTCATATCCCCTGCGGAGGATGCGGACCTCGGCGGTTACGCGAATATCGTGTATCTGGAAAAGCCGCTCTTCTTCCCGTCGGCGGGCAAGGGACAGACCCTGTATTACAATGACGACCGCGATGGCTATGAGAGTATGAAAGTGCTGAAAGCAAAGCGGGAAATACTTTCCGAAATTTTCGTAGCCGTTCGTTCCCGTTCCTTCGAGGTGCGCGGAGAGACCCCTCTAAAAGCGACGCTCGCCTGTAATGCGCTCGGATTCGACAGGGCAGAATTCACCTTTGCGCTTGCCGTTTTTGAAGAACTCGGGCTTGTGAGACTTACGAAAGAGGGGCTGTTTATTCAAAAGGGCGTAAAGAGAGAACTTACGGAATCGGCGATTTTCGGTGCGGTATTAGGACTTACGGAGGCGTGAAGTGGATATGATTTTAATGAAAATATATGAATCATACACGGGCGAAAACCGTGATATGGTCCTGCACGCATACGACTATGCAAAGGAGGCGCACCGCAATCAAAAGCGTGCGTCGGGCGAGCCGTACTTTATCCATCCTTGCGCGGTGGCGGAAATTCTGACGGAGCTCGGGCTGGATGCGGAGACGGTCGCTGCGGCTCTTTTACACGACGTGATAGAGGATACTCCCGCTACGGAAGAGGACATTCGCCGCGAGTTCGGCGAAGGGGTTTTGACCCTTGTTGCGGGCGTCACGAAGCTCGATAAAATCGTCTTTAAATCGCAGGAAGAGGAAGAGGCGGAAAATTTCCGCAAAATTTTCCTTGCCATGGCGCAGGACATCCGCGTTATTATCATCAAGCTTGCCGATCGCCTTCACAATATGCGTTCGCTGAATTATCTTTCGCAGGAGCGGCAGCGGAAAATGGCGCGGGAGACTTTGGATATTTATGCGCCGATCGCGGGCAGGCTCGGTATTTCGCAGATCAAGTGTGAATTAGAGGACTTGTGTCTTAAATATTTAGAGCCCGCTTCCTTTGAGTATCTCGTCGAGAATATCCACCAAAAGTTGGAAGAGCGCAACCGCTTCGTCGACTTTGTGGTGGATGAAATCAAGGGCATTCTCGAAGAGAGTCAGATCAAGGGCGAAGTGTTCGGCAGACCAAAACACTTTTATTCGATCTATAAAAAGATGAAAACGAAGGGCAAAACGCTCGATCAGATTTACGACTTGACGGCAGTGCGCGTAATCGTGGGTTCGATCGATGAATGCTATGAAGTGTTCGGAAAAATCCACAAAACGTGGAAGCCGGTTCCGGGGCGAATTAAGGACTATATCGCAATGCCCAAACCCAACCTCTATCAGTCGCTGCATACGACGGTCGTGACCAACTTCGGGCAGCCCTTTGAGATTCAAATCAGAACGGAAGAAATGCACCGCACCGCAGAATTCGGTATCGCGGCACACTGGAAGTATAAAGAAAACCGCGACGAGGAATCTACGCTCGACCAAAGGATCAGCTGGATCCGCGAGGTAATGGAAGTACAGGGGGGGCTTCGCGACAGTAAGGAGTTCTTAGATACCGTCAAGGGCGCTCTCATCAGTAAAGAACTGCTGGTTTTCACGCCGCAGGGGAAGGTCATATCTCTCCCGAGCGGGGCAACTTCCATAGACTTTGCATACGCGATCCACTCGGAAGTGGGAAACCGTTGCACGGGCGCAAAAGTGAACGGTAAAATCGTGCCTTTAAGTTCCGCGCTCGAACTCGGCGACGTCGTGGAAATTATCACTTCGCCGAACAGTAAAGGTCCTTCCCGCGATTGGCTCAAATTCGTACGTTCCTCTTCGGCAAAAGCGAAAATCAAGTCGTTTTACCGCAAGCAGATGAAGGACGACAATATCCGCATGGGCAAGACCATGTTTGAAGAGGCGGCAAAGCGCAAAGGCTATACGGTGGCACAGCTGTTGACGCCCGAAGGATTTAAAATCGTTTCGGATAAATACCTCTTCGATACGCAGGACGAAATGTTCGCCTCTATCGGCTGCGGTTCGATGTCGGCGAATCAGATTATCGTTAAAATAGGCGACTATCTGAGAAAGATCATGCCGCCTGCCGTTGAGGTTCGTCCCTTCCGTAAGAGCGATAAGGGTTCCGTCCGTATCGAGAACATGGAAGGACTTCTCGTTTCGTTTGCGGGCTGTTGTTCTCCCGTGCCGGGCGACGATATCGTGGGGTTTGTCACGCGGGGAAGGGGAGTCGTTGTTCACAGACGTGACTGCGCGAATATGCGTAACGCGGAACCGGAACGCTTACAGCCTGCGGAATGGATCAGAAGCGGCGAGGGCGGCAGATTCAAAGCCGCTATCGTGGTGCTTGCGGACGATCAGAAATCTGCGATTTCCGCAATCGTCGGAAGCGTTGCCGAGATGAAACTCGAAATTACATCCATTAACGGCAGATATGATAAGAACAACAGCGCAGTCGTGGACGTAAGCGTTTCGCTCACAAACAAGCAGGACGTCGAAGTGCTCATTAAAAAAATAAAGTCGCACGCGCACATTATCGAAGTGCGCCGCGACGGTTAAGAAGGTAACGATGCAGGTCTATAAAATTTATCCATCAGGTTTTGCGGCGAACAGTTATCTTGTCACTGCGGACGGGAAAAACGCCCTCTGTATCGACCCCGCGCAGCCGGGTATCGCGGACGAGGTTAAAAATCTTGGGCTGAATGTTTCGCACGTTCTTTTAACGCACGGGCATTTCGACCATATCGGCGGCGCGGCTTCGTTGCAGAAGGCGGGCGCGAAAGTGGGCTGTCTCTTTGGCGAGGAACGGCTTGCCGTTCTGGATAATCTTGCCGATTCGCTTGGCGGAGGGCTTGAGATCGAACCGTTCTTTATCGATTTTACCGTGAAGGACGGGGAAGAGCTGGCGCTGGCGGGAATCAGGATAAAGGTGATCGCTACGGCAGGGCACACTGCGGGCGGGGCTTGCTATCTGATCGAAAACAGTCTCTTTACGGGCGATACTTTGTTCGAAGGGAGCGTAGGCAGAAGCGATCTTCCCACGGGGAGCGGTACAGAGCTTACAAAGAGCGTGAAAAAGCTCTACGCGCTCGACGGCGATTACATAGTTTACGCGGGGCATGGCGAGGATACCACTCTCGACCGCGAGAGAAAATACAACGGAGCAATACGCGCATGATCCGCTCGAATCTTACCTATCTGGAACCTGAACTCATGGATATCGTCAGGCTCTTCCCCGAAGCGGAAGAGCTTGAAATATTTCATGAATTTATCGCTGCAGAAAACAAAAACGTTTTCCGTGCGGGCGATAAAGAGTACGCCTTTCAGACGCAGCCCGTGCGCGTCGGCGAAGAAAAGGACTATGACGAAAAGGCGCTTGTCAAGCGCTATGCAAAACTTGCGCTCTACCGCATATTATCTAAATTATACAAAAAAACGCTTCCGTGGGGTGCGCTTACGGGCATACGTCCCACGAAACTTGCTTATCGCGAACGGGAACTCGGACAGGATCATCTTCCGCTTTTAAGGGCAATGGAAGTTTCGGAGGAAAACATTTCGCTTTTAAGCCGCGTATTGATGGCGCAGGAGGGGATATACGAAAAGAGAGCGGGCAACTGCGATCTGTACGTTTCGCTTCCCTTCTGCCCCACGCGGTGCAGTTACTGTTCGTTTATCACCGCGCCGATCGCTTTAACCAAAAAATATATGCGCGAATACCTCAACTGTCTGAAAAGGGAAATAGAGGGTGTAAAACCGCTGATCAAGAACTTGCGTTCGGTGTACGCGGGCGGTGGCACTCCCTTCGTATTGGAGGCGGAGGAACTCGAAGAGGTCTTCCGAATGATTGCACCGTTACGCACGAACAATTGTGAATATACGGTAGAAGCGGGGCGCGCGGATGTGTTCACAACGGAAAAACTCGACCTTTGCAAGAAATACGGCGTTACGCGCATATGTATCAACGCGCAGAGTTTTTGCGATCAGACCCTTGAGCGTATCGGAAGAAAGCATACGGGGCGGGACGTGGAACTCGCCTTTGAAATGGCGAAGCCGTACGGCTTTACCGTGAACTGCGATCTGATCGCGGGGCTCATGGGGGAGAGTGCAGAGGAGTTTGGAAAAAGCGTAGACAGGGCGATCGCGCTTGAACCCGAAAATATCACCGTGCACACGCTGTGTTTAAAGAAGGGGGCAAAGCTGAAAGAGGAAACGGCGGCGCTCGGCGACGAGGGACTCGAAGAGATGATCTCGCTCTCGCGTGAAAAATTGACGGCGGCGGGATACGAGCCCTATTATTTGTACCGCCAAAAGTATATGGCGGGCGCGCACGAGAACGTGGGCTGGACAAAAAAAGGATATGCTTCGGTATATAATATCGACGTTATGGAGGAGACGGCGGATAATATTGCGGTCGGCGCAAACGCCGTTACGAAAAAAGTAGTGCTGCAAGAGGGGCGCATCGAACGGCTCGGAAGCCCTAAGGATATTCCGACTTATCTGAATAAGGTCGATAGCTTGATCGCGGATAAAAATAAACTGTTTTCATAAATAAAAAAACGCCTGCGTATTTACCGTAATTCCCACAGGGAATTTAATAAAACGCAAATAAAAAGATTTAGGCATAGCGTTAAGCTGTGCCTTTTCTGTACTTTTTTTCGTGGACGAACTAGGCTACTCGTAGCCTAGTGAGATATAGATATGTTTTATATTTCCCGCAAAATTCAATCGGTTGCGTTCTTTCATTTTTCGTGATATAATGACAGTAAGATAAACAGTAATTTAACGGAGAATTTATTATGGCTAAAAAGCGCAAATTATCAAAAAAAAGAAAAATTGAATTATCTATTTTCATTATCTTGATAGTTTTAATTGGAATATGTTTTGGTGTAAGCGTTATGTACGGTGTTTCGCAAGATTGGATTGGGTTTGCGATTTGCTTTTCCGTTGAAATAGTTATAAGTGCCATAGAAATTCAGTTATATTATCACGGTACGGTATACGAATGTCCGCATTGCAGTCAAAAGTTTAAGGCAAATCCGTATAAAGTTTTTTTCACAAACGGCATTTTTGGCATTATTTTGGGCTTTATGAGCTTTGGTGACGGAAGTGATTCTAAATATGCAAAATTAAAATGTCCTAACTGTAAAAAGAAAGATTGGTGCAAAACACATAATGATTGAGTTAAATTTCAATTTATTTTTCTAAATAATGCGTATTTAAAAAGCTCTCGAACATATCGTTCGAGAGTTTTTTTCTCGCTTGAAAGTGCAACTTTTAAAAATTTAGTTTATTTATTCCCTATGGGAAGTGCGATTTTTGCGCAGGCGGTTTTTTTCCGGGTTTTACGCCGATTCGTTACAGTAGTTCTTCGGTTTGATTTTCGGGGGCTTCTTCGCACGCGATCGCCGCGCTCTCGGTTGCTTCGGGCTCCGTTCCGGGTTCGTGTATCGCCGCATCTGTTTCGGTGGTTTCGGACGTTGCTTCGGGCATGGCGGGTGTCTCGGTCGGCTGCTTCAAAATTACATATCTGATCAACGGATACAAGAGGACGAGATCGGCAAGGATCCATGCGCCCGCGTCGGCAAATCCCATCCAGAAGAACGCGGCGGTCGAAGCGTTTACGTCGATCGGCGCGCCGTTGACGAGGGCGGGAAGAAACAGGCAGATCAAGATCCGTCCTACGAGTTCTGCGATCCCCGCAAGAAAAGGGAACAGGGGTTTTTCAAGCCCTTGCACAACGTTGCGCATTAACAATAGCGCGCCCAAAGCGATAAAGAAGGGGACGGCGGAAAACATATATGTATTTCCGTAGCGGATTGTTTCAGGCGTGATTTTGTCTTTCGCAAGAAAGATATGCTGATACGCGCCGTTAATGCTCAAAAGAAATTCCGTTACAACGGAAAAGGCGCAAAGAACGAGGATCATATAAAAGCATTGCAGCGTGCCTTTACGGATTCTTTTCGGGTCGCCCGCGCCGCGGTTCTGCGCGGTAAAGGAAATCATTGCCGTGCCGAGTGCGTTAAAAGGCGTCATGAACAGGTTATCCGTTTTACACGCCGCGCCGTATCCGATTTGTGCAGGCGTGCCCGACACCATTTCTCCCGATGGCAATTTGTCAAACGAGATAACGCCGTTCTGCATGGTGATAAGACCGAACGCCAAAACGGAAAATTGCAGTCCGAGCGGGACCCCCTGCCACAGCGTTTTCATTGCCGTGCGGAATTTGATCGCCTTAAAATCGCTTGCTTTCAGGCGCAACTCTTTATATCTTACGACCGCATAGATAAAGCAGGCGATCGCGGAGATGGATTGGGAAATCACTGTCGCCGCCGCGGCTCCCGCTACGCCCCAATGAAAAGCCATTATAAAGAGCAGATCGAGCGCGATATTCAGTGCGGACGAAATCGCAAGGAATACGAGCGGCGTTACAGAATCGCCTAAACTCCTTAAAATACAGCAGATCACGTTATAAAAATACTGCCCCGCCATACAGCTGCAAATGATAATAAGATAGGTATACGCCGCCTTGTATACTTCGTTGTTTACGGCGTTATCCGAAGGGGCGACGCCTAATAGTTTCAAAAGGGGTTTGATCGTAAACACGCTGACAACCGTTACCACGGCAACGATTATAACGCTTAAAACGATTTGCGTTGCGAACGCTTTTTTAACGCCGTCCGGATCCTTTCTGCCTACTCGGTCGGCAATGATCACGCTCATGCCCGCCGTGCAGCCGAACGCAAACTGCATAAAGATAAAGGTGATCGACGAAGTGTCTCCGACTCCTGCCACCTCGCTCGGGCTGAGCGTGTGTCCGCAGATCGCCGCATCCGTCATGCCGTAAAAGTTCTGCAATAGATAGGAAAATAAGATAGGCAGGCTGAACGAGAGAATGTTCTTCCAAATAGTGCCCTTGGTTAAGTCGATCTGCCTGAAAAATCTGCGGCGCGGACGCGCCTTTTCGCCTGACATAAATGTCGTCCTTTTTCGCACTGTTTTGTGCGCGTCCCATTATATAAGTATTTCAATGAAAAGTAAATCAAATGAACGCGCTTTTCGAAAAAAATTTTTATGCGTGACAAGCAAAAATCTTTGACAAGCGTGAAAATTTATGTTATCCTTACAAAGTACGGTTGGCTGAGGCAGGCGGTTCTCCTCGCTGTTCACGGCTTACCGCGAATTCATTCCGTAGGAGGATAAAAAATGGAAAAGCAGGAAATCATTCAAAAGTACGCTCAGCACGAGGGGGACACGGGTTCTCCCGAAGTTCAGATCGCGCTTTTGACCGAGCGCATCAATCACCTCAACGAGCACCTTAAAGACCACAAGCACGACAATCATTCGCGCCGCGGACTTTTGAAGATGGTCGGTAAGCGCCGCGGTCTTCTCGACTATCTGAAAGCGAAAGACATCGAGCGTTACAGAGCTATCATTGCGGCATTGGAACTCAGAAAGTAAGAAACTTGAAAGGGCGGTTTTTTCGACCGCTCTTTTTTGTGAATATCAAATCGGTCAGTCGCTGTTGCATCAAGGGGTGTAACGGCAAAGAATAAAGGACAAGGAGTAAGAGAAAAATGACACCCAATTACAGAGAATTCAAAACGACAGTCGGCGGAAAAGAGGTAATTATCGAAACCGGCAAGTACGCGGAACAGGCGAACGGCGCGTGCGTCGTGCGCTGTGGCGAGACTGCCGTCCTCGTTACGGTTTGTATGTCGGCGACCCCGCGCGAAGGTATGGACTTCTTCCCCCTTCAAGTGGACTATGAAGAAAAAATGTATTCCGTCGGTAAGATCCCCGGCGGCTTTAAGCGCAGGGAGGGCAGAGCAAGCGACAAGGCAATTTTAACTTCCCGTCTGATCGACAGACCTCTCCGTCCGCTGTTCCCGAAGGGACTTTTCAACGACGTCGTGGTAATCGCAACCGCGATCTCGGTTGAACCCGACGTGAGCCCCGAACCTTTGGCTATGATCGGCTCTTCGATCGCGCTCTCCATTTCCGATATTCCTTGGGCGGGTCCCACGGGTTCGGTTGTCGTGGGGCTCGTCGACGGAAACTACGTTATCAACCCCAACGCGGAAGAGCGCGAAAAGAGCACGATTCATCTGAATCTTGCAGGCACGAAGGACGCGATCCTCATGATCGAGGCGGGAGCGGACGAAGTGACGAACGACGAAATGGTCGGCGCCATCATGTTCGGGCACAAAGAAATCAGCAAAATCTGCGAATTTATTGAAAAGGAAATCGTGCCCGCAATCGGCAAACCTAAGAAGGAGATCGAACTTTATCACGTTCCCGAAGAACTTGATAAGGACGTTCGTGCGTTCGCCGAAAAGAAGATCGAATGGGCGATCGACACGACCGACAGAAAGGAACGCGAATTGCGTTACGATCAGGTCGAGAAGGAAGCGCTTGAATATTTTGCGGAGAAATATCCCGAAAACAAGCGCGAGATCAAAGACAGCATCTACTATTTGAATAAAGAGAAGATCCGCGACAAGATTTTCAACAAGGGCATCCGTCCCGACGGAAGAGGACTCAAAGACGTGCGCCCCATTTGGTGCGAAAGAGGGGTTCTTCCCCGCGTACACGGTTCAGCGGTGTTCACGCGCGGACAAACCCAAACGCTTACGACCTGCACGCTTGATATGCTTGCGGCGGCGCAAAAGTTGGAAGGACTTGACGAAGAGACGGCGAAACGCTATATGCACCAATACAACTTCCCCGGCTACTGCACGGGCGAGGCAAAGGCGATCCGCGGCGCGGGCAGACGCGAAATCGGTCACGGCGCACTTGCGGAACGCGCGCTCATTCCCGTCATTCCCTCCGAGGAGGACTTCCCTTACGCGATTCGCGTCGTAAACGACATTCTTTCCTCGAACGGTTCCTCGTCGATGGCTTCGGTTTGCGGTTCGACCATGGCGCTCATGGATGCGGGCGTGCCCATCAAGGCGCCCGTCGCAGGCGTCGCTATGGGACTTATCAAGAACCAGGAGACGGGTGAGTTCCGCGTTCTGACGGATATTCAGGGACTGGAAGACTTCCTCGGCGATATGGACTTTAAGGTCGCGGGAACGCAGAAAGGTATTACCGCTATCCAAATGGATATTAAGATCAAGGGCATTTCCGAAGAAATCATGCACACCGCGATCAATCAGGCGAACGAGGGCAGACAGTTTATTTTAAACAAAATGCTCGAATGCGTGCCCGACGTTGCGCCTACGCTTTCCAAGTACGCGCCCCGTATTATCTCAATTAAGATCGATCCCGAAAAAATCGGCGACGTCGTCGGAAAACAGGGCAAAGTCATCAACTCGATCATTGCCGAAACGGGCGCGAAGATCGATATCGAAGAGGACGGCACCGTTTGCATTGCTTCCTTCGGCGACTATGAGGCGGCGGAACGCGCAAAAGCGATCGTCGAGAGCATCGTGCACGATCCCGAAGTGGGCGACAGATTCCTGGGAACGGTCGTTCGCATTCTTCCCAAAGTGGGCGCGTTCGTTGAATTCGCTCCCAAAAAGGACGGAATGATCCACATATCCAAGATGAGCGATAAGCGCATCGAGAGCGTGGAGGACGTACTTCAAATCGGCGATATGGTAAAAGTGGAAATCATCAAGATCGGCGAAAAGGGTATCGACTTTAAGTTGCTTGAAAAAGTCGAACAGTAAGTAAGTTTGTAACAAAAAGCGGGGCAGTCGCCCCGCTTTTTTTATCGCGCATGTTTCAGTATTCCGAAAGTCCCAAAAGATAATCGGAAGATACGTTAAATAAATTACAGAGGAATATCAGTTTTTCGTAGTCCAACTCCAATACGCCCGATTCGTACCGCGCGTAAGAGGGTTGGAGCATATTCAGTTTTTCCGCTACCTGCCGTTGGGTGAATCCCGCCGCTTTACGGCTCTCTTTGAGCCTGTTTCCAACTTCTTCTTTAATCATTTCTCTTAAAATATAACTATTATGGGTATAAATCTCTTGACTTATAACGCAAATGGTTATATAATGGTACTAAATTATAACGAAAACTGTTATAAATAAACATTAAGGAGAATTTTTATGAAAAAAGCACTGTCTGTTCTGGCGGTTGCAAGTTTGGCGGCGGTTGTATGCGTACCGTTTGCGGCTTGCGGGGAAAATGCGGATAATTTCAAGTCGCAGGAAGTAGATAAGGAGACGTTCGCGGCGGCGTTTTCCAAGCAGAATTTTAAAAACGTTTTATTCGAGGGCACGCTTGTGACCGAAGCGGGCGAGGGAAATGAATACGGAATACTGCGAAGGTTAAATTTGTGATCGACGGAAGCAAGGAGTATATGACGGCGACGACCAAATATGAGGGCGCGGCGGCAACTTCTATGGGAAAATCGACAGTAACGTTGGAGGCATATTATTCCGCAGGCGAAACGCAGTCCGAGACGACGGTCTATTATAAGGACGAGGCAGGCGCTTGGCAGACGACGACGGCAAATATGAGTTACGGATTCAGTATGTATCAGCCCTCGGAACTTTTAAGCGATTATTTATTCGAAGCGGACGATTACGAGGCTTTTGTGTTCGATGCGGAGAAGAAGGGATATTATTACGAAGAGGACGGTGAAAGCGTGCTTATCAAATTCAAAGACGGGAAGTTGTACTCTTTAAAGACCGTTGAAAAACCGGGGCGCGGAGCGACGTTGGAAACAAGCTATGTATTTATCCACGGCGGACAGAGTTTGAAATTTCCTCTTTAAACCGAATACAATAATCTGCGCCTGCGGACAGTTGTCCGCAGGCGCAGATATTATGCTCTGTAAGTATTTCCGTCAAAGCCCAGACTTATCAGAATCGCTCTGTTCACGCGCGACATGGTGGCGGGCGGAAGTTCTCCGATACGGGACATGAGCCGCTTTTTATCGATCGTCCGTATTTGCTCCAAAAGAATAACGGAATCCTTTTGCAAACCGTAACCGAGGGGGAGTTCGATATGCGTCGGCAGCTTTGCCTTATGAATTTTACTCGTAACCGCCGCCGCGATCACGGTGGGCGAATACTTGTTGCCTGTGTCGTTCTGTACGACGAGAACGGGGCGTATTCCGCCCTGCTCGCTCCCGACGACGGGACTTAAATCGGCATAGTAAAGTTCTCCGCGCTTGACTTCCATGATTTCTCCTTTGTGAGCTGCTCCCTCCTCTTTATCGTATGTATCGGGGGGAGTTTTTTGCTCATGAAAGTGATTGACAAAATCAGTATTTATTATGCAACCGATTGAAAAAATTCCAAAGATCAAGTGACATTCTTTTCCGTTTCGTGTATAATGAAGATATGAACAGGAGCAAGCGTATCGGCGACGCGGTAAGCGCAGTCGGAATATGTTTGAATTTTTTACTTGCGTCGGCGAAAATTATTTTCGGCGCACTTTTCGGTTTTGTTTCGATCGTTGCGGACGGCGTGAACAATTTGAGCGATATGGGAAGCGGGATCGTTTCGATTGTATCTTTCCGCATTGCCGCAAAGCCCGCGGACAAGGAGCATCCCTACGGGCATCAGCGCGCGGAATACATCGCCTCCATGTTTATCGGCTTTTCTGTGCTTTTGATCGCCTTTGAACTCCTTCGGGAGTCTATCGAAAAAGTGATCGCATGGGAAACCGCCGGTGTATCGGTTTGGGCATTCGTATTGCTTGCCGTATCCGTCGGAGTAAAAGCCGTAATGTTTGTAATTTATCGCGTTGCGGCAAAAAAGATAAGTTCCGACGTTCTTTCGGCTTCCGCCGTCGACAGTCTTTCGGACTGTATCGCAACGACGGCGGTCATTGTCGGAATGCTCATATCGCGTTATGCGGGCGTTCCTTTCGACGGTATCGCAGGGCTTATCGTGGTTGCGTTTATTCTGTTCGAGGGAATCGGGATCGTGAAGAAAGCGAGTTCGCGCCTCTTGGGGCAGGCGCCCGATCCCGAGTTGATAGGCAAAGTCAAAGAGATATTGCTTGCGGGCGAAGGGGTGCTCGGCGTACACGATTTAAAGCTGTTCCGCTTCGGTCCGCAGAAATTTTTCGGGACGGCGCACATCGAAATGGACGCAAAGCTCTCTTCCGACATTACGCACGGACGAATCGACTTTCTCGAACGAAAAGTCCTTGCCGAAACGCAGGTGGAACTGACGGCTCATTTCGACCCCGTAGACCCCTCGGACGAGGAGGCTAAAGAGCTCGAAGAGCGGATCCGCGCGGCGGCGGAGGGGATGTACGATGGGCTCGATCTGCACGATTTCCGTCTTGTACGGGGCGAGAAAAAGAAGATCGTCTTCGAAGCGGGGGTTCCCTTCGCCCTCAAAGCAAAGGACTGCGAAGTGGCGGCGGCTCTCGTTTCCGCCGTGAGGCTTTTGACAGACGCCGAAGCGGTTGTTACGGTTGAAAGGGAATAGCCGTTCAATGCCTTAGAAATGCTTGTAATTTGATCGGGAATGTGTTATAATAAAATTTAGGTCGTGTTTTGTGCACGGGGGAGAACGAATATGAAAATCGTCATAGACGCAATGGGCGGCGACAACGCCCCGCGGGAAATTATAAAGGGCGCGATCGGAGCTCTTCAACAAAGAGGGGGCTTTTCGATCGTTTTTACGGGAGACGAAGGGATCATCACAAAAGAACTTTCCCTCTATTCTTACGATAAGTCGCGTGTAGAAGTGAAACACGCCTGTGAAGTGATAACGAACAACGAAGCTCCGGCGACCGCCGTCCGTGCAAAGCGCGACAGCTCACTTGTAGTCGGTCTTAAAACTCTGAAAGAGGACGAAGAGGCGGGCGCGTTCATTTCGGCAGGTTCGACGGGCGCCGTGCTTGCGGGCGGTATTATGTACCTCGGGCGCATTCCCGGCGTGAAACGCCCTGCACTCTGCCCTGCGATTCCCAACGTGCGCGGCGGTATGACGCTGCTTTGCGACGCGGGCGCGAATGCAGACTGCAAGCCCGAATATCTTGCGCAGTTCGCCGTGATGGCGACCGCCTACGGAAAAGCGGCTTACGGAATGGACAACCCTAAGGTGGGACTTCTCAACAACGGGACGGAGGATCACAAGGGCGACATCATGCATCAGGAGGCGTTCGCGCTTTTAAAGGAGACGAAAGGGATTAACTTCGTCGGCAACGTCGAAGGGCGCGATATTATGTTCGGAGATTCGGATATTGTCGTCGCGGACGGATTTTCGGGGAACGTTGCGCTGAAATCGGCGGAGGGCTGCGGCAAGACGGTCGGCGCCATTCTTAAACAGGAATTTTCCAAAGCGAAAATGCGTTATCTCATCGCAAGAAAACAGATCGAAAAAGTAAAAACGATTCTCGATTACAACCGCAGCGGCGGAGCGATTTTTTTGGGGCTTAAAAAGACGGTCGTCAAGGCGCACGGTTCTTCGAAGGCGGAAACGATCACCGCGACTGTTTTGCAAGCCGTCGACGCGGTGGAAGGCGGAACGGCGGAACGCATTGCGCAAATGCTGCCCGATCCCGTCGAAGAATAAAGGAGCTTCATATGTATCCTTCCGAGGATTGGGACGGGCATACTTCTTCCCTTGCGGAACAGGCGCTCGGCTATGTCTTTCAAAACAAATCGCTCTTGAAGCAATGCTTTACGCACAAGTCGTTTGCCGACAACAATCACGAACCCCATAACGAACGGTTGGAGTTTTTGGGCGACGCGGTGTTGCAGTTTGCCGTGAGCGAATCGCTGTACCTGAAAGAGGATACCGACGAGGGCAGAATGACGGAAATGCGCAAACGCTACGTTTCGCGCGAGGCGCTCAATAAAGCTACCGCCAAGGCGGATATTTTAAAATTTCTGCGCTATGCGGGCGGAGAAGATACGATCGGGGGAAAGACGCCTTCAAATCTTTTTGAGGCGGTCGTTGCGGGAATTTACCTCGACGGGGGCATGAACGCCGCGCGCGCATTTTTAAAACGCTATCTCGAAGAAGACGAATTTTGCAATTATAAATCTCTGTTGCAGGAGTATGTGCAGGAGCGCACGAAGAATAAGCCCGAGTATTCGACAAGGCAGACGGACGGGGGCTACGGGTGCACGGTGCGTGCGCTCGGCAAAGAGGCGGAGGGCTTCGGAAAAAGCAAGAAACTTGCGGAAGTTTCCGCCGCGGAACAATTACTGAAACTATTCAAAGAGAGGAAGGAATGAACTTTAAGGAAATAAGGCTCGTGGGCTTCAAATCCTTTGCGGATAAAACGAGCGTAAAACTTGACGACGGCGTTACCTGTATCGTAGGACCGAACGGCTGCGGTAAGAGCAACGTTGCAGACGCGGTCAGATGGGTGCTCGGCGAGCAGTCTGCAAAGACCCTGCGCGGTTCGAGTATGCAGGACGTCATCTTCGGCGGAACGGAGTCCCGCCGCTCCCTCTCCTATTGCGAAGTGACGCTCGTATTCGACAATAGCGAAAAGATATTCGATTCCGAGTTTACCGAAATCGAAATCACGCGCCGCCTGTACCGTTCGGGCGACAGTCAATATTTGATCAACCGCGAAGAATGCAGGCTGAGAGATATCGTCTCCATACTACATAGCGCCGGAATCGGTAAAGAGGGTTATTCGATTATCGGGCAGGGCAAGGTCGAACAGATCATGAATGCCAAGCCTGAGGACAGGCGCGCGATCTTTGAAGAAGCGACGGGCGTTATGAAGTTCAAGTCGCAGCGCGGCGAAATTGAAAGAAAGCTTGCCAATATCAAGGAGAATCTCTCCATTCAATCGCAGAGAATGGACGAGGCGGAAGGTCAGCTTCGTCCGCTTGAAAGACAGGCGGGCACGGCGATCAAATACCGCGAATATTCCGAACAGTTAAAATACGAAGAGGTGAACGCCTTTCTCGTCCGCACGGATTCCTTTGCGCAGGAGACCGAGAAACAGCGCGAGAGGATCCGCGAGACGGAGGAAAAGCTCAAAGAGGTCGAAAACCGTCTTTCTGAAATCGACGTCACCGAGACGGCAAGCAGAGATAAGATCATAGGCGCGGACACACAGCTTAAAAACCTGAACGAAAAACTCCGTCTGTTCGAAGTCGAGGTCGAGCACAAGAGCGGCGAGACGAGAGTCATCAACGAAAGGATCAATTCCTACCGCCGTCAGAACCGCGCCGCGTCCGACGACATCGAATATTCGCTTCGCCGCACGAGTGAAATCGATCGGATCACCCTCGAAAACCAGAAAAAGTCGGCGGAAAACGAGAAACGCGCACAGGAGATCGAAGAGAGAAGTCTCAGATTGAGCGAACGGCTTCGCGAGGCTGATGCACACGTCGTTGCATACGAGCGCGTGACCGACGAAAAACGCGCGAGCGAACTGAGTTCCGTGGAAAATCTTGCAAATATCAGGAAGAATGCGGGAAGCCTTTCCGCACAGCGCGACGCGGCGAGCGAGCGTATCGAAGAGGTAAAAGCCGCGATTCAAAAGGCGACCTTGCGGAAGGAGGAGTTCGAATCAGAGCTCAAAGTCTGCTTGGAGAAAAAAGGGGAAGTCGTCGCTTTCCTCGACGGCAAAGACGAAAGGGAGAGGGCGATCAACGAAGAGATCGAGGATCTGACCCGCTCCGAACAAAAGGTGACGGAGGAGATCGTATCGTGCAATACCTCGATCGCCAACTATAAAAACAACCTTGAATTCTTTACCAATCTTAAAAACCGTTTTGAGGGTTATCGCGAATCGGTCAGAAAATTACAGCTTGCAGGCAAGAACGATCCCGAAATCGGCAAGCGGATCAAGGGCGCGATCGCGGATATTATCCGTTGCGACAGAAAGTACGAGGTCGCGATCGAAACCGCGTTCGGCGCGGCAATGCAGAACCTTGTGACCGCTACGGCGGACGACGCACGATACCTGATCGAATACTTAAAAAAGAATAACGGCGGTATCGTGACTTTCCTTCCCGTCGAAGCGATGCGTCCCTACGGGAACACCCGCGAGATCAGAGAGGCACTCAAAGAGTCTGGCGCGATGGGGCTTGCGGAAACTCTTGTGGAATACGATCCCTATTACGAAAATATCATTAAAAACCTTTTGGGAAACACGCTTGTGGCGGACACCATATGGAGCGCGACGCAGATTTCGAAAAAGTATCCCCGCGCGTTCAAAATCGTGACGCTCGACGGAGATACGATCGCGACGAGCGGCGCGATGACGGGCGGTTCTCGGCGTAAGGAGAGCGGAAATCTGCTTGCGGGCGAGCGCCATATCAAGGAGGCGGAGGAGGGTATCGCACGCAAAGAAGCGGCGATTGTCAAGTTCAAGGCTTCCCTTTCGGATTGCAGGAACGAATTGGAAAGTGCGCGTGCGGAGCGCGAAAAGCTCCGTATGAACGTGCAGGAGAACGCAGCCGCATTCGCGGCGCTCTCGCAAAAAGAAAATTCGCTCACTTCCCTTCTGCAAGAGGCAGAGCGCGATAAAAACGAGTACGAAGCGCTTCTTTCACGCCTTACGCAGCGCGTGGACGATTTGCAGAGCGAAGTTGCCTCGACCGCCGAAAACGAAGATCTGCTCAATAAGATCCGTGAAGAGGCGGCAGCGGAAGCAAGCGCGCGCGAGGCGGAAATTTCCAAACTCCGTCAGGAGCGCGACGCCCTTCAACGGGAATACAACGCATTGCAAGTGGAGAAAGCGGCGCTTATCTCCTCCCGTCAGGCGGACAGCGAGACGTCCCGCCGTTTGGAGAATGAAAAGGTCCAGCTTCTCAAAAAGATCGAGGAGAGCCGTGCGGCGATATTGCAGACGGACGTCGTAATCGAACAGCTGAAACGCGAACAGGAGAAGGTCGCTCTTACGGAAGAGGAGCAACTCACCGTGAGCGCGCTCCGCGACCGCATCGCCGTGATCGAAGAGGAGAAGAAGACGGAGAACGCGCGTCAGACGAAGTTCCAAGAGGAGAAGCGCGTGTTGCTTGCCCGTCAGATCACGCTCGGCGAGGACAGGCATACCTGCGAGCTTGAAATTTCCAAATCGGAAACTACGCTTGAAAATATGCGCCTACGCATCGACGAGGCTTACGGGCTCTCCTACGAAAGCGCGAAGGAACTCCGCGACGAGAACTATAATATAAAAGAGTCTCAGTCGAACATTTCGAGCTTAAAACACAGGATCGCGGCGCTCGGTCCCGTCAACCAAAATGCGGAAAAGGACTACGAGGATCTGTTGGAGCATTACAACGATATGAAGGCGCAGCGCGAGGACGTGGAAAAGGCGCTGACCGATACCGAGAGTGCGCTCGAACAGCTCAAAGAGACGATGCTCAAACAGTTTAACGACGGCTTCGAGCAAATCAACGATAACTTTACGCACACCTTCCGCGAGCTTTTCGGCGGCGGCAGAGCGGAAATGCGGCTTGACTATACCGACTGTGCCGACCCCTTGGACGCGGGTATCGAGATCGAAGCGTGTCCTCCCGGCAAAAAGCTCACGAAGATTTCCCTGCTTTCGGGCGGCGAACGCGCGTTCACGGCAATCGCCATTCTGTTTGCGATTTTGAAGAGCCGTCCCATGCCGTTCTGTATTCTCGATGAGATCGAGGCGGCGCTCGACGAAGCGAACGTAGACCGTTTTGCAAAATACTTAAAGAAGTTCTCGCAGGAAACGCAGTTCATCGTGATCACGCACAGAAAGCCCACGATGAATCAGGCGGATACCCTCTTCGGTATTACGATGGAGGAAAAGGGCGTGAGTAAACTTGTTTCAGTAAGACTTTCCGAAGTCGAGGAACGTCTCGGCGGAGATACGGTAATTTAGCAGTAAATCAGGATAGAATTTTGCAACGGCAGGAGCGAATATGGGTCTGTTCTCTAAAATCAAGGAAGCGTTAAAAAAGACGAAAGCGAATATTGCGCATAAAATGCGCCAACTCTTTTTGAAGAATAAAATCGGCAACGAGTTCTATGACGAGCTTGAAGAGATTTTGATTTCGGCGGACGTCTCGGTGAGAACGGCAGAGGAGGTCGTCGAAGAGGTCAGGCAGGAGGCGATCGGCAACAAGGTCAAGGACGAAGTGTTCGTGACCGATCTTCTTAAAGATATTTTGGAGGATACGCTCAACGAAGCGGAGCTTCCGAAGTTCGAATATCCTACCGTCATTATGTTCGTAGGCGTGAACGGCGTAGGCAAAACGACGACGATCGGCAAGGTTGCAAATTGGTTTGTGAAGCAGAAAAAGAGCGTGACCGTTGCGGCGGCGGATACGTTCCGCGCGGCGGCGGGCGATCAACTGAATATCTGGGCGGACAGAGCCAAAGTCAGAATCGTCAAACACGAAGAGGGAAGCGACCCCGCGGCGGTCATTTTCGACGCGGTTTCTTCCGCAAAGGCGAAAAAGACGGATGTGGTTCTCGTTGATACCGCGGGCAGACTGCACGTGAAAGAGAACCTTATGAACGAATTGAAGAAGATGGACAGGGTTGTGACAAGGGAATATCCCGAAGCGCAGTTTTTGAAGTTTTTGGTACTCGACGCAACCACGGGGCAGAACGCAGTCAATCAGGCGCGCGTATTCGACGAGGCGGTGGAACTCGACGGAATCGTTTTGACGAAGCTCGACGGCACGGCAAAGGGCGGATTCGTGTTCTCGCTGTGTAAGGAATTGCAGATCCCCGTTGTGTTTGCAGGCGTCGGCGAAAAAATCGACGACTTGGAACTTTTCAATGCGGAAGATTTTGTTGAAGGGTTTATTTGAGAAGATCATCTACCGTTACTTGAAACATTTCAGCGATTTTTAAAAGCGTATCAAAGTCGGGTTCGTTTCGTCCTGTCCTGTCCCAAAAACTGATTGTTTGATAATATATATTTTAATCTTAAACTTGGAGAAAAATATGGAATCGACAATCAGAAAAATTTACAAAAAAGAATTGGGTTTCGGGAATCAGAACCAGAAGACATAGAGTATTTGGAGGGCAGGCAAGAATACAATAAGGGGTATGAAACGCTTGATAATACTTTAAACGAAGAACAAAAGAAAATGCTTTCGGAGCTGTATGTGTACGGGGGCGGCGCTGAAAGTGCGTTAAATTTTTTGTCTTTCAAAGAGGGCTGTCGTGAGGGTGTGCGATTGGGAATTGAGTTATGCGAAGAAAAAATAAATTTTCGCCTGTCTGGTAAAAATACTTGACAGGTTGTTTTTTTGTCGCTATAATGGAAACTACGGAGAAGGTTATGGCTGATTTACGTTTCGGGCGGTTATTGGACAGATACAGCTCTTTATTGACCGAGATTCAACGGGAAATCACCGACCTTTATTATAACTACGATTTGTCGCTTGCGGAAATTGCGGAGCAAAAAAATTGCTCGCGGCAGAGCGTTTCGGACTGTCTTGCACAGTGTCGCAAAAAGATAGAATGGTACGAAGAAAAACTTCATGCGGAAGAATCGATTGCGGGCGCTGCGGAAGCGCTTGAAGAGTTCCGGAAAAAGTATCCCGAACACGACGCGGAAATCGAAAAAATCGTTCGGCTCTTGAAAAACGGAAATCAAGGAGAGTAAGCCATGGCGCTGTTTTCATCGCTCTCGGAGCGGCTCAACCACATATTCAGCAAGCTTACGAAGCGCGGAAAACTGACCGAGCTTGAAATTCGCACGGCTATGCGCGAAGTCCGTATCGCTCTTTTGGAAGCGGACGTCAATATAGGCGTTGCCAAGCAGTTCATTGCCGAAGTTTCCGAAAAGGCGGTAGGGGAAAAGATTCTCGAATCGCTCAATCCCGCCCAGCAGGTCATTAAAGTCGTCAACGAAGAATTGATCGCGCTCATGGGTTCGGGCAACGCAAAGCTCGAAGTTTCCCCCAAGCCTCCCACGGTCATTATGATGTGCGGGCTTCAGGGTGCAGGAAAGACGACACTGTGCGGAAAGCTTGCCTTACAGCTCAAAAAACAGGGTAAAAAACCGTTGCTTGTCGCGTGCGATATTTACCGCCCCGCGGCGATCGAGCAGCTTAAAGTCGTAGGCGGAAAAGCGGATACCGAGGTATTCGATAAAGGTACGCAGGCGCCTCCCAAAACTGCAAAACAGGCGGTCGAGTACGCCAAAAAAATGGGTTACGATACCGTCGTGATCGATACGGCGGGTCGGCTTCATATCGACGACGCGCTCATGAAAGAGCTCGAAGAGATCAAAAGAGAAGTCGAAGTTACCGAAATTCTTTTGACCGTTGACGCTATGACGGGGCAGGACGCCGTTACGGTTGCGCGCACCTTCAACGAACGGCTCGATATTACGGGTGTGATTTTGACCAAGCTCGACGGCGATACGCGCGGCGGCGCGTGCCTTTCGATCAAGGCAGTTACGGGCAAGCCCATCAAGTTTATCGGCGTGGGGGAAAAGCTAACAGACCTCGAACCCTTCTATCCTGACCGCATGGCTTCGCGTATTTTGGGCATGGGCGACGTACTGTCGCTCATCGAGAAGGCGCAGGAAGCGGTCAGCGAAAAACAGGCGAAGGAGCTCGAACGCAAAATGCGCGATGCGAGCTTTACGCTTACCGATTACCTCGATCAGTTCGAGGCGTTAAAGAAAATGGGTGGCGCGGGTGCGCTTGCTTCCATGCTCCCCGGTATGGGTAAAATGAAGATCAACGAAGCGGACATCGATGAAAAGAGGATCGAGCGCATGAAGGCGATCATTCTTTCCATGACGCCCAAGGAGAGGGATAATCCGCAGATCATCAACTCGTCAAGAAAGCGCAGGATCGCTCTCGGTTCGGGCGCAAACGTGCAGGAAATAAATAAGCTGTTAAAACAGTTTTCCGATACGAAGGAGCTCATGAAGCGCATGAGGGGCGGCAAGGGAAAAATGAGACTTCCCTTTTAATAGGTATAGGTAATTCGCGGCATAGCCGCAAAGGTAAATAATTTTTTTCGGAGGATAAAAAAATGGTAAAAATGAGACTTGTTAGACTCGGCGACAAAAAGTCCCCTGTCTACCGTATCGTCGTCGTAGACGCACGCAAAGCAGCAACCGGTGAGTATATCGAGAAAGTCGGTTATTACGATCCCAAGAGCACGCCCGTGACCCTTACGGTCGACGCCGATAAGGCGAAAGATTGGCTCGCAAAGGGCGTTCAGCCCACCGAAACGGTCAAAAGCCTTTTGGTGCAGGCAGGCGTGATCGAAAAGTCTGCGAAGCTCAGCGCGCCCAAGACCAAAGGCAAAAAGAAGAAGAAATAATCGGCTTCCGCTCTCGCGGGCGAAGTCTGGGAGGAATTTATGCTCGATTTAATTAAGTATATCGTCGAACAGTTCGCCGAGGACAAAGCGAATATCGAATATAAGACGGAGGAGACGGACGACGCAATCACCGTGACTGTTCTTCTTGCGGATTCGGATATGGGCAAAGTCATCGGAAAACAGGGCAAGATTGCAAAGGCGCTCCGCACGATCGTGCGTAACGCCACGCCCGCAGGCTCTAAAAAGTATAACGTGGAGATCAAAGAACGCTCCGCGGAATAACTTTTGAAAACCGAAAAAAGCATAAAAAAACTCTTTGATTTAAATCAAAGAGTTTTTTTATGCTTAAAAACAGCGACTTTTTAGATCACATATTCGGGATCGCTTGCCGCGCCGTCGAGTTCCTTCTTTTGGTCGGCGTAACCGTTCTTGCCTAACAGGGCAAAGGTCGCCTTTTTACCTGCTTCCACGCCGGGTTGGTTGTAGGTATCTACGTCGAGCATTGCTCCCGCGTAGGCCGTCTGCAATTCGAAGAAGTACAAAAGTTGCCCCAACGTGAATTCGTTGACTTCGGGAAGGGAAATCGTATAGTTGAGCCGACCTGCTTTCGTCAGGGCGTAAGCGGTCGCCTTGTTTTCCGCCTGAATGAGTTCTTCCATGGTGTGACCGCCCAAAAAGCCTACGTCGGGAATATTTTCGCAGCTTTCGGGAATGGTGAAGGGCGTCGCGTATTTATCCACGGAGAGGAAGGTCACGATTTTATCGTAAGGTCCTTCGGTATAAAGCTGCACCTGAGAGTGCTGGTCGGTCACGCCGAGCGCCTTGACGGGAGTCTGTCCCACGTTGCAGGGTTTTCCCTTTAAGGTCACGTTCTTGCCGAGAGACTCCGCCCACAACTGAGCGTACCAGTCGGAAACGTAGCGCAAATTATCGGAATAGGGCATCATGACGCCGACGTTCTTTCCGTCCTTCATTGCCGCGTATTGGAGCACTGCGGAGAGGAGTGCGGGGTTTGCCCTGAAATCGTCCGACTTGCAGAGTCCGTCCATATAGGCGGCGCCTTCGAGCATTGCCTTGATGTCGATGCCGAGCACTGCCGCGGGGAGAAGTCCCACGGGGCAAAGCTGAGAAAATCTTCCGCCTACGCCGTCGGGAAGGACGTAAGATTTGACTCCGCCGAGTTCGTTCGAGATTTTAACGAGGTTTCCGCGCGCCGCGTCCGTCGTAAAAATGAGATGTTCTTTTAAGTCTGCGCCCGCCTTTTTGAGCAAATCGGAAACGATCAGATATTGCGTCATGGTTTCGCTCGTCGCGCCCGATTTGGAGATGACGTTAAAGCAAGTCGTCTTGACGTCGATCACGTCTAAGAGCGCCTGCATTCTTACGGGATCTACGTTGTCCTCTACAAAGAAACGGGGACCGTTTCTCTTTTCTTTGGGAAGATCGTTATAGCGGAGGTGGCAAAGCGCGTTGAACGCCATTGTGGGACCCAATGCGCTGCCGCCGATTCCGAGCACGACAAAATTTTCGAACTTCTCGCGCACGTTCTTTGCCGTTTCGAGAATGTCCGCTACGATTTCGTCCTGATTATAGGGGAGTTCCGTCCAACCCATAAAGAGCTCGTCCTTGCCGCGGTTTTCGGCTACATAGCCGTAAGCCTTGCTTGCAAGCGGTTTGAGTTTATCGAGCTGTTTGGCGGAAAAGCCTTTTTTGCCGAGATATTTGTCCGTCGCGTTGGTGTAGTCTACGCGAAGGCGCAGAGCCTTTTTGCGTTCGTCGTTGAGATTCATAAAACTAATTCCTCCGATTTGGAAATGATTAGCAATATTTTATCACAATTTAAAAAGAAGTGCAACAATTCGTCTGCAAAATTTACTTATGTGCGCGTGCTTTTTTTCGAAACGGAAGTTTTTTCGGAAGAAAGCGTTTTAAGAATGCCTTGAAGTCGAAGAGTTTTAACGCCCAAAGAAGAAGCGCTTCCAAACCGAACATAACGATAAGAATAATGACCGTGGCGGGAACGTAGCTCATAAGCGGCATGAAGAGCAATTTAAGCCCGTATCCTGCCGCCCCGACGGGAACTGCGGCGAGGATAAGTTTAAACAGATACTTTCCGCAGCCCAGCTTGCCCGTGCGCCTTCGCAAAAGCGTCAAGGAGCATACGGAGACGAGAAGATAATCGAGCGCCATGCCCAAAACGAGCGCGCCGCTCCCCAAATATTTCGGCAGAAACCATACCGAAAGGAGCATGGCGGCGGAGCCTGCCAAAAAGAAGCAGAGCGTGTGTTTTTCGCAGCCGATCGAATTGAGCATACTCGTCGTGATCATGGCAATGCTCATGGGGATCAAAATAAACGCGCTGTATGCGATCAGCTTTCCGCTCTCCGCGTCCGAAAAGAGGAAAATACCCACGCTCTCCCCGCAGACAAGAAAGAGTGGAATGAGCATAAAGGCGGTCAGAAGCGTGATGTTCAGCGACTTTTTCACGAGGGAAGCGACTTTGTCTTTTTCCTTCTTATAATAGCTTTCCGCAAGCTCCGGAACGAGCACGAGCGCGATGGATCCGATCAGGGTGGAGGGGAGCATTAAAACGGGCATGACCATGCCGAACACAACTCCGTATTCGCTCATGGCGCGTGCGGACGATACGCCCGAGGCAATCAGGCGCATGGGGAAGATCACGGAAATAAGCGAGGTTATGAGTGAGGACGTCGCCCGCATAGAGGTTACGGGCAGGGAGGATTTCAACATAGGCGCAAACTCTTTTTTCGGAGAGATAAACTTTCCGCCCTTGATAAAGTAATATACGAGGGCGACGATAAAGGAGAGAAAGTGCGATACGAATACGGCGACCGCTGCTTTGTTTACGTTCGGAAGGGAAGAGGGCACGACGAGTATTAAAACGATACCGATCGTGATCATACTGATTTCTTCGAAAAGTTCCACGACGGAATAGGCGAAGAAACGCCGGTTTCCCCAAAAGCTCCCGCGGATGACCGTGTAGAGCGCAGTGAACGAAAGCCCGAAAAGAAGAATATAAAACAGATCCGCGCTTCTCGGATCCGCAAAGATCCGCGAGAAGGGGTCGCGCAGAGCAAAGAGAAGAAGTGTGACGGGCAGGCTGAACATCAAGGCGATCAGAACGGCAGCGGAGGTTGCGGCGTGCCCCTTATCCGGCGTGTTCGCGGCACGGTGTTTGGAAATGGTGCGTGAGAGCGTTACGGGAAGTCCGCTTGCGGAAACCGTTAAAAATACCGAATAGACGGTGAGCGCAACCTGATATACCCCCAAGCCTTCCGCGCCGAGCGTGCGCGAGAGTATGATTCGGTATAAAAAGCCTAAAAAGTGTTCGAACGCCGTAAATACGGTGACGAGTGCTGTGGTCTTGTACAAATTCTGCATAGAGTAGTTTATTCGTACAAGTCACCTTTTTATGTGTGTGCGCATAGCATGGCGTGTGAAACTTTTTTTAAAAGACAGTGTGGCTTACCGCGTGAAAAAGGGGCAGACTCTCAAAGACGTTGCCCAAGCGTTTTCGCTCCCCTGCCGTCTGATAGCAACCTTTAACGGCTTGACGGAGGAAGTGAGGGAGGGGGAAGTTCTTTTTATTCCCGAAGCGGAGGGTAATCTCTACGCCGTGCGCGGCGGCGAGAGTAAAACGCTTTTGTGCGGCGGCAGCGAAGCGTTTGCAAAAAAGAACGGCACGAGTTGTTTGTACCCTACGCAAATCGTTTTGCTGTGATCTTTCTTTTAAGAAACAAGGGCTCTGAAAATCAGGGCTTTTGTTCTATTTCTTTGCTGACCGCGAAACTTAATTTTTACGGTTCCGTTTATCTGGTAAAAGCGATGAAAAAATATGAGCCGGATTAAAAACCAAATTAAAAAGCCAATCACTCATTTGTCTCTTTTGAGCATATCATTTAATAAGAACAAAAAGCGTTCTTTAACACGGAGGTAACAAATGTCATTTTTTTCCAATTTTTCTTCGGATCGCTGTCCGGGGACGATTTCGGGCAATCCGCTGAGCGGATTATGCGAAAAGGTTTGCATTCAGGCGGAAAAAATTTTTGACGCGGGCATCATTCAAACGCGTCTCGAAAATTACAGTGCGACGATCGAAAACGCCGTACCGGAAAATCCTACATATCCGCTTACCTTTATCAGTGCGCGTTCGCTCTCTTCGGAAGGGGTCGTTTCGAACCTCAACGTAGAGAGGCAGGCAGAAGGCCCTTGCGCGCGCGTGCAAGCCACGGTGACGATTCCCATTGAAATCGTCTATGTCGACGCGAACGGCGTAGAGGGCAAAGCGACGAGCAATATCGTTATGAACGAGGACGTTCTTCTCTTCGTTCCGTGCGCTTCCGTCATGCCTTATACGGTCACGGCGTCGGTATCGAGCATTTCGCCCGAGGGCGTTTGGAATGCGGATACGTCTACGTTCTCTTTGAGCGCGTGCGTAACCGTCATCCTGAAAGTCGCCATGCAGGTCGAACTCCTCGTTCCCAGTTACGGTTACAGCGCGATTCCGCCCGCGCAGGAATACTCTCAGGAAGTTTGTTCGGGATTTTTCGAACTTCCCCTGTATCCGCAGGGCAGGAATTGTAGCAAGAAGTAACGATTAAAAAAACGCCCGCTCGTTTTTGAACGGGCGTTTTTTTACGCTTTGCGGAGGTTTATTTTGGTTTACGATAACATTCTTCAAGCGATCGGGCGCACGCCGTTGATTCGCTTAAACCGTATGACGGGAGATAACGACGCGGAAATTCTCGTAAAATTTGAGGGGCTGAACGTGGGCGGTTCGATCAAGACGAGGACGGCTTACGCGATGCTCCAAGCGGCGGAACGGGAGGGGCTTATCCGCGAAGGTACGCTCATCGTAGAGCCGACGAGCGGAAATCAGGGAATAGGACTTGCTCTCGTGGGTGCGGTCAAGGGCTATAAAACGACGATCGTCATGCCCGATTCCGTGAGTGAAGAGCGGCGTAAGCTGATCGAGGCATACGGCGCAAAAGTCGTGCTGATACACGATAACGGGAATATCGGCGAGTGCATTCAAGCATGCATCCATAAGGCGGAAGAGATCGCAAAGAACGTTGAGGGCGCGTTCATGCCCCAGCAGTTTGAAAACGGGAATAATCCGCTCGTTCACAGGTGTGAGACCGCGCGGGAAATTCTGAGCGACGTCGGGGGAAGGATCGACGGGTTTGTGAGCGGAATCGGCACGGGCGGCACGATCACGGGAATCGGCGAAGCACTCAAAGAAAAATTTCCGGATATGACGGTTTGGGCGGTTGAACCCGAAAATGCGGCGATCCTTGCGGGCGGCACGGTGGGCGCGCATATGCAAATGGGGATCGGCGACGGGCTCGTTCCTCCCGTTCTCAATCGGACCGTTTACGACGATATCTGTATCGTCTCAGACAAAGAGGCGATCGGAACTGCGCGGGAACTTGCCGGAAAAGAGGGGATCATGTGCGGAATTACGGGCGGGACGAACGTTGCCGCCGCGAGGATCCTTGCAAATAAACTCGGCAAAGGAAAACTTGTTGTAACCGTTCTTCCCGATACTGCCGAGCGCTATTTTTCCACGCCGCTTTTTTCGGAAATCCGGTAGTTGCAATCCGACGCCGAATGTATCAAAAAACGATTAGGAAAGGATTTTTAATGCGAAGCCCCGCGCCGGGTCGGGCGCGGGGCAAATATGTTTTATGATAAAGGCGCAACCGTTACCGTCTTGTAGTCGGTGTAAACCACGGATCCCGGTTTGGATTTGGGGGGCTTTTTTACAAACCTGACTTCGCAGTAATCGACGGGGACTTTGTCGCCCTTGCCGTCCGAGTACTGCGCGCAGATTCCCGCGGCAAAGAGGAGCACTTCGTCGGGGACGGGCTTCCCTTCTGTCTTAACGACGACGTGACAGGAATGATATGCCTTGGCGTGCAGCCATAAATCGTCCGGTCGGGCGGAGCGCACGAGCTTATCGTTCTCCATATTGTTTCTGCCTGCCAGAATACGGAAGCCGTCTTTCTCGAAACTTCGGAAGGAAACGACCTTTTCTTTTTTCTTTTTACCGTTCGTCTCCTTTAAAATTCCCGCCGCGATCAACTCCTCTTCGAGCGCCGTCAGATCTTCTTTGTCCTTAGCAAATTCTGCGGCGGCGGAAAGGGATCTAAGGTAGGAAATCTCTCTTTTCGTTTCCTCTTCCTGAGGCGCGAGCGCTTCAAGCGTGCGTTTTTCCTTGCGGTACTTTTTAAAATAGCTCTGCGCGTTTTCGGAAGGCGTTTTCGTGGGGTCGAGCGTGATTTTGACCGTACCGCCCCCGTAAAAATTTTCAAGTTCACATCCGCGCGAGCCCTTTTCGATCTTCCATAAATTCGCGGTTAAAAGCTCGCCGCTGATCCGGTTGAGTTCCGCGTCTTTGCAGTCGTGCCGTTTTTGTAAAATCTGCGCAAGCCGCTTTTCCTGTTTTTTGATCGCGGAATTTACGGCGGAACTCAGCTTTCTCTTCATTGCTGCGATTTCCTTTTCCCTGCCTTTTCTTCCGTAAAAATATGCCTGTGCCGCGCTCAACGTGGGGAAGAGGGTCGCGCCGTCCTCCCAGCGTGCAAAGAAGTCCCGATCGTTCACGCAGGCGGTAATTTCGTTCGAGAACAGATAGTCGTAAACGTGCTTTGCGAAAACGCCCTCCCCGCCGTACCACTTTACGATATTCTCCGCAGTCACGGGTGCGATTCCGCGCACATGTTTAAACAGGAATTCGTCAAGATTTTCCTGCCGTGCGTCTTTTAAAAGCGAAAATAGGGCGGGATAATCGGTAGGATCTACTTTATCCTGCGGTTCGGGGAACTCGTATTTCGCACCCGGGAATATGAGCCGTTTGCAGTTTTCGCCGATCGCGGTCGTTTTGAGCGCCCCCGTTATCACGCCGTTTTCCGTCAAAATCAGGTTGGAATACTTGCCCATGATTTCGGCGTAGAGAATTTTTTCGGTAGACGAAAAGTCGGAAACGCAGAAGAAGCGAAAGGCGAGGATCCGCTCAAAGCCTACGAGCGAGACCTCTTTCAGTTCCGCATTCGTAAGGTGCTTGCGAAGCAGCATGCAAAATCCGGGCGCTACGGCGGGGTTTTCCTTGACCGCATCCGAAAAGTAGACGCCGCAGTCCGAAGCGTTTACGTTGAGCGCAAGTTTTAAAACCTGTTTGCCCGTGTATATAAGAAATGTGATCTCTTCACGCTCTGGCTGATTGATTTTATTGATTTTGCCTCCGGCAAGCGTTGCGTTGAGCTCCCGTGCATTGAGGCGAAGGGTAAATGCGTCCTGCGGCATACGACACCTTTTTTGAAATATTTTGGTTTTGCGACGGTAAAGTTTACCGCGTAAATCAATTATAAACGAAAAAAATCAATTTGTAAATAAAAACGCTTTCCTTTTGAATTGCTTTATGTTAAAATAAAAATTGCCGGTTTAAATCCTTAAAGGAAAAAAGAAACAATTTTCAGGAGATATTTTATGAAGTACCAAACAGCACCCGCAGAAAAAAGCACGGTCAAAGTGACAATGACGTTCGACGCCGCAGAATGGGCGGAAGCGAACAATCAGGCTTACCTCAAAAACAGAAAGAAGTATGCCGTCAACGGATTCAGAAAGGGAAAGGTGCCCAAGCACGTTCTCGAAACCTTTTACGGCAAAGGACTGTTCTACGAGGACGCGCTCAATTTGCTCTATGCGCAGCATTACGGCGAGGTGCTCGAAAAGGAAAAAGATAAATTTACCGCAGTGGGCGATCCTTCGCTTGCGGTGGACGACATTACGGACGAGAAAGTCGTTTTGGTGGCGACGGTTCCCGTAAAACCCGACGTCAAGATCGAGAAGTATACGGGTATAAAAATCAAGAAGGTTGAGTATACTGTTACGGACGCCGACCTCGAAAAGGAAATCGAGAACAACAGAAACCGTTTTGCGGAGAAGATCGACGTGACCGACAGGGCGGCTCAAAACGACGATACCGTAAGCATTGACTTCACGGGTAGGGCGGACGGCAAGGAGTTCGAAGGCGGCTCTGCCGAGAATTACGACTTAACGCTCGGTTCGGGCTCGTTCATTGCGGGCTTCGAGGAACAGGTCGTCGGCATGAAGATCGGCGAAACCAAAGATATTAACGTGACCTTCCCCGAGGACTATCAGGCGGAACATCTGAAAGGCAAGCCCGCGGTGTTCACGGTCACGCTTCATAAAATCACGGGTAAAAAGCTTCCCGAACTGAACGAAGAGTTCGCAAAGAAAATGGGGAGCGACAGCGTAGAGGCTTACCGCGCAAAGGTAAAGGAACGCCTTGAAACGAGCGCGAAGTCGAAGAGCCGCAACGAGACGGAGTATTCCATTCTCTCAGAAATCGCAAAGGGCGCTACGGCGGAGATCCCCGAAGCTATGATCGACGCACAGGAAGATTATTCCCTGCGCAACATGGAATACAATCTCATGTATCAGGGCATCAAGCTCGACGACTATTTGAGCTATATCGGTTCCACCCGCGAGGAGTACAAGAAGAACTTCGAAGAAGAGGCGAAATCGACCGTTCTTCAACAGCTTGTGCTTGAAAAAATTATCGAACTCGAAAAAATCGCCGCGACGGAAAAGGAGATCGACGCCAAGATCGAAGAGCAGGCAAAGAGCGTTGGCAAGAGCGCGGAAGAATATAAAAAGACGCTTGATCCCCGTCAGAGAAGTTATATCGAAAACGACATCAAAGTCACCAAGGCGTTTGAGTTCTTAGAGAAGAATAACGAAATGTATTTCGACGCCGACAAGCCTGCGGCGGCAAAAAAGCCTGCCGCCAAAAAGACGGGCGAAACGAAGTCCGCAACGGAAAAGAAAGAGACCGCCGCAAAACCTAAGACGACTGCAAAGAAAGCGACGGCGTCCAAGACGACCGCCGAAAAAAAGGAGAATTGAAGATGAATGAAAAGAACGTTCTGATTCCTTACGTCGTTGAAAGGACTTCGGGCGGAGAGAGAAGCTACGATCTTTACTCCCGTCTGTTGGAAGACAGAATCATTTTTCTGAGCGGGGAGATCGACGACGCCGTCGCAAACACCGTGGTGGCGCAGCTTATTTACCTCGAAGGCAAAGATCCCGGAAAGGATATCAGTCTCTATATCAACAGCCCCGGCGGTTCGGTTTCTGCAGGAATGGCGATCTATGATACCATGAACTACATCAAATGCGATGTTTCCACGATCTGCATCGGGCTTGCGGCTTCGATGGGCGCGTTCCTTTTGGCGGCAGGCGCAAAGGGAAAGCGTTACGCGCTTAAAAACAGCGAGATCATGATTCATCAGCCCTTGGGCGGCGCGCAGGGTCAGGCGAGCGATATTAAGATTCAGGCGGAGCATATCCTCAGAATCAAGACGAAGATGACGAAGATTTTAGCCGCGAACACGGGAAAACCCGTCGAAGTCGTAGAGCGCGATACCGACAGAGATAATTATCTTTCCGCGGACGAAGCGCAGGAATACGGACTGATCGACAAAGTGTACGAAAAGAGATAATTTTTCAATAGCCTTTTAATTAGGAGATCCAATGGCAAAATACGAGCAATATTGTTCCTTCTGCGGAAAAGAGAAGGCAAAAACCAAAAAACTGATTGCCGGTCCCGACGGGATTTTTATTTGCGATGAGTGTGTGGGGCTCTGCAACGATATGTTGCAGAAAATGCCTTCGACCGAGACGGTAGAACCCGTCGAACTCAAAAAACCCGCCGAAATCAAAGCGGAACTCGATCAGTATATTATCGGGCAGGATAAGGCGAAGAAGGTTCTCTCCGTGGCAGTGTACAATCATTATAAGCGTATCAATGCGCTTGCGGCGGGAAAGAACGAGGACGATGTGGAAATCGAAAAGAGCAATATTTTGCTTTTGGGACCTACGGGAAGCGGTAAAACGCTGCTCGCGCGCACACTCGCTAAAATTTTGAATGTGCCCTTTGCGACGAGCGATGCAACGACGCTCACGGAGGCGGGCTACGTCGGCGAGGACGTTGAAAATATTCTCTTGAAACTTATTCAGAACGCCGATTACGACATCGAAAAGGCGCAGCGCGGCATTATCTATATCGACGAGATCGACAAGATCGCAAGAAAGGGAGAGAACGTTTCGATCACGCGCGACGTATCGGGCGAGGGCGTTCAGCAGGCGCTTTTGAAGATCATCGAAAGCACGACGGCGAACGTGCCCCCGCAGGGCGGCAGAAAGCATCCCCAACAGGACTGTATGCGCATCGATACGACGAACATTCTCTTTATTTGCGGCGGGGCGTTCGTGGGTCTCGATAAGATCGTCAGCGCCAGAAAGGACGATTCGGGGCTCGGCTTCGGTGGAACGGTAAAGCTCGGTTCGAACGAAGTGGATTATACGCTTCTCGACGACGTGAAACCGCAGGATCTGACCAAGTTCGGTTTGATTCCCGAATTCGTCGGGCGTATACCCATTACGGTGAGTTTGCAGGCGCTTGACGAAGAAGCGCTCGTCAATATTTTGACTCGCCCGAGAAACGCCATTATCAAGCAGTATCAGAAGCTCGTCGGGCTCGACGGCGTGAAACTTACGGTCGAGGACGAAGCCGTACGCGAAATTGCGAATACCGCGATCCGTTTAAAGACGGGTGCGAGGGGACTCAGAACGATCATCGAGAGTCTTATGACAGACGTCATGTACGATATTCCTTCGGTAAAGGACGTTGAGGAAGTCATTATTACGAAGGAATGCGTTGACAAGGGCGAAAAACCCAAGCTCGTGCATAAAAAGTCGGCATAACTAAATAGAATAAAAACGCTTCCCTCGGGAAGCGTTTTTTTTGCGGTGCAGCGCAGTTGTTAATTACTCTTGCAGTAAATAGTACATGGTCTGGGTAACGCCGCCTTCCGTATGTGTCGCTGTGATCTCGTAACCGTTCAGTATAAAGTCTTGCGGATGGTTATTGGCGGTAAGTACAAGATTTTTGCCGTTCTGCGTATAGGCGCCGGATACGGACTGACCCATAACACTCATTGTAAAGCCGCTGTTTTCATTAAATGCGATTGTCGAGCCGTTATAGGCGGTTTTCATTTGAGTTATCGTCTCGTTGATCTGCTTTTGCGTTTCCTCGTTTACGGATTCGTCAAAGGAAGCCGTCATGTCTGAGAAAACGAAAGTCTTTCCCGAAACGTTCAGAACGCCGCTTGAAATATTTCCTTCGTTTCCGCCCTGATTGCCGCCCTCGTCGGTTCCGCCGGTTGCGGTTTTTGCTTTGTAATATAAGGTGGCCGCAATACCGCTGTTGTCTATGGAAACGGTTACGTAATTATCTTTCACGTTCGCGGTCTGACTTTCGCCCTGAACGGTCAGAGTCAGATTTGTGCCGCTCTGTTCGTAAGTTCCCGTTTGCGGCTGACCCATGACCGACATCGTAAATTCGCTGTCATCGCCGAATACGATTTCCGATCCTGCATACAGCAAATTGAGTTGGGCTTCCGCCTCTTCTTTGACGGCTCCGTCCGCGCCCTTCGTGATTTCGACCTTTTCGAATTCGTAGGTCTTGCCCGCGACGGGGTCTGCGTCGTCGCCGCAGGCGGCGAGTCCTACGGCGCACGCGATGCAGGCGATGAGAGAGATAAGTGTGGTGACAAATCTTTTTTTCATTTTCTTTCTCCTTAAAAAAAAGTGTGTTTCCAAACCGGAAACACACTGCACCGTATCTCCGATTTGTCACCACACAAATGATACCGTAAAACTCAAACAAAAGGTATAAAGAGATACACAATGCCAAATGATTGTGTTCCCTTTGTTTGAATTTTATTCACTTGTGTGGTGTATTCGCAGTATACCATAATCGGAACGAATTATCAAGCGATTTACCGAAAATCCGTCTGACTTTTCCAAACAATTCTCTGTATAATATTCAATTTTGTGCAGATTGTCTTAAAAAACAAGAGATAAATTCATAATATATGTGCAAAGTGAACAAAAACAAGTTTAATATTTGTCAGGTTTGTCTATTGATTTTTTTGCAGGAGAAGCGTATAATAGAAACAACAAAATTCGGAGGAAAATTATGTCAGGTCTTTTACTCAAAGGCATCAACAAAGTTTATCCCGGCGGAAATCAGGCAGTATTCAACTTCTGCCTCGATATTCGGGATAAAGAGTTCATCGTATTCGTCGGACCTTCCGGCTGCGGTAAGTCCACGACGTTGCGTATGATCGCAGGTCTCGAAGAAATTTCTTCGGGCGAACTTTATATCGACGGTAAGCTCGTTAACGACGTCGTTCCCAAGGACAGAGATATTGCGATGGTATTCCAGAACTACGCGCTCTATCCCCATATGTCCGTTTACGACAACATGGCGTTCGGTTTAAAACTCAGAAAAGTTCCCAAAGACGTTATCGACGAAAAGGTCAAGGCGGCGGCGGATATTCTCGGTATCAGAGATTACCTGTCCCGTAAGCCGAAGGCTCTTTCGGGCGGTCAGCGTCAGCGCGTGGCGCTCGGCCGTACGATCGTCCGCGAACCCAAAGTATTCCTTCTCGACGAGCCTCTTTCCAACTTGGACGCGAAGCTCCGCGCACAGATGCGTACGGAAATTTCCAAACTCCACGTTCGCCTTGCGACCACGTTTATTTACGTTACGCACGATCAGATCGAGGCTATGACGATGGGGTCCCGTATCGTCGTTATGAAAGACGGTTTCATGCAGCAGGTCGATACTCCTCAGAACCTTTACGATTACCCGATCAACCTGTTCGTTGCAGGATTTATCGGAACTCCTCAGATGAACTTCTTTAAGAATTCCACGATTACCGACGAGGACGGAAAGATTTACGTCAACATCATAGGCGGAAACAAGATCCTCCTTCCCAAGGCAGTCGTAAAGCGCATTAAAAATCTTGAAGAATATGCAAACACGGGCAAGGCGGTGACGCTCGGCGTCCGTCCCGAAGATATTCATCAGGACGAGGCGTTCATCTCTAAGTCGCCCGATACGATCGTGAAAGCGAAAATCGAAGTTATCGAAAAACTCGGTGCGGAAACGCAGATCTACTGCGACGTCGATTACGAAAGCGACAAGAATTCCGTCGTTGACAGCGTTTCGCAGATGATCGCCAAGATTTCTTCCCGTGCGACCGTGGAACTCGGCGAGATCGTAGAACTCGCATTCGACGCAATGCACATTCACCTTTTTGACGGCTACACCGAAGCGACGATGTTGGAGCGCGATGAGCACTATGACGTGATCCCCGAAAACGCGGAGGGCTCGGCGTTCGTTCCTCCTACGCCTCAGGAAATGAAAGCGCAGATCGATGCGGCGCGCGTTGTGACGAAGGAAATGAAAAAGCAGATGAAGCGCGACGCGAAGATGGCGGCAAAGAAGCAGGCGGAAGGCGGTGCGCCCGTACCTGCGGAAGAATCCGCTCCCGTTGAAGAAGCTCCTAAGCAAGAGGTTTCCGTTGAGGAGACGAAGGTTAAAGATACCCCCGTTCCCGCAGAGGAGACGCCGAAGGAAGAGAGTCCTGTTGAGGAGACTCCCGCACCCGAGGCGCCTGCGGAAGAACCTGCTCCCGTTGAGGAGGCTCCCAAAGAAGAAGTTCCGGCAGAAGAGCCCAAGACCGAGAAGGCGCCTGCGAAGACTCCTGCGAAGAAGCCCTCTACCGCTAAAAAGCCTGCGAACAAGACGACCGGCGCTAAGAGCACTCCGACGAAAAAAGACTGACAATATTTTTAAGTATACGAAAGAGCATTGCGGATTTGCGCAATGCTCTTTTTATACGGGCGCGAAACGGTTGACAAATTACGTTCGATTGGATATGATGTATTCTGTTAAAAATAAAAGGAGGAGCACGCCATGTGGTGGGAAGTCATCTTAGACGCATTGAAAGATACCGCCATACTCTTTCCCTTTCTCTTTTTAATGTATGTTCTGATCGAGGTCTTGGAGCATAAGACGAGTGCGGGAAAGCCGAACCGTGCGCTTGCCGGCAACTGTGCGCCTATCCTCGGTTCTGCGCTCGGTACGGTGCCCATGTGCGGTTTTTCGGTCATGGCGGCAAAACTTTACCGCAATCGCCATATCACCTTAGGAACGCTTCTTGCCGTGTTCATTGCAACGAGTGACGAAGCGCTTTTAGTGCTCTTAACGACTCCCGCGCTTTTGCCGCTCGATAAGGTCTATTCCATTCTAGCAATGGCAGGTGTGAAGTTCGTTTTGGGATTTGCGGTGGGATACCTTATCGACCTCATCTTTATGAAATATAAGGCGGTTCGTCCGCTTCCGTTGCCCTGCGAGCACGGGGAAATTCCCGAAGAAGAGCATGACGGACATATGCATGAGCATACAGACGGGCATGATCATGCGGAACATGTGCACGGAAACGAACATGAACATTACGACGCTTGCAAGCACACACATAAGAGCAGAGTAAACGTTTATTTGGTTTCGCCCTTGCTGCACGCGCTGCAAGTTGCGGCGTTCGTCCTTCTCGTCAATCTTGCGTTCGGGTATTTGTTTTTCGCACTCGGCGAAGATAAGGTCGTTGCTTTTTTAAAGGCGGGAAAATGGTTACAGCCGCTTGTGTGCAGTTTAATAGGACTTGTGCCGAACTGCGCTTCAAGCGTGATTTTGGCCGAAACCTTTGCGATCGGCGGAATCCAATTCGGGAGCTGCATGGCGGGGCTTGTGACGAATGCAGGCTTGGGAATTATGGTCTTGTTACAGGGAAAAAAGGAATGGAAAAGCGCGGCGTTCGTAGCGCTGTTCCTATACCTATTCGGCGTTGCGGTGGGTTACACCGTAAACGCACTCGAACTGTTATTATAAAAAATTGAATACGGAGTAATTTTATGGAGTTCGCTGAACCCTTACCTAAGACAAATGCGCCGAGGGAAGAGGAGGGCGAACTTAAATTTTGTTCTTTTGAAGAAGGAGTAAAAGAAATTGTAAAGAACCGACCTGCTGGCAAGCCGTTGTTTGTCACGGACGGAAGCGCATTAAAGACGACTTGCCGCGCTCTGCCGTCGCGCGCTCTTTGCCTGGTGCTCGATTCCGAGGACTGTCTGCCGCTCTTTTTATCCTCCGACGACGCACCGTATGTGGTTGCGGCGGGGGATAAGAACACGCTGGTTGCGGCACGTTTCTTTGCGGAAATCAGAAAGATTCCCTGTATGCTGTTCCCCGTTTCCGCCGCGCTGGACGGTATATTTGAAAATTTCGGGGAAGTTTGTATGGAAAATAAGTACGAGCGCGTACCGCTGAAAGAAGCAAAGGTTTACTGCGATGAAGAGCTCATGCTCCGTACCGCCGGACAGGCTTATATGCGTTTGCTTCTCTCCCGCCTTGCCCTGATCGAAGCAAAGGCGATGCGGAAATTTGGCTTGGAATTCGGACGGGAAGAGGCGGAAGAGAGGGCGTTCGGAACTGTGCTTTCCCTGAAAGCCGAAACGCTCGGATTCAAAGAAGTCGTTTTGAAGAACGCCGTATTAAGGCGTTGCGAACGGGACGGAATGAACACGGGCGAGGGCGCGGCTCTTGCGGGGGCGATCGGACCGGGCGGAGAGGAACAGGCGTTTTTTATGCTTGCCGCGCTCTATGGCGCATTCTTCGAAAAAGGAAAGCCCCGCCTTCGCATACCCGATTACGAGACGCGGGCAAGGAATGCGAAAGCTTCATATGCGGCGCAGAACATTCCTACGTTACAGGAATTTGCGCACCGTGCAGCGGTCTTTGAAAGGATCCGCGCGGATGCTATTCGGGAACTGAACTCCGTTTTAAGCGGACAGATACACTATCGGAATAATTATTTATCGCTTGCGGGAAGTACGTTTTCGACGGTTCGAAGTCTGTCGCTCTTAAAGATTTTGCCTGAACGGACGGCAGGACTCAGCTCTGTGATTCGCGATTTTGGGCTTATGGAATGGGACGAAAACGCGGTTTCGGAAGATATTTTGCAAAAATGCGTTTGAAAAACGTGTTGTGTGTGTTACAATAAATATGTAGCTGTGAGCACATGTGGAGGAAGTTATGCAGGAATTTAAGGTTATAAAAGAAACTCCCGAACTTGTAATAGAACTTTCGGGCGAAATTGATTCCGGGAATGCCGACGAATTGTACGAAAATTTTATCAATCATTATAATACACCCTCGAACGTCGTATTCGAGTGTGGCAAGGTGGAATTTATCGATTCGACGACGCTCGGCACGTTCGTCAAAATTTTGAAGCATGTGAGAAGCGAAGGTTTTACGCTGAAAATTGCGGGATTGATCCCGCGGCTTAAAAAACTCTTCGTTATATGTTCTCTCGATTCAATCATGGAGATTGAATGATGAAGAATTTATTGTCGCTTAGCTTTGAATTAAACCGTGAACTTATGACGACCCTGCGCCTTACAACGGGAGGCGTTTGCTCTTTGGCGGGTTTGGATATGGACGAAACGGAGGACTGCAAGGTCTGCGTTACCGAAAGTCTGCTTCTCCTCATGCACGGCGGATATTCTTCGGCGCGCGTAAGCTTTAAAGAGGACGGCGGATTGCTTGTACTTATCGAGGCGGAAGGGGAAAAGAAAGAGGGGCAGGAGTCTCCCGACGACGGTATTTCTTCCGCATTGCTGTTTGCGCTCGCCCAAGAAGTGAATATGGAGAAGGAGAATGAGTGCCTGAAAGCCATCGGGTTTCGATTCGTAAATAATGGAAGATAAAGAGCTCTTTCGGCGATACCGCGAGACGGGCGACATAGCGCTCCGCAACGAGATCGTAGAAAACTATCTATACATAGCTTCCGTGATTGCGAAGAAATTTGTCGGACGCGGGGTAGAGTACGACGACCTGTATCAGGTCGCCGCGCTTGCGCTTTTAAAGGGAGTCGACCGCTTCGACGAAACGAAGGGGCTGCAATTCTCTACTTTCATTACCCCCACCATTACCGGCGAGATCAAAAATTATTTCAGAGACCGTTCCCGTCTTGTGCATCTTCCGCGCCGCGTTTCGGAACTGAGGGTCAATTTAAAAAAGGTTGCGGATGAATTTATGACGGAAACGGGGCTGCGTCCGACTGCAAAGGAACTTGCCGAGCGTCTCGGCGTAAGCGAAGAAGAAGTGGTCCGCGCGGCTGAGGCGGGAGGGGTTGTTTCGCTCGATAAGCCTGTGGACGACGAGGACGCAATGAGTTTTTACGAGGTCATTCCCACCGAAGAGGATAATTTGGAGAGGATTGAAAACCGCGACGTTCTCGAATCGGCGTTCAGTGTGCTTACAAAAGAGGAGAGAGACCTTATCGAGTACCGTTTCGTGCAGGAATTTTCGCAAACGGAAACGGCAAAGCGCATGAACGTTTCGCAAATGTACGTTTCCCGTATGGAACGCAAAGTGTTGAACAAACTAAAAGAAAGACTGAAAAAGAGCTTAGTTGACTGATGTACTTCGAAATCGATAACTACAACGCGCTCAGAGAGGCGCTGCATACCCTTTGTTTGGGACTTGTGCAGAGAGACGTTCCGCCGGAGACGGTGTACGACAGTAAACTGGTTGCGGACGAACTGCTGTCGAACGCGCTTCGTCACGGTGGCGGAAAGGCATTCTTTTCCGTCGCCGTCGAAGACGACGTTATTTCGTTGAGCGTAAGGAGTCTGCATGCGTTCCGCCCGCCCGACGAGAGCATTCTCGTAAGCCTTGAATCGGAGAGCGGAAGGGGGCTTTATCTTGTCGATCGGATCGTAGAAACGCGGGGATACAGCGAAGAGGAGGGGACTTCTGTCATCATTAGGATCAAAAAAGAATAAGGCATAGAATTTAAAAACAATATAAAAGAAACGCCGTTACAGTAGTTCCCATAGGGAATTTAATAAAACGCAAATAAAAAGGTTTGGGCATAGCGTTAAGCTGTGCCTTTTCTGTACTTTTTTTCGTGGACGAATTAGGCT
>CAJUET010000013.1 GCA_910585595.1 uncultured Christensenella sp. | reverse complement strand
TCGTAGGCGTGCGGTATTTAGGCAAAGAGCCAAACGTACCGCCCCTGCGGGGCTTTTTGTTTGCCGTTGGCAAATAGCCTACCGCACGCCTTTCTCATGTCAAGCGGCTTTCGCGGCATAAACCGCCGTTTTTAGTTATATATGATAGCCTAATTCTTCCATAACAAAAATTAAAAAATAGCCTAATGCTGTTTCCTTGTTAACTTTTGATTTTGCCATTACCAATTTTATTAAATTACTTTGCAAGTCATCTAATTCAATTTCTATGATAGGGTTACTTAATGTTTCCCATTCTCTATCATATTCAGCATGTCCCCACAAGTCTAATGCAATACCTGCCCAACCTGTTTCGTCAATTCGCTTAAAAATAGTTCTGCAAATTGCAAATTTTATTGCTTGTTCTAATGATAAGTTTTTGTCTTTCATAATAAGACAAATCATATCTTGTGCTGCTAATTCGTTCGTTAAATCAAATTTTTCCATAATGTACTCCTTAATAGGTATAAGTTTGAAAGAAACAAAAAACCTAAATCGTTTTCCACTAACTCAATAGTGGTTCGATTTAGGTTTTAAGTGGTGACCCGTACGGGAATCGAACCCATGATACCACCGTGAAAGGGTGATGTCTTAACCTCTTGACCAACGGGCCTTATAAACGGCGAATAGCCGTAATTTTTTGGTAGCGATGAGTGGAGTCGAACCGCTGACCTATCGGGTATGAACCGATCGCTCTAACCAACTAAGCTACATCGCCATATGGTTGCGGGGGCAGGATTCGAACGTGCGACCTTCGGGTTATGAGCCCGACGAGCTACCTGGCTGCTCCACCCCGCGATATAGATATCCCGCTAACGGAATAGCTCTATTATTTTAACGGACTTATCAGCTTTTGTCAACCGATTTTGAAGTAATTCCTAAAATTATTTTCTTTTTGGAAACGCTCCGTTGCAAAATATTTTTATTCGTGGTATACTCAAAGCGTGAACTTGGAATTTTTAGAAAAATATCGGGGTAGGCGCGTGGCGGTCGCCGTTTCAGGTGGCGCGGATTCCATATGCCTGTTGCAAATTTTTTACGAGAACGCAAGCGCTTATGAAATCGCGCTCTCCGCGATCACCTGCGAACACGGGATTCGCGGCGAAGAGTCCTTACGCGACCTCGAATTCATAAAAGTATTCTGCGCGGAGCGTGGGATTCCGCTTTACATCTTTTCCGCCGACGTTCCCGCGCGGGCGAGTGTTTCGCAAAGGGGTTTGGAAGAAGAGGGGCGTGCGTTCCGCTATGAATGTTTTGAAAAAATCTTAAATGAAGGAAAAGCGGATTTTGTTGCAACGGCGCACCACGGGGGAGACCTTGCGGAGACGGTTTTATTCCGCCTTGCGCGCGGAACGTCGCTTTCGGGCATCGAGGCAATCAGGGAGCGCGACGGCATCGTCCGTCCCTTTCTCGGCGTCTCCAAAGAGGAGATATTGGGTTATCTTCATGAGCGCGGAATCTCCTTTATGACCGACGAAACGAACGGCGACGAAAAGTACAGTCGCAACGCGATCAGAAAAAATGTTTTGCCTGCACTTGAAAATATCGTGCACGGCGCGGGAGCGCATATCGCGGAGTTTGCACGGCGGGCAGGGGAGGACGACGCATATTTGCAATCGCTTGCAGATCGTGCGATAAGGCGCGGACAGGGAGAAATTTTCATTTCCGCGGACTTGTCCCGTCCGCTCTTTATGCGGGCAGCGGTCAGAGCGATTTCCGAACTCGGCGGACGCGATTACGGCGAGCGGCTTCTTTGCGAGATCGAAAAACTGCAAGTTTTGCAGAGTGGAAAAAAGGTCTGCTTTTCCGGAATCGAAGCTGTAAAAGAGAAAAACGAAATCGTATTTTTAAAGCAATGCGGGCGATTCACGGAGGAACTTCCCTTTTCGGAGGGGGTATTCGAAGCGGGTAAATTTCGGGTGAGGATCGGGCAAAGGGAAGAGCACGGCGCGCTCTATGCGGATTTTAACGGGATTCCTGCGGGATGCGTGATCAGAACGCGGCGGGAGGGCGACAGATTTACGCCTTTCGGCGGGAGAGAAAAATCGTTGAAAAAATTTTTGACGGATAAAAAGATCCCCGCCCGGATCGGCGCCGAGATCCCGCTTATTGCAAAAGGGAACACTGTGTATGCGGTGTTCGGCGTAGAGATTTCCGATCGTATTAAGGTCACGCAAAATACGACGCGGCGGATATATTTTGCGTCGGAAAGAATATAGAAAACGAAAAATGATTCAAATATTACATCAAAAAGAACCGTACCGAGCGGAACTACGCACGGTACGGTTCTTTGCGAGAAATTGTTATTTCTGATTTCCGTCTCGTGCTCTTGACAATAGGAATAACTATTCAGCATAAAATCTTGAATGCTTTGTATTTTATCCAGAGTATCAAGAATCAGAACACCGTCCGCCTCCATATCAAAGAAATAAGGATAAACAACTATCACGCTCTCCGGGGAAGTATGGGTTAATAGTGCTGAGCCGAGAGTCCTTCATTACCGATTCGACAACCATTTCACTCAATATCCATTTCAAAGACGGACGCTCATATTCATCGTAATTATCTCTGAACAGTTGATTCCATACATAGAACCAAACAAAGTGTACAAGCTCGTGGATACTTGCGCCTATTGCACCTCTTTCGCTGTTAAGATAGAACACATCAAAATACTGTTCCTTTAAAAAGCGAGGACAGATTTTTATGCTTACATTGCATCGCAAATCGTTAAATAAGTTGGTGCAATCAATATTGAAAGCATCTGTAATTTGTCCTTTGCATACTGCCCAGTATTGAGTGTGCAGCGCTGTCTTTCCATTAATATTATTCTCCAACCCGATGTAAACAGTCCGTAAAATACGCTCAATATAGTTCTTCCGTTAAAAGGATAGGCTAGCGGCGTATTTTTTATCAAGTTGCGGATAGAAATGTTATAATGATTCCGACCAAAATGCCGATTCGCCTTCGGTCTGAAATTACATAATTTGCTGAATCATATAATCCTCCGCATAAATTACTGGTTGTCATAATTGCGTCTGCATCGCGACAGTATGTAATTGAGCAGATAATTATGATAGCTCTCCTGTTCCTTGGAATAGTGTTCGGTGATTTTTTCGTGACCCGTCATGTTTACTTCGCAGAGCACGGCGTTTTTTAAGGGGGAGCTGAAGTAGCGGAAAGACTTTTCCGTAAACCAGGCTTTGAGGGAACGCTTACGCTGAACGATATTTTTATCTGGTAAAAATAGGAATCAATTTAAAACTGCCGTGAGAAATTTGCACGGCAGTTTTTTTGTCGCTCATAAGGCGGTCAGGGGGCTTATATATAAACTTTTTGTAGGTAAAATGAATAAAAATGCGACAAAATGCTTGTAAATATAAGTTTTGCTTATACTTTTTTTGCTTAATCATTGTTTTTTTTATAGTTTTAGTCGAATTCGCCGTCGTTTATGTTTGACAGTAAAAAAGTTTATTCGTATAATATAAGTTGCAATATTGGTAAAATGCTCATTTTGTAAACTCAATAATATAAGGTGGCAAAAAAGCCCGTCCGTATAATAACGGTAAAATTCCCTATTCCTAATTATAAGGCATATTAGGAAATAGATTACAGGATAAAAAGTTTATTATATAAAGGTAACATTATGGTAAAATTCAAAAAGACAACATTAAGTTTCGTTTCCGTCGGACTTGCGGCGTGCTTCTCGGCGAGCATTGCTGCGGCTGCGCTTGCAAGCGCGAACGGCGGAAAGGGGGCATCTGTTGCAAAGACGGACGACATTACCCGTGTAAACGCTTCTATCGACAAACGTACGTCGGATTTCTTAGATAGCGACATCGTGACCCGTTTGAGCGATAATATCGACAGCAATCAAGAGATTTCGGTCATTCTCTCCCTTAATACGAAGTCTACTTTCGACGCATATTTGGAGTCGGGCAGGAAAGGGGAATTTTCCGATTATCTCGAAACCGCTTCTGCGAAGAAAATTGCCAAGAAGAACAAAGCGGCAAGCGACGATCTGAAAAGAACGCTCGACAGGACGAAGATTTCCTATAAAGTGGGGAACAATTACGAGCACCTGATCAGCGGTTTCGAAGTCATTTTAAGGGCAAAAGATTATTATAAACTTGCGGATGCAGTCCGCGGCAGTGCGACTACGATGGTCGGCGAAGTTTACGCGCCCGCAGAGGCGGAGGTCGTAACGAACGAGGTCGATGTATACGATACGGGTATCTTTGACAGCAGTTCGTGCGAGTATCAGGGCGACGGCGTGGTCGTTGCCGTACTCGATACTGGTCTCGACTACACGCACACGGCGTTCAGCGTTTCAAACTTTGAGGCTGACGAGGAGGACGACGCGTTCACGCTCGACACGGTTATAGAAGCGGTAAACGCAACGGACAATAACGGCAGACCGCGCCTTACGGCGGCAAACACGACGGTGAATCTGAAAGGCGAGGACGTATATGTCAGCAGAAAAGTTCCTTTTGCATACGACTATGCGGATAAGGACGCGGACGTGTTCCCGCTCAGTTCCGAGCACGGCACGCACGTTGCGGGCGTTATTGCAGGCAAAGACGATACGATCACGGGCGTTGCGCCGAACGCGCAGCTTGCGATCATGAAGGTGTTCTCCGACAAAGATTCGGGCGCAAGAACCTCGTGGATTCTTGCCGCGCTCGAAGATTGCGTCACGCTCGGCGTAGACGTTATCAATATGTCTCTCGGCTCTCCCGCAGGTTTTACCACGCAGGACGACGATGAGAAAATGCAGAAGATTTATAGCAATATCAAAGAAAACGGTATTTCGCTCATCACTGCGGCGGGTAACGAAAATAACGCGGTGACCGGTTCGGATAAGAACGGCAGCAACCCCTTGACTTCCAACCCCGATTCGGGTATCGTCGGTTCGCCGTCCACCTTTGAGTCCGCGCTCTCCGTTGCCTCCGTCGGCGGTGTTAAAACGCCGTACTTCCTCTTTAACGGCGAAATCATATATTTCACCGAAGCGGCTACTTCTTCGGCAAAGACAAAGAATTTCGTCAACGATATTCTCGGCGATAAGCAAAGTCAGGACTTCGAATACGTTACGATCGCCGGCGTGGGCAGACGTTCCGACTATACCGAGGACAGAGAATACTACAGAGGAAAAATCGTGCTTGTAAAGCGCGGTGAAACGAACTTCGAAGAAAAAGTGGATATTGCGCTTCGCATTATGAAAGCGGCGGGCATTATCATTTATAATAACGTATCCGGTGCGATCTCCATGCAGGTCGGCGCGGTAGACGGCGCGGTATGCTCTCTTACGCAGGATCTGGGCGAAAAGCTTGCGGCGCATAAAACGGGTATACTTAAAATCAGTAAGAGCCAAGTCGCGGGTCCTTTTATGTCGGACTTCTCTTCGTGGGGTCCCACTTCCGACTTGCGCATTAAGCCCGAGATCACCGCGCACGGCGGCGAAATTTTATCGGCGATCCCCGGTCAGTCTTACGACAGACTTTCGGGTACTTCCATGGCTTCGCCCAACATGGCGGGCGCGGCGGCGCTCATCCGCCAATTCGTCAAGGATAACACGGACATATTCGGCAATTTGAGCCCGGTCGAGGTTACAAAGCGCGTCAATCAGCTTGCAATGTCCACGGCGGACATCGTGCGCAACAAGAACGGACTTGCTTACGCGGTCAGAAAGCAGGGCGCGGGACTTGTCAATATCGGAAAGGCAACGACTGCAGAAGCGTATATCGCCACCTATCAAAACGGCGTGGAGATGGATAAAAGCAAGCTCGAACTCGGCGACGATAAGAACAAAACGGGCGTTTACGAGATGACTTTCGATATCAAAAATATATCGGATAAGTCTCTGTCTTACAACGTTGGCAGCATTGTTCTGACGGAGGGTGTCAGCACTTCCTATACGGATCACGGCGAGACGACGGTGACGACGGACGGTTACGCCCTCAATCCCAAGACCGAAATCGTAAGTGTAAGCGGCGGCGCAACGAAGAGCGGCGATTACGTAACGGTCGGCGCAAAGAGCAGTACGAAAATCACGGTTAAAATTACGCTTTCCGAAGCGGATAAAGCATATTTGAACGATTCCTTCGAAAACGGTATGTACGTCGAGGGCTATATCACTTTAAAGGCGGCGGACAGCACGAAGTTGAATATGAACGTGCCCTTCCTCGCGTTCTACGGCGATTGGACGGAAGCGCCTATTTTCGACGAGGAGTATTACGATACCAACGCCGACGAACTCAACCAAGGGATCGACAACAAGGATAAGCTTATGGCGGACGCCTACGCGACGCGCGTCATCGGCGGTTATTACAGCGACTATATCGTTCCGCTCGGAACGTATATCTTCACGCAGAATCCTTCGGCTACGCCGATTGCCGCAAACAAAGAGCACATTGCACTCTCAAACTACCAGGACGGCGAAGCTTCGTCGGTCCACAGTATCAAATCGATCGCGGCGGGTCTTTTGAGAAACGTTAAAGAATGGAAGCTCACGATCACGGAGGATTCCACGGGCGAGGTGATTTGGGAGAAGGAAGACAGAAATCAGCGCAAGTCCTCTACGAGCGGAATTACGATTTATCAGTCGAACATGGATGTCGACTTCTCCGTTGCCGAACATAATCTGAAAAATAACACCAAATATACCGTAACAGTCGAAACGTATATCGATTACGGCAGTAAGGAAGATCAAAAGAATAAAAGGAACACATTCACGTTCCCGCTCTATATCGACTTCGAGGCGCCTGTCGTCACGAGCGTAGATTACAGAACGGAGTACGATCAGTCGACGAAAAAGAACCGCCTCTATGCGGATCTGAATATCTACGATAACCATTATGCAATGTCTGTGCAATTCGGTCGGATCATCGATTCGGGCGACTCTTCCCAGCCGTTTATGATGGATTCGTTCGGTAAGTACATGACTCCCGTATATTCTTCGTATAACTCCACGTCGAAGGTGACGTTAGAACTCACCGATTATGTGAAACTCATCAAAGAATCAAGAGGGATCAAATTCAATTCCGACGGAACCATTTCCGCCGTCGATAATTATAACAGCTTCACTGCGACGTGCTACGACTATGCAATGAATTCGGCGACTTACGAGATCAGACTTCCGGACGAAGTTCTTGCAATGAACTTTGACGAAGAGGAGATCAGGCTTAGTCCCAACGAAACCTTGGATCTTACGACCAAGCTGAATATCTTCCCCGCGACCACCTGGGCGCAAGTGCTTGATTTTAAATCGAGCAACACGAACATTGTAGAGATCGTCAACCAGACTGCGATCGCAAAAACCTCGGGATCTACACAGAGGGCAACCGTTACCGCAACGGGTAAAAATAAAGACGGAAAGGAAATGACGGCGAGCGTCGATATTTACGTTTGCGGCGCGCAGGATTCCGATTACAAGAAATACGATCCGCCCATGGTCTATAAGGCGGAAATCGCAAAGTACGAAACGGTAAAGGCGTTCTATGAGGTCTCTCCCGCGGACAGGGATATCGGACTTACGGGCGGAACCTACTTCTTCGAAAAAGACTACAATCTTTCTATGTATCCGTCCGAGACGGTGAACCTTATCTGCGACGTTCAAACGTATTTCTCCGTCGGCAGCAATAAGACGCTCAAGTACACGTCGTCGAGACCGGAAATAGCGTCCGTCAACGAAAAAGGACAGATTGTTGCGCTCTCCAAGGGCAGCGCCGCGATCAGCGTAAATGCAGAAGTCGTATATTATGACGGGGGAGTTCCCAAAAAGACTTCCTACTTGGTAGGAACGGTGAATATAACGGTCAAAGACCCGTATACGGCGAGCGGTATGTATCTCGTCTCTTACAAAGGGCTTGGCGGCAAGGTCGTGATTCCGGATGACCGCGGTTTTACGACGATTCAGGCGTATGCGTTTTCCAACTACGATTTCGTAGAGAAAGATCTTAGCGCGGGCGACGAGATCAGCGAGGAAGATCCTTATTACACCAAGCAAACGTATATCGGCGAAGATACGATCGAAGAGATCGTGATTCCCGAGGGTGTGACCACGATCGAACCGTATGCCTTTGCAAACCTGACTGCGCTCAAAAAGGTCACGCTGCCTTCCACTCTGACTACGATCGGCGTCGGCGCATTCTACGGCTGTTATAATCTTACGGAAATCAACCTTGAGAACGTCAAGTTTATCAACGATAGAGCGTTTATGGGCTGTAACCTTGCAAAAGCAGAGTTTAACGAAATCATTGCAATCGGAAGCTATGCGTTCGCGTATCTTCAAATCACCTCGGTCAGCGGAGCTTACGGGCGGTTTACCGAACTCAACTTACCCGCTTCCGCACAGTCGATCGACAGCGGCGCGTTCTACGGCTGCTTGGAGTTGAGAACGGTGAACTTTGCATCGGACGACGTCAAAATCAAGCTCGGCGAGTATGTTTTCAGAAAATGCTCGAAGCTTACAAAAATCAAAATCAACGCAGTTGTCATTCCTACGGGTGCGTTCTTTGAGTGCAAAGAGTTAAGCGACGTAACGCTCGGCAAAGACGTTTCGGTTTTCGGCGAAGAGGCGTTTGCGGGTACTAAGGTTTCAAGCTTCAAGCTTGCCGAGGGAAGTGCTCTCACAACGAATAACGGAGGAAAGTACGTTTACAATAACGGCGTACTCGTTTTGGTCGCTCCCGTATTGGACAGTAAAGTTCTTGTGCTTGACGATATGGTTTCTGTTGCAAGAGGCGCGTTCGCGGGCAACGCTTCGATCGAGAGCGTAAGCAGTAATAGCGTAACGTCGATCGAACCCTATGCGTTTGCAGATTGCCCGAACCTTAAAACGATTGATTTCCCCAACCTGAAAACGATCGGCGCGTGGGCGTTTGCCGGATCGGGGATCACGGAATTGACGGTTAAAGACGGCGTTACGATCGGAGAATGTGCGTTCTACAACTGTCAAAAACTTGCTAAGGTCGTAATTGGCGATAACGTAACGATCGGGAATTCTGCGTTCATGATGCTATGGACAGATCACACTTTTTGGAACAATCCTTATTTTGAAACTTTAAATGAATACTATGATAAGTATGAATACACGGCAGGCGACGGCGCCAATAAAAAAGTACTCGTTTATTACAGCTATAAATTTGCGAAAACCGTGCATACGGTATTGACCGATCTTACAATCGGAAACAACGTTACGATCGGCGACTTTGCATTCCAAAACGCCGCAAAGCTCGAAAAATTCATACTCGGAACGGGCGCAAAAATCGGCATGAACGCGTTCTACGACGCAACCGGTTTGGAAATTGATCTTTCAGAGGTCGTCGAAATCGGCGACGGTGCGTTCTCGGGTTCAAGGGATATCGATGTTTGGGAATTCACGGTTCCCGGCAGTACTCAGAAATATTATCGGGAAGCGTATGAATGGGTGGACGCAGGCAACGGTCAAGTGCGTGCGGTAGATAACCTGTATTCCTATTTTGCTCCTTCAATCAAAGCGAAGGCTGAAAGCGCGGACAGAATAGCCGACCTTTCGAAGGTTACTTCGCTCGGCGAGGGTGCGTTCGCGTTCAACCAGTCGCTGACGGGAGTCATACTTCCCCAAGGACTTACCGAAATACCCGCTTATGCGTTTGTGCAATGCCGCAATCTCGAATCGGCAGCTATTCCCGATAGCGTTACTTCGATCGGCGAGTACGCGTTTTTCCGGTGCGGATCTCTCAGAGCATCTTCTACGGCAGATACGCTTTATATTCCCGCGGGGGTAACTTCGGTCGGAGAATATGCGTTCGGGAATACGAACGTAAATATCCGTCTTGACAGTAATCTTCTTGAATACGTCGGCGAAGGCGCGTTCGGCAACAGCATGATTTCGGCAGTTTCCTTTGCAAAGGACGCGGTGATCGGCGAATCCGCATTCTATAACTGTGACGCTCTTGGAGGGGAAGAAGCACTTGCACCTAACGCCGTGAAAGGCTTGGATCAAGTCGCAAAAATCGGCGCGTGGGCGTTTGCCGGCACTTCGATTGCAGCGGCAGATCTTTCGGGCGCAACGGAAATCGGTGATTTCGCGTTCGCGCAATCGGATGTTGCAACGGTTACGTTCAGCAAAAGTCTGGATAAGATCGGCGAAAATCCTTTTGCAGGCTGTCCGATTGAAAGTTTTGCCAAGACGGTGAGAGTAGTCGTTGACGATAAATTCCCCGACTATACCGTTGAGAAAGAGATCGACACTTACGACGTAAACGAAAGCAAAACGATTAAAGTCATCAATAACGTGCTGTATAGGGTCGTGCCCAAGGGACTGCAACTCGTATGCTATCCCGGAATGGCGAAAGCGACCGCATACACGGTGGAGGAGAACACGGTGCGCATTGGCGCGGCGGCGTTCTACAAGTCGTTGCTTGTAAACGTGACGCTGCCCCGTTCCTTGAAGGCAATCGGCGATCAGGCGTTCTTCCTTTGCGGAAACCTTACGACGGTCATCTTCAACAGCCTTCAAGCGCCCATTCTCGAAGAACAGTACGATCCCTCCTACGTCAGCGACGAAAACCTTCCCCTCAGCGGAAATCACAACGGCGAAGAGGGGCTTGGGATTTCCAAGTATTATATGTGGAACGCATCCGGTTACGATCCGGCATTCTATTACGGCGCGAACTTCATTTATTATATCGGTCGTATGAATCCCGATCTCGTAATGATAAGTCCCGTGAACGGAACGGGATACAACTCCTTTATTTTCGAACAATACTTCGGAACGTTTATCGATGGCAGTACCGCCATTACGGACGATACGCTCCGCGTTATCGCAATGATCGAAAAACTGAAAAGCGGTTCGGAAATTACGCTTGACGATAAAGCGGAAGTCGAAGCGGCGCGCCGTGCATACGAAGCGCTTTCCGGTCTCGATCAAAAGGCGCTTGTTTCGAACTACTCCAAGTTGACGAGTGCGGAAGACACGATCGCATATCTGGAATCGAAAGTGGATCCGGGCGAACCGGATGTCCCTCCCACAAACGGAAATAACGGTTCGGTGAATGCGCTCGGCATTGCCGGCTTCACGGTTGCGGGCGTTCTTCTTATCGCGCTTGCGGTGTTTGCGGCTTATGTGTTCCTCGGCAAGAAGAAAGCGAAAACGGCTGAGAGCGACGGTAAGGATACGTCAGACGAAGACGGCGCTTCCGACGGTAAGGATAACGACGAAGAATAACGCTAAGAAAGGATTGTTATGAGGAAAAAAATCGGAACACTATTGATTATAGGATCGTTCGGAGCGCTGTGCGCAGGTCTTGCGGCGTGCTCCAACGATTCCGAATACGATAGGTACTTTAAAAACGGCAACGTTATTTCAATCACTTACGACGCGAACGGCGGCAGTATCGCGGGCGGCACAAAGCTCATCGATATGTTCAACCCCGAAACGTTTACGGCGGATGAAAACGGAGAAATCAAAATCAAACTTCGCACGCCCACCGATATTAAGCGTCCGAAGCCGAGCGCCGAAAACGTTACGGTGGAAAACGGGGAGAACTCCCTTGTCGGTTGGTATAAAACGCGCGAGGTCGGCGCTTACGGCGAATATGTCTATTCCGACCCGTGGGACTTTGAAGAAGACCGCGTCGTCTTTAATAAAAACGAACAGGATAAGCTGGAAATGACGCTTTATGCGGCGTGGATCCCGCAATACACGTTCGAGTATTATACGGAAAACGAAAAAGGCGATTGGGAGAAATACGGAACGACGAGTTTCAATTACATAATTTCTTCGGATGAAGCCAAAACGGTGTACTTACCCCAATGGGGCGATTCGGGAAAAATGGAGCACACGCATAACTCGTTCACCTTCCCTTCCGTGACCAATAAAACCTTTAAGGCGGCTTATTCCGACGAGAGCTGCACAACGCCGATCACCGAAAAGATCATTCACCACGGCAAGCTTGATCTTGAAACGGCAAAGGCAGAAGACACGGTCCATAAAATTTACGTCAAATTTGACGAGGGCAACCATTACAGAATTTCTACGGCAACGCAGTTCAGGAATATCGGAGATCTGAGCGGGCACTATGAAATTTTGAACGATCTCGACTTTACGGGCGTAGGGTGGTCGAACGGATTTTCGTTAGGGGAATTCAGCGGAACGATCGAGGGCGATAGCGCCAGACCCATTGTATTCAAGAACGTGAACGCGACGTACAATTTGACCGGCGGCGCTTCGCAGGGCGGACTGTTCGGCAGAGTGGGCGAGAACGCAAAAATTACGAACGTCATCTTCGAGAACGCAACGCTTTCATATAAGAGTGCGGTCAACAACCGCGGTGGAAAATTCGGCTTTTTTGCGGGCGAAATCGACGACGGGGCGACCGTTCAAAACGTTACCCTGAGCGGAGAATTGCAGCTTTGGAAAATGCGTATTTCGGGCGGCAACGGATTTAACTTCAATCTGACGGCGAACGGCGATCAACGAAGCGAAATAACGAACGGCGGGATCGTGATCAAACTCTGCGGTAATAAAGTTACGTTCGGCAAGTATGAAGGAATGTATGAGTACGACATCGACCCCACCGGGTTTTTTAAGGTAAACGGGGACGGCGATATCAAGTTTACGCGGTTGGAAGATTCCAATCAGGACGAGATCAGAGCAAAAAGAATGAAAGAAAAAGAATATTTCGTTGTTTATGGAGGACAGGAAGATGAGTAAGAAGAAAATTACGAGTTGCGCATTGGCGATTTTAACGGGCGGCACGCTGTGTTTGACGGCGGTTCCGCTTTCGGCTTGCGGCGGCGGAAACAGCGACAGCATCGTCGTTATGGCGGAGCAGTTCAGCGGGCTGTTCAATCCCTTTTACGCGACGAGCGGTCCCGATATGGAGGTCGTAAGTCTTACGCAGTTGAGTATGCTTACAAGCGATTCGAACGGCGACATCGTAGCGGGCGAAAACGAAGCGACTGCGGTTTTGGACTATGAGATAGACAGTAGCGGAGCGGATACCGTTTACAGGTTTGTTTTAAAGAACGGGCTTCACTTCTCGGACGGCAAACCGCTCACCATGAACGACGTTATGTTCAATATTTACGAATATCTCGATCCGGTTTATACGGGTTCTTCCACGCTGTATTCCGTCAAGATCAAAGGGCTTACTTCGTACAGAACGCAGACACAGGTTTCAGGCGACGGCGAAGAGATAGAATCTCAAAATTCAAAAACGGCGTATGAATATGCGATTCGCAGAAGAACGGAACTTTTGGACGTTTTCAGAAGAGCCTCGGACGATAACGGCAATACCTCCGGATCTTCGGGCAGCGAAAGTTATTTTGCAACGCCTGAGGAAGTGCGCGAGACGATCGAGAACTATTCTGTCAGTTCGGATTATCAGGAGATAATCGACGGCAGTCAGAATACGGTAGATTATAACAAAAAGTTGCGTGAAGATTACGATCTCCTTCTTACCAATTTCGAAAAGGAGCTCAACGACGACTACGGCGCGGCAAAGGACGCGTACGATCTGGATAAGGCGCCCTATAAAGGTCACGACGAGTTCAAAAGCGACGTCTTTAAATTCTTGTTTTACGAAGGAATCATTACGCCCAACTACGGCAGAAATCCTGTTACAAACAAAGAGGATACGTCGATCATCGAAAGCTTCAACAGCCCCGATATTTCAAAGCTTACGGATCAGGAAACTGCGGTCAATTACGTTTTCAACAGAATGGCTTCCGACGATTTTGAAACCGTGCTTACGGCTACGGTGGCTGCGGCTAATATTATAACGCGTTTCTCCGCCGAGGCTATGCAATTGATTCTGAACGTTTCGGACGGCAATCTTCTGTATCCCCGCGTAGAGGGAATCGTTTCGCTCGGTCACAGAATCAAGAACAGCGGCGGCAATTACGAATACGCATTGGGCAGCACGGATTCCGTTAAAGTGAACGGTACCGATTATAAGATCGCTAAACAGCACAATGAGGACGGCACGCCCAAGTCGGCGGACACCTACGATATTCTCCAGGTTACGCTCAACGGCAAAGATCCCAAGGCGATCTACAACTTCTCGTTCGCGGTCGCTCCCGTGCACTATTACAGCGGACTTCCCGTCAACATCGAAGAGAATCAGTTCGGCGTGGAATACGCAAATGCGAGCTTCCAGAGCAGAACCATTCAATCTCCGCTCCATAACAGCGTTCCCGTAGGCGCAGGTCCCTATAAAGCGTCGGACAGAAACAACAGCGATACTTCTTCGGGCTCGGCGTTCTATAACAATAACTTCGTTTATTATAAGAGAAACGATCATTTCCTCTTTCCCGTTAAAACAGAAAAGTTCCGCTATCAGTATGTGAGCTCTGCCAACGCGATCGATAAACTGAAAGCAAAGGAAATCGACTTCGTGACGCCGACCTTTACCAAGGTCAACTCGGATACGTTGAATAAGATGGAAAAGAACGGCTTTAAAAAGCTGTTTGCATGGCAGCTCGGCTACGGTTATATAGGGATCAATGCCGGCAAGGTCACAAATATTGACGTGCGTAAAGCGATCATGTCGGCAATGCAGTCGGAGCTTGCGACCGTCTTCTACGAGGCGGGGGCTTCCAAAGTGATCGATTGGCCTATGTCGAATCAAAGCTGGGCTTATCCTAAAAATCCCGACGGTACTACCCCTGCGAACGGGCATGATTATACCCAGTGGACGAATAAGGAAGCCGCGCTTGAAAAAATCAACAAGTATACCACCGCGGCGTTGAACAGCGGCGTTCAAAGTCTTAAATTTAAATTTACGATCGCAGGCGCGTCGATGATGGAGCACCCGACCTATCAGGTGTTCAAGCAGGCGGTGGATCTTTTGAAAGAAGCGAACAAAAAGTACAATTTCAGGGTCGAGTGGGACGTTGACGTAGTGGCTGATTCGCAGGCGCTTACCAAGCTCGCAACGGGTTCGCTCGCGGTATGGGCGGCTGCATGGGGGTCCACGATCGACCCCGATATGTATCAGGTCTACCATAAAAACTCCAAGGCAACCTCCGTTTACTCCTGGGGCTACCGCGAAATTTTGGGCGCTCCGGACCAATACAGCACGGAATACAATATTGTCGTAAATCAACTGAGTCCGATTATCGACGATGCGCGTTCGACCGACGACCGTGAGATAAGAAAAGAGCTTTATAAGACCGCGATGGGCTACGTCCTTGATCTTGCGGTTGAAATGCCCGTCTATCAGAGGCAGGACCTCTATGCTTATAACGCGAAGAAGCTGAAAGGAATCAACGATACACCCAATCCTTTCACTTCCCCTCTCGAAAAAATCTGGGAAGTCGAAATCATCAAGTGATGACGATCGGTAACTTTTATGGCTAAATACATTTTAAAAAGAATACTCTTTATGTTGCTGATCCTCTTAGGAGTGTCGTTGATTCTGTATGTGCTCGTACGGTGCATACCGGCGGATTTCGTCGAACAGAAGATACAGACATTGCAGACGGGGGGAACGGAAGTAACCGATGAGATGATTCGGAACATGAAGGCAGCTTACGGTTTGGATAAAGGGATCATAGCGGGATATTTCGGTTGGCTCGGAAGTTTATTGAAAGGGGATTTCGGCACCAGCTTTATCAGCGGACGCCCCGTTATCGAAGACGTTTTCAGCGCGGATAAAATCGGAATTTCCTTTCTCGTAGCATTTATCGCAACGATTTTCGAGTTCATGATCGCGATCCCGCTCGGCATAACGGCGGCGACCCATCAATACAGTATCCGCGACTACGTCGTCACCGTGTTGGTGCTTATCGGAATTTCTCTCCCCGCATTCTTCTTCGGGCAGATTTTAAAGGATCTCTTTGCAAATAAGCTCGGCTGGGCGACCGTTGCAGGGTTGAGCCAATCGGGAATTACTTTAAAAGCTTTGTGGGTGCCTATTCTGACCGTCGTCATATTGAGTATCGGCGGAAGAATGAGGTTGACGAGAACGAATATGCTCGAAGTGCTGAGCGCCGATTACATACGGACGGCGCGCGCGAAGGGGCTTAAAGAGAGCAAGGTCATCTATAAGCACGCTTTCCGCAATACGCTTATTCCCATTGTTACGGGACTTGCAGGGCTCATTCCTTCGCTCTTCTCGGGCGCAATGATCACAGAGCAGGTGTTCGACCTTCCCGGTATCGGGAATTATGCGCTCAGTACGATGCAGCAGGGCGATATCCCCGTGATCATGACGTATAATATGTTCCTGGCGTTCCTATCGGTGCTCGGCGTGTTGCTTTCCGACCTGATGTACGGGCTTGTCGATCCGCGGGTAAAACTTACCGCTTGACCTTTTGGAGTTGAAAAATGCAAGACAAAAAAAATCTTGAAGAACAACTGAAACAAGAAGCGGCTGAAAAAGAGGCGGAAACCGCTCAAACCGTTTCCGCCGATTCCGCACCCGAAGATAAGTTCGAAGACGCTCCGCTCGATAAGAACGTAAAACTCATGTCGCCCGCACGCATGGTCGCAAGGCGCTTTTTCCGTTCGAAGCTTTCGATCGCCGGCATTATCATGCTCGCTCTGCTCTTCGTCTTTTCCTGGTTCGGTCCCGTCGTTTATCACGCCTGGGGCGAAACCGAGACCGACTATTCGGGGAAAATGGAATATTCTCCGTATGAGTTCGATGCGGACGAAGAGGACTCGGAATACGGCGAGGGTGTCATGATCATCGTCAAGGAAAATCCGATCAACAGCCTTGCAAGACCTTCCATCAAGCACCTTCTCGGAACGGACGACAGCGGTTTAGACGTATTTACGCGTTTAATGTACGGCGGAAGACTTTCTTTGCTGGTAAGTTTTATTGCGGTTATTTTGACGACCGTGCTCGGCGTGGTGCTCGGCGGCGTTGCCGGGTATTACGGCGGCTGGATCGACAACGCGATCATGCGTTTTTGCGACGTATTGATGTGTTTGCCGACTTTGCCGCTCATGTTGATTCTGGGTGCGGTGCTCAACGAAAACGGCGTTCCGTCACAGTATTACATATATATACTGATGGTGCTTCTGTCGCTGTTCTCATGGCCCGGTATGGCACGGCTCGTGCGCGGGCAAATCCTGTTCCTGCGCGAGCAGGAATACATGGTTGCGGCGGAGGCGATGGGATATTCGTCCGCAAGGAGGATCTTTAAACATCTTATCCCGAACGTGCTTCCGCAGATCATTGTTTCCATGACCATGTCGCTCGGCAGTATGATCCTCTATGAATCTGCGCTTTCTTATTTGGGCTTGGGCGTAAAACCGCCGTTCGCTTCCTGGGGAACGATGGTTTCGGTCATATCGAAAGGCGACGATGCCGTTATGGCGAGTACCTGGGCTTGGATCCCCGCCGGTTTCTGCATTATCTTGGCGGTGCTCGGATTCAACTTTATCGGCGACGGCTTGCGCGATGCGCTCGATCCCAAACAAAGGCGGTAAGCAATGAGCATTCTCGATAAATTCAAAAAGAAAAAAGACAGTCAGAAGTCTTCTTCGAAGCACTACCTCTCGGGCAGGGAAGTCCGCGCGATCGCCAAATCTAACGCAAAAGTTACGCGCAGGCTCGAAAAGGAAAAGAAGCGCAGAATTCCCGAATCGGAATTTACGTCCCAAATGAAGGACGACAACAATATTCTCGAAATCGAAAATCTGCATTCCTATTTCTTCACCGATCAGGGCGTCGTAAAGGCGGTCAACGGAGTAAGCATCAACGTTCCCGCAAATTCCACCGTCGGCGTGGTCGGCGAGTCGGGCTGCGGCAAGAGCGTTACGTCGATGTCGGTCATGCGTCTGATTCAGGGACCTGCGGGACAGATTGTCGAGGGTTCTATCCGTTTTAAGGCAAACGACTACAAGCGTGACGGGAAGGGGAACTTTATTCCCGTTTATGAAAAAGACGAAGCGGGCAACGTTATTATGGAGCCCGCGCTTGACAAAAAGGGAAACCCCGTAACCGACAAAGTTGGTAATCCCGTGCTTCGTCCCAAGCAGGTCATGGACGCGGACGGGATCGGCGTTTACGAAAAGGAAGAAAAGGTTTTCGAAATCGCCAAAATGCCCATTCGGGAGATGTACCGCCTGCGCGGCAGACAGATGTCGATGGTCTTTCAGGAGCCCATGACGAGCTTGAACCCCGTGTTCACGATCGGCAATCAGCTTGACGAAGTTATTTTGTTACATATTCCCGGAGCTACCAAAGCGTTTGCGAAAAAGCGTTCCATCGAGCTTCTGGATATGGTGGGTATCGCCATGTCGGAACGGGTATACAAATCTTTTCCGCACGAGCTTTCGGGCGGTATGCGCCAACGCGTCATGATCGCAATGGCGCTTGCGTGCGAACCCCGCCTTATCATTGCTGACGAGCCCACGACCGCGCTCGACGTTACCATTCAGGCACAGATCCTCGAACTTTTCAACAATATTAAAACGAAGCTCAACGGTTCGATTCTTCTCATAACGCACGATTTGGGCGTGATCGCGGAGATGGCGGACTACGTTGTCGTCATGTATGCGGGCAGAATTATCGAGCAGGGCACGGCGGAAGAGATCTATCACAACCCCTGCCACCCTTATACGCAGGGTTTGCAGAAGTCCAAGCCCACGATGAAAACTTCGGAAGACAAGCTTTTCAGTATTCCCGGCAACGTGCCGAACCCCGTCGATATGCCCGACTACTGCTATTTCAAAGAGAGATGCAACAAGTGTACGGCTAAGTGCGCCGGCAAATATCCCGAAATGGTGCAGGTAAGTCCCACGCATTTCGTGGCTTGTCATTTATACGATAAGGCAGGTAACGAAGGTGAGTAAGAAAGAGAATGTGAGTAAAAACGGCGCCGCGCCGAAATATTATCTGCCCATGTGGCAGCTCGTATTGCTGTTCTGCGCTACGCTCGGTTTTTATTGGTTTTATTTTATCGCAAGAACGACCCGCGTTTTAAACGACGATCTGAGCCGTGACAGGCGGAGCGTAAAAAAAGAGACCTTGAAGGGGCTCATTCCTCTCTATATTCCCGCGGAATGGGCGGAGCGCAGTGCGGAACGGATCGACTCTGTTTACCGTCACCTCGGCAAAAAGAGCAATCTCGCAAAGCACGCGTTGCTTTTATCGCTTTGTCCGCTTGCTTACTGTATCGTCATGCAGTGCCGCATCAACAAGATCGAAAAGGAGTATTTCCTGCTTCCCGACGAAGAGAAGGAAAAACTCTTCGCGGACGAGGTTCAGCGCCGCAAAGAGGAGGCGGAGCGCGATGCGCAGGCAAAGGCGGACGCCGAACTCCCTCCCGACCCAAATGCGATTCTGGAAGTAAGACACGTCAAAAAGAATTTCGTATTAAAGAAGTCCATGTTCGGCACCGTTTTGAGCAAGCTCCGCGCGGTGGACGACGTTTCCTTTAAAATTTTTCCGGGCGAAACGCTTGGGATCGTCGGCGAATCGGGCTGCGGTAAGACGACGATGGGCAGAAGTATTTTAAAACTGTATCAGCCCTCGGGCGGGCAGATTTTCTTCAAGTGGAAGGACATCGCGTCCTACTCACCCAAGGAAATGCGTCCTTTGAGAAAGGGAATGCAGATCATTTTCCAAGACCCCTATTCCTCCCTTCCTCCGCGCAGTACGGTGGGCGGAATTCTGGCGGAGGCAGTCAAGGTACATAACATCGTTCCCAAAGAACAGGTAAAGGACTACGTTTTAAAGGTCATGGAGAGCTGCGGTTTGCGCGATTACTATTACGAGCGCTATCCGCACGAGTTCTCCGGCGGTCAGCGTCAAAGGATCTGTATTGCCAGATCGCTTATCGTATCGCCCCGTCTTGTCGTCTGCGACGAGCCTGTTTCTGCGCTCGACGTAAGTATTCAGGCGCAGATCATCAACCTGTTAAAAGATTTGCAGGCGGAAAGAAAGCTTACCTATCTCTTTATTTCCCACGATCTTTCGATCGTCAAATATATTTCGGATAAAATCGGCGTTATGTATTTGGGATCGATGGTAGAGTTCGGCAAAAAGGATGATATTTTCAATCACCCGATGCACCCGTATACGGAGGCGCTGTTCTCCGCAGTGCCTAATCCCGATCCGAACGAAAAGGGAGAGAGGATCGTATTAAAGGGGGATATTCCCTCGCCCTCCAACCCTCCCTACGGCTGTAAATTCCACACGCGCTGCCCGCACGCCATGGACGTGTGCAAGCATATCGCGCCTGTATATAAGGAATACGAAGAGGGGCATTTCGTAGCCTGCCACCTCTATCCTCAATCGGACACGGAAGATGCCAAGAAATCATAAAAAGAAAAAAAAGAAAACGCCCAAAGAAAAAGTGGTGTATTATGACGATAATTCCACGGTTGCCGATATGTCGAACGTAACGGCTCCCGGAGAGAGGCGGCGCGAGAAAAACCCGAAGCCGCGTTCTACCGCCAGGGAGAAGTGGAATACTTATTGGTCGTCGGTAAAACGAATGGTCGGTCCTATGCTGATCGTGCTTGCCGTGATGACCGCGATTTTCGGAATCATAATGTTGATTGCCGTATACGGATAATATGAGCGGAAAGAGATCGAGAGAAGAACGAAGCGCCGAACGGCGCGAAAGGAATATGACGCGACACTTGACTTCCTGTCCGCATTGCGGTCAGGAGGTGCTGGATCACATGGCGAAGTGCCCGCACTGCAACGGCGAACTTACACCCAAGGGCTATCGCGCGCCCGACGAAAAGAAAATGAGGATCGCAAAGATCGTGTGTTACGTCGTCGGTTTTGCGGTTGCGATCGGGCTTGCCGTTTGGCTGATACTTAAATAAAAAAACTCTCGGATAAAACGCACGTCCCATAGAAAATTAAAAAAGATAAGTTGAAAAGCGCCCGAACAAAACTGTTCGGGCGCTTTTAATTACACATTATTAGTTTTTAAGATTGTCCAACGCTTCGGCATTATTCGATATTAACATACCGACAGTCTGACAGCCGTTAAATGTCAAACAGTCGCCGCAGGTTTCGCACCCTTTAATAAGCGCGCATTGCCTTATAGGGCATAAACTATCACAATACGGTGTTTTTACTCCGTCTACTCGACAACCTTCACAGTTTATCATTTCGGGTGTGATTACTACGCCGTTTAATTCTGACCAAAGTTTTGCAACCTTTTTGCGTAAAGCATTATCGTTGTTAAGCGTAGCGATTCTCGCATCACATTTTTCACAGTCAAGTCCGCAATACGCAATAAGTTTTTTCATCGTTTGTATTTCCTTTCTCTCCGCTAAATTACTGTTTATTTTAGAATGATTATATCATTAAAATAAAAATAAGACAACCTATTATTTATAGTGGATATAGGAACTATCCTTATCCCACTTAGTTGCCAATAGTCATCGTTCGTCCACAAAAAGAATAAGCCCAAAGGCGTAGTTTAATGCTGCGCCTAATTCGTGTTTGCCTGCGCCTTACTGTAATTTCCTGTGAAAACCGTGTTAACTTATCTGTGAGTTTTTTCTTTTTTTATCATTTTAACAAGCGTTGCGGTGATGTGCACAGTACAAACAATGCCGACGGCGGCGGTCAGTATCCAAAACGTCAGATCCTGCGGATCGCCCGTTCCCAAATCGGAAACGAAGAAGCCGCCCAGATCAAAGAGTGCGTGTAAAAATACGCACGCCGCAAGATTGTTTGTTTTTTTGAGTACGACCGCGAGCATTGCGCCGATTAAAAAGGAATAACCCGCCTGTTGCAGAACGGCGAGTATTCCCGCGCCGTCGAACAGGTTGATAAAATGAAAGAGCGCAAAAATTACCGAACTCAACAGTACGGGCAGAAAGCAGGAAAAGCCCTTTCTCTTAAAATAATCGGATAGGGTGTAAAAGATGATGCCGCGGAAGAGCAGTTCTTCGCTCAGACCGATCAAAAGGCATTTTAATAAAAACAGTCCGATCAATTCTGCGCGCGTCACCTGCGCCGTCCCGAGGATGAGCGCAGAAAATGGAAAATTGACGAGCGCCACCAAAAGGGGCGGAATACACCATATGAGATTTTTAAAAGAGATTCTCTTGCACGAAAGACAGGAAGGGAAGATTTCTAAAACGAGCACGAGCAGAAAGATCGAAATAAAAAACCGCGGAATGACCGCATTCAAGAGCGAATCGAGCCTGCCGTCTCCCGTTGCGGGCGGTGCGAAGAAAAAGAAAAGGATCGCCGCCGCCGGAATGAAGAGCAACAACAATGCAAGCGCCGGGCGGATGGAAAATTCGCGTTTTGCAGAGAGCGGTTTCATAATAATTTATTATAGCAAAGCGCGGAATAAAAGTCAATCCGGAAAAACCGCTTGCAAAGCGCGGAAAAGGGGAGTATAATAGAGCAGAGGAGGGCGTATATGTATCCGTATGAACTGTTTTTAGATATAACTTTATACGATATTTTGGTTATGCTCGGCGTAATCGCAGCGTTCGCCGTGTTTATGCTGTATGCGGATAGAATCAAACTCCCCAAACAAATTCAGTTATTGGTTCTGATAAGCGGAGCCGTCGGGGTGGCTTTGGGCTTTGCGGCGGCTGGACTTATGCAGAGCATATATTTTTATATTGAAAACGGCGTTTTCAAATGGCAGGGCATGACTTTTTACGGCGGACTGGTCGGCGGAGCGGCGTTCTTTTTGGGGACGTACTTTCTCGTCGGAAAGCTTTGGCTGAAAAAGAGCGAAACGCCTAAACTGCATAAGGAGTACGCCATGCAGACCTTCGGCATCGTGATTTGTGCGGTGACGGTCGCGCACGCGATCGGTCGGATCGGATGCCTGACGGCAGGATGTTGCCACGGCGAAACGTTTGCGCAAAAGCGCTGGTACACGCTGCCTGTTCATCATATTTCCGAGAGCGGGGAACTGTTGTTTATCGAGCACGCCGTACCTGTTCCGCTCTTTGAAACGCTGTTCCTGTTGGCGTTGTTTGCGCTGTTGAGTTGGCGGGTATTCAAAAAAAAGGGCGACGCGCTTCCCATGTATATGGTGCTGTACGGCGTTTGGCGGTTCTGTATCGAGTATGCGCGGGCGGACGACCGAGGCGAAACCCTTTTTAATTTTTTAACGCCTTCGCAGTTGACGGCGGTTCTGATGGTGATCGGCGGAATCGTGCTGTTTGTACTGTATTATAAAGTAATAAAGAAGCGGTGTTCGACTCATTTTGTGCAAAGCGAAGAGTCCTGCGAAGAAAACGTTCATGATTCATAATTCATTCTCTTGATTTGCCCGCGCGTAATACGCGCGGGCTTCATATTATACAAACCGAAAAAATGAAAAAAATTTACAAAAATTAGAAAAACGAAACAAAATTGCATGGAGAAAATATGGATATTTTTTTGGCAATCCCGCAAAAAAACAGGCAAGTAAATGCCAAAATCGGGCAAAAAATGAACAATTCAAACAATCGTATATGGAGAATATGTAAGTGATCAAAATAATGATAATTGACAGCGGGCAGAGGCTATGATAAAATTAAACATCATAAATAGGCGGATCACGCCCAAAATGTATGGTAAGGAGAAGAGATAAAATATGAGAGCAAACACGAAAAAGAAACTGACGGTTTTGTTTTCGACGGCGTGCGCGGCGGCATTCGCGGCGACGGGGCTCACTGCGCTCGGCAACTTGAACGCTTCGGCAGACGGAACGGATCCCGCACCCGCCTCAACCGAGAAAGCACTGTATTTCGTCGACGCAGGGCGTTTGGTTGCGGGAAATAATACAAGCGATTTAGAGTCGTTAGGCGGAAGAGCATTGGATCCCAGTTGGGGTGCCGTTGCGGCGGCGGTCAGCCCTTTCATGACGGAGTACGGGTATCAATACAGGGGAACGGAAGGCGAAGCTACGCTATTGAACTCCGTGTCCGATAAACCGTTCTTTGATATGAAGGGCGGAAGCACTCCGGATTTGGAAGCGGCTGAATCACATGACCCCGACAGCCGTTGGGGCTTTGTTTTGGGAGATCCTGTTACAGGCAAACCGTGTTCCACTGAGTACGGTTGGGCGGATTGGAGAATCAGTACGACTCAGAATTCAAACAAAGGATTTGAAACCGTTCGTTGGACAGAAAGCGGAAATGATAAAGTCGGCGGAAATCCGTGTACTTTAATGTACAAATTCGAAGTTCCCGAAAATATGCCCGTAAATATCTACTTCGGTACGGGAAGATTTAAAGATTGGGACGGAGATATTTGGTTTGATGCGCGCGTCAACCATTTGGCGTATAAGGAGGATAACAGTTCTACAAATACCGCCGAAATAAAAAACATTAAGGGGCACAGGTCTAACGGCGTAGCTTGCAGTTTTGATCGATCGTTCACGGGCGTTAAAGAAGTTCTTGCGGGCGATACGGAAGAGAATGCAAGAAGTTATGTAACGATAGAATTCGGCGCTTCGAATACAGGTACGGATTATAAAGAATGCGGAGTCAGCTGGATATTGGTTACGACGGCGGAATACGCGCAGAGCTATGATTCCGAAACCTCGTATGTAAAGGGTTCGAATACGAATACTGTCAATTTAATGCCGAGGATGGACTGTTTGGGCGGCGATCTCAACAGTCGTTTTTACGGACAGGGGACGCTCACTTCGGAAATGATAACCGAACTTGACGCTGCTGCAGATTGGTCTTATGTAAATAAGACGATAACCACCTCTGACGGAAAAACGGTGGACGCCAAAATTTTGGTGCTTCCTTCGAATACCGCTTATTTTGTAAACGCCGGTTACGACGCGGCATATGACGCATCGCACGGCTACGGTTATACCTATTGCGAAAATTCCAATAATCGCGGCTATCTGGACAAAAATTATGATGAGTCGCGGCGCTATACCGGAGGCAACGGCAGAGGTGAGGACGGCGATATCCATTATCAGTTCGACAACCTTTCCGCAGGCTTATACGGTGTCAAGGTAGGCGGTAACGACCCCAACGGTTGGGGCGGAAGAACTACGCCGATTGAAATCGAAGGCGGAACGTCTGATAAAACCCCTTGCGATCCGTTAGTTTGTCAACAGGGCGTGGCAACGAATGTTACGAATTACGTCACGCTTTCGGCTGCGGGAAATCTTACGGTAAAATTATTATCGGATGCAGAGTCCGTAGATCCCTGTTTCACCTACATTCATATATTCAAAGCGGCAAAGATCACGTTTGATCTTAATTATGCCGATTCGACGAATAGTACGGCAAGCGTAGGCATCGGCGAGAAAGTTTCCGAACCCGCCGAGCCCGTAAGAACGAATTGGGCGTTTGAGGGTTGGTATAAAGAGTCGGCTTGCGAAAACAAGTTCGATTTTGCGACCGAAACGGTATCTGCCGATACGACGCTCTATGCAAAGTGGACGGAGGCGGCTCCCCGCACCGTAACATTTAAAAACGGCGGCGAAACGATCAAAACGGTAGAAAACGTTACGCACGGCACAAAACTGAATGCGGGCGACGTTCCCGCAGATCCCTCCAAGGAAAATTATTTCTTCGGCGGTTGGCAGATCGAGGGCGGCGCCAAGTTCGATCCCGCAAACGACGCCGTTACGAAAGATCTGACGCTTGTTCCCGTTTGGATCCCCGACCCGCTTGCTGCGGAATCGGGTTACACCGTAGCGCAAAACACTGGCAGCGGTAACAATATGAGCCTTATCAGTAATTGGGAGGGCGATTTAAACAAAGGCGGAAAAAAGATTTACCTTGCGAAGGGCATGACGACGGTAGTCACGCTTGTGGCAAACGGCGGCGATAACAGAGATAAGGGACTTGTACTTTCCCTTTTGAACGGCAGTAATCGCATTAACTTTACGGGAACCCGAACCTATTGGTTTAGCGGTTGTTCCGATACCGAAAAAGGAAGCTATGTCGCTCACGTCGAAGAGAACAGCACATACGCAGGTCTTGAAGTTGCGTTTCATTACACGTCAAAGGGCGAATTGCTGAATGCTTACGGTTCTGATATTTTGCAGGTCGGCAAGGCAACGTTGAATACGGACAATACGATCACCTATATTGTGGAAACATATGCCGCTTCCGATACGATCTTTGCAGATCTTATCGGTAAAGTCGAGTATACGATCACAATTCAAGGTTTCAGCGGAGACGAATACGCGGTAAACTTTGCATATGACGCGTGCGGTTCGACGCTCAATTCCGCTTCCGTCAAATACGTTACGGCAAACAACACAGAGTATACGCTTTCGTTCAGTACGGACGGCGGTTCCGAAGTGACGGATCAAACAGTGCGCGGCGTTCAGAACGTAACGAAGCCCGCCGATCCCGTAAAAGACGGCTACCGCTTCGACGGTTGGTTTGAGGATGCGGAATGCAACACTGCGTTTAACTTCGATACGACGATTTCGCAAAACGTAACCGTTTATGCGAAGTGGACGAAGACCGTTAACGTTACGTTCGATCTGAACGGCGGAACGGGTACTGCGGATATTCAGAAGGTGGCGGCAGACGAAAAAGTGCAAGAGCCGACGGGTATCTCCAAGAAGGGTTACGACCTCGAAGGGTGGTATACGGACGCAGAACTTACGCAGAAATACGATTTTGATACGACGTCGCACACCGCGGATCTGGTTTTAAAAGCAAAGTGGACGCCCAAAACCTACACGGTCACGCTCGATGCAAACGGCGGTACTCTCAACGCGGGCGTATCGGATACGCTGTCTTTCACCTACGGCGCGGCAATTTCGGGACTTCCTCAAAGTACCGATCTGACGGCTCCCGAAGGGAAAGTGTTCCGCGGTTGGTTCCATGACGCTACGACGGAAGGGGATCACTACCATTCCAACAACGGCGAGCTTTGGCTGCCCGACGACGCCGATGAATTGAGCGTTACGCTTTATGCGCATTGGGGCTCGAATTACTCCGTCACCTTCGACTTGGAAGGCGGAGAAGGAACGGGCGATTATTCAACGCAGACCGTAGAACCAAACGGCAAGGTGATAAAACCTGCTGTCGATCCCACGAGAACGGGTTACACCTTTGCTTATTGGTACAAGAGCGGCGCAAGCGACACCGCATTCGATTTTGATTCTGAGATCACGCAGAATACCAATCTTCATGCAAAGTGGATTCCCGATAAGCACACGGTGACGTTTAACACAAACGGCGGCAGTGCGGTCGATCCCGTTCAGGTCGATTACGATATGAAGGTTTCGATGCCTGCGGCTCCCACGAGAGAGGGCTATACCTTCGGCGGATGGTACAAAGACGAGGCTTGCACGGTGGAGTTCGATTTTGAAAACGACGTGATAACGGAAGATATTATGCTGTATGCGAAGTGGAATCCGAATACGACGGTTCCCGAAAAGCCCGATGAGGGCAAGAAGGGCGGCTGTAAGTCTTCGGTTTCCGCGCCGCTTGCAATCGTCGGCGGTATGCTCGCGCTCGGTATTGCGGCAATCGTTATCAAGAAGAAAAAGACAAATAAATAAGTCTGAATAAAAAAGAGCTCCTTTGCGGGAGCTCTTTTTTATTTGTAAAGGGGAAGCGAAGATGAAATTTAGCGAAAAGAAAGTCAAACCGTTGACAAAACGGGTAAAAAAAGGTAAGCTAAAAAAGAAAAATTTACGCATGATATAACAGGGAAAGAGTTATGTTTCATATCGTTTTAATCGAGCCAGAAATTCCGCAGAACACGGGGAATATTGCGCGCACCTGCGCCGCGACGGGGTGCGCTCTGCATCTTGTAAAGCCGTTGGGGTTCGAAATTTCGGACAAGCAGTTAAAACGGGCGGGACTCGATTATTGGAAGTTTGTAAATGTTACCGTGCACGACAGCTTCGAGGAAGTGCAAAAGGCAGCGGACGGGAATGTACGGTTTTATTATTTTACGACCAAGGCTCCCCGTTCCTATACGGAAGCGGCTTTCAGGAAAGGGGATTATCTCGTATTCGGCAAGGAGACGAGGGGGATCGACGAAGAACTCCTCATCCGCCATAAAGAGGAGTGCGTGCGCATTCCCATGATCGAAGAGAGCAGGTCGCTCAATCTTTCCAACAGCGCGGCGATCGCCGTATACGAAGGGCTTCGGCAGAACAAGTTCGAAGGACTTCACGAAAGCGGGAATTTACACCGTTTGCATTGGTGAAAAAAGGGCATAATTTGAAAAACGAATGAAACTGAAAAGACAGTTAAAAAAACTGTTCAGCCGTTTTACGCTTGTAGGGCTGACGATCATATTGATTTTTCTCTGTTCGGTCGCGCTTATCGTAGGCGCGGTCTATTTTGCGCTTTTGATATTCAATCACTATCAGCCCGACTATACCCGATACGTTTATTACGGACTCGCTTTTTTTGCCTGGCTGGTGCAGTTGATTGCCGTTTTAAACGTTGTAAACCGCGATATGCTTCCCGAATCGAAACTTCCGTGGATTATCTGTATCGTCACGCTCAATGTGTTGGGGGTAGCTATCTATGTCGTTTTTGCGCACAACCGCATTACGCATTTCCAACAGAAACGGTACAGACTTCTCTACGAACATTCAAAGCCTTTCTTAAACGGTGCGCTTCCGAAGGACTATCTCGTAGACACGCTTAAAAGCCGTGCGGATGTAAGCGAGGCGTTGCAGGTTTCGTCGCCTACCGCGGTCGCCTACATCAATACGAAAACGAAATATTTTCCATCGGGCGAGAGCTTTTTCGAATCCCTTCTTCAAGACTTGGAAGATGCGGAAAAATATATCTTCCTTGAATTCTTTATTATCGCAAAGGGTGAAATGTGGAGCCGGATCCTCGAAGTGTTAAAGCGCAAGGCGAAAGCGGGAGTGGACGTGCGCGTTATGTACGACGACATCGGGAGTATGAGCCGCGTGCACGTCGGATATTATAAAACGCTTCGAAAAATGGGGATAAAGTGCGTTAAGTTCAGACCCTTCGTGCCCGTTGTGACCAACGTGCATAACTTCCGCGATCACCGTAAAATCGTCGTTATCGACGGGAAGATCGGCTATACGGGCGGAATCAACCTCGGCGACGAATATATCAATAAACTGCACCTGCACGGGCATTGGAAGGACAGCGCGGTCCGTCTAGAAGGTGAGGGCGTCAAAAATTTTATCCTGCTCTTTTTGGGGATGTACAATTTGCAGAAGCGGTCGGACGAAGACTTTGCAAAGTTTATTCCCGAATATGAGGCGTTTGAAAACGAGGGGATCGTTCAGGTCTACGGCACGGGACCCCGCCCCATCTACGAGCGGCAGATCGGCGAGGACGTCTTTTTGAATATTTTGGGGAGCGCAAAGAACTACGTCTATATTACGACGCCCTATCTGATCATCGATTACAGACTGCGCGAAGCACTCTGTCTTGCGGCACAGAGGGGTGTGGACGTCCGGATCGTCACGCCGAAAATTCCCGATAAAAAAATCGTGTTTGCGCTCACGCGTTCGAATTATATGGCGCTCATCAAAGCAGGCGTGAAAATCTACGAATACGTCCCCGGTTTTATACACGCGAAGAACTTTTTATGCGACGACGAGATCGGCGTAGTGGGAACGATCAATCTTGATTACCGCTCCCTCATGCACCATTACGAGGACGCCGTGTTGATGTTCAAGACCAAGGCGCTCGAAGAGATGAGGGCGGACTTTGAGGAGACCTTTGCCCTGTCCGAATTGCAGACGAAGGAGTCTGCAAAGCGGAACGTGATTTTCCGTTGGATATTGGAGATCGCAAAGGTGTTTGCGCCGCTGTTTTAAGGAGTTTTTATGATTCATTCATTATCGGGCGGGGTGATTGCGGACGGCAATATTTACACCTTTGTCAAAGTGGAGTTAGACGGCGAACCCCGTTGGTTTATTTGTCCGTTCCCTGTAAAGGAGGGCGATCGCGTTTTGCTTCCGTTCAATTATATCGAAGAGCGCGAAGGAGTCGTTCTCAAAACGGAAAATTGCACGGCGCAGACTGCGCCCTGCTCCGTGAAGCGCGCGCCCGAAATTATAAAAATTTTGTAAAAGTTCTTTCTGTACGACCGCAATTTCGGTTGACAACTTCGGTACGACTGAATATAATGCCTGTAATCAATTCAAAAGAATTCTTCGGAGGACTTCCGACCGCAGTCGGAAAGTCGGACAAGAAGTCGAGTGCGCTCGGTTGTATTTTGCAGCCGCGCTTTTTTTATAATCTATGAAAAAAGAGAGAATCAAGCTTTCCGAGCGATTTAATTACCGCAAATTATTGCGCTTTACCTTGCCTTCCGTCGTGATGGCGGTTTTTACGTCCGTCTATTCCATCGTGGACGGACTGTTCGTCTCCAAAGCCGTGGGGGATTCCGCTTTCGCAGGACTGAACCTCATATTTCCCTATGTCATGATTTTAAGCGCGATCGGTATGATGATCGGTTCGGGCGGGAGCGCGCTCATCGCAAAAACTTTGGGCGAAGGAGACGAAAAACGCGCAAACGGATATTTCAGCTTTCTTATAATTGCGGTTGCGGTTGCGGGCGCGGTGTTCGGCGGAACGGGGATAGCGGTGCTGCGTCCCGTGGCGAATCTTTTGGGTTCGGACGCCACGCCCGAAACGGTAAAACAGGCGGAGGTCTACGGATTTATATGCCTTTGCGGACTGCCCTTCGTCATGTTGCAGTACAGCTTTCAAAGCTTTATGATCACGGCGGAAAAGTCTACGCTCGGATTTTTGATCACGGTCGCCGCAGGACTTTTGAACGCCGTGTTCGACGCGGTGTTCATTCTCGGTTTCAAGTGGGGGCTTGCAGGCGCGGCGGGAGCCACTGTCGCGGGACAGGCGGTAGGCGGCATCGTGCCGATTATCTATTTTGCGCGGAAGAAAAACAACAGCCTTCTGCATCTGAAAAAGCCCCGGTGCGAATTCAAATCTTTTGTGCGTGCTTGTACGAACGGCGCTTCCGAACTTCTCTCGAACATTTCTTTCTCCGTTGTGAGTATTCTGTATAATGCGGAACTGCTCAGGATTGCGGGAGATAACGGCGTGATCGCTTACGGGATCATCATGTACATGAGCACGATATTCTTTAACACCTTTTTCGGATTCTCTTTGGGAGCTACGCCCGTCGTCGGGTTTCACTACGGCGCGGGAAACAGAGAGGAACTTAAAAAACTCAAACGCATGGGGTTCGTGATCGTTGCGGTGCTCGGGGTCGGGCTCACCGCGCTTGCCGAGGCGCTTGCCTCGCCTTTTGCAAAAATTTTCGCAACGTCGCAGGATATTTATCTCATGACGCGTCGCGGGATCCGTCTTTATTCTTGCTGCTATCTTTTAATGGGATTCAGTGTGTTCGGATCGGCGTTCTTTACCGCGCTCAATAACGGACTTGTATCGGGTGCGATCTCCTGTCTGCGTTCGCTTCTCTTTCAGTGCGGAGCGGTGTTGCTGGCGGCATATCTTTTTGGGCTGGACGGTATTTGGCTTGCGGCGACGGCGGCGGAAGTTTTTGCGTTTGCAATGACGATGATCTTCTTTGCGGCGATGAGAAAGAAATACGGTTACGGCGGAAAAACGCATGATAAAACTCTTGACAGACAAGAAGAGGAAATGATAGAATAATTTTGCAATAGGGGAGTAGTCGGCTCTTCGGAGCGGTATCATCCACATTCTGCGTATCACCGCGGGTGTTATCTGAAACGACGAGACTTATGTGCAATGACCGCTTTTAAGGCGGTTATTACACATAAGTTTTTTTTATTCCCGTAACGGAAGGCAATTTATGTCGATTCTTGAAATTATATTGTTGGGTGCGGCGCTATCCATGGACGCGGTGGCGGTGGGTATGACGAACGGCATGACCCAACCGAAGATGCGGCTTCCGAGGGCGGTCGAGACGGCGGGTGCGTTCGGTCTGTTTCAATTTTTTATGCCGCTCGCGGGCTATGAGCTAGGGGCGGCATTTGCCCATTACATCGTAAAAATCGCACCCGTTTTCTCCTTCGCGATCCTCGCTTTTCTGGGCGGCAAGATGATTTACGAATGTATCAAGGAGCTCGTTCATCGGGGAAAGCACTCTTTGGCGGAAAAGGAAAAAAAGAACGCCGCGCTTAAATTATTTGTTCAGGCGCTCGCTACGAGTATCGACGCGCTTGCGGTCGGAATCACTTTACTTGCGCTCGAAGCAAACGGAACGCTTGCTCTGCCCGCTCTGTTTGCATCGCTTGTAATCGGTGGAGTGACCTTCGTCCTTTCGCTGATCGCTGTGCTTGTCGGCAAAAAGGCAGGGTCTCTGCTTGCGGATAAGGCGGAAATTCTGGGCGGAGCGGTGCTTGTCTTTATCGGGCTCAAAATCTTTTTGGAAAGCATTTGACAGGTTTTTTGCGGATTGCTATAATATACTTAAATGACCGCAAATTAAAAGCGGCAAGTCGAAAGGGAGTAGTCCTCCTGAAACATAAGGGACGCGCCGGCGGCAACATACCCCGAAGAAATCTTCGTGTCGCTGCGGTTCGCATGAATGACAAGACTTTCGGCGGAAATATTTTTAAGGCGAAGAGCCTTGGGAAGGTTTCGTATGGATTGGATGCTCGTCATGTGGATCGTTTTGCTTATTGTGGGACTTGTCCTGCTCGTCAAGGGTGCGGATTGGTTTGTGGGCGGAAGCGCGGGAATTGCGCATAAAGCGAAGATCCCGCCGCTCGTCATAGGGCTCACGATCGTTGCGCTCGGTACGAGCGCACCCGAACTTGCCGTGTCGGTTACGGGCGCGGTGCAGGGTTCTACGGATATTGCCGTGGGTAACGTCGTGGGCAGTAATATTGCGAATATTCTGCTCATCCTGGGCGTTGCGTCGCTCATAAGGAAACTTCCCGTTCAGAAGAACTCGCTGTTTCTCGATCTGCCCGTTTTGCTTTTATCGGGCGCGCTCCTTGTGGGGCTCGGCGTTTGGGGGTACCAAATCGAATGGTGGGACGGTTTGATCCTGCTCGGCGTTTTTGCCGCCTATATGACGGTTCTGCTCGTGCGTGCAAAGAAGGAGCTTAAAGCCGAAAAGCTGAAAGTCGAACAAAAGCCTCTTGCGGGTTTTGGCGGGGAGAAGAAAGAGGAGAACGAAAAGCCCAAAAAGAAGAAGGGAAAGCTCGGAGTATGGTTCGAGGAAATGCTGCAAAAGCTGTGGTTCTGCATTATCCTTGCAATTATCGGTTTGGGCATGGTCGTAGGGGGCGGCGTGCTCTTCGTAGACGGCGCAAAATACGTTGCTGTCAAGCTCGGAGCAAGCGAGCGGGTGATCGGGCTTACCGTCGTTGCGATCGGCACCTCTCTTCCCGAACTCGTCACCTCCGTTGTGGCGGTCGTTAAGAATGAAACGGATATTGCCGTCGGCAATATTATCGGAAGTAATATTTGCAATATTCTCTTGATTGCAGGCGTATCGTCGCTCTTTGCTCCGCTCGGATTTACGATCCAAGGAAATCTCGTAGACGCGCTCGTGGCGTTCGGCGCCTCCGTCCTCCTGTACTTGTTCGCGCTGTTCGACAGGCACAGACTGGGCATTCCCGCAGGCGTCGTGTTCTTGTGTTTTTATATTGCATATTACGTTTATCTGTTCTTAGTTCCCGTTTCATAAAGGAGTCGGCTTGAAACATCTTTTTGCCTGTCTGAAAAAGTATAAGAAAGAGGCGATACTTGCGCCTTTCTTTAAACTTCTCGAAGCGTTGCTCGAACTTTTGGTTCCGCTCGTTGTAGGGGCGATCATCAATGTAGGGATCGCGGGCGGCGATAAAAGCTATATCGTTTGGGGCTGTGTGATATTGGCGGGGTTAGGCTTTGTCGGGCTTGCCTTCTCGCTGACGGCGCAGTATTTTGCGGCGCGCGCCGCGGTAGGCGTTTCGGCGCAGTTAAGAGAAAATCTTTTTGTGAAGTTGCAGTCTTTTTCTTATTCGGAAATCGACGGAATGGGAACTTCCACCATGATCACACGCATGACGAGCGACGTTCAGCAGGTGCAGACGGGAGTCAATATGATGCTCCGTCTCTTTTTGCGTTCGCCCTTTATCGTATTCGGTGCGGCGGCTATGGCGTTCGTCGTTGATTGGCGCGCCGCGCTCGTTCTCGTTGCGGTGATCCCGCTTCTTGCGATCGCCGTATTTGCGATCATGGCGGCTACGGCGCCCCTCTATAAAAAAGTGCAGGAGCGTTTGGACAGCGTATATACTTCCACGCGTGAAAATCTTTCGGGAGCAAGGGTGCTCCGCGCCTTCTGTAAGGAAGAGGACGAAATCGGAATATTTCAAAAGAAGAGCGTAGCTTTGCGTTCCGCGCAGAAAAAAGCGGGCAGAATTTCTGCGCTCACGGGACCGCTTACCTATGTGCTCGTGAACGTTGCGTTGATCGTTCTTTTGTTCGTCACGGCGGGCAGAGTGGAATTGGGCGCGCTCGAACAGGGTGACGCGGTATCGCTTTATAACTATCTCGCCATGATTTTGGTGGAGCTTATCAAACTTGCGAATTTGATCGTTACGTTGACGAAAGCGGTTTCCTCGCAAAAGAGGATCGGACGGGCGCTCGATATAGAGAGCGAGAAATCCGCCTCTCTTCCCGCAGGAGAGAAGCAGGAAGGAGACTATGCCGTGGAATTCGACAACGTGACTTTTTCCTATGCAGGGTACGCGCCTGCACTCAAAAATATCGATTTTAAAGTGCGCCGCGGCGAAACCGTGGGCGTATTGGGCGGTACGGGTTCGGGCAAGACGACGCTTGTAAATCTCATTCCCCGCTTCTACGAAACGGAAGAGGGCAGGGTGATCGTGGGCGGCAGGGACGTTAAGAGCATTCCCGCCGAGGAACTCCGCGAGCACGTGGGCGTTGCCGCGCAGAAGTCCGTGCTGTTCCAAGGGACGATTCGCTCCAACCTTTTGTGGGGCAAGGGTGACGCTACGGACGAAGAACTTCGGTTTGCCGTTCGGTGCGCGCAGGCGGAGGACGTCGTAAATGCCAAGGGAGGTCTCGACGGCGAAGTCGCGCAGGAAGGAAAGAATCTTTCGGGCGGACAGAGACAGCGGCTTTCGATTGCCCGCGCGCTCGTGAAAAAACCCGAAATCCTTATTTTGGACGATACCTCGTCCGCGCTCGACTATGCGACGGACGCAAAGCTGCGCAGGGCGATTTCCACGCTCGGCGGCACTGTGTTTATCGTATCGCAGCGGGTAAGCTCCGTTATGCATGCGGATAAGATCGTCGTCCTCGACGACGGCGCGGTCGCGGGAATCGGAACGCACGAAGAACTGCTTTCTTCCTGCGAAGTATACCGTGAAATTCACGACACGCAATTCAGGGAGAAGGCATGAAAAAGAGAAAAGATAAAAGCACCCGTAAGACCTTTGCGGGGATCATGCGCTACTTAAAACCGTACTCTTTCTTTATCGTGTTTACGACGTTTACGGCGCTCGTGCAGGTCGCTTCGACGCTTGCGATCCCCTACCTTGCGGGTGTTGCGATCAATTATATGGTATACATGGATGGCGTTTTCGCGTGGGAAGAGATTTATAAGATTTTCTACGGAATTGCGATCTGTATCGGCGCGGCGGCGCTCTCGCAGTGGCTGATGAGTCTTTCGAACAACCGCATTGCCTATCATGTGCTTGCCGATTTGAGAAGGGACGCCTTTTCCAAAATCGAACGGTTGCCCTTGAAGTATATCGACGACAGAGCCTACGGCGAAATCGCAAGCGTCGTCGTTTCGGATGCGGATCAATTTACGGACGGGCTTTTGATGGGCTTCACCCAGCTTTTTACGGGAATCGTAACGATTTTGGGCGTGCTCGTTATCCTCTTTTTAATGCGATGGGAAATTGCGCTCGTCGTGCTTTTGGTAACGCCGCTTTCGTTGTTTACGGCAAAGTTTATTGCAAGCCGTACTTATAGAATGTTCAAAAAGCAGTCAGAGGTGCGCGCGGAACAGACGGCGTTCATTGACGAAATGATCGGCAACTTAAAGACGGTCAAAGCGTACACGCACGAGGACGAGAACGAAGAGAAGTTTAAAGAGATCAACAAACGGTACGAGAAGTATTCGCTTAAAGCGATTTTCTTCTCCTCTACGACGAACCCCGTGACCCGCTTTATCAATTCGTTGGTGTATGCGGCGGTCGCGCTTACGGGCGGATTCCTTGTGATTTCGACGGGTGGATTTTTAGTGGGGAATCTTGCGTCCTGCCTTTCTTATGTAAATCAGTACACGAAGCCGTTCAATGAAATTACCGAAGTGTTTGCGGAATTCCAAAATGCGCTTGCCTGCGCCGCGCGGCTCTTCGCGCTCATTCGCGAGGAGAGCGAGCCTTCCGACGAGGGCGCGGAAGAATTCGGCCGTGCGGAAGGGAACGTCGTTTTAAACGACGTGGAGTTTTCCTACGATCCCGAGCGCCCTTTGATCGAGAACTTAAACCTCGACGTTTCCGCGGGCAAAAAAATAGCGATCGTAGGTCCTACGGGCTGCGGAAAGACGACGATCATCAATCTGTTAATGCGCTTTTACGAGGTGAGGGGCGGGAGTATTTCCCTCGACGGAAGGGATATCCGCAGTATCAAGCGCAAATCTTTGCGTTCCAACTACGGAATGGTATTGCAGGAAACATGGTTAAAAAAGGGAACGGTGAGGGAAAATCTTCTTCTCGGCTGCCCCGAGGCGACGGAAGAGGAGATGATAAACGCCGCCCGCCTTGCGAAGGCACACTCCTTTATCATGCGTCTGCCCAAAGGCTACGATACCGTGATCGGCGGCGACGGCATGATTTCGGAGGGACAGAAACAACTTTTATGTATCGCGCGTATTATGCTCTGCCGTCCGCCTGTCGTCATTTTAGACGAGGCTACGAGCAATATCGATACCCGCACCGAGATCAAAGTGCAGGCGGCGTTCGACGAGCTCATGAAGGGAAGAACCTGCTTCGTCGTGGCGCACCGCCTTTCCACGATCGAAAATGCAGACTCCATTCTCGTGATGAATGCCGGGCATATCGTGGAACAGGGCACGCATAAAGAACTTTTGGAAAAGGGCGGATTCTATTCCGATCTTTGGAAGGCGCAGTTCGCGTTGAGCGAATAAAGGGAAACTATGAAAAAGGGAGTTAAACTCTTTGGAAAAAAGGCGCGTCTCGGTGCGGAAATCGTAGCGGTGGGTGCGTTGACAGGATTGTTTGCGGGCGTTGTGATCACTTGCTTCGTCGCGCTTTGTTCGCTTGCCGAAAGGTTTGCGCGTAATGATTTTTACGGTTTCTTCCGCCGGAATCCCGCGTTTATTCCTCTCCTTTTTCTCGCGCTCTTTGCCGGTTCGGTTCTGATCGGGGGCATAATGCGCTTTATGTCGTCCGTCAGGGGCAGCGGCATTCCGCAGACGGAGGGCGCGACGCGCGGACTCTTCCGTTTTAAGTGGTACGAGGCTGTTACGGGTATGTTTGCCGCGGCTCTCTTTACGATCTTTATGGGGGTCAACGCGGGGAGCGAAGGACCTTCCATTATGATCGGCGGCGGGTGCGGTTCGTTCACGAGCGATTTACTCAGGAGAAACGCTATCGTAAAGCGGTATCAGGTCACAAGCGGGGCTTGCGCGGGGATTTCCGTCGCGTTCAACGCGCCGCTCACGGGTATGGCGTTCGCCTTTGAGGAGGCGCATAAACGCTTCACGCCCGAAGTGTTTGTAAGTTCTTTTTCCTCCTTGGTCGTTGCGCTCGTCGTAAGAAATCTTTTGGGACCGTTAATGGGTTTGAAGAACGGCGCGTTCTTTTCCGCCTATTCTTTCGGGGAAGTGGAACCGTTTAACATCATGTTCCTCGTATACGTTCTCTTTGCCGCAGTGATCGTCGCGCTTGTAGGGGTTGCCTTTTACTACCTTGTTCTGTTGGTTAAAAAGCTGTTCGAAAGAAGCGGAGTTGCGAAGTTTGCAAAGGGCATTTTCCGCGTAAGCATTCCTTTTGCGCTTGCAGGCGCGTTCGGGCTGATCACGGAATACGCAATGGGCGGCGGACACGGCTTTATCGAGGCGGTGGGAAGCAAAGGCGAATTACATACGGTTTTTTCTTCGCCAGTATGGGCGACCCTCTTGATCGTCGTTCTTTTAAGACTGGTTGCAACCGTTCTCAACATAGGCGCGGGAGTGCCTGCGGGCGCGTTCGTTCCCATTCTTGCGATAGGCGCAGGCATGGGCGCGCTGTTGAGTCTTCTGTGCGGAGCTATGGGCATGGACGCCGCCTATTCCGACGCGCTCGTCATGATCTGTATGGCGACCTTTTTTACGACCGTTGTAAAATCTCCCATCACGGGGATCGTCATGGTGGTGGAACTCACCTGGAACTTTACCTTCCTCTTACCCGTCATTTTAGGGGTTGCGGTGGGATATTTGACGGGGACGCTGTTCCGCACCGAGCCGATCTACGATAAGTTGCTCGACGATATGCTTGAAGAGGCGCACAGGACGCACCCCGTCGAAGAGTTTATCATAAAGGTGCGCGTCACGGATATGGGGCACGCCGCAGGGCGCGCTTTAAGAGACGTGCTCTGGCCGGGCGGCGCGCTCATCGTAAAAATTCTGCGCGGAGACGAGGAAATCTCGCCAGACGGGAATACGCATATCAAAGAGGGGGATATCCTCGTAGTCAAGAGTAAGACCGCCGAGAAAAAGGACTATCTCGAAAGCCTGATAAAAACGGTGGGCGAGCTTGTTGAAGAGGAGAGCGCACCCGCTTTGCAAGAGGAAATAAAAGGATAGACGAACTTTTCGGTTCGTCTGTTTTTTTTGTATAATTCATAAATTTTCTGTCCAAACTATGGGGGAAGGGAGGATGAATTATGAATTTCCACGAGACGAACACGATTAAAAATCTCGCAAGAGCGTTTGCGGGAGAATGTCAGGCGGGAATGCGCTACCAGCTGATTGCAAAAGCGTGCACGAAGCAGGGATATCAAACGCTTGCGGACACCATCCGTACGATCGCCAAAAACGAAACCAATCACGCAAGAGTATTTTTCGAAGCAATACAGAAGAACGCGCACAGTGTGGACAATATCCGCTTCGAAGCAGGTTATCCGTTTCATGCGGGTTCGATCGAAGACGGTTTGCGCTTTGCGGCGGAGGACGAGCGGGAGGAACATGATATCATTTATCCCGCATTTGCAAAGGCGGCGCGAGAAGAGGGGTTTGAGCAAATTGCTTTCAAATTCGAAAAGGTCGCAATGGTGGAGGATAATCACAGGATTATCTTCGAGTACCTTTACGAGGCGTTCAAGGACGGCTCTCTCTATAACGCGGAGCGTCCCATGCTTTGGATATGCAGCGAATGCGGCTATATGCATACTTCGAAATCAGCTTTCAGCGTGTGTCCCCTCTGCGGTGCGCCTCAGGGAGACGTCGAAATTCACCTTCCCTTTAAAAAGGAGAATTTATGAAAAACACGAACAACAACAATGTAAAGAACACGAAGAACACCGAAAACGACAGCGTTAAGAACGTGAAAAACACGAAGAACGGCGGCAAGTGTTCGAGATCCACTAAGGATTGCAAGTAATGCAAAAAAAGAAAAAACTGAATAAGGGCGCGGATATGCGCTCGCATGAAGATTACCTCGGCAGTTATACGGGCGTTAAATCGGATAACGAATACGATATGCCTGAACAGGACGCCGATGATCTTTAACAAGAAATGAGCGGAAAAATTCCGCTCATTTTGTTGTGTTTCCGTAAATCGTGTGGTATAATAATATTGTTATAAATAATAATTTTGCTCGCTACGAGAGGTGTTATATGAAGAAAAGAAGAGCGGTCATGGCGGCGGTCGCCGTTCTTTGCGCAGGCGTGATTGCAGTCGGATTTTCGGGTTGCGAATGGTTTTCCTTCAACGGAAAGCACAATACGCCGACGGGCGTTTCGGATACGCTCGGTTATTACGGAAGCGATACTGCGGCTTGGCTTACTTCCAAATCGGAATCGCCCTTGGAAGAGCGTTATCGGGAATATCAAGCGGCAATTCAGAGCGGGCTGTTCACCGAAGAAGATCTCTCCTTTGCCGATTACTTAAAGGCGATGAAGGAGGATTCCGCTTCGCTTTCCTCTGCTCTGCGCGCGTCGGTCTTGATTCAGACGAATAAAAGTTTAGGGTCGGGCGTTATTTATTCGATTGCCGACGAGGCAAACGCAAATGGCTCGAAGAACGCATACGTCATAACCAACAACCACGTGATCGAAGGCAGCAGTAGCATTTATACTTATCTCTACGGCGATAATTACACTGTAGATTCAATACTGCCCAGTGCGTTGGAGACGACGAATGTAGGCAGTTCAAAGACCGAAGATATCGCCGTGCTCTCCGTAGAGATTCCCGAAGACAGACTTGATTTTGTTCAGGCGGTGAGCGCCGCTGTCGGTACGCGCGATTCCGATACCGCAAAGGTCGGCGAAAAAATTTATGCGATCGGCAATCCTTTGGGATACGGTATCTCCGTCCTTTCGGGCTCCGTCTCTGTGGAGGTCGAGAACGAATACGTCGTTTCCCGTCTCTCTATGAGAATCGACGCGCCCGTGACGCACGGCAGTTCGGGCGGCGGGCTCTTTGATCGGGAAGGGAAATTGGTGGGCATCGTATACGGCGGTCTGGATCAGAAGGTTACGGATTCGAACGGCAATGAAACGACGGTTTCTATCACGGGCTTCGGTTGGGCGATCCCTGCCAACCGTGCGCTCTCCGTTGCACAGTGTATTATCGACAATTACGAATCGAACAGAAATGGAGCGGCGACCTACGGACTTTTGGGCACGCTCGAAGTCGAATCGAGCAGGGGAGAGTTCGATCCCCTCACACAGACGATCGATATTGTTGAAGAAGTCAAGATTGCGGCGGTAGAATCAAGGAGTCCCTTTCATGATCCGTTGAATTCCGTAAAAGGCAAAATCATTAAAAGCATTACCGTGGAGAAACAAGGTGAGATGAGTGTCAATCTCGTAATCACAAGAAAGCATCAGGTTGAAACGGTGCTCTTTAATATCAGAAAGGGCGACAGTGTAACCTTAAATTTTGCGGACGGAAGCTCGGCGGAGGCAACTTACAGCGATCTCAGTCATTTCAGTGTAAAAAGATAAGCGGTGCGGACGGAAGAAACTTCCGTCCGTTTTTTTGATTTTCGGCTGAATTGCGCTTGACAGATTTTATAGAAGCGGTTATAATCTAAGCGTGATCGGAATTGCAGGCGTCGCCTAGCGGTATGGCGGCAGCTTCCCAAGCTGCTTCCGGCGAGTTCGACTCTCGTCGCCTGCTCCAAAGAGAGCGGAGTGCATCGCACTCCGCTCTTTTTGTAATAAGCGACGGATCGGTCGCGAAGCGCAATGAGTGCGCTTTCGGGCGAAGTTTCTCCCGCCGCTTTTTAAGGGATAGACTAACATCAAATCTTAAAAAAAACCGAATAAAGGTTGACGAATGATTCAGGAAGTGTTATTATAATGAAAATTTCACATGCTGAGGGATGGCTATGAACGAAGAAAAGAAAGAGAATCAAAACGACGTTGACGAAGGCGGAGTTTCCGTGCGCGAAATATTCGGCATTATCGGCAAGAAAATCTGGGCTGTATTGTTGGGGACGATCGTCGTAACGCTTGCGGCGGTACTTATTTTTATGTTTGCACTCAACCCCGCAAAACAGTCTAAAAATATGAGTTTCGCAATCAAATATCCGTTTAGTTCCGATCTTAAATATCCCGACGGATCTATGTTCGACTACCGCGATATCGTATCGGAAGAAGTAATTGCGGCGGCAAAGGAAAACGCCGATTACAAAGAAGAGTTTGCCTCTCTCGACGTAAAAAAGATCGTCAAGGCAGAAGCGGTCGAGATTTTTGCACGGCAGATTTCCGAAGAACCGGAAGTTTCGTATGTTTATACGCTTACTTTGAAGAGTAACTTTTTCAGCGGCGTCAACGAGACGCATTTCATTAAGGCTTTGACCCAAGCGTTCGTATCAAAAGTGATTGCGGCGAAAGCGGCGGATCTGGACTATAAGCTTGACGAGAAAGTTTTCTCCGAGGCGTCCTATAAGGATCAGTTGGCGTTTCTCACCGAGCAGAAGGCGATTATTGTGAACCAATACGGCGAGTGGATCAAAGAATATAAAGAGGGCTATCGCGTGCTTGGAAAATCTCTCGGTACGCACCGTACCGAGGTCAAAACGGTGTTTGCCGATAAAGACCGCGACCCCATCGAAAATAATCTGACAGTCAAGGGCTTTGAGTACTTTAACGGCTCCGTAGAGGCTGCGGAAGTAAAGTCGCGCATTAAACAGCTTGTAACCGAGCTTAAATTCGTTCAGGCGATTTTGGAGGACTTCGGAAATTACAATTCGGGCGTTGCGGGATATTCCGGAATAAGCCCGTATGTGGATGAGAACACAGGTTCGTCTGACAGCAGCGGAAATACCACCGTCATTGTGGGCGGCAATTCGGAATTGATCTCGTATATTAAGCGTTCCCAAACCATTCAACAGCAGATCATGTATCTGACGCGCCAATGTACGAGTTTAAAAGGCACACCTGTGAAAAATATTACGGAAGACGCCGTTGAGAGCGTTCCGCTTTCGGAGTTTGACGGTATTGTGAATGAGATTAAAATATTTAACACGGAGCTTTTGGAACAGTTTAATTTGCTCAACGAAAGCGCGGGCACGTTGACGGACGTCATTCACGAGATTTACAGTAAAGATACTTTGGTGACTTTTGAATCTAACAAAGCAAACAGTTCGGGCGGGACAAGCGTTCTGATCGTAGGGGTTGCAGTGTTCGTGATCGCATTCTTCGTCTTTGCAACGATCGCATATTTTTTGGGAAGAAAGAGCGCCATAACGAAGAAGAAAGCAAACGCTGTTTCCGCTTCAAAGGAGCCGCTTGAAAAGACGGACGACAGCGAAAAGAGCGAATAAACAATCACGAAAGAGAGACGTGCGTGCCGCGCGTCTCTGAATTTATAAAGGGAATTATTTATGGATACGAAAGCGAAACGTCTGAAACGCGCTTTAATTGCATTAGGGATCGTTTTATTTTTTATCGCCGCGCTGTTTATCTTCCTCATGGTTTGGTTTTTCGGGGCGAAGTATCCCGCTTTCGAATCGATTGCCGAGGAGGAATTCACGATACCCGGGCTGAAAGAGGGCATCTCCCCGCAGGGGATCGCGCCGCTTCCCGAGGGCTTGAAATACGATTTTGCCGTGAGCGGTTACATGGTCGATAAATCTCCTTCCCGTGTGTATCTTGTCGACGGCGAAACGGACGAAGCGAAGTATTTCACTCTCAGAACAAAGGAGGGGAAGGCGGTCTATTCGCACTTCGGCGGTGTAACGGCAACAGAGAATTATATTTTAATTGCAGACGTCAAGGCGGTCGTGAGAGTGCGCCTTCAAGACGCGCTTGATGCGGAAAACGGCGAAGCGGTAGAAATTTACGACGAGCTTGAAACGGATATCAACGTTGCGTTCTGTTATTATTTTGAAGAGGAAAACCTTCTCTTTGCGGGTGAATTTTACCGCGAAAAGAATTACAAGACGGATGCGAGTCACCACCTGGAAAAAGACGGCGAAACGAATTACGCGTTTATCTACGCATACGAGGCGGACGAAAATGCGGCGGGCGGCGTAAAGAGCGCGACTCCCGTGAGTATCCTTTCGGTGCGCGGACTCGTGCAGGGCGTTGCGGTCACAGGCGATAAAATTTATCTGTCCTGCTCCTACGGACTTCCCGATTCCAAGCTCTATACCTATTCCAACCCGTTAAAGGGCGGCGCGTCGTTTTGCGAAATAGACGGCGTTCCCGTTTACAGATTGGATAAAGACAATCTTCTTACCGTTCTTACTCTGCCTTGTATGAGCGAGGAAATTTGCATTAAAGACGGAAAACTGTATATTCTTTACGAATCTCTTTGCAATAAGTATAAATATTTCGTGCGCGTTCAGATGAGGAGAGTTACCTCTGTTCCGCTCGGAAAAATCGGAGAATAAATGAAAAAAATTTTAATGATCGCGACGGGCGGAACGATCGCTTCCAAGAGTACGAATCGGGGACTTGCGCCCGCGCTCACTGCGGACGACCTTCTTTCAAGCGTGCCCGAAATCAGAGAGGTGTGCTCCGTTCAGGAGGTCCAACCCTTCAATATCGACAGCACGAACGTGTACAGCCGCCATTGGTTGGAAATTGCGAAGATCGTCGAGAGCAGTTATAATGAGTTCGACGGTTTTGTGATCACGCACGGTACCGATACGATGGCTTATACGGCGGCGGCGCTTTCCTACCTCATACAGGATATTGCAAAGCCCGTGGTTTTAACGGGCTCGCAGAAGTCGGCGTATCTTCGCGATACAGACGCAAGAAAGAATCTTTTCGACGCGTTTTCCTTCGCGGCGGACGATAGGGCGTTCGGCGTGAATATCGTGTTTGACGGTGCGGTGATTTTAGGCACGCGCGCCAAAAAGACGCGCACGCGAAGCTATAACGCATTTCAGAGTATCGACTATCCGGACGTTGCGCTCATGCGCGAGGGCAAGCCCTTATATTATCTGAACGAACAAAAGCCCGATACGCCCCGCTTTTATCACGATTTAGACGATAAAATTTTTGTCCTGAAAATGGTACCGGGGCTTTCTCCCGAAATCTTCGGATATCTCTCGGAAAAGTGCGACGGGCTCGTGATCGAATCATTCGGCGCAGGCGGACTTCCGGATTACGATAACGACGAGTTCTTTTTAAGACTCAAAGCGTTTTTGGATAAGGGCAAGACCGTTGTTTGCACCACGCAGGTAGAGCGGGAGGGAAGCGCGCTCGACAAGTACGAGGTGGGCAGAAAACTTTTGTCCTGCGGAAGCGTTTTGGAGGCAAAGAGCATGACGACGGAAGCGACGGTCGCAAAGCTCATGTGGGCGCTCGGCGAATCGAAAAAGGGCGCAAGCGTGAAGGAACTCTTTGAAAAGCCCGTCCGCCACGATATATATTGAATTTTTGAGAGGAAAATCATGAAAGTTTTAATGATAAACGGAAGTCCCCGCAAGGACGGCAATACCGGAATCGCGCTGAAAGAGATGGAGAAAGTATTTCTTTCCGGCGGAATCGAAACGGAAATCATTCAAATAGGGAATCGGGATATAAGGGGCTGTATTGCTTGCGCTTCCTGTAAAAAAACGGGCAGGTGCGTGTTCGACGATTGCGTGAACGAAGTCGCGTCCAAATTCGAAGCGGCGGAAGGGCTTGTGATCGCTTCGCCTGTATATTATGCTTCGGCAAATGCGACGCTCGTCGCATTTTTGCAGAGGCTCTTTTACAGCACGCCGTTTTCAAAGAGCATGAAAGTTGGCGCGGCGGTCGCGGCGGCAAGGAGAGGGGGCTTGACCTCCACCTTCGATGAACTCAATAAATTTTTTGCGATCTGCGGTATGCCGATCGCTTCGGGACAGTATTGGAACGGTATCCACGGCGCTGCGCAGGGGGAAGCCGCAGAGGATAAAGAGGGCTTGCAGATGATGCGCACCCTTGCAAACAATATGAGCTTTTTAATGAAGAGCATTGCGCTTGGCAAAGAAGAATTCGGACTTCCCCGATCCGAGCCCTTCGAAAGGACGAACTTTGTAAGATGATGAAGGGACTTATTCTCATTAACGCGTATAACCGAATGCCGGAAGTGATTTATCAGGCGGAGCGCTTAAAAGAGGAGTTCGAAAACCGCGGCGTCGCTGCCGAAATCAGGCGCAACGATTTTTTTGCAGTTTCCGTTGCAAACGATTTGATTTGTAACGTAAAAGATCACGGTTTTTGCGTGTTCCTCGATAAGGACAAATACGTTTTACGGGGGCTCGAAAAGGCGGGAGTTCCGCTCTTTAACGGCTGTTCGGCAATAGAAGTATGCGACGATAAAATGACGACTTATCTTGCTCTTGCGGGCAGCGGGATCGAAATGCCGCTCACGCTTCCGGCGATTTTTTGCTATACCCAAGACGCGGAAATTGCCGAAGAATCGCTTGATCGGATCGAAGGCGCGCTCGGTTATCCGCTCGTCGTAAAAAAGAGCTACGGTTCATGCGGCGCAGGTGTGTATCTCGTGCGCGACCGTGCGGAGCTTAAAGCGAAGAGCGGCGAGCTTATGACCGAGCCGCATTTGTATCAGAAATATATTTCGACAAGTTTCGGGCGCGACGTGCGCGTTCTCGTGATCGGCAAAAGAGTGTTCGGCGCGATTTTAAGAAAGTCGGAAAATGACTTCCGTTCCAACGTCGCCCTGGGAGGGACGGCGGAAGAATATCCGCTTCCCGAAAGCGTTAAAAGGACCTGCGAAAGGATCGCGGAAGTTTTAGGGCTCGACTATTGCGGAATCGATTTGCTATTCGGGGAGAAAGGTTTTTTGGTGTGCGAAGTCAATTCCAACGCGTTTTTCAGCGGTTTTGAACGCGTAACGCGTAAAAACGTTGCAGGCGCGTATGCAGAATTTATTATAAATACCGTTACGCGCGAAGATAGATAAGCGTAATTCGGTTTTACGGACCCGCCGGAAAGCGGGTTTTTTAATTTGTTGCCGATTTTGTGATGCGATTTGCAAAATTCTGCCAAAAACTATAAGCCTATTTAATAATTTAATCTGTAAAACAAGAGAAGATGGGGAAGATATATAAATACAGATTATAGTAAGCGTGAAAAACATAAGAATATTTAATAGCATAACTTCGTTTTGCAAGGCTGATTGGTTTGACTTTTTGCGGTGCAATGGTTTATACTGTAATAGAACAAATTTTAATAAGGAACAGGTGTTTGCCATGAAAAAGAAAACGTTACCGATCTTAATGTTGATTGCAGGGCTATCCACTGCGGCGCTCGCGGCATGCGGTCACGAGCACAAATACGAGTGGAAGAACTCGATCGACGGTATGACGCATTGGCAGGAATGTAAATGCGGCGATAAAATCAGCGAGGGATCGCATGTCGACGCGGATTCAAACGGCAAATGCGACGATTGTAACGCGGATTTCGAAACCTTCGTATGGAGCCAGTCGAATGACGGACTTACTCACTGGCAGCAGGGCACGGGCGGCACTGTAAAAAACGAGGGGGCGCACAGCGATACGGATGCCGACGGCGCGTGCGACGACTGTTCCGCAGACGTGTTCGGCGTGACGTTCGATATGCACGGGCACGGCGTAGCGCCCGAAAATCTTCTTATATTGTCCGGCAAAAAACTTATTGCGCCCGCGACACCTGCCGACGATGACGCGTATAAGTTCAAGGGCTGGTTCAAAGACTCCGCTTGCAGCGAGCCGTTCGACTTCGAAAACGGGATAGTTACGGAGGCAACCGTCTTACACGCCAAGTGGGAGGAGGATACGACCGCGGGCGCGAGCAAAAAATATGCCTATGAGCTGACGCTCGAACAAACTAATGTACAGGCGGTAAAGAGCGGCGTCGGAATATATTTCAAGTTTACTGCGACGAAAGAAGGAAGATATACCCTTTCGTTGGGCAACGGTATATACAGCCAGAACGCTACGTTTACGACCTCTCTCACGGGAGACGCGGTTTACGGCAAGGATCAGAGCGCAGACAGCGTTACGTTCGATCTTCGCAAAAACGGGACCGTATACGTTCTGTTTACCTATTTGGGCGAGGACGGAGACGATGCGGAGGCGGGCGTGCTGCTCGGCGAAACCGTAGACGAACCCCTTCCCGAAGATCGCTTCCTCGACGGCGAATATTTTGACGAAACATATTCGTTGGAATTAAACAGAACGCAAAAGACGATCAAGTATAACGGCGTGGCTTATAATTTCAAATATATCGGCGGTTCGTTTGACAGGATTACTTTTGTGCAGACGTTATCTAACGATGTAATTACTTTTACTTTGAGCCACAATTCGGACGGAACTTATACGTTCGCGAACGATCAGAAGGGAACGAACGCAAAGGTTTTGAAGTACGCCGAACCGCAAAACCCCATTGCTTTGAACCAAATCACAGGGTATTACGAACCGAAGGACGGCGCGTCCGACGGAATCACAAAGCTGTATATTTATAAGAGTGACGCACAAACCTCCACTTCCGTAGTTTACAAGCAAAACGGAGTTTACTACAAAGGAGAGGCGAATTATAACACGGAGAAAAACAGACTTGCATTCGGTCAATACACCGTTACGTTGGTTTTAGATGAGGACGGTACGACCGTAAAAAATATTTCCGTGAAAGGAAAGCTCTATGTAAAGAAGGGCGAAGCGGGCACGCTTCAAGAACTCGAACTTCCGAACAATACGGAATATTGGGGTGAGAGCAACACGATCAGAGCCTCGTACGGTTCTGTGTATTTCGGTGCGGAAGGTTATGCCGCAATAACGGTTTTGGGTTATTCGGAAGGGAAGTATACCGTCGTAGTAACTTCGGGCAATGCGGAGAAATACTATCAGCTTGCCGTATCCGACGATAAGAAGAAGATTGAGCTTTACAATGGAAACGGCGCACTGCTCGATACGCTTACGCAGTTCGAATACGTCTATCACGATTTTCCGAGCGCTGAAACAGAAGTTTCGTTGGTCGCAGCCGATTTTCAAAAGGGGCATATTTATCTTTACAAGGCAACAGCGGACGGTTGGTATCAATTCAGCAATATTCCGGAAGGCGTGCAAATTTATTATAATATGAATACGAACGATCCTCTTTTCGGAGGTTATCCGGACGGCGAACTTGTGAGCGGCGAAGCCGTTAATCTAACGGAAGGTATGATCGTGGGCGTATATATGGGAACGCCCGCCGATACTTCGTTCAAAGTGGTTCCCGCTACGGCTCCCGCAGGTTGGGCGGAGGGAAATCCCAAGACGCTCACCGACGGCAGCGCAACGGTCAGCAACATTAAAGCGAATACCACCTATTATTTCAAAGTCACGGCGCCCGGTGCGGGCAATTATTTGATCCGCGCATACTTCGATGAGGGCATTGGAGATAATGGCGACTTTGCAATTACTTTTGAAGTGGGCGGACAACAATACTCCGGTAGTTACAGCGATAAGGACGCTCCCAGCGCACTGTTCAGTGCGACTGTGGGAAATCTTGAATGCATGGTTACCGTAAAGACAAGCGCATGGTGTTCGAAGCAATCGATTACGGTTGCCTTAACGGAAGATTATTCCGCAGGCGCGACCGAATTGATCTTAGCGGGCGCTCCCGCAAACGACAAGCTCACCCTTACGGCAACGGCGTCGGCGGGCAACTACTATTTGGAAACCACCTACGGCGCCGCTGTTACGGCAACGGGCAGCGCAGCGTTCACGGTAACGCTGTCGAGTGGGAAACAAATCGTTGCGGTTGAAACGGACGGGGTCTTTACGGCGGAGATTCCCGCAGGCGAAGAGTTATATTTCAGACTTATCTCTACTGCGGAAGTTACGTTTATGCAGACCTTTAACAAGGGCGATCAGGCTTATCCCCTTGATGCTTCGGCGGAAGAGGGCAGCAATACGATCACGGTGCAGACTGGCGAGGTGGTATACTTCACCTTGCCCGCAGGCGATTATCAGTTCAGCTTTTCCTCCGACGTATCGCTTATGAACGGCGAAGCTAACGTTACGACGGGTAAGCCCGTCACGGTTCAAGCGGGAGACGTGCTCATGCTTGTTTACTCGACTTGGGGTTCGGGAGATCCTGCAACGCTCACGATCAAAACGGCGCAGGCAATGTTTAACGACGAGCAGATCGGCGCCTATAAGGGCAGTGCCGGAAACGCAAACGTTACGTTAATGCTCGATAAGTTCGGTTTCGGTTCCTATACCGTTAAGAACGGTCCTTATACATTGGGCGGCGAAATTGAAATTACCGAAGAAAACGGCGTTTATACGTTCACCTATTCGGATGAGAGTGATTGGTTTAATCCGGTAGACGTAACGGTAACTTTCACGTTTGTGGACGGCAAGTTGTCTGTAACCGACAGCAATTTGAACGGCGGCGTTGCATTTGAGTTGGAAAAGGAAGTCGAGGAGCCTGTGGTAAAGAGTGTGACCTATCTCGGTAAACTCGGCGGAGAAAACGGTTACAGCGTTAAATTGGTTATCGAAGGAGATAAGGTAACGTATTATCTTGATATGGGAAGCGGGTTTGAGATTGACGCGGCTAAGGCTACGGTAACCAAAAACGGCAACACTTATTCCTTTGTAAATGACTATGGCGATACGCATACGTTTACGATTTCCGAAGACGGCAACACAGTAACGTTTACCGACGGTTACCTTAACGCAAGCGGCGATCTCAGCAAACAGGGATAAGCAGAAGCCGTAAGACAAACAAATTTATAAAAAAGCGCAAAGACTATCCCGAATTTTCAGGATAGTCTGTGCGCTAATAAACGCCCTCCTTACGGTCGGGCAAAAAAGGCAGAATATGAACGAACAATTCTTAAAACTGAAAAAGAGGATCTGGCGCGATATCGCAATCAAATGCGCGCTGTCTGCGGCGGCGGTTTCCGTCTTAACGGTGAACGCCGTGCTTTTGCCCTGTCTTTTATGCGGTGTAAAACTGTTTTGGGCGTGGTATTTACTCATTGCTTTCGGAGGCTTATGTCTGGGCGGCGGAGTTGCATTTTTGTGTTTCCGCACGAACGATAAAAAAATCGCCGTCCGTCTTGACGGGGAGTTTTGCTTAAACGAGCGGATACAAACCGCGTTGCTGTATCAAAATAAAGAGGGCGAGATCATTGATTTACAGCGTGAAGATACCGTTGCGGCATTAAAAAGCACCAAAAAATTGGCATTCTGCAATATGGCGCTCACGATCGTTTTGGCGGCGCTCTTATTGGTAGGAGTTTGCGCGCTTCCCGTTGTTGCCGTGTATGCGAATCCGGACAAAGCGCCCGCAGCGCAAGAGCCCGTCGATCCCCCGCGCGATCTTACCGATTGGGAATGGGAAGCGTTAGACGAGCTTATCGATCATGTGAAGGCATCCGAGAAGGCGGATCCCAATGCAAAATCGGGTATGGTAAGCGAGCTCGAAGGACTTAGAACGTTGCTCGTTGAGGGTGTTTCGGAGAGCAGTTTGCAGTTGTTCGTCGAGAACACCGCAAGCAATATCCGCAATAAGGTGACGGACGCCAACGATCAGAGCGGCGTATCCGAGGAGCAGAAGGCGGGCAACAACGAAGAGTGTGATTACGTTGTGAACAAGCTGTACGAGATATTTTCCCTGCAACAGCCCGTCGATCCGGAGCCGCCCGTCGATCCGAATCCGCCCGATCCGGGGCAAGATCCCTCCGAACCGCCCAACACGGGCACGGGTGATCTTGAAATAGACGGCGTTCCCTTTTTCGATCCCGATAGGGGTTATGTTTCGAGCGGCGATCCCGAAGTGCGCGAAAAGTATTACAGCGAGATTCAAAAAGCGATGCTCGAAGGCACGATTTCGAGAGAGGAATGGGAAGAGATCGTAGCTACCTACTTTGCAGATTTAAAAGACAAGGAAGAAAATAAAGAGGTATAAAATGGATAACAAGACGCAAGTGGAAAATTTCAGCCGCGCCGTGAAGCAGATCAAAGAGGAGATCAAAAAAGACCTCGTCGGGCAGGAAGACATCGTAAACAACGTGATCATTGCCATTATCGCAGGAGGAAACGTGCTTTTGGAGGGCGTTCCGGGGGTCGGCAAAACCCGCCTCGTGCGTTCGCTCGGCAAAGTGCTCGAATTGCCCTTCTCGCGGATTCAGTTTACGCCCGATCTGATGCCTTCGGATGTGACGGGTACGAACGTCATCGAAAAGGACGATTCGGGCAAGATGAAAACGGAATTCCGCCGCGGACCTATTTTTGCCAATCTCGTGTTGGCGGACGAGATCAACCGCGCAACGCCCAAAACGCAGTCCGCCATGCTCGAAGTTATGCAGGAGCACAAGGTGACGGTCGCAAACAAGACTTATGCGCTTTCCGAGCCCTTCTTCGTGCTCGCTACGCAAAACCCCATCGAACAGGACGGTACTTATCCGCTCCCCGAAGCGCAGATGGATAGATTTATGTTCAAGATTTTGGTGGGTTTTCCTTCGGTCAGGGAACTTGCCGATATCGTAAACATGACGCAGATCACGATGGACGAAACGGCAAATGCGGTCGTGAACGGCGAAACTATTTTGAAAATGCGCGAGCTCGCCAAAGAGGTTCCCGTGGTGCCCGACGTGCTCTATTACGCTATGCGCCTTGTTTCGCGCACACACCCCGAACTCGACGACAGCGGAGAGGTTGCGAAAAAATACATTAAATACGGCTGCTCGCCGCGTGCCTGCCAGGCGTTCATTACCGCCGCCAAGGTGCGGGCGCTCATCGAGGGGCGTTTCAACGTTTCCTACGAGGATATAGACGCTCTTGCGTATCCCGTTCTTCGCCACAGAATGAAGATCAACTACGCCGCCATGAATGAAAAACTGACGGTGGACGACGTAATTACAAAACTCATCGAAGAGAACGCCAAGGATAAGAATTCGGGAAAACTCGACGCTTAACCTGTTTCGGGTTCATGACTAAAAGGCAGATTTTATGCGCAATCTTGTGATAAACGAAGCGTTTTTGCAGCGGGTGGAAACCCTGCAAACCGTTTTAAAAAACAATATAGCCGGTATGTTCGGCGGCAACCACAAAAGCAAGACGTACGGTTCGTCTTGCGAATTTGTCGATTACCGCAATTATATGCCCGGCGACGATATCACCAAGATCGACTGGAACGCCTATGCGCGGAGTGAGGTTTTGAATTTGAAACTCTACCTCGACGAGCGCCGTCTCCATACGAAAATTTATATCGACGTAAGCCGTTCTATGGAGTACGGTTCGGGACAAAAAGCGCAGGCGGCTTTGGAGATCGCCGCAACGCTTGCCTATCTTTCGGTTTCGGAGCTCGATAAGGTCTCCGTTTACACCGTGCGCGAGAGCGAGGTGACGGAAGTCATTTCCGCGATTTCGGGCAAGGAACGCTATTTTGCGGAAATTACCAAACTCAACTCGATCGAATTCGGCGGCGACTGCTTTCTTTCGGACGGAATTTTGCCCTCCCAAGTAGGCTACGGCGACGGACTTTCGGTCGTGATTTCCGACTTTTTGACCGATCACGATTACGAAACCGCGATCGATTTTCTGGTCGATAAAAAGCGCGATCTACTCTGCGTGCAGGTGCTCTCCGAGGAGGAGATCAACCCTAAGGTGCGCGGAAAAAATATTTTCTACGACAGCGAAAACGAAAAGAAGAGCTACCGCAAAAATATCAACAGAGATATTATTCGGGCTTACCGCGAAGCGGTGCGCTATGTTCAGGACCGCCTGCATAACTACTGCGCGGCGCGCGGAGCACAGTATGCGCTCGCCTGCGCCGAAAAGCCCGTTGAAGAGTTCGTCTTTGAAAAACTGATCGGATCGGGGGTGTTGGAATGAACTTTCATTTTCCTTTGGGTCTGTTGGGTCTTATCGGTATCCCGATCATCGTAATCATCTATATCATCAAATCGAAATACACCGAACAGACGGTGGCTTCCACTTATCTTTGGGAATTGAGCGAAAAATTTTTAAAGAAGAGAAAGCCTATCTCCAAGCTGACGGGTATTATCACGCTCCTGTTGCAGTGTTTTGCGATCTTGTTCGTTTCGGTTGCGATCGCGCAGCCCGTGTTTACGGTGCCCGCGTCCGCAAACGACGTGTATATTATTTTAGACGGTTCGGCGAGTATGAATATGAAGCAGGGCTCTTCGACCCGTTTTGAGATCGCGCAGAAAAAAGCGAACCAAATCATCGACGATTCGAAAAGCGGCAGCACCTATTCGCTTGTGTTTGCGGGGGAAACCACCGACGTCGTATTCGAAGGCGTTGCCAATAAGGAGCAGGCAAAGGTCTATATTAAAGCGCTTACGGCGAGTTGGACGGCTTCCGACTGCAGATCCGCTATGACCTTTGCGCAAAACTATTACGACAGTAACCGCTCGGCGGTCATGTATCTGATCACCGATAAAGATTATGAAGTGAACGACGCGCTTACCCTTGTCGACGTTTCGGACAAGGAGCAGAATTATGCTTTTTACAGCTTTGAAAAGAGTGCGGGCGGCGTCAAAGGACAGGTTATTTCGTATGAGGCGGACGCTTCTATTAACATAGAGCTTCGCGGGTCTAAGAACGTATCGGACGCGCCCGAAAAGATAGGCGCTGTTTCCGTAACGGCGGTCAAGGGCGAACCTGCCGATTTCGAGATTTCCGCTTCGCTGGGCGGCTTTGCTAAGTTGGAGCTTTGCATCGTAAACGGCGACGCCATGCAGGAGGATAATTGCGTCGTCTTTTACGACAGTGCCGTCGCGCAGGATCGGAAAGTGCTTTTGATCAGCGATACGGGTGAAAATTCCGACGGCGTGTATTTGAAAAACGCCATCCGCTACGCGGGAAAAGCGGAAGTGGATCTTGTAACGCCCGAGGAGTACGAGAAGCAAGGCGCAGCCTCTTTCGCTTCGCGCGGGTACGGTATGTACGCTTTCAACGGTTATACGCCCGACGCGCTTCCCACGAATGCGGCGGTCTGGCTCATAGACGCCGTAGACGGCAGCGGAGGGGAATCTGGAGTGAGTCTCCGCGACTATCCGCCCGTGCGCGACGAAACGGGACCGGACAGTTATTTCGTGCCGACTTATAACGAGGGTTCTTCGGCGCTTGAAAAAATGTTGACGAAGGATCTTGTCCGTCGCCGTATCGCCGTACGCAGGTACGCGCAGTACAGTGTGCCGCCACGCAACTTTACTTCCGTGCTCAGCGTGGAGAACGACAGTATCGTTTTTGCGGGTTTGAATAAAAATAACGACAGACAGGTCGTCTTTGCGTTCCGTATCATGGATTCCGATTTCGGCATGAAGGACGATTTCCTGATCTTGGTACGCAATCTTATGGATTACTCTTTTCCTTCGGTTCTTTCCGAAACTTCCTACGTCTGCGGCGATACCATGGCGGTAAGCGTGGTGCCCGGCTGCGAGGGGATCGTTTTAACGTCGCCCTCCGGAAAAAGCAGTACGCTCGATACGTTGGGAGCGGACGTATGCGAGGTTCGGCTCGGAGAGACGGGAACGTATACGCTCACCGTAAAGGTGCAGGGGAAGGACGAAACGAAGCTCTATGCGTATGCCGGCGTACCCGAAGAGGAGAGCCGTTCCGCCGCCGGAAGTTCCATGCTTTTAGAAGGCGAAAGGGAATATAACTATTCGGACGGTTTTTACGACAGTCTGTTGCCGTTTTTGATTTTGATCGCCGTGTTGATTTTTGCGGATTGGGGGGTTTACTGCTATGAGCAATATCAGCTTCGATAACCCATGGCTCTTATTCCTGTTGCTTCCGCTCTTCGCGGCGGTGCTCGTGCCGTTCTTTATTACGGTGCGTAAGGATAACCGAAACAAACAAAATATCACGGCGACGGTGCTGCACCTTATCGTCTGCCTTTGCTTTGCGCTTGCCGTGAGCGGTATGAAATACGAGAGGGTCGTCACCGAAACCAACGTTTATGTGCTTGCGGACATCTCTTATTCCGCCGAACATAACTTGGACGACGTTCAGGATAAGCTGGAACAGGTGGCGGGCAAGCTCCCCCGCAATTCCAAAATGGGCGTCATCTGCTTCGGCAGAAACTATCAAATGATTTCCGATATGGGCGGCGGCGTTCCCGATATCCGTTCTGCGAGCGAGGTGGACAGGAGCGCGACCGACATCGGTTCGGCGATCCGCTTTGCAGGCAATCTTTTCGACGAAGACGTGATCAAGCGGATCATCGTCATTACGGACGGCGCGGAAACCGTATCTTCCAACAATATTCTTCGGATCGTAAGCACCCTGCAAAACGAAGGGGTGTATATCGACGCGGTGTATCTGGACGATAACATTGCTCCCGACGTGCGCGAGGTGCAAATAGATTCCGTCACGGTGACGGACACCGTCTATCTCAATAAGGAAGAGAAGGCGGAAGTCTTGGTGCGGGTGAACGGCGGCGTGGACGAAAACGGCAACGAAATCAACCGCTGCAATGCTTATTGGAGCCTGTATCGGGACGAAGAACCCTATATTTTAAACAGGACGGTCGAGCTGTACAGCGGTCTGACCGTGATTTCCGTTCCGCTTCCCACCGATGAAGCAGGCACTTTCCGTTACGAGGTGCGCGTGAAAACAGCGGAAAGCGACGCCGACTATTCGTCGTATAATAACCGCTATTTGTTTACGCAGAGCGTGAGCGACGAAAAGAAAGTGTTGTTTATCGGCGGCTCGGCAGCGGACGCTACGGCGGGAAGAGGGGTCTACGGAACGGAAAACGTGACCTACGTTACCGATATAAAAAATCTTCCGCTCAGCGTGGAAGAGATGTGCGAGTACGACGAGATCGCTCTGAGCAACTTCGACGTTCGTAAGGTGCCCTCGTGGCAGAGATTTCTTTCTAGCCTGAGCACTTTGGTGAACGATTACGGCAAAACACTCTCCACCTACGGAAACACTTATATTCAGGAGAACGACGGTTCGTCCGAAGCGCTCAATATGCTTGCGAAGCTGCTTCCGGTCACGATCGGAAATCCCGATCAGGAGACGCGGCTCTTCGCCATCGTTCTCGATATTTCCACGAGCATGAATTTCGAGAACAGGCTCAACGTTGCCAAAGGCGCGGCGACCCGCCTTTTGAAAGTACTCAACAAAACCGATATGGTGATGGTCGTCGGCTTTTCGGGGGTCGTCCGCCCGCTTCTGGATCCCACCTACCTTACGACGGTCGGGGTGATCGTGAATACCATTCAGAATTGCGAAGTGGAGAACGAAACGAATTTATACGCCGCGCTTCACCATACCTATGAACTCATGCCCAAGCGCTTTTACGATAAGCGCGTAATCGTGATTTCAGACGGCTTGAACTCCTCTTCCGCGAACGCTTCGGCGGCGATCGAAGAGGCGCGCAAAATGTCCCGCGAGGGTATTTCCGTATCGGCTCTTTCCGTCTACGCAAAGTCCGAAGGACAGACGATGTTTAACAATCTCGTCAACCACGCGGACGCGGTGGAAGGCTCGTTCTATAAGAATATCCAGCACGAAGAGGACGCGGAGGTCGAAATCGGAAAGCTGCGCGAGGATACGCAGGAAATTATAATCGACGGCGGTTCGCACGGCGTTCTGATCGGGAACGCGAAAGAGGACGTCGTAAACGGTGTGGAAAGTATAAGTCCGATAGGCGGCTTTTATTACAGCGAATTAAAAAAGAACGGTACCGCCACAGCGGTTTTAAAAACGAGATATTATCGCGACAAAGTCACTTATTTCGACGTGCCGCTGTATGCGTACACCGCCTGCGGAAAAGGTATGGTGACGTCGTTCTTATCGGATATTTCGTCCGCATGGACGGACGGTTGGACGAAAGGGACGGGCGGCGCAACGTTTTTAGCCAATATCCCGAACGCGACGCTGCCAAAAGAAAAAATAAATTCGCCCTTTATTTTAGAGGTGGAGGGCGCGGGAAATTCGACCACGGTGAACGTGATCACCTCTCAAACGCTGCCCGACAGCACCGATTTTACAATAACGCTCACCGATCCCGACGGCTTGATCAGCAAAGAAACGCTTTTGTTCCGGTCGGGGAATTATTCCGCGGTCTTTGCGACCGACGCTCCCGGCACTTATAAAGTATTGATCGAGTACCGTCTCGGCGATCTCAATTACAGCACGGAAACGGAGTTTTCCGTTTCGTACCATGCCGAATACGATAGCTTTGCAAGCTGTAACAGAGCAAATCTGTATCGGCTTTTAACGGAAAACGGAAAAATTTTAGAGCTTGACGAGGTGGATTCAATTCAAAACACCGATTCGCAATACACCACTTATGTGTTCAGTTTCGTTTGGGTGCTTCTCGTCGTCTGCGTGCTGCTTTTCGTGGCGGGTATCATCATCCGCCAGTTGAAGTGGAAGGACGTCAAGTCCTTCTTCAAGGGACTTGGAAGGAGGCAGAGGAATGAGAAAAAATAAATTTATTTCCCTATTGCTGTTTGTCGTGCTTTGCCTCGCGATGTTTCTTACGGGTTGCGACTTGGGTTCCCGTCTTGAAAACAATACCCCGAGACCGCCTTCGGGCGGCACGGGCGATCCTACGGACCCCGATGATCCCGATAACCCCGATCCTACCGTGCCCGATACGCATTATACGGTAACGGTGTACTTTGACAATAAACCCTTCGATCCGGGCGATTCGGATATTACGGTCGTTTGGCGGAGCAACGTCGGCGTAACGAGAAAGCTTTTAAATGCACAGGGAAAGGCGGACGCAGGCGTGCTCGACGGCGACTATAACGTTTATCTTGAAGGGCTGCCCGATACCTATACTTATAACCCGAACGGTTATAAGACGCCTGACGATAAGGGGAACAGGCAAACGCAAATTCTGCTCACAAAGGTGCAGGAGCCTTCGAAGGGGGACGGGAGCAATATTTACGGCGACCTCGGCTGTTATCAGACGCGCTACGAGGGAACTTACCGAGCCGAGTTGAAAAACGAAAATCAGGTTTTGTTTTACGAGTTTACGCCGAGAGACGCGGGGGTGTATGCCATTGAATCCTGGGTAAACGTCTATGATGACGAGATTTTCCCCAAGATCGACGTCTACGAAGGTACGAGCGCGAACAAGTGGTTCGTCCGCACGTTAACGGGCGGCGGCGCCGCTTTGGACGGGGGGTTTACCAAAAATTTCCGTTGGGAAATCGCGGTCGATCTGTCTGAGATCGGAAACTCTTTCACGTTCGGCGTCCGTGCCGAGAGCAAGTCGCGGGAATATCCCGCCTATGTAGATTTTAACATCAAGCGGATCGGAAATTATACGAGCGATTATGCCGATATCCGTCCGCAGGCGGCAAAACAGGCAAAGGAAAAGGCGAAAGAGCCCGAAGAGGGACAGACGTTTGTTTTTGCGGATCTGGGCAAAAAGGTGTTCGACGCAGGGAAATTCAAAAAGAGCCCCGTAACAGGCAGATATCACTTGTACGATGCGGAACTCTACGCGGATAACAAAGGTTACGGGCCAGAGCTTCTTTGCGCCATCAGAAAGCCGATCGAGTCGTATACCGTGGTGCCTTCGCTGTACGAGGCGAACAACATCGGGCCGAACGGTGCGAATTATTTGATGCTCTACAATACCTGGATCGAAGAGGAACAGAAGTTTGCTACGTTCGATTACACGAACTTTATACGCGTCGACTATTACCGAGTTTGCAACAGCGACGGCGTTTGCTATGTTACGGACGAACTGATTACGTTCCTGCAAAAGTTTGCGATGAATCACTCGCTGTATACCGACGGCGTCGGCGCGGGAGACGGTACTCCCGAAGCAAACGGGTATACGGCAAACCAGGATTCGCTGTGGCTGTTTGCCTGCGGGATCTATCAGTAAAAACATTTCTTTGTTCGAGGTGAAACTATGAAAAAAATCAAACGGTACTTTATGGCGGTCGCGCTTCTCGTTTCGCTGGTGTGCCTTGCCGTAGGGCTTGTTGCGTGCGATAAAGGAGCGAAGATCGTTGATCTTCGCATAGAGAACGCGCAGATCAACTTCATGCGGGGCGACGTATTCGATACGGGCGAAGATTTTACCGTGACCGCGGTATTCGGCGACGGAACGGAAAAGGACGTTACGGCGGAAGTCGTGATCCGGCAGGAGAGCGGCATGGATATGAACGTGCCGGGAAACTATCAGATCACGGTGAGCTACGGCAAGAAAAAAGCGATTTATACCGTGTATGTAAACGATGCCGAAGATGTTTTGCGCAAAATCGAGCTCGATACGGCGAACGTGAAAAAAACTTACGAGTTGGGCGATACCGTATCGTATGAGAATCTGCGGGTGAAACTGACTTATGAAAATTCGCAGGGCGCGCTCTTCGATGAAGAAACGACGAGTCTGAAAGGCTTCGCCGTAGAGATCAAAGACGCAGACGGCGTCAAGTCCGGAAACGTATTTACTTCGCTCGGTAAATTTACCGTGACCCTCTCCAAGAGCGGCTTAAAGGCTTCGTACGAAGTGAACGTAGCAGGGGTCAATATTTCCACGGTGCAGGGCGCGCTTACGGTGGGATCGTTCTATAAGGATAAAGTCGTTTCGGGAGAAGCGGTCGTAAAGGAACAGATCGCCGATCACGAATTGAACGAGTCCTTCCGTCACCAATATACGTTCGGCGATAACTATACGCGCCTTTTGATCAAGTCATCCGAAGCTGCACAAAGCACAAATACCTATCATTGCAGCGTAGACGGCGACGGGCTCTTTGTCGTCCGCGTGGAGAACGGCAAGATCGTATCAAACAATATCAATCATCCCGATATGATCAACGGTTCGCCCTACTATCTGTGGTACTATAAGGATACGGTCTACGGAATCGAAGGCGTTTTAAACAAACTTTACGAAAGGGCGAAGGTATGCAGCAATAACGATTTAAAGGAGACGGCAGACGAAGATACGCGCCGATATTCCTTCTCGTTTACGGGTCTTGAACAGCGTTCGAACAGCGTAGACTATTTCGAGACCACCGTCTCTTTTGCGCTGAGCGAAGATTATACGATCGCCTCCGTAGAGTACAGGCAGGATTACTATGAGGACAACAGCGCGTGGGCAGAGGGAGAAAGAACGTTTGAAACCGATCCCGTTACGGGGAAGACCAGACCTCTTACGCGTCCCTCGCATTATACGATCGTTACCGTTACGCAGACGGTGGGGGAGAGAACGGAGAAGAACGAGTACTCCCGCGATATGTTTAAGATCTCGTCTTTCGATCTGATGTATAACGGAAATAAGTTAGAAAACGGCGCCGTGTTCAAATGCGATAAAGTTACTTCGGAAGTCGAAGGCGACCCCAACGGGAAGTACGAGCTTACGATCGGAAATATTCTGCCCTCCACCGCCTCGTTTGCGCAGGATCGGCTTTATCTCGATTACGAGGGCAACCGCAACGGCGCGTCTGCCGGAATGATCAGCAACGAACATTTTACGGTCACGCACTCGGAAGGAAGAATTTTCATCACGGCAAGGCACGGCGGAAGATGGACGGTTTATTTTACAACGGCGAAGTTTAAATTCACGCTTGTCCTCGATATAACGGGCGCCGATCCCACGTCCATTGCGCCGAAACTGTGGAGCGCCGCAAACGGCAACTTTTACGAGGGCGGAAGCAAGACCTTGGCTTTGAACGGCGCAGCATACTTCTACGGCGCGGTCAACGCCTATGCGAACGGAGCGCAGGAGGCGGTCATCACTTCGGGTGATACGGCGAATGCGGTTTTGCAGGAAACGGAGATCGACGGGATCGCGTGTTATAAATTCTCCGCTTCCCAAGCGGGCACCTATGCGGTCACGGTAACTTCTACGGCGAATCCCGCACTGAGCTGCACCTTCACGTTCACCGTGAGCGACGCGGCAAATTTCGACGATCTCTTGACGGGCGCTTATACGGCGAAAGACATGGTCGGAAATATTTATACGCTTACGTTCAGCCGTAGCGACGAAGGCGGACTCATAAGGGGCGAGGTTTTAATCACGCGCACGCCGACCGATGAGAACGACGCGCCGATCGAAGGCGAAGCTGTTTCCCAAACGCTTGCGTTCTACGTAGAAGGTACAGAGATCACGGTGGAGCATTCTTCCAGCGACAAGATCTATATCGATTTATCCGTAAACGAAGAAAATGAGTTGGTCCTGGTCGATCAACGCGGAGGTAGGATTACGCTGACCCGCGTCGGGAATTGAATATGATTGCGGTTGAGCCCCGCGTGCCGAAAGGCAAGATCGGAAGAGCACACGTCTGAACTCCAGTCACAC
>CAJUET010000012.1 GCA_910585595.1 uncultured Christensenella sp. | reverse complement strand
TGCAGCAAATGCAGGCGCTTCCGCCCGCACAGGATCCGAACGCATACGCGCAGCCTTCTTACGCCGCGCCTGATTACAACGCGCGTGCCGAGGCAGACGCACTTCGTGCGCAAATGGCGGAACAGCAGTCGCGTATGGAAGCGCAGATGGCGCAGCAACAAGAGCTTATCAATCAGTTGTTGCAGAATCAAGCGGCACAGCAGAGCGCACCCGTTTACGAGGAAGAGCCCGAGGACGATATTTCATGGCTCGGCGAAAACGAGGAGATGATCTCGCTCGAAGAGTCCTACGGCGCGCTGAGCGACGAGGGGAAGAGGGGGTACTACGATATAGGCAGTTATATCATGAGCAAGCCCCGTACTTCGCAGAATGACGGAAGGTACGCGGTACTCTTCAAGTATCGCGGAAGAACGATTTTCAAGCTTGCGATCAAGGATGACGCGCCTGTACTGTACTATCCGCTGAACGGCGGAAGAGGGGAAGTAAGGATCGCAGACCCTGCTTCGTTGGAAACCGCAAAGAGTTTGGTCGATATGCAGGTCGGCAAAGTTGACCGCGAATTAAATTAAAACAGGTAAAAACCCGCCGAATGGCGGGTTTTTACTGTTATTTGGCGAATAATGTGAAAAATAGAAGAAAGTGGATAAAGCGACTATAAAAAAGGTGTTGACAGAATGCACATAAATGATGTATTATAATAATGTATAAGTGTATACGGCATATGATACTATGTGCAAAATCGTTTACTCAATAAAATTTCTGCGTAAGTGCGAATGTAGCATTGTTGAGAAACGGGAGGTATTTATGAAGAGAAAGAAATTCGGTTGGAGAAAGTTAGCGGCTTTGGGAACGTGTGCGGTAACGGCGCTGTCGTTCGCGTTCGGGCTTGGACTTTCGGATATTTCTTTGGGAAAAGCGGAGGAGTCCGATTCCGCAAATAGTGATTACAGCCAGAATTTTGAGGGGGGGGGTACTGATAAGGTAGTCTCTAACTATGCGGCGAGTAATCTTATTTACGACGACGCGTCGAAGTTGCATACTTTTGCAAACGGCGAAACCTATTGGTATATCGACTATGCGAGCGGAATACAGCTCGGGAACGGAACGGCGGATACCGATATTGTATCCGTTACCGTCAATGCAAGCGCCGCAAAGGGCTCGGACGAAAACCCCTACGTTATCGACAGTAAGACCGATTGGACGAATTTTGTAACGTATACGGCAACGGCGGCGAATCAAACCAAAACTTATGTATTGAACGCCGATTTAGATTATGAACAGCCGGACGGATCGAACGGCGTGATTGAAAGCGTTTCCACTTTTTCGGGTAAATTTTACGGCAACGGTCATAAAATTTCAAATGTAAGTTACAGCTCTTCCAACGCTTTAAAAAATCATGCGTTGGGACTTTTTTGCCACACGACGGGGACGACTTATTTTTCCGATTTGATAATAGAAAACCTTCTTGTTCCGGGGAGCGCTGTCGGGCATGTGGGGGGAATTGTCGGGCACTCGGACGGAAAAATTACTTTTACGGACGTGACGGTAGCTTCTACAATGACCGCAACGAATCCCGCTACTGCCAACACAAGTGGTGTTTGTAATAAATCGCCCTATATCGGTTACGGCGGAATTATGGGTTCTGTAAATAGCACCGGTGTAACGACAAACATCTATAAGTGCGCCGCAGATATTAAGCTCACTGTAAGCAACGCAAATAAATTATATGTTGGCGCGGGCGGATTGATTGGTCTTGTTGATGGATTGCATTATAACATGACGGCGTTGAATATTTACGACAGCTATTCTGCGATGGATTTAACTTATTCGGGCGTTACCTCCAACTCAATGCAGGTGTGGGCGGGAATGGTAGGGTTTTTACGTGGCGTAGTAACTTCTACGTTTAAGCGTTGCATATCCTTGTTTAATATGACGGCGACCGATGCGTCTAGAAATATGTCTCCCGGACTTATGTTTACGGTGGGAGAAAAAGATGTCGGCACGGCGGATAACAAATATATTATTGATAATTGTTACGGATACGGAAATTTCACACAAGGAAACACTAAAAAAGCCCTTCCTTTTGTAGGCTTATACTCGCAGTTCGGGGCAAGCGGTACAGTTACGAATTGCAAAACGTATTCGGATTATACGTCGAACGGTTATTGGCAGAATACTTCAAGCCATACTACTTCAAGTAACGGTATTGCGAGTATGAGCGTAGCAACGAACAATGCGCCTGCGTCAAGTTTGAGCGCATTAAAAACAGCGGCAAAAAATGTGCTCAATAATCCTTCGATATGGGCGAGCGAAGAAATCGATAAAATCAATTTGTCAACCAGACCGGACATCGTAAAATCGCCTATCCTTATCAATAGGATTCGTATAGCGTATTACGAGTATAAGAACGGGAGCGAGGTGGCGTATCCGTACGTAGAGAACGCGGCGGACTGGCGTGAGGTAAAATTCGGTCAATCTCTGTACGAGCCGAATGCGGCGGAAGGGGAAGTCGAGGAGGGGCGCGTGTTCCTTGGCTGGACGAACGATAAAACGGGTAACGGGACGTGGCACACGGAAGTCCCGAAGACCTGGCACGGAGACAATAAAATATACGCGGTATGGGGAACGGATACGGATATCACGGCGAGTATCGAAATAACCGCAAACCGCGGAAATACGACTTTGGAATACGGAGAAAAGGGGTTTGAGAGCGTATACAGCGAAAACGGGATCACGCTGCGGGTTTCGACGCCGAAAATAAGCGGCGTGGGCGGCAGCGAGAATAATTCCGTAATGAGCGACGCAAAGGCGTACGCATGGCAGTGGTATAAGGACGAGGTAGAGATCGAAGGCGGAACGGGAGAAACGCAAAAGGTAAAGGGCGTAAAAGAGAGCGGGAAATACAGAGTAACGGTCAAATACCGTTCGGAACAAGAGCCGTTATATATGGGAACGGTACAGGTCGATTCTGCAGATGCGAAGCAGGTAACGATCACGAAAGCGCCGTTAAAAATCGTGAAGGTAGAGTGGAAGAACGGGTTGCCGTATTCGGGCGCGCCGTACAAGGACGCGGTGCCTACGGTAACGGTTACGAACGCGAACGGAGGAACGACGGAGATCAAGGGAACGACGGAGTGGTTCGACAAAGCGGGAATGATCAACGTAACGCACCCTGAGAACGTGGACGAAGAGGGATACGAGACGAAGGACATCCTGTTCGTGCCTGACGACGAGGAAGCGCGCGAGAATTACGGAACGGACGGAGTAGCGAACGGAGCAAGACTGCCGATCAGATTCAAGGTGGAATATCTGACGTTCACCTTCCATATCACGGGCTACAATACAAGACCGGAAGTAGTGGTTCGTCTGGAATACGGTCAAAATTACACGTATAACAATATCGCGGATCTGTTCGAAGACGCGTTCAAGTCGGAAATGGATAACTTTGCGGGCGAGAGTCCGGTATTCGCGATGGAGAACGGAACGTTCCCGACGGTGGCGGAGTACCGCAAGTTGGGATATAACGCATACGAAGAAGTCAAACAGAACCTGGAAATGACGGTGGACTTCAAGCCCGTATCGTATAAAGTGACATACGATATGCGCGGAGGAAAACTGAACGAGGGAACGGAGAACGAAACGACGACGATCGATCCGCAGGAGATCGGCTACGGGATCAGGCTATCGCGTCCTATGGATCCGACGAACGGAACGATGCTGTTCCTGGGCTGGTTCTATGACGTAGAGGGAGAAACGGAAGCGGTGCAGTGGGACTTCGATAAAGACCGCGTAACGCGAAACGTAGATTTGTATGCGAAGTGGCTGGCGGCAGATACGTTAAAGTCGCTGACGGTGAAGCCTGCGGCGGGAGCGGTGTTCCGCGCGGGAGAATCGGTAGATCCGAGTATGCTAGTGGTGACGGCAACGTTTACGGGACAGAGCGGTGACACGAAGCTTGAAATATCGTCGATCCTGCCGTGCGGAGAGAAGGACGACAGCGGAAAGTATTGGATCATATACAACCGTGACGACGACAGCGTGAACAGACTGCACATCACGTTAGACGAGAGCGGCGAGCCGACGGTAACAAAGATATACGTAAGATACAGATTCGGCGGAACGGTGCACGAGGCAGAGACGGCGATCGACGTTGAGCGGATCAGATTGGATACGGAGAAACTGAAACCGTACTTTGCAGACGCGACGTTCGAATACGACGGAAATTATCACGAGATCAAGATCAAAACGAATACGTTATGGGGCTCGCTGCATCAGAATGCGGACGGCGAAGACGACGCGTTGGGAATATTGGACGAGAACTGCGTAACATACGTGTATTACGACAGCGCGGATAAAGTGATAGAGAAAGAGGACGTGATCAAATCGGCAACGTACAGGGTGGTAGCAAAATTCCACCCGACGAATGCGGACTATTACGCGCCCGATATCAGCGCGGTACTTAAAATCGTACCGGAGAAGTATGCGCTGAAAGTGGAGTGGGATCAAACGGAGTTCGTATACAACGGTAAGGTACAGATACCGACGCCGACGTTCAGAGTAGTGGATAAGAACGAGGCGGACGAAACGAAGTGGGAGATCGTAAAAGTACAGTACGAGGTGTTGGACTACGATCCCACGCACGAGAACGGAGAGTGCGTGAATGCGATCAAAGTGGGAAGCAATTACAGTATCAAGATCGTATTGCTTGACACGGGATATAAGTTTAACAGCGGACGCGATTTCGAGAAAGTGAATTTTGAGATCACGAAAGCGCAGATCAAAAAGCCTGTGCAGATCGAGACAATGAAGTACGTCGGAAGTGAGTACGATTTGACGGCGCTAACGGAAGAGCAGTGTGCGCGCTATTTCGACGGACTGAACTTAGATCTTGTAACCGTCGGCGAGGGAGCACAGAGAACGAACGCAGGAATTTATACGACGGTCATATCGCTCAAAGATCCCACTTGCGCGACATGGGAAGACGGATCGACGGACGACGTAAGACTGAGCTGGGAAATCAAGAAGGCAAAGCTGATGGTGGACTGGGGCTCCGAGCGCAGATTCGATCTGAACGGCGACGCGCCCAAGGCGATCGCATTCTTCGGCTTGCAGGGCAACGACAAGAACGCCGTGAATTGGGAAACCGACATCACGTACAGAGGAGATCTGGATATGTCCGTACAGGGGGGACATACGATCACGCTTGTGATCAAGGGCAACCCCGAATGGGCGAAGAACTACGAATTCGACGATTCGAAGGAATTCACCTTTGTCGTCGTACCCGCGGGTTCGAGCGGCGGAAAGCTGGTATACGTAAAGTGGAGCAATACGCAGCTAACGTATGACAACGGAAAATGGCTGAGCCCTACCTATCAGTTGATCGACTTTGACGATCCCACGAACGATCTTACGGAAGAGTTAAAGGGATACGTGAAGTTCGAAGGCGACGAGCGCGCAAGATGGGCGGGAAAATACACGGTGACGGTAAAGCTGGAGAGCGAAGACTATATCATCGTAAAGAATCAGACGTGCGAATACACGATATTGACGGACGCGGACGGAAACGGTGAAGATCCGAACGGAGGCGATCCGGGCGACGACAAAAAGCCCGACGGAAACACAATAACGGGCTTGCCGTTATGGCAGTTGATCGTAGGGGGCGTATCGGCGTTGCTGTTCGTGGTGTGCACCTTAAAATCGTTCGGCGAATACGGAAAAGCCAAAGCCGCCAGACGCGAAACGAAAGAACTTGCCGCACAGTCTTATGCGGTTAATTACGGGTTTGCGCCGCTGCCCTTGCTTGCGATGGGCGCGGGGGTGAAGTTCCTCGGCTTGGAAGAAACGCCCTGGACGATCATAGCGCTTGTAGCCGCGGGACTGTTCCTGGTTTCGGCTGTCGTGCTCCTCATGATGACGAAAAAACGCAAAGCCGCAGAGCTTGCCTTAAAGCGCGAGCAAGCGCGCATTGCCGAAGAAAAGGAATATGCGCGCGAAGAGGAGATGATGCGCCGCGAGGAAATGATGCGCGAAGAGAATCGCCGCCGCGACGAGCAAATGCGCGAAGATCAGGCGCGCCGCGACAACGAAATGAAGATGATGTTCGCAGCCATGCAACAGGGCGGCTATCAACAGCAAGCTCCTTTCCAGTACGAGGATATGCAGAATATGATTTCTTCGGCGGTTGCTTCGCTTCTTCCCGCAATGCAGCAGCAAATGGCGCTTCCGCCCGCGCAGAGCGATACAAGCGGCTACGCACAGCCCGGCTATGTTTCGCCCGAAGCGGAAATGCTCCGTGCGCAGTTGGCTCGGCAGGAAGAGCTTATGGCGCAGCAACAGGCACAGATGGCTCAACAGCAGGAACTGATCAACCAACTGATTCAAAATCAAGCGGCGCCTGCATACGAAGAAGAGATCGAAGACGATGTATCGTGGCTGGGTGAAAACGATGAAATGATCTCGCTCGAAGAGTCCTACGGCGCGCTGAGCGACGGGGGGAAGAGGGCGTATTACGAAATCGGAAGCTATATCATGAATAAGCCCCGCACTTCGCAGAACGACGGAAGATACGCGGTGCTCTTCAAGTATCGCGGAAGGACGGTATTCAAACTTGCGATCAAGGATGACGCGCCCGTCCTGTACTATCCGCTGAACGGCGGAAGAGGGGAAGTGAGGATCGCAGATCCTGCCTCGCTGGAAACGGCAAAGAGCATGATTGACCGTTGCGTTTCGGCGGTTGATAACGAACTCAACTAAAAAGGAATAAGCAAAAACCCGCCGTTCGGCGGGTTTTTGCTATACAGTGAGACCCTGCCGTAAAAGGCAGGGTCACGCTGTAAAATGGCGAATAATGTGAAAAATAGCAGAAAGTGGGTGAAACAAACATAAAAAAGGTGTTGACAGAAAGCATATAAATGATGTACTATAATAATGTATAAGTGTATACGGCATACTGTAATGTGCAGAAAAAAACTCGAAAAGAGGTAACGATCATGAAAAAATCAAAAATCGCAAGGTGGATCGCGGCGGCAGGCACGGGCTTGGCGTTCCTGTTTGCGCTTATTATTCCGATGGGGGGGGGTATATTCGGATCGCCGAGCGGCAGTAAAAGCGGGACGGATAATATTCCCGTCGCCGAAGCGGCTGCAACGGTCACCTATCCTACGGACGCGTCGTCGCACGGTTTGGGTGAGTTCCCGGTAGATTATTCTTTCGTGTATACCGATAAGGATAAAGCGGTCAATTTTCACAACGGATCGGGCGATAGCGATCTTACCAAAGTAACGGTAACGAACGCCGTTCACGGGTCGCAGTCGAATCCATATGTAATCGCAAGCACCGCCGATTGGGAAAAATTTGTAGAATATATCAGTAAAGACACTTCAACTACCATATATGGGGAAGGTGAATTTTTCGTTCTTGCAAACGATATTGATTTTTCGTCCGTTACGGACTTTCATATGGTGCCCGTGTTCTGCGGCACTTTTTACGGTTTAGGTCACACTCTTTCGAACATTACCTCCAAAACGTGGAAAACCTATAACGGAGCAAGCACGAACACTGCAACGACTTGGGGTTGGGGACTGTTCGGAAGAGTTTATAATTCTACGATCACCGATTTGATTTTAAAAGATTTTTCATTTCAAACTGTACCGCAAGGAAAAGAAACGCATGACAATCGCGGAGGCGCGATCGGAGGGATCGCGGGGTATTCTTCGGGTAAGGATTATTTTTTGAATTGTCATACGAACGGCAGTGTTTCGTCAACTATAACATTTTCCACGCACATTCCCTTAGGCGGTATTTGCGGAGCGGCATATTCGAATTTGACGACAACTTTTTATCGTTGTTCATCGGAAATAATTTGCGCTTCTATCAAAACTACTAATGGTAGCAGGGTCGTGGTACCTGCGCCGATTATCGGGGAAAACTACCATTGTGGAAATAAAATCTATTTATACGACTGCGCAGGGAATGTTACGGTGAATGAGGCAACGGGCAGTTACGGTGTGTATGCGGCTGTAGGTCCGGCTATTACGGGGAGAGGCGCGTCTGTGTATATTGACGGGCTCGTCGGTAAAATGCAATTTAAGGTGCCGTCGGACAGTACGCCAGCGTATACGGGAAGTGTTACAGGCGCATTTTCATCGGAAAGTTATTATATGTCGATACAGAACGTTTTTACGGAGGGAGTTGTTAAACTGAGCTCGGGTTACAGATCTCTGAATGTAGTAGTAGGCGATTCTCGTCCGACAGCCTCGACTCCCTACCTGAAAAACGTACATTTCGCGAAGGCTTACAATTGGGCGACATATGTAGCGGATGTAGTTTCTCAAACGACAAACAATCCTTCGGCAGTCACGCAGCACAACACGTTTTCGGCTTTAATGACGGAAGCAAAAGGCGCAGTAGGAACGGAGGGAGAAGCGGCGCTCAACTCAAAAATATGGAATGCAAGCAAAATCGGAGGAACATATGAACCCGCTAATTCTCCGGTGCGCAACTATCTAACGGTCACGCCGGAGGACGTTTCGGTCGTATACACGGGCGAGCAGGCGGTATTTACCGGAGCGGACTGGTATGTGGACAGTATACACGGAAATACCGATATAATGACGGTCACGTCGGGCACGATGGTCAACGTAAGCGATAGCGGCTACAACGTAACGTTTAATCTGAATAACGGATACACTTGGAGCGACGGAACGACGAACCCGAAAACGGTGAAAGTATATATAACGCCCAAAAAGCTGACGTACAGTTGGGACAATTCGAGCGGAGCAACGGTAGCAAAGATCACGGGCGGGCTCGTAGCCAAGGATATCGGCAAAGCGCCTAAGATCATTCACACATATTACGAATTGGACGGAACAAAGCTACCTGGAACGCCGCAAACGGTAGGCGATTACAAGGTATCGATCAGTCTGCCCGCAAACTGCAACTATACGTTTAAAGACAACGAAACGGACGAAGATCCTTCGGTGACGTTCCCGCTGAACGCGATACCGATCAATACGCCCACCGTGAGCGGAAACGCGAGCGTGCAATACACGGGGGAAGACGTCGTATTCACTCTTGCGAACACGCACCAAATGGGGGATCAAGGCGGAGAGGGGATCTTTATCGAAAAGCACCCGTACGAAGTATCGGCGGGAGCAACCTATCATTACGACGAAGCGACGGGTACGCGAACGGTCACGGCAAAAGCGGTGGGCACATACGAGGTGAAGTTTGCGCTGTACGATCAGACGAACAACTGCTGGGCGGACGGCTCGGGAATATTGACGCTTACGATCGAGCCTTTCCCGATAGAAATCTACGTTGAAAAAGAGGGCGTGGTCGATACCGTTTGGGAATTTGAAACGAACACAAACGAGAGCTTTACGATCCGCCACAACGCCTTAAAGGAAACGGACAACATTCAATATTCGATCACCTATGAAAAGCCGAACAACGGCGGAACGGTCACGGTTGGCTCGAATATGCTCAAACAAGACCCGGATAATGCACGCAAGACGATCGTGACTTTGGATCCGCTGGACGCGGGCAGGCATAAGATCCGCGTAGAGCTTGCCGATCCCACTTCGGCGAACGCGAACGGAAATTATGCGTTTGAACAGGTATTCATCGAACAGGAAGTGGAAGTAGTCGGCAAGAAGGTAGAGCTTAAAGATTCGGATATTATATGGCAATATTCGGACGGGCGCACAAGCGGACTGTTCTCCGATCTTACGAACAATCAGATCGAATACAACGGAAGAACGGTCACAGCGTCGATAAAGACGGATACGCTTGCGGCGAAGGGCGTTCGTGTGAAGGAATACGTGGACGGGAAAGTCGACGAAACGCAGTACTCGCCCACGGGACAGAATGCAGGCACATACAAAACGCGGGTGGTTTTGACGAAGCTCAACGATTCGTACAACTTCGAGGACAGATATTTTGACATTAGCTGGGAGATCACGAAGGCGATCTTTGATCTGTCGAACGTGAAATGGGATTGCGAGGGAACGGTCGGCTACACGGGAAACCCCATAAAGGTACAGCTGATAAACGTGCCTTCGCAGCTGACCGCAACGTATTTGAACAATATCGAAACGCAGGTAAACACGGGAAGCGGGAGTTATAAGGCTACGGTGCGCTTTAAGCCGAAAAACGAGGCGGATAAGGATAATTATTTCGTACCGTCGGGCAAGGTATCGAGCGGGACGTATCTCTACGACAAAGGCGACGAGTTCCCCTGGGATCTGGAATGGCGGATCGTAAAGGGTGTGATCGATATTAACTGGGATCTGGACGGAAAGGAAGCGACGGGCGTAGGCGGTTATCAATACACCTATCCCACATTGCTCGGAGGCGGCGACAACGTAGAATACAAACTTTATAAAGAAATCGACGGCGCGCAAGCCTTGGTTCCGACTGCGTTTTCCGATGTAACGGAGCCTGCGGCGAATACCAAGGAATGGTATTACGTAGTGGCGTCGCTCAAACCGACGTCGGCGAATAACTTTGAGTTCGGGGAAGGTGATCCCAAGTTGCGCTTTGCGATCGGCGATTACAGGCAGGCGGTCAGGGTAACAATCACGCAAAGCGGCGGAATGTACAACGGCGAGCCGCACCCGATCGAATTCACGTTCGATACGCTTTCGAGATCGGACTTTGAAGTGACGTATTTGGACGAAAAGGGAATCGCGCTTTCGGGTGCGCCTGTGAACGCGGGCAGGTACACCGCAAAAATATCCGTGAAAGGTTCAAAGGCGGACGGATACTACGTGGTGAACCGAAGCCATTCCTTCGTGATCGAAAAGTTCAAGATCGAACTGAGCGATCTCAAATGGGATTACGATCCGGAGCACCCCTTCGTATTTACGCGCGAATGGGACGACGGGGCGGGCGCATACGTCGATAAATTCTTTACGGTAAGACTTTTGAACGTACCCAAAACGCTCAGCCTTATTTATACGAAAAACGAATTTTCCGCGGCGGGCACGTATGTGGCAACAGTTGCGTTCGGCGGAGACATCAACGGCGAAGGACTCGACGAAGGGGAAGAAGGATTCGATTTTTCGAATTTCGATATCGAAAACTTCAAGAATCCCATAACGGGCAGGTACGAGCTACCCGAATCGGTCAGAACGCTGAAATGGACGATCGAAAAACGCACAATTACAAAACCGGTATCCTCTACCGGGGAAAAGTATGACGGATCGTCTCACGATTTGGTGGAACTTATCGGGCTCGGTGAGGATTGGAAGGCGTATATAACGCTTTCGGTTAAAAAGGGTTCCGCCGATCTTACGGAGGATATGGCGAATGCCGATTATCTTACGGTGAACGCAGGAACGTATACGATCACATGCACAGCGATAAGCTCGCTCCGCAACAGCGTGATATGGTCGGACGGTTCCGTAATCGATAAAACGGTAACGGTGAAAATCGATCCGCTTTACATTAAGCTGTTGAAGTGGGAGGGGAAACCCGCGCGACCCGTGTTCGAGGACGGCGCAGGGGAATCGTATTACAAGGTCGTATACCAAAAGAGCGTTGGCGGAGAGCTGATTGAGATATCGGCGGCAGAGGCGGAAACGACATACAACGTAGATATAATAGCAAGCGTGGAAGTTTCGGACGAAATGGCGGGAAATGTCTATATCAATTACGACGAGAACGTAGAAACGACGAGTACGTTTAAAATGTTCCAAGGCGAACCGATTCCGCTCGACAGACCCACGCTCGTGAAGCCGGTGCTCGAATACAACTTTGAGGAGCAGACCTTCGTCATAAAGAACTGGAACGCTTATTACAGCGGTAAAGTGACGGTGGTCGGAGCAAACGGCAAGGATACGCCGTTGAAGGTGGATCGCGATTTCATCGGCGTGCGGACGGTGAGGATCGCGCTCAATCCCGATGTTAACTATTGCTGGAAAGGCGATCTCGATAAACGGTACGAGGTCGTGGAGCTTGTGATCGAGGTGGTTGCGGCAAAACTTCCGCAAATTTGGGATGTGGATGCGAACGGCATACCCGTACTTTCCTTCGACGATATGGAGATGGATGCGGAATTGCTTGCAAGCCTGGTCGAATACGAGTATTACGACATGGAAGGAATGCCCGTTAATTCCAAGCGGATGAAACAGGGCGTAAAATACAAAGCGGTGGCGATCATAAAAGAAGAATACGCAAACTTCTTCTGTTTCGGCAAATCGGCAGAAGAGGGAACTTTGATCGGCACTTCCGAGGAATACGAATTTATCTTCGGGGCTACGGACGATCCCAATCCCTTGCCTCCCGGTGGCGGCGACAACGGAGACGGAAATACGCTGAATATCCCGTTATGGCAAGTGATCGTAAGCGGCGTGAGCACGGTGCTGTTCGTGGTATGCGCGGTGAAGACGTACAGCAATCTGAGCAAGGCAAAAGCGGCAAGAAGAGAAACGAAGGAATTAGCGTCGCAGTCGTACTCCGTAAATTACGGGTTTGCGCCGTTGCCGTTGATGGCGGTAGGATCATTTTTGGGAATGGGTGAAACGCCGTGGACGATCATAGCGTTCGTAACGCTGGGGTTGTTCCTGGTATCGCTTATGGCAGTGCTGTTGACGTCAAAGAAGCGCAAAGCCGCGGAACTTGCGTTAAAGCGCGAGCAGGCGCGTATTGCGGAAGAGAAGGAGTTCGCCCGCGAAGAGGAGATGATGCGCCGTGACGAAGAACAGAAGCGCCGCGACAACGAACTCAGAATGATGTTCGCAGCCATGCAGCAAGGTTATCAGCAACCGCAGATGCAATACGACGATATGCGCAGTATGATCGCGGAGACGATGCAGGCGTTCCTGCCTGCCGCAGTACAGCAGTTGCAGGCGCTTCCGCCCGCGCAGAGCGATTCGAATATGTATGCGCAGCCGCAGCCCGGCTACGGTGCGCAGGGTTACGATTCACCCGTAGATAATGCGCGTTCTCAAAAGGAAGATATGCTTCTTGAAAGATTGGCTCGGCAGGAGGAGCTTATCAATCAGTTGTTGCAAAATCAGGCGGCACAGCAGAGCGCTCCCGTTTACGAGGAAGAACCCGTCGACGATATATCCTGGTTGGGCGAAAGCGATGAAGCGGTATCTTTGGAAGAATCCTACGGCGCGCTGAGCGACGAAGAAAAGAGGGCGTACTATGATGTGGGCAGTTACATCATGAGCAAGCCTCGCACTTCGCAGAACGACGGAAGATACGCGGTACTCTTCAAGTATCGCGGAAGGACGGTATTCAAACTTGCGATCAAGGATGACGCGCCCGTCCTGTACTATCCGCTGAACGGCGGAAGAGGGGAAGTAAGGATCGCAGATCCTGCTTCGCTGGAAACGGCAAAGAGCATGATTGACCGTTGCGTTTTGGCGGTTGATAACGAACTCAATTAAAATGGAACAGAAAAAATCCGCCTAACGGCGGATTTTTTTTGATTAAGGGTATGGTGTTTTATTGACAACCGCCCCCGCGGCGGCAGACACCATATTAACGCATTTCCGCACCACAGGGGAAGAACCGGGCGATTACGACCTTATCGTTACAGGCGATTTGGGCGCATTGGGCAGCCGGATCTTAAAAGATTTATGTTGGGAAAAGGGGTGCGATATTTCCGCCAATCACGTCGATTGCGGCGAGATCATCTATAACGTGATCGAGGATGAGTTCCAGGGCGGAAGCGGCGCAGGCTGTTCTGCGGTCGTGCTGAATTCCTATTTTCATTCCAAATTGATGACGGGAAGTTTAAAACGTATCCTGTTCGTGGCGACGGGCGCGCTGCTCTCTACAATAACTTCGGGACAGGGCGAAAGTATCCCGTGTATCGCGCACGCGGTCGTGTTGGAACGCTAAGAGCAAGAGGGGGACTTTATGGAATATTTGGAAATCGTTTTAATGTTTTTAAAGGCGTTTGCAGTGGGAGGCATTATTTGCCTGATCGCGCAAATCGTAATCAATTTTACGGAGCTTACGGCGGGTAAAATTCTTGTTTTATTCATGCTTGCGGGGGTTGCGCTTACGGCGTTGGGTCTCTATCAACCGCTTGTGGAGTTTGCGGGCGCGGGTGCAAGCGTTCCCATTTCCGGGTTCGGATACTTGCTTGCGAACGGCGCAATGAAAGGGGCGCAAAAGGGACTCTTTCAAGCGCTCACAGGTCCGCTTGCCGCGGCAAGCGCGGGCGTATCGGCGGCAGTTATTTTCTCGTTTATTATGGCTCTTATCTTTAAATCGCATACGAAACATAATTGAAACAGGTTGAGCCCCGCGTGCCGAAAGGCGCGCGGGGCTTTGATCACGGTGCGGAAAACGGCAAAAAACGTAAAATTACTTGACAGAGCGGAAATGTAAGAATATAATAAAGTAGAAAAATACGGCGTGGCGCAGTATTTTTCAAATAAAAAAGCAATATAGTAATGTAATACAGACAGGAGGAGTATATGAATCAGTTCAGGGGGGGGGTATTAAAAAGTAAGAGAAAAATTATCAGCGCGATATTAAGTGTTTTATGTGCCGCAGCGCTTTTCTGCGGCTTTTTTGCTGTAAAAAACACCTCTCAAACCCAAAGCGCAGATGCGCTAACTTCCTCTACGATCAACTCCGCGACCAAAATCGGTGGCGGCGAAGATCTGTGGGACAGTGCGACGGGCGCGTTCAACGTTAATGTGGCAAACGATCTATCGTTAAAACTGTTTAATTACGGTGACGCCGTAGATTACATTAAAGAACACGCCGACGCTCAGGAAAAGACCTGGACGAATAGCACCGTGGTGCCCGCTTCCGTGATTAACGCTACGATCGAGGATACGGCAAAACAAAAATACGGTTACGTTGTAAAACTCGGCGGACTCGATTGGATGATCGCTTCCCTTACGCTGGGCGGATATGACAGTGAAACAAAAAAGGAAGGGGAAATACCCGTTCTCACTTTGTACCTTGCGGATAATCTGACAAATGAAGCGAACCAATTGATAGCCACGCCGTTTCGCGCGAGGAGCGGTGTAGGACAAAGTATTTACAGCAGCAGTCCCATTCGTAAAAATATTTTATCGGGAACAGGCAATTATTCAAGGCTCGCGCTGTTTACCGATACTGCGGAGGGTTCATTTGCAACAAGGTATTTGATGCAGCCTAAGAATATCGCCTATCAGCACACGGAAACGATGTTCGTTAGGGTGTCCGGTTGGAATAACCATCCGAACGACGCGCTCGATAAGTTGACTACCGGTTGGGCGACTAGTTGGGGGCAGGGAGGGTCGTATACTGCTGCGTCGTTTTATCCCGAAACCGAATATGACGGTACGGCTACCGGCGGCTTCAAAGCGAGGTACGACGCCTGGGGCGAGGACTACATTTGGCTGCCGAGCGCTTCGGAAGTCGGTTTTAGTAATTATGCGACGACCACATGTATATGGAAGCTGACGAACGAGCAAAGAAGTCGCACGACAGGCAATTATACTTGGTTGCGCTCCGGCGATAAGGTGACTTATACCAATGCGGGGTGTACGTTGGCTCCTTCTACTAATAATTGGTACGATAATTACGTTTCCGACGCTAATTGCGTCCGTCCGGCGATCCACTTGAATCTGATCGAGGTTTTAGGTTTAATGGAGCCGGAGGATACGGACAGCTATACATATAACGGTGCGGAGCAGGACGTAAGGTCGGAAAAGTGGTACAACATATCGGTATTCGATAATCAAGACTATTGCACGGTCAAATACACGAACGCGGCGGGGAACGAGGTAGTACCCAAAGCAGCGGGGACGTATACGTTTACAGCCACGTTAAAAGAGGGCGTGAATTACTTTTGGTCGGGAGACAGGAGTAACAGAACGCGTAGCGCAAAGTTTACGATCAAGCCCAAAGAATTGAAGGTCGGCTTCGAAATGGGAGACGACGGCTATCCGCACGCAGAGTTTGTAACGAATTACGAGCCGTGCGAGGGGGAGACGGTAAAAATAGACCTGAGCTATTCCAAGCGCGACGGAACAAAACTGCCGACGCCGCCGGTGCACAGGGGGCTGTATACGGTCACTGCAACGATCACGGATAAAAACTATACGCTGATCGGAACAACGTCGTACGACTTCGAATTGCTGGCGCGGCGAGTAGATGTACCCGAGTTTTTCGACGGGAAGAATTCCGCAACGTATGCGACGGTAGCAAGCGGAAAATATCAGTTCGAATTGGATCTCGATTCAAGCGTGTTTGAATTATCGGTGCCGCAGGAGTTCCAGAAGAGCTTATCGGAAGGCGGGATTCTTCTGGACGAAGACAACATCATCACGGTGACGCAGGCGGGGGAATACAGGATAACGGTATCGATCAAGGATGAAACGGGCGACACACTGTGGCGCGACAGCGACGACCACAGCCCGCGCGACGTAACGTTTACGCTGAACCCGGCAACGTACAGTCTTGATTTTGCGTCGAGCACAACGATCATGGTGGGCGTGCAACAGAACACGACGGTGACGGTATACGCGTCGGCGCCGTGGCAGGACGACGAGATATTGGTAACGCTGAAATCGAAGCGCGGGAACAGCACGAGAACGCTGGCGTCGAAAATCAAATTCAGTTCAGCGAACCAGGAGGGCGTATATCCGATCGAGCTGAATACGAGCATACTGTCGGAAGGGGAATACACACTGGTAGCGGAAGGAGACAACAGGAACTACAACGTCGTGTTGCCGTCGGACGGAGTATCGCTGGTGGTATCGTTGGAAGCGGCAACGGCGTCGGTGACGTGGGACTTGCGCAACAGCAAAACGCAGATCGCGCGATTGACGGCGACGACGGAGACGGCGGCGTTTACGAATAAAATACCCTACGACGGGCAGGTGTATTATGTGAATGCGACGCCGAGCCTCGGTTTTACGATCAACCGCTCGTACAACGAGGGAGAATTCAAAAACGGCGTAAAGACGGTGAACGGTGCGGGCGAAACGGTCGAGAGCACGAAGAACGCAAGCGTATACACGACGTCGGTGTGTATAAAAGCGACGGCGACGGGGGAGACGCACTTCTATTCTGTAACGTACGAGATCGTGAAGGCGAAGATCAACCTGGGCGAAGTGAAGTGGCAGAATGACGGAAAAATGCCCTACACGGGCAAGCCTCAGACGTGCGAGCTGATAGGCCTTCCCGAAGGCGTGAGCGCAAACTATGCGGGAGCAGTGACGGGAACGGACGCAAAAGCGATCGGCCGTATATCCGTAACGCTGACGCTCTCAACTCAGGCGGAACAGAATTACTATGCGCCCGACGAATACGACCCGGATAGTTACGAGGATACGGAGGGCGCGTTCAGATGGTCGATCGAGTGGGAGATCGTGCCGCTGACGATCCCGCTGAATTGGAAGATCGAGGGAATGCGCGACGAGAACGGAGCGCTCTACAACGGGTACGTTTTGAAAAACGGCGGTCAGTTCATCAAGTATTACTACTACGAGACGGATACGAGCGGGAATATCATAGACGAAAATTCGCCGCTCGAAGAGATCGTCGTACCAAAGGATAAAATCAAATATTACAAGGCGAAAGCGACGATCGCCGAAAACTACGCGCAGAACTATAAATTGGCAGAGGAAGGAGAAAAGTGCTATTCGAACTTCTTCGAGGTAGGGCGCGTGGTGGCGGAAGTGCAGGTGGCGGCAAGCAAGACGGACGGAGAGTATATCTATTGGGGAAGTCCGGTTGAATTCCGCTTCCGCGTGATAAAGGGCGCGATCGATACGTCGTATTTCGACGTGACTTATTTTAACGGCTACACGCAGCTGGCGGGAGCGCCCACGAACGTGGGAAGTTACAGCGCCACGGTCAGCTTGAAGAGCACGTACCGCAATTCCTATTCGTTGCAGGGCGAAACGTCGTTCGAGTTCGAGATCATCCGAGCGGAGATCGTGATCAAGTGGAACGAATCGGCAAAGCCGCCTGTGCTCACGCTGAACACGGCGGAGGCAAAGGCGATCGAATACGAATACGTGGACGCAAACAACAACCCGATCCTGTTATCCGGCTTACAGCGCGGGAACGAATACGGCGTGCGTGCGGTGATCAAGGACACGCAGAACTATGTATTCGAGGGGAATCAGACGGAAACGGAATGGCTGAGATTCTCGGTCGCGGCGACGGATACGATCATCGATCCGTCAAACCCGAATAATCCGTTCTATCCGAGCGAAAAGCCGAGCGATCCGAACGAAGGCGACAATACGGATAAAACGCGTATCACGATAGAACTTGCGAGCGACACGGCGCAGTACACGGGCGGCAATCTGCCCGTAACGGTGATATGCGGCGAACTGCCGGGCGATGCGTTTATCATAAGATATTACACGCAGGACGGGCAAGAGGTGCTTGCTCCGAGCGCAGTCGGGACGTACCGAGTGGTGGTGAGCCTGAGCGGAGCTTATAGTGCGGACTATGTGATAGACGGTACGACGAGCTTCATCTATACGATAACGGGCGGCAACGGCGGAGACACGCCAAACCCGACCCCCGGGGACGGAACGGGCAACAATCCTTCGAACGGAACGATCGTTTCCTATGTGCCCGTTATATTGAGCGGAGTATCGGGAGTATTGATCGTGGTGTTCCTGATCATGTCACTGAACAATCTGTCTGCGGCGAAAGCGGCAAGGGAAAAGACGAAAAAACTTGCGGCAATGTCCTATTCGTTCGCGCCTATAAGCTTGCTGGGAATCGTACTGGGACTGAGTGAAACGAATTGGTGGATCATCGCGGGGATACTGATGGGACTAGCGCTGATCATGGCGATCTTCGCGTTCATGACGAAGGGGAAGAAGAAGCGCGCTCTCGAAGCGCTCGAAGAAGAGAAGGAACGCATTGCCGAAGAGAAAGAGTTTGCCAAGGAAGAAAAGCAGCGCGCGGAAATGCGCATGATGTTTGCCGCAATGCAGCAGAACGTGCAACAGCCGCAAATGAACTACGGCGATATGCAGAATATGATCGCATCTGCGGTTTCGTCGCTTCTTCCCGCAATGCAGCAGCAGATGGCGCTGCCGCCTGCGCAGGATCCGAACACATACGCGCCGCAGCCCGATTACGCCGCGCGGGCAGAGAACGAAGAGCTTCGCGCACAGCTTGCAAAACAGCAGGAACTTTTGAATCAGGTCTTGCAGAACCAACAGGCACAGCAGGCTTACGATTATGAGGAAGAACCCGAGGACGATATATCGTGGCTGGGTGAGAGCGACGAAGTGATCTCGCTCGAAGAGTCCTACGGCGCATTGAGCGACGAGGGGAAGAGGGCGTATTACGAGATCGGAAGCTATATCATGAATAAGCCCCGCACCTCGCAGAATGACGGAAGATACGCGGTTCTCTTCAAATACCGCGGAAGGACGGTATTCAAACTTGCGATCAAGGACGACGCGCCCGTCCTGTATTACCCTACGGGCAGCCGCAGAAGCGAAGTGCGCGTTTGCGACGCGGCGTCGTTGGAAGTAGCAAAGAGCATGATAGACCGCACCGTTATGAGAGTGGACAGCGAATTGAATTAAAAACACAATAAAAGACCGCCGAATTATCGGCGGTCTTTTATTGTGTTTTTCTTATTTTTCGTTATAGTTCTACGGCGTTTTCCAAAACGGAAACGTTGCTTTGATAGAAGGCGGAAAGTCCTTTTTTGAGTTCCTCGTAATCGGCGTGGGCAAAAGTTTCTACGGCAGAGTGCATTGCAAGCTGCGCAAGCCCCAAATCGACGGAGGGAATGCCGATCTGCGTAAAGCTGATACAGCCCAAAGTGCTTCCGCTCGGCATATCCGAACGGTTATAAAAGTTTTGATATTTTACGCCCGCGTCCCTGAAAATCTTCTTGACGGCTGCGACGGTGAGCGCGTCGCTCGTGTATGCGCCGTTCGCGTGCGCTTTGACCACAATTCCTCCGCCCATGACGGCGCGGTTTGTGGGATCGCACTTTTCGGGACGGTTAGGGTGCACGGAGTGCGCGTTATCCAAAGAAATCATAAAGGAAGAGGAGAGCGCTTCCATGAATTCTTCTTCCGACTTGCTCTGTAAAAGAGCAATGCGTTTAAGAACGGACTTCATGAAATCGCTTCCCGCGCCCTGCCGTGTGCGCGAACCGATTTCTTCGTTATCGAAGAGTGCGGCAATACAAACGCCCTTCGTGGTGTTTGCGATCGCTTCGAGAGAGGCGCACACGCTCGTTAAATTATCGAGGCGGGGTGAGGAGAGGAATTCGTTGTTTGCGCCGTTTATAAAGGGTTTTTCCGCAGGCACGACGAAAAGGTCCCTTGCAAGCGCTTCCGTTTTTAACGCCGCTTCGCCCAAAGCGTAGAGGGGCAAAAGGTCCGTCTGCGGATCGGGTGCGAACTGTTTATTCGCCTCGCGGTTCATGTGAATCGCAAGCGAGGGGATCACGAAAGTTTCTTCCGAGGCATAGAGCTTTGAAATAAGTTTTCCGTTCTCCTCTACAACGATCCGTCCCGCAATGCGCATAGGGCGGTCGAAGAAAGTATAATAGAGTCCGCCGCCGTAAGTTTCTACGTTGAGGCGGGTGAAAGCTCCCATCATTTCGGGGGATTCTTTCAGTTTGAAACAGGGGGAATCGGTGTGGCTTGCAACGATTTTAAAGTTTCCGTTTTTATGAAAGGTAAAGGCGATCAGGCTACTGCCGTTGCGTGTGACGAAGTATTTTCCGCCCTCTTTCAGGTTCCAGTTTTTCCGCTCGTCGAGTGCAAGAAAGCCCTTATATTCAAGGTAGAGTTTTGCGTTTTCGACTGCATGATAGGCTGTCGGCGAAGTTTCCAGAAATTTGAGTAATTGTTTCATGAGTAATATTATAATTCTTTTTTAAGCAGATTGCAACTGATTCACTTCGCAATTTGACAGGTGGATTTCGATTTGCTATAATAATAGAAGAGATATGCGGACGATTTTACACAGCGATTTAAATAATTTTTACGCGTCGGTAGAGCTGTTGCGCCGTCCGGAACTTCGGGGTTTTCCCGTGGTGGTTGTAGGGTCTAAGGAGGATCGGCACGGGGTCGTGCTTGCGAAGAACGAGATCGCAAAGCGCATGGGCGTAAGGACGGGCGATGTTTACTGGCAGGCAAAGCGGAAGTGCGGGGAAACCTTAAAGGAAGTTCCCGTAGATTTTCCTACGTATCACCGCGTTTCAAAGGAAATCAGAAAAATCTATACGGAATACACCGACCGCGTAGAGCCGTTCGGAATCGACGAATGCTGGCTCGACGTAAGCGAAAGCGAAAAACTCTTCGGCGACGGCAGAACGATCGCGGATACGATCCGCAACCGCATCAAACGCGAAACGGGGCTTACGGTGAGTATCGGCGTATCCTTCAATAAAGTTTTCGCAAAGCTCGGTTCAGATTTAAAAAAACCGGACGCCGTCACCGAAATTACGCCCGATAATTTTCGCGCGCTTGTATGGGTGCTTCCCGTGGAAGATTTACTCTTTGTGGGAAACGCCACAAAGGAGAAACTCAACCGATTGGGCATTCAAACGATTGGGCAGCTTGCGCGTGCCTCCAAAGAATTTCTCGTGCATAATCTCGGCAAATGGGGCGAATATTTGCACATTTACGCAAACGGGCTCGACGAATCTCCCGTAAAACGCTACGATGAAGAGGATCCCGTAAAGTCGATTGGAAACAGCCTTACGCTCTATCATGATTTGACGAACTGCGAAGAGGTGGAGAGCGTGTTTTTTACGCTTGCCGACAGCGTGAGCGCGCGTATGCGGGAAGGGGGACTTCCCCGTGCTCATACCGTAAAAATTTGGGTGCGCGAAAGCGATCTTTCGGACTTGACGAGGCAGGGCAGCATAGAGCCGACGAACAGTGGAGTGGAAATCGGAAAACGGGCAATGCAGCTTTTTAAAGAATCTTACGACTGGAAGAATCCCGTCCGCGCGCTCGGCGTTTCCGTTTGTAACTTTTCGTACGGGGCGGAGCAAATAAGTATTTTCGATTCGACTGTGAAAAAAGAGAAGCAGAGCCGCCTCGAAGACACGATAGATTCTCTTCGCGGAAAATACGGGAACAGCGTTATCCGTCCTGCGGTCATTTTGCAGGACAGCCGTCTTGCGGAACTCGAACTTCAAAACGATCACCTTACCCGCATCGACCGTTTGACGAAAGATTGACAGGAGGCACCATGTGATGTCTTAAAAAATTTTTATTTGTGTTCCGGGCTGCGCTTTGCGCCCTGTGCTGTTCGTTCACTTTTTCCTCATGTAAGGGAGACGGAACGAGAGGCTTGGAATATGAATTGATTTCTTTTAAAAAATAAGCATAGTAAAAAATCTCCGCAACGGAAGTTGCGGAGATTTTTTTATTTCATTAATTTAAAATTTCTGACAATAAATCGCGCATATTATAGAGCCCTGCGGATTGTGTTAAAAGCCATTCGGCGGCGCGGAGTGCGCCAACGGCAAATATTTTGCGGCTTCTTGCCGAGTGCGAAACCGTAAAAATTTCGTCGTCTCCCGCGAACATAACCTCGTGTTCGCCAACGATTGTACCGCCGCGTACGGCGTGTACGCAGATTTCTTCCTTTTGTCTTGCTCCCGTCATTCCTTGCCTGCCGTAAATAAAACGCTTCTCCGATTCAAAACCCCGTTTAACGCTCTCCGCAAGCATGAGTGCAGTCCCCGAAGGGGCATCCTTCTTTTGGTTGTGGTGTTTTTCGACGATCTCTACGTCGAAACTTTCACCCAAGAAAGCGGCGGCTTTCTCCGAAACGTATTCCGCAAGCGCAATTCCAAGCGAAAAATTCCCTGTTTTAAAGATGGGTAAAATCTTTGAAAATTTTTCCACCGTATTAATATCTTCTTCGGAATAGCCCGTTGCCGCAAGTACGGCGGGGACGCCGTTTTCCTTGCACCATAAAAGGCGGTCTTGGATTCCGTTTGCCGAAGAGAAGTCGATCAAAACGTCTGCTCTTTCTTTCACTTTTTTAAGCGAATCGTAAACGGGAAAGGGGAGGGCGGTCGGAAACAGATCTATTCCGCACACAATATTCTGTTCTGCGGCTTTGGCGATTTCCGCGCCCATTTTTCCGCATGCGCCCACAAGAATGATTTTCATAACTTCACCCCAAAATCAAGTAATGCCCTTTTCAGCTTTCCGATATTTTCCGTTTCACACTCAGAAAGCGGTGCGCGGGGCAGACCGGCATCAAATCCCATTAAATTTGCCCCCGCTTTTACGGGAATGGGATTGACTTCCGTAAAGCACGCTTTTGCAACGGGTAGAAGTTTATCGCTTAAGGTAAGTGCATTTTCGTAATCTCCCGCGAAAACGAGCTGAGTCAAAGTTTTGATTTCCTTGGGGAGCAGATTGGAGACGACTGAGATCACCGCAATGCCGCCTGCGGCAAGAATGGGGAAGTTGAGAATATCTTCGCCCGAATATAAATCGCATTTGCCCCGGATAAGGCGGGCGGTCTCCATGACCTGCGCCATATTTCCGCTTGCCTCTTTGATGCCGGCAATATTGGGGATTTCGGCGATCTGCGCCATCGTCTCGGGTAAAATGTTCACGCCTGTACGGGAGGGAACGTTATATGCGATCACGGGAATTTTAATCGAATTTGCAATCGCACTGTAATAAGAAATAAGTCCTTTTTGTGTGCATTTGTTATAATACGGTGTTACGGCAAGCACACCGTCTGCGCCGATTGCTTCGGCTTTTTTCGAAGCAAGCACCGCCTTTTCGGTGCAGTTGCTCCCTGTGCCGACGATGATTTTGCATTTGCCTTTTGCGTATTTTAAAGAAAAGGAAATAACGCTTTCCTTTTCTTCCTCGGTCATGGTTGCGGGTTCGCCTGTCGTACCCAAAACGACGAGCGCGTCCGTACCGTTTTCGATTTGGTATTGCAAAAGCTTTTCGAGCGCGTCGTAGTTGACGCCGCATTCGGTGAAGGGCGTGATGAGCGCAGTCGCCGAACCTTTTAAAAATTCCGTCATAGTAACTCCTTTATGATTATCTTATGAACTTTTGATTTTGATTAGTTAAAGTATCCTTCTGCGGTAAGCAACTCCGCGAGCAGTACCGCGCCGCCCGCCGCGCCCCTGAGGGTGTTGTGTGAAAGCCCTATAAATTTATAGTCGAACACATCGTCTTCGCGCAGTCTTCCCACGGAAACGCCCATGCCGTTTTCAAGATTTCTGTCAAGCTTTGGCTGGGGGCGGTTTTCCTCTTCGAAGTAGTTTAAAAACCGTTCGGGAGCGGAGGGAAGACGAAGCTTTTGCGGCGCGCCTTTGAATTCTTTCCACGCCTTTAAAATTTCTTCCTTCGCAGGTTTCTTTTCAAAGGATACAAATACCGCCGCCGTATGCCCGTCGGTCACGGGAACGCGCAGACACTGCGCTGTGATCGGGGGGATTTGCGCACGCACGATTTTGCCGTTTTCGACTTTCCCCCAAATTTTAAGGGGTTCCTCCTGACTCTTTTCTTCTTCGCCGCCGATAAACGGGATCACGTTATCGAGAATTTCTGGCATCGTGGAAAAAGTCTTGCCCGCGCCCGAAATCGCCTGATAGGTACATACCGCGACTTGCTTGATCCCATAGGGAAGAAGGGGGTGCAACAGAGGAACGTACGATTGCAGAGAACAGTTGCTTTTTACCGCTATGAACCCGCGCTTCGTGCCCAATCGCTTTCTTTGGAAAGGGATCACGTTGAGGTGTTCGGGATTGACTTCGGGTATCACCATGGGAACGTCGTCTGTGAAGCGGTGCGCGGAGTTGTTGGAAACGACGGGAATTTCAAGACGGGCATATTTTTCTTCGAGCGCCTTGATTTCTTTCTTATTCATATTAACGGCGCAAAAGATAAAGTCGATCTTTCCTGCAAGAGATCCGGCGTCTTTTTCCGCGTCTAAAACGATCAGCTCTTTTGCGTATTCGGGAATGGGGGAATTCATCGCCCACTTATCGCCGACGGCTTCCTTATATTTTTTTTCCGCGGACCTTGCGCTTGCAAGAAGCGCGGTCGGTTTGAACCAGGGGTGCTTTTCAAGAAGGGTAATGAATCTTTGCCCGACCATACCTGTTGCGCCCACGATTCCTACGCGATAAGTTTTCATTGTTTCCTCCAAAGGGGTTTTGACTAAAAAAAGCGGGCTTGACCCGCTTTCCGTACAATTACAATATTGCCGAAAAGCGCATCACGATTGTGACAGAAATAAGGGTATTAGCCCTTGTTTCCAGCGCATACGGCAGGGAAATATACGCTTCGGCGGAGATACCCTTTCCCGAAGGCATATCACGGAATTCCTGCAATTCCTCCGCCTTAGGTACTTTTGTTCGTCCGCTCCTCTTACCGGTAGCATAATTTTAGCATACACATTGTGAAAAGTCAAAGAATTTGCCTGAAATTCATTGAATTATTTTTGTTTTTGCGTTATAATGAACATAGCTGTTTATTTTCGGATAAAGAGAAAGTTTAATTTGGAGTAATTTCGTTATGGCAAAAGGGGAACGCAAAGGGTTTGTCGCGCGCTGGCTCGAAGGGAAAGAGCGCAGCGAAGAATATGCGCGCAGCACTCTTCCTACCAGCAGATGGGGATTGTTTTGGGATATCTTGAAGGGGAGATTCGGTCGTATGGTCATTACGAATCTCTTGGTATTCGTAACCTTTTTACCCTTGATCGCAATTCTTGTTTGGCGTTGGCTGATTGTGGGAACGCAAGGTTTTTCGGGACCCTTCGGCGGCGGACTCGGCGCAGGCTTTCCTGCAATCCCGAACATTGCGGGTGCGGCGGAAGAAATGACGTTCAGCACGGATTTGCTCTTTTACGGGCTGTTGATTCCCGCTATGGCGATTGCCGGCTTAGGTATTTCGGGCGGAATGTACATTGTCCGAAACATGATCTGGACGGAAGGTATCTTTGTTGCGAACGATTTTGTGCGCGGGATCAAGCGTAATTTTTGGAATGTTTTAGAGGCGGTGCTCATTTTCTCCGTTATTTTGTTCACAGCGAGAACGATGGGGAATCTTGCCGATTGGTTGGTCGCTCGCGGCGTTTCGAATGCAGGCTGGCTCATTGCGTCGAAAATAATCGGATATATATTCGTCGCGATTTCCGCATTGGTATGCCTTTGGATGATTTCGCTCGGGGTCAACTATAAACAGGGGCCGTGGCAGCTTTTCCGTAACGCGGTCGTGATGATGTTCGGAACTTTTCCGCAGACGGTGTTCTTTGCGGCGCTTGCGCTTTGGCCGATTTTCCTTGCGCTCTTCACAGCCGGAATCTTTCTCATTATTGCGTTGGTTTTGATCGTGTTTATTGCGCTTTCTTACGCAATGCTTGTTTGGATGGATTACAGTCAATGGGCATTCGATAAATTTATTAACCCCAACATGGGGATCGCGACGGGCAGGGGACTTTACGATAAGAACAAGGCGGGCAGTGCCGCGCAAAAGAGCGACGGCAATATGGACAGCGCCGCTCTGCGCGAATATAAACGTCAGATTGTGGCAATGGGGAAGAGTAAGCTTGTGTGCCGTCCCATTAAGCCCTTGGACGACGATCTTGAAATTTATCAGCTTCCCGAATCTTTCTCCCGCGAGGACTTGCAAAAACTTAAAGAGAGCAAGCAGAAGGTCGTCGACGACGTGGATGCTTACGAAGAGGAGCACAGAGACGACGAACAGTACGTCGAATACAATAAGCAGTTCGAAGAGCAGGAGAAGGCGATCAGGGAAGAGGACGAAGGAAAGAAGAAAAAGAAGATCAAACGTCCCGAAATGCTAAACAAAAAACGCAGATAAGCAATCGAAAGGACTGCGGCTGAAAAAAGTCGCAGTCTTTTATAAGAAAAAGCGCTCAAATTGCGAATAATAATGAAGGAGACAGGGCGCGTTCGTATGGAACAAAACAAAAGCACGCTTTCCCGTGCGCTTGCAATGGACGGTCAAATATCCGTTGCCGTTGTCGACGCGACTTCGCTTGTGAGAGAGGCGGCAGAAAGACATTCCTTAAAAGAGGGGTCGCTGAAAGCTCTCGCAAAAACACTGATGGTTTCGTGCTATCTTTGCGGTTGGCTGAAAGGAGAAAAGAGTTCCTTGACGGTATCTTTGACCGCGGACGGCGACTTCGGCAGAGTCAGCGTACTCGGCGACGGCAACTTGAATTTAAGAGGCTACGTTCAGAATAAGAACTGCGTAAACGGAAAGCTCGGCAGAGGAACGCTTACCGTCGTTCGCGACGACGGAGAGGGACTGCCCTTCGCGGGAAGCGTTCCGCTTGTTTCGGAAGAGATCGAAGAGAATTTTTCCGCGTATTTTCGCGAGAGCGAACAGTTGCAAACGGGTATCGCGCTCTCCGTTATTACAAACAGGGATGAAGTCGTTCACGCGGGGGGTGTGTTTTTACAGGCGCTTCCCTTTGCAAGCGATGAGGCGCGCGCGCTTATCGATAACGCAGCGGCAAAAGTCAAGGGATATCTTGATGCGGGAGAATACGGTAAAATTTTTAAGGGGTTCGGCATAGAAGAGGTTCAATCGCACGAAACAAAGTTTGCTTGCCGTTGTTCCGCAGAGAGAGTGGAGTCGTTGATTTTATCGATGGGAGAGGAGAGCGCGTTTTCCCTCTTGGAAGAGGAAGGACGGATTTTGGTGCACTGCGAATACTGCAATACCGATTACGAATTCGGAAAAGAGCGTATAAGGGAACTGTTTAAAAAACATGAGCGATAAAGTTTTAAAACTTGATTTCAGCGACGAAACCTTGCTCGACAGCGCAGAAAAGCGTTATCGGGACGGGGACTTTTTGGGTGCGCTCACTATGTTGAACAAGCGGGCGGAACGCTTCGAGCCGAGCGCAGATGCCTGTGCGCTCTACGCCGATATTTACGAGGAAATGGAGTTGTATACGCTTGCCGCCGATTCGTGGTTCCGCTTTTTGGATACTTGTAACGAGGCGGACTTCCCCGAAGGTTACGAGGGACTTGCCGTCGCTTTTATGAATTTGAATAACGAAGCGCAGTCCGCTTACTACTATCGGCGTTCGCTTACGGAAGAGGATTTGGATAGCGTGCTCGAAAGAATGGAAGAAATCGAGTTTTCTATGGAGCACAAAAAACCCGAGCTTCGTTTGATTTATTCCGTCGACGGCACGCACGGGAATCCGAACGCGCTCTCGGAAGGGCTTGCACTCTTAAAAGACGGAAGCGTAGAAGGCGCGAGGGAGAGGTTTCGCGAAATGCCTGCGGCGTCCAAGGACTATGCTTCCGCGGCGGGGCTTGCCGCCATGTGCACCTTAATGATGGGCGATTCGGAGAGCGCGGAAAAAGAGTGCCGCGAGTTGTTAAAGACGCACCCTGAAAACGTACAGGCGCTTACGACCTATTGCGCCGTACTCGGCGCGCGCGAGAACAGAGAGGGCGCAAAGGAAGTTGCGAAAAAGCTTGCCGGGTTAAAAGTGGATTCAACGGATGATTTATACCGTATCGCAACCGCTCTGTGCGAAACGGGGCTTGACGAAGAGGCCTATATAAAATTGACGCTCCTCAAAAAGCGCATTCCGAACGACGACAACGTGCTTTATTTTCACGCTGTTGCGGCGCACCGGATCAACAAGACGGAAGACGCAATCGATTCTTTGGAACGGCTTACAACGTTATTTCCGCGCAAAGCGGTGGCGCGTTATTATTTAGAGCGGTTGAGAGAACTCAGGGACGGGGAGAGAAAAGAAGTTCCCATGAACTATTATTACCGTATGCCCGAAGAGGAGTACCGTACGGTAGCCGATTTTCTGATCGCGGCGAGCAATGCTCCCGAGCCCGAACTGTTGAGCGCGCTTACTTCGCTCGACGAGTTCTACCGCCTTGCCTTCGACGAGCTTGAAGGGCGGGACGAAAAGCTACAGATGATTGCGGCAAAAGTGGCGGTTCGCTGTCGTGCCGATAAATTTTTAAGGGAAGCGCTTCTCGATTACGAGGGTGACGAAATCATCAAACTCTCCATTCTGCACGATCTTACAGTGCGCAACGAGGACGATTCGTTCGGCGTTGTGGTTTGCAATATCTATAAAGAATTCTTTACGCACAAATTGGAAATCGGCGAGCGCAAACGGGACGCGTTTTTAAAGGCGTTTGCAGACGTCTATTCCAAATTCGCTCTTCTCGGCGAGGACAACGAGGGGAAGATATGCGCGGCGGCAGAGGATATTTATATGACGCTCGACGATATGGAAGCGTGGGAGTATATGGACGAACGAGCCTCTTTGGCGGCGGCGATATACAGAGAATCGCGCATCAAACGGGGAGAACGCTCCTTAGATGAAATCGTAAATTTATTCGAGGCGGATAAAATCATCGTAGAGCGGATATTGAATTTCATGATGTAAAAAAGGGACGGATATGAAACCGATTGATTTTGACGGATTGTTCGATCAAAAGCTTGCAAAGTATCTTAAAGAGAACGCGGGCAAATTTACGGAAAAGCAGTGGGAGGATAAAATTCCGCTTCTTTATCAAAAGTTCGGCGATACTTATTTAAAAAGTATCGGCTTTACTCCGCGCGAATATTATAAACGAATGAGCGATAAAGAACTTGTAGACACATTGCTTGCTCATATTAAGGAAGAAGTGCCTGTCTCCGATTTTCTTTGCCGAGAGCTCGAATCGCGCGACTGTCCCCAAGAAATTCTGCCTCTTCTCGAATGTAAGGACGAACAACTTTTAATGCTTGCGGTGAATCTTGCCGGGGCGAACCCGATCGCTTTCGACGCCTATTTTGCGCTTTTAAAGGGGGAAGCAGATCGGGAGATCAAGGACGCGGTCGTCGACCAACTTAAAGTGAATGCAGACGCGGCAAAGGCGCGCGCACTGGCTTTTTTAAACGAAGGAATTGAAAAAGAACTCATGCTCGAAGTGCTCTCGCGTGTCAGAGAGCGCGACGAAACGGTTTACGAAGTGCTCCTTAACGCCTTTCGCGAAGGGGAAGATCTGCCAATGCACGCAAGTTATCTTGCGGCGTACGGCGACAGTCGCGCTTTGCCCGTACTTTTGGAACGGATCGCGGGAGAGGACATCAATTTTCTTGAATTCCGTGAACTTAAATATGCGATCGAAGCGCTCGGCGGCGAATATACCGAGGAACGCGATTTTTCGGACGACCCCTATTATGCGGAGTTTTTATCCGAACAGCAGTTTATTCAGGAATCTTTACAAGAAAAAAAGCACTGAAATAAAAATTTCGTCATATAATTACGCCTCACGCCATAAGATATTCAAGAAGGAAATCGGCGGAGGCGTTTTTTTATGGAAACTTTCAGCGTTTATCAAGACATTGCGGCGCGCACGAACGGAGAAATCTTCGTTGGCGTAGTGGGACCCGTCCGCACGGGCAAATCGACGTTTATCAAGCGGTTCATGCAGGAGCTTGTTCTGCCAAACGTAGAGGGGGAAAAGAAAAAGCGGTATACGGACGAACTACCGCAGTCTGCGGCGGGCAAGACGATCATGACGACCGAACCCAAATTCGTGCCTGAAAACGGCGCGGAAATCAACGCGGGAAACGCCGTTGCGAAGGTGCGGCTTATCGATTGCGTGGGTTTTCCTGTCGAGGGATCGGCGGGATTCGAAGAAGAGGACGGACCGCGTCTTGTCAAGACCCCGTGGAACGAAAATCCCGTTCCTTTTAAGCGGGCGGCAGAGGAAGGGACGCTCCGCGTCATTCGCGATCATTCGACGATCGGAATTTTGATGACGACGGACGGTTCGGTCACGGGCATTCCCCGCGCGGCGTATGTCGAGGGCGAAAAGCAGGCGTTGAAGGAACTCAAAGATTCCAAAAAACCCTTCGTCGTCGTTCTTAACTGCGAAAATCCCGAGAAGGCGGAAGCGCTTCGCGCAAGCCTTGAAGAGGAATACGGCGTTCCCGTCGTTTCACTGAATGCGGAATCCGCCGATAAAGAGCGCCTCGCGGGCGTACTCGAACGGGTGCTCTACGAGTTTCCCGTACTCTCGATAGACGTAGATCTTTCCGATTGGATGCGCGTGCTCGACGCCGACAGTCCGCTTATTTCCGAGGTGCTTGCGGGTATTCGCGAGATCGCACCCAAAATATCCAAAATGAACGACTGTGCGCTTCTCGATACCATGTATCCCGAGAGCGAACGCCTCAATCCGCCTACTTCGATCAAGGTCGACGCGGCAACAGGGAGAGCTCATATAAAAGTGGACGCGAAAGAAGGAACCTTCTACCGCGTTTTGGGTGAGCAGTGCGGCGTGGATATTCAGGACGACTTTGCGCTTATGAGTTACGTTTACGGACTCAAAGACGCGAAAAAGCTCTATGAACGCGCAGGGCAGGCGTTTGCAGACGCAAAGGAATACGGCTATGGAATCGTACCGCCGGAATCGGACGAAATGTCGCTTTCAGAGCCAAAAGTCGTTAAAAAGAGCGGAAGAGTTGGGGTCAATCTTCATGCCGATGCACCGAGCTATCACATCATCCGCGTAGATGTTTCAGGAGAGGTTCGCCCCGCGCTCGGCGGCGAAGAACAGAGCGAGGCATTCGCAAAACAGATTTCCGAGAATATGCAATCGGAGCCCGATCGCGCATGGAATACGAATATGTTCGGAAGAACTCTCAAAGATATGTTGGGAGAAGAACTCTTCGTCAAGAACCGTTCGATGGGTGAAGGAGTAAGGAAGAAAATGCGTAAAACAGTAACACGCATCGTAAACGAAGGAAAGGGCGGCGTAATTTGTATTCTTCTCTAAAATAAATTTTGTCTCCTCCGCATTATGCGGAGGAGATTTTTTGTTAATTTTCGTTAAAAACTTTTCGTAAACTATTGAAATTTAACGTAGTTTATTTTATAATAAAATCAGTTTGGTTCAATGCGGAGAAGATTTGTGGAAAGCAAAAAATTGATTCAGGACGGAAAAACGGCGTTGGGGATCGAATTCGGTTCTACGCGCATCAAAGCCATTTTAGCGGATGAAAACAATATGCCGATCGCTTCGGGTAGTCACGAGTGGGAGAACCGCTTTGAAAACGGACTTTGGACTTATCCCGAAGAAGATATTTATGCGGGACTGCAAGACGTCTATGCGAAACTCAAACAAGACGTCAAAGAAAAATACGGCGTAACGCTTAAAAAAATCGGCGCGATCGGTGTTTCCGCAATGATGCACGGCTACCTTGTGTTTGATAAATCGGGCAGGCTTTTGGTTCCGTTCCGCACCTGGCGCAACAATAATGCGGAGGGTGCTGCCGAAAAACTCACCGAAGTATTCAATTATCACATTCCGGCGCGCTGGTCGGTGGCGCACCTGTATCAGGCTATCTTAAATCGAGAGCCGCATGTCAAGGACATTGCTTTCCAAACGACGCTTGAAGGCTATGTGCATCGGCTGTTAACGGGTGAAAAAGTTATCGGCGTGGGCGAGGCTTCGGGTATGTTTCCCGTAGATCCCGCGACGAAACAATATGATCCAAAAATGCTCAAACAGTTCAACGATCTGATCGGAGGAGAGGTTCCCTTTAAAGCGGAGGAGATTCTGCCTAAAATTTTGGTTGCGGGCGAGAATGCGGGTGTGCTTACTGAGAGCGGCGCAAAACTCCTCGATCCCGAAGGCGACTTGGAGAGCGGTATTCCATTCTGTCCGCCCGAAGGCGACGCGGGAACGGGTATGGTCGCAACGAACAGCGTCAAACCCCGCACGGGCAATGTCTCTGCGGGTACGAGCGTATTTGCAATGATTGTGCTCGAAAAGGAACTTTCAAAGCCGTATTCCGAAATCGACCTCGTTACGACTCCTGCGGGAGATCTTGTAGGTATGGTGCATTGCAATAACTGCACGTCCGATTTAAACGCGTGGGTAAACGTATTCGGTGAATTTGCAAGCCTTGCGGGCGTGGATATCCCTAAATGGAAGCTTTACGATCTGCTCTATTTTGAAGGGGAACGGGGCGATAAGGATTGCGGAGGATTGCTTTCTTACAACTATGTTTCGGGTGAAAATATTACCGAAGTAAACGCAGGAAGGCCGCTTTTCGTGCGCACGCACGAATCGAAATTCACGCTTGCAAACATGATGCGCGCACACCTGTATTCCGCATTCGGAACACTGAAAATGGGTTGCGACATTATGCTCAAAGAAGAGGGCGTAAAACTTGACAGGATTACAGGACACGGCGGAATCTTTAAAACGGAGCGCGTGGGACAGAGCTTTTTAGCCGCGGCGCTCGGTGTGCCCGTGACGCTCATGAAAACGGCGGGCGAGGGCGGTGCATGGGGCATGGCAGTGCTTGCAAACTTTCTGATTCATAAAGAGAGGAAGGAAGAACTTTCGGATTATCTCGAAAACAGAGTGTTTGCAAATCAACAAGGTGTCACGCTTGTACCCGATCCCGAGGACGAAGAGGGGTTCGAAAGGTATACGGAACGCTATAAAAGGGGACTTCCCATCGTAAGACAGGCGGTCAAAGATATGGCATAAAACAGGAGGGGAATTGTGTTAGAAGAACTTAAAAAGAAAGTACTCAAAGCAAATCTTGACCTTAAAAAAAACAAACTCGTGCTTTTTACTTGGGGCAACGTAAGCGAAATCGACAGAGAAAAGGGGCTTGTCGTCATTAAGCCTTCTGGGGTCGGCTACGACGGTATGACGGCGGACGACATGGTCGTCGTCGATTTGAACGGAAAAGTGGTGGAGGGAAATCTTTATCCTTCGTCCGATACGCCAACGCACCTCGAATTTTATAAGGCTTTTCAAAGCGTAGGCGGGGTTACGCATACCCATTCCACGTTTGCAACCTCCTGGGCGCAGGCGGGAAGGGACATACCCTTTTACGGAACGACACATGCCGATTATTTTTATGGTGATATTCCCTGTGCAAGATCGCTTACGAAAGCGGAGATCGAAGGTGAATACGAAAAGAATACGGGGCTTGCGATCATAGAAAAATTCCGTGAAGAAAAGCTTGATCCTTTGGAAGTACCGGGCGTACTTATAAAGAGCCACGGCGTTTTTGCGTTCGGCAAAGACGGGGCGAATTCCGTTTATAACGCAACCGTCATTGAAGAGGTTGCGAAAATGGCGTTTATCACCGAAACGGTCAATCCCGACGTGAAACGCGCGGACAAATTTATGATGGACAAGCATTATTTACGCAAGCACGGTAAAAACGCTTATTACGGTCAAACAAAAAAATAATTTATTATATGTGAGAAAGTAAAATGAAAGAAAAAGTGGTTTATTGGCTTACAGGTTCGCAAACGCTTTACGGAGAGGACGTTTTATCACACGTTGCCGCGCACTCCGAGGAAATGGCGGATTACGTCGATAGGTTTATGCCCGTCACGGTCAAATATCTTACGACTTGCAAGAGTTCGGACGAAGTGGTCGAGGCAATCAGAAAAGTAAACGCAGACGATAACTGTATCGGTATCATTACCTGGTGTCACACCTTCTCGCCTGCAAAAATGTGGATCAAAGGACTTAAAATGCTGCAAAAGCCCATGTGCCACTTCGCAACGCAGTACAACGAAAGACTCCCTTACGCGACTATTGACATGGATTTCATGAACGAGAATCAAGCGGCTCACGGCGACAGGGAATTCGGTTATATCGTAGCGCGTCTGAGAATGGATAACAAGGTAGTCGTCGGCTACTATAAAGATCCCGATGCGCTTAAAGAGCTTGCTTCCTGGTGTAAGGTTGCCGCGGGATACGCTTTTTCCAAGACGGTCAAGGTCTGCCGCTTTTCGGATAATATGCGCGATGTAGCAGTTACGGAAGGGGATAAGGTCGAGGCGCATATCAAACTCGGCTGGCAGGTGGATTATTATCCGATCGGAGACCTTGTAGATTATATCGGTACCGTGAGTGAAAAAGAAGTAGACGCGCTCATGGAGGAATACGAACAAAAGTATACCATGGCGACGAAACGCGTCGATGTTGTTCGAGAACAGGCGAGATATGAAATCGCGATAGATAGGTTCTGCAAAGATAAAGGCGGATATGTCGGTATCGTCGATCACTTCGGCTCTCTCCACGGACTTAATCAACTTCCCGGACTTGCGATTCAGGATTTGCAGAGCAAGGGTTACGGATTTGGTGCGGAGGGCGATTGGAAGATCGCCGCGCTCGGTGCGGTTATGCAGTATATGGCGGATCAAAAGGGAACGGGACTCATGGAGGACTATACCTATGATTTAAAAGAGGGACTCTGTCTCGGTGCGCATATGCTTGAAGTGTCCCCGCAATTCGCGGCGATGAAGCCCGAAATTCAGGTGCATCCGCTTGGGATCGGCGACAAGTCCGATCCCGCACGCCTTGTATTTGAGGGAATCATGTCGCCCGAAGCGGTTGCGGTCTCTATGGTCGACATGGGCGACAGAATGCGCCTTATCGTGCAGAAAATCGAACTTGTGCAATATCCGCAAAAGATGCCTAACTTGCCTACGGGCGGGCTCATGTGGAAATATAAGCCTAACTTCAAGGAAGGCGTTGCCGCATGGATCTATGCGGGCGGAGCACACCATACCGTGGTATCTTCTGTTGTGACTGCGCAGGAGGTTGTCGACCTCGGTAATATGTGGGGAATGGAAGTGGTTCTCATTGACGAAAATACTAAAATTGACGAATTCAAAAGACAACTTATTTGGTCGGATCAAATTTGGAAGGCGAAACTTTAATTCTTGTTGTAAAACCGGGCAACGGGGTGGGGCTTAAAGTCTCGCCCCGCCTCGCGGTTTGTGAGGTTTTATGTTTTTTCAAAAATATGTTTTCGGCGATACTGCGCTCTATTTTTCCGAGACGACGTTTGCCGATCGAAAGAGTATCGGACTTACCGTTTTACCGAAGTCGAGAATATTCGACAGCGTAAAATTTCAGCCTGATCCGTTAATTCAAGTCGCATTTACGGGCGACAGGTCGCTTTTAGACTATTCGCGCGGAATCAGCATGCAAAACCGCGAAAGCACGGTTTTGCACGTTGAAAAGCAGACGGCGGATAAAAGCGGCGTCGAAACGTTCTTAACGGACGGCGCGGGGAATTATTACACGCACGTTCTTCGTTACGATGAAAAGACGGGTGTGTTTACTGCAACCGTGGACTACGAGAACAGAACGGGAAAGACGAAAACGCTCGAATTTTTGCAGAGCGGCTGCTTTTCGCTTGTATCCGCGAACGGGGCGGATAAGTTTTCGCTTTACCGCATGACGAGCGCATGGTCGCGCGAATGCAAGCTGAAAAAGGAAAATTTCTTCGATCTCGGGCTTGAACAAAGTTGGGCGAATTATGGTTTAAAGAGCGAAAAATGGGGTTCGGTCGGCAGTATGCCGAACCGCGGATACTATCCGTTTGCAGCAATCGAGGACATCGACGGTGTAATATGGGGAATGACCGTGGAGGCGCCGTTTTCCTGGCAGATGGAAGTATCGCTTGAACGCGCGGGCGTAATGCTTACGAGCGGTCTTGCTGATTTCGAAACGGGACACTGGCGCAAAGAAATAAAGAACGGCGAACACTTTTTAACGCATAAAGCATATTTTACGGTCAGGGAAGGGGGAGGCGTGAACGCCGTCTGCAATGCTTTCGTGCACCATGCGGACGGGCGGTTGAAGGTCCCTGCAAGCGAAGAAGATATGCCCGTGCTCTTTAACGAGTACTGTACGACTTGGGGTACGCCTTCGGAAGAGAGTATCGATCAAATTCTGAATGCGATAGAAGGTTTTCCGATCGGTACGTTTGTCATTGATTGCGGATGGTTTAAACCCAAAGACGACGATTGGAGTCTTGCGGGCGGCGATTGGATCGAGAATAAAGGACTTTTTCCGCACGGAGTTAAGGCGGCGGCGGATAAAATCAAAGCGCGGGGCATGATCCCCGGTATTTGGTTCGAATTCGAAGTTGCGGCTGAAAAAAGCGAACTGTTTCATAGAGAAAAGCTGTTGTTAAAGCGGGACGGTGAAGTGATTACCGGTAAAAATCGCCGTTTTCTCGATTTAAGAAAGCCCGAAGCCGACGAATATTTAAGGGAATGGTTACTCGGATTTTTAAAAAAGAACGGGTTCGGATACTTGAAAATCGACTATAACGAAGCCTATGGGTTGGGTTGTGACGGCGCGGAGTCTTTGGGGGAAGGCGGGCGGCAACTTGCGGAAGAGAGCTTGAAATGGCTGGATAAACTGAAAGAGGTCGAAGGGATCGTCATTGAAAACTGCTCGTCGGGCGGCAGCCGTATCGAACCGCTCAGAATGAGTAAGGTTTCTATGTGCTCTTTTTCGGATGCGCACGAATGCAATGAGATCCCGCTTGTGGCGGCAAACGTTTCGCGTGTGATACCTGCCCGTCAGTCACAGATCTGGGCGGTTTTACGCGAGCAGGAATCGGATTCGCGCACGGTTTATTCGCTTTGCGCGGCATTCATGGGCAGAATTTGTCTTTCGGGCGACGTTACGAATATGACGGATGAAAAACGGAATTTGATTTTAAACGGTTTGAATTTTTATTCCGAGATAAAAGATATCGTCCGCTACGGCGATATTACGCAAATCGACTGCAATGTTACTTCTTACCGTGCTCCCGTCGGGAGGCAGATTTATCAAAAAGAATTTAACGGGCGCAAGCTTGTTTTAACGCACTTCCTCGGTACAGACGACATTGCCGAAATTCCGCTTGAGGATTACCGTTTAGACTGCGCTTATACCGACCTTGATTACGGCGAAGAGGACGGGGTATTGCGCGTTTACGGAAAATCTTATACCGCGGGGGCGTTTCTTTTGGTGAAACAAAACATATAAATTATGAAAAATTACGAAGAAATCAAATTGTTATTAAAAAGTAAAGGGCAGGAACATCTTTTAAGCGGGTTCGGTATGTTCAATCAAGAAATGCAGAAAGCATTCTTAAACGAGATTTCTGCAATCGATTGGGCGCTTCTCGAAGAAAAACCCGTAGAACGTTGCGGGGGAATAGAGCCGCTTTCGGGACTTTCACTCAAAGAGATAAAAAACCATTATCAAGAATTTGAAAATGCGGGGACAAAGCTTTTGCGCGAGGGTAAGGTGGCTGCCGTTATGCTTGCAGGCGGACAGGGTACGCGGCTCGGTTCTTCCGCTCCCAAGGGTGCTTACGATTTGGGCCTTACAAAGCATCTGTATATTTTCGAATGCCAAATCAAAAATCTTTTAGCGGTAGTCGATAAGTACGGCGCGCGCGTTCCGCTTCTCATTATGACGAGTGATAAAAACGATCGGACGACACGCGCATTTTTGAAAAAGCACGCTTATTTCGGTTATGCGCAAGAGGACGTTTTCTTCTTCAAACAGGATATGGCGCCCTGTACCGATTTGAACGGAAAAATATTATTGGAAGACAGGGGAAGGCTCGCTCTTTCGCCCAACGGAAACGGCGGATGGTTCTCTTCTATGCAACGTGCCGGACTTGTTGAAAAAATGAAGGCACAGGGCGTGGAGTGGTTCAACGTATTTTCCGTTGATAACGTATTACAGCGTATCGCCGACCCCGTGTTTTTGGGCGCGACTTATTTAAGCGGTAACGCCTGCGGCGCAAAGACAGTGAAAAAGAATTCTCCCGAAGAACGGGTAGGAGTGCTTTGCAAGCGCGGGGGCTTTCCCGATATTATCGAATATTACGAACTTGACAAAAAAACGGCAAACGCACGGGATAACGAGGGGGAACTTCTCTTTGGGAACGGCGTTATTCTCAATTATCTCTTCCGTATTTCCGCGCTTGAAGAGGTTGCCGGTCAAAAAATTCCCGTACACCGTGCAAAAAAGAAAGTAGATTTTTTCGACGGGGAGAAATATGTTTTTCCTCAAACGGAAAACGCCTATAAATATGAGACGCTGATATTAGATTTGATCCATCTCTTAAAAGGCTGTCTGTCCTTCGAGGTTGAAAGGGAAAGAGAGTTTGCTCCCGTAAAAAATGCAACGGGAGTAGATAGTATAGAAACCGCGCGGGAGCTTTTAAAAAAGAACGGAGTGGAATTATAATGAACGATTTACAGCTTTTTTGCGAACAGCTCGTGCGGTTGAATGCCGCAATGAAGGAACTTTTTGAAAAGGGGAATCTTGCGCTCTTTACGGAAATGAACCTTGCGATCAAAGAAATGCACCGGATCGAGGTGACGGGGAAAGACCCCGCCTTTGCGACTTTACGTGCTGATACGGAGATCGTTTATAAGAATTTCGATATGATTATTGCGGTTTTGCGTACTACTGAAAACGGCGAAATCGACGAAGGGGCGCAGGTTGCTCTCAATCGGCTTTTGCACAATATAGATACGGCGGTCGTAAACATTGCCGTGGCGCTCAAACTCGTTTAAGGAGAAGTTTATGGCGAACAAGAGAAATCAAACGGCAAAAAAGGCGGCGCGCGCCGCTGAGAATGCCGCAAAAAAGAATCCGAAAATATTTTTCTCCCTTGTTGCGATCTTGCTCGTTATCGCCATTGTCGCGGGTCTTTTGTGGTACTTTTTGGTCTATAAAAAGAAGCCGGCGCCCCCGGCGTTTGCTACCGATGAAATTTCTATTCACTTTTTAGAGCTTGGGAATAAATATGTGGGCGATTGTACACTTGTTAAGATAGGCAATACGGAAGTATTGATTGATGCGGGGTCCAAAAATAATTCCGCTTCAACGTTGATTTCTTATATCAACGAATACTGTACCGACGGGACGCTTGAATATGTAATCGCAACGCATGCGCATGAAGATCATATCGGGGCATTTTACAGTACAAGTTCCGAAAGGGGGATATTCGAAAGTTTCGACTGTAAAACGATTATCGATTTTGCCAAAACGAAAAAAGAAAATAAGCCGACGTCGGTATATGGAAAATATGTTGCGGCGCGTGATGCCGAGGTAAATTCAGGAGCGAAACACTATACCGCGCTTGAGTGCTGGAACAATGAGAACGGTGCACAGCGCACTTATGCGCTTGCCGAAAATGTGACGATGAGCATTTTATATCAAAAATATTATGAAGAATTCGATTCGGGAACAGGCGAAAATAACTATTCGGTATGCGTTTTAATTACACAGGGAACTTACAATTATTTGTTTACGGGAGACTTGGAGGAGAAAGGCGAGATTTCTCTTGTGGAGAGTAATTCGCTTCCGCAATGTAAACTGTATAAGGGAGGTCATCACGGCAGTAAAACTTCCTCGTCGGAGAAATTGCTTTCCGTTATAAAGCCGGAGACTGTTTGTATATGCACCTGTGCGGGAACTCCGGAGTATCCGTCGGACGCTAGCCAGTTTAATCCCGAAAATGCATTTCCCGCACAGGCTACGATAGACAGACTTTCGAAATACACAGATAAAATTTATGTGACTTCGTTGGCGGTCGATATCGTGTTGGAACCTAAAAAAAGCTGGAACGTCGTTTCCATGAACGGAAATATTGTCGTTCGTTCGAACGGGATCGATTTCAGCGTGACGGGGAGCAATCATTCCCTTATTTTAAAAGAAACCGAGTGGTTCAAGGCGAATCGAACGTGGAGCGGGGTGTAGGATGTTCGAAATCACATCGATAACGCCGCAACAAAAGGATAAAACGCGTTGCAATATCGAAATCGACGGAAAATTCTATTGCGGAATGAAGCTCGATACCGCGCTTGCCAACGGGTTAAGAGCGGGAATGAGCGTTGATACTGATTTTCTTTCGCATTTACAGCTCGAAAGCGAAAAAATGACCGCGCTCGATAAGGCTCTTAGACATATTTCCGTATCGATGAAAACGGAAAAGGAGATCCGTACTTTTCTCAAAAAGAAGGGATATTTGGAGGAAGTTGAAAACTATGTTATTGACAAAATGAAAGACTACGGTTACGTCGACGACGAAACGTATGCCGCTTCGTATGCGGCAGGCGCTTCCAAGCGCAAGGGAAGCAGACTGATTCAGCTTGAATTGAAGCAAAAAGGGGTAGACGGGCAAATTATCGAATCTGTGCTTTCGTCGCTTACGGACGAAACGGAGAGTGCGAAGAAGTGCCTTGAAAAGTATATGCGCGGAAAGCCCTTCGATCAGGCGACGCTTCGAAAGGCGTACCGCAATCTTATTTCCAAAGGGTTTGATTACGATACCTGTAAACAGGCGATAGAGAGTTTGAAGGATGAAGATTGAATTTCTCGAAGAGACAGGCTCTACCAACGAGTATATTAAGCGTTATCTCAATTCGGGGGAAAATCGGATCGTTGTTGCCAAAAAGCAGACGGGCGGAAAGGGGACGAAAGGACGTTCTTTTCTCTCGGGCGAAGGGGGCGTTTATTTATCGGCGTTGACCTTCTACCGTGACTTTTCCGCAAAGGACGCGTTCCTGATCATGGCGCACGCCGCCGTTGCGGTATGTAAAACAGCGGAAGCGTTCGGGCTTTCTCCTCAAATTAAATGGGCGAACGACGTGTATCTTTCAGGGAAAAAGCTTGCAGGTATTCTTGTGGAAAATGCGCTCGACGGCGGCAGGGTAAAATCCAGCGTCATTGGAATCGGCTTGAACGTATGTAACGATTTGGGGGAATTGAGCCAAATCGCGGTCAGTCTTTCCGAGGTTGCGGGAAAGAAAATTCCATGCGAAAAAGCGCGGGACGTTCTTATTCAAAATCTGCAAAGAGAGGATTCCTTTGACGATTACCTTGAACGCGTGCATTTTTTAGGGCGCGAGATCACGGTTTTGCAAAACGGCGAAACGTATCGGGCAAGGGCAACAAAAATTTCTTCGGACGGCAGGTTGGAGATAGAGAGACAGGGTAAGAGAATTCTTCTCTCGGCGGCTGAAATAAGTTTAAAAATTTGATTTTGTAAGGAGCGAAAATATATGTACAGAGCATATTCGAATAAAGAGGCGTGGGAGTCGGATCGCAAGGCGGTCACGGCGGGCGTTAAAACGCGCGAGCTCATGGAGAGAGCGGGAGAAGCGCTTGCCCAAAAGGTTGCTTCGGCGATGGATCGGCTTCAACTGACGGAAGTGCTTTTCGCGCTCGGTTCGGGAAACAATGCAGGCGACGGATTCGTTGCGGCGCGGATACTTACGGAACAGTCGAGGCTTGTAAAGGTGCTGTGTCTTACGGAGAAGTTGTCTCCCGAATCCGCACTTGTAAAGATTCGCTATAAAGGGGAAATCTTTACGCGTATTCCCAAGAAGAAGTTCCCTCTTATCGTGGACTGTGTGTTCGGCACTGGGCTTAAGCGTCCGCCCGAAGGAGAATATGCAAAGCTGATTTCCTGGATCAACGCACAGGGCAGTTATGTGATTTCCTGCGATCTGCCGAGTGGTCTTGCGGAAAACGGTATAGTGTTTTCTCCCTGCGTGTATGCGGACGAAACGGTTTCAATCGGGTGTATGAAGAATTCCCTTCTTCTGAACGAAGGAGCGGATCATGCGGGAAAGATCACGGTTGCGGATATAGGAGTTGATTACGGTAAGAAGGGAGGCGTTGAGGTTTGGGAGGACGGCGACGTTAAAGTGTTTTTCCCTAAAAAACACTCCAACGTAAACAAGGGAATGTTCGGCAAATCCTGTATCGTGACGAGCGGTGCAAGAATGGGGGCGGCAATGCTTGCGGCGTCCGCTTCGCTTCGTTCGGGTGCGGGATATACGACTTTGCGTGTTCCCGAACGCCTGTGTGTATCGGCGGCAACTGCGCTTCCCTCCTGTATCGTAGAGGACTTTAACGCGCTTGACGACGGAATGCTCGCTTCCGATGCTTTGGCGATCGGTATGGGTTCGGGCGTTTCTACGGGACTTTATTCCATTATCACTCAGCTTTTGAGCGGATATAGGGGGACGCTTATTTTAGACGCAGACGCGCTCACCGTGCTTGCGGAGTTTGGATTAAAGCCTCTTGAAAGGAAATCTTGCGAAGTGATCTTAACGCCGCATCCTAAGGAGTTTGCACGGTTGAGTAATCAGAGCGTGAAGGAGGTGCTTGAAAACGCTGTCCCGATCGCACAGAAGTTTGCTTCGCAATACGGTGTTACGCTTATTTTTAAAAACAACAGAACACTTATTACAAACGGGGTTCGTACCGCGATCAACAATACAGGGTCTCCCGCGCTTGCCAAAGGCGGAAGCGGCGATATTTTAACGGGTTTCCTTGTGGGTACCTGTGCGCGCGGACTTTCGCCCTTTGACGCGGCGTGCGTTTCGTGTTACGTTTTCGGGCGTGCCGGAGAGTTTGCGGAGGAGGAATTCGGGCAATATGCACCTACCGTTTCGGACGTTATTGAAGTTTTGCCCCGAGCTATCAGGAGCGTAACGGAAATTTAAATTTCAGTAAAATCATAAAAAACCGCCTTGGATGGGCGGTTTTTTATGGTTTATTTAGTAATATGTCACGCATAATCAGGCGGTTTCCGCAGAAAATCCAATGAATCGCACGAAAATCGCAAGGATAGTGAGTACACTGCCCGAAATCAGATAATATATTGGGAAGAAGGTAAACAGGCTCATAATAAGAAGCAGAATTCCGCTTGTAAAAAAGGGACGGGCACTCTTTTTGGAAACGATACGCCGAAGTGTGCGTTTGATGCTCTTGCGCGGAAGCTCGGCTAAAATGAGCGGGGAGGGTATCGTTTCGGTGCGCGTAAATAGTGAATATATTTCGTTCTTCCGCATGATTTCAATTCCGAACGAGGCGGCGAGTTTTTCTGCTTCGGGTGTGAGCGAGTTGCATAAAATCTTCACGCTTTTCTGTCCGTGGGCGCGGAGAATGCGGGCTACTTCATCGGCGGAAAGCGGCTGCATCGTAAAGCGGGGAATGCAAAGCGAGCCGTCTACGAACAACGCATCATCCTGACATTGTGCCGTCTTTTTGTCGGCAAGAAACGCCGTGAGAAGGGCGGTGCGAACGCGTTCCTCTTTTTCGAGCGCAAGGTGTAAGAGCAGGGCTTCCTGCGCTTCGGTTTCCTTTTTGCTTAAACGCTTTTTTAAGCGCCTGTGATAGGAGAGCAGAAAGACGACACCCGTGACGGAGAAGGAAATCAGGCTTGAAAGAATTGCGGCAGGCGTTAACTGCATACGGAAGTAGCGTAAGAGTCCGATTGAGAGGAACCATGCGGCAAAGCCGTAAAATGCGCAGTCCGCGACAAGCGTGAGGTCAATTTTTTTCATACCGTAATTTTTCCCGCAAAATATTGAATTTAAACTTGCATTTACCTAAAAAATATTGTATAATGCGGCTGTATGAAGATTGCTTTGTTCGGCGGCTCATTCGACCCGATTCATAACGAACATATCGAATATATGAAAGCGGCAAAAGAGGCGCTTTCGCTCGATAAAGTGATCGTGATTCCTTCCTTCCTTGCACCGCATAAGGAGCGCGGTGCGGTGGCAAGCGGTGAGGATCGCCTGAATATGTGCCGCCTTGCGCTTCAAGATTTCAGTTATGCGGAAGTAAGCGATTTTGAACTTATCCGTCAGGAAAAGAGTTACACCTATATCACCGTAGAGCATTTTGCAAAGATGTACGAGGGGAGTCAACTCTATTTTCTTGTCGGCGCGGATATGTTGGAAGACTTTTTTACTTGGAAAAATCCCGAACGTATTCTTGCGACCGCTACGCTTGCCGCCTGTGCCAGAGGGGATGAGAGCGTCTCTAAAACGCACCTAAGGTTTAAAGAACGTTTTCATTGTGATTACGTTGAAATACCTTTTACGGGCGATAAAATATCTTCTACGGAACTTAGGGTTAGAATTGCCTTCGGAAAGGAAACGAATGGACTCGACCCCCGCGTAGCGGAGTATATTGAAGAAAGAAACTTGTATCAATATTCCGTAATCGCGTCCGCGCTTGCACTGGAAAAAGAGGAACGCAGGGAGCACAGCTTCCGCGTAGCGCTTATGGCGGTAGCGAGAGCAAGGAGTCTGTGTATTTCGGAAGATAAGGCGTTGCTTGCTGCCGCGCTTCACGACTGCGGAAAATACGTCTCCTTAGATTCACCGTTATTAAAGGAATTCGTTCTTCCAGCCGAGGTTCCCGCTCCCGTTGTGCATCAGTATACAGGCGCGTATCTTGCGGAGCGTGAATTCGGAATTACGGACGGAGAAATTATCGACGCGATCCGCTATCACACGAGCGGAAGAGAGGATATGACGACGCTCGGCAAGCTCATTTTTGTTGCGGACATGTTGGAATCCGGAAGATCGTTTGAGGGGATAGATGAACTCCGTAAAGTGTTTTGGCGGGATTTGGACAAATGCCTGTTGCTCTGTTTTGAGCGTCAGATCGCTTATCTTGCCGAGAATCAAAATAAGGGTTCTGCAATATATTCTTTGACCCAAAGGGCATATAATTGGCTAAAACGGCAAAGAACGCAGTAATATGTCACGCATAATAAGTGAATCAGGAGTGAAAATATGGAAGGAAAAGAACTTGCTTTAGCTGTTTGCAAAGCGCTTTCCGATAAGAAAGCGCACGATATTGTAACGGTAAACGTTGCCGATCAGACGGTGATGTGCAGTTACTTTGTGATTGCCTCGGGTACGAGTACTACGCAGGTACGTGCGCTTGGCGATCATGTGGAAGAAGAACTCGAAAAACAAGGTTTGACTGCTGTTCGAAAAGAGGGCTTGCGCGAAGGTCGTTGGGGTGTACTCGATTATGGCGACGTGATCGTGCATATTTTTAACGATGAGTCCCGCCTGTTTTATTATCTTGAACGGCTGTGGGATTCGGGCAGGAACGTAGAGCATTACAAAGATTAAAATAAAAAACGGCTGATCATTCAGCCGTTTTTTATTTTAATCTGTTTATACGATGGTTTTTTCAATCGTAAGATTTCCGGAAACGGTTTCTGCATCTATTTTAGTCAAGCCGCCGTTAACGATAAAATATTTTCCGTTTTGCGTTCCATTAAATGAGCTGTCGGTGTTCATGTTTCCGCTCAGACTCTCGAATTTGACCGAGAAGGAAGCGTCTTCGGGAAAGCCGAATCGCAGGTTTCCGGAAACGGTTTCCGCATCGAGCAAGGCGGGGAGAGTTTTCGCCGAATAATTGACTTCACCTGAAACCGTTCCGAATTTCAGAGTGCCCGTAACGACTGCGTCTGTAAAATTGATTTTTCCGGAAACAGTTTCAAAGTCTGCTTTCCGTGCGTTCAAATTACAATTGATATTTGCCGAGACCGTTTCGATGTCGAGTTCTTGGAGTGCAGCGCCGTTCGGTACCGTCAAGGTAAGTGTTTTTTGTAAATTTTCGATGATTTTCGCACCTGATTTCGCAAATTTGATTTTGAGAGTTCCGCCGTCTAAATACCAACGCATTTTTACGGATTCATTGCTCTCCAAATCGTAGTCGGTCTCTTCTTTGAATGTAAATACGTTTTCGTCGCTATATTCGAGATTTACCTTACCGCTAACCCATTCCACGTCGATAGAGGAAACGCTTTCGATCGTGCCGTTTCCTGCGGAATAGCGTGAGGCGTTGGAATAAATATCGTACTTATCCTTGTTGTGGCCGTCGTTGTTACAACTTGTAAAGAACGCGACTGCAAGAGATAGGGTAAAAAGAGGCAACAAAAAGTTTCTTTTTTTCATGGCAACAGTATGAGAGCGTTTTCATAAATCATACTCAAACGCTCTTAAAAATTACTTTTTCAGAGTGAGTTTTGCTTTTTCGACGACGTTTTCAACGGTAAAACCGAAGAGCTTGAAGAGTTGAGGAGCAGGGGCGCTTGCGCCGAAAGTGGACATTGCCACGATCTCGCCCTTTTCGCCTGCGTATTTGTACCAACTGTAAGGCGAGCCTGCTTCCACGCAGACGCGCGCTTTTACGGAAGAGGGAATAACGCTTTCTTTGTATTCCGTGTTCTGCTTTTCGAATTCCTCTATACAGGGCATGGATACGACGCGCGCTTTAATGTTTTCTTTTGCAAGTTCTTCCTGCGCTTTTACGCAGAGTTCGACTTCCGAACCGCTTGCGATTAAGAGTAGGTCGGGAGCGCCAGTGCAGTCCTTTAAAATATAGCCGCCTTTGAGTGCGTCAAGTCCGCTGTTCTTGTATTGGGGAAGGTTCTGCCTTGTGAGCACGAGCGCGGTAGGCGCGGTGCCGCTAAGCGCCGAAATCCATGCCGCCGCCGTTTCCTTGCCGTCTGCCGGGCGGTAGACCTTCATATTGGGGATCGAACGGAGCGCAATGAGCTGTTCTACGGGTTCATGGGTGGGACCGTCTTCGCCTACCCCGATCGAGTCGTGCGTCAGAATATAGACGACGGGGATATTCATAAGAGCCGAGAGGCGCATGGCGTGTTTGCAGTAGTCGGAGAAGATAAAGAACGTGGAGCAGTAAGCGCGCAAACCTCCGTGTAGTTGCATACCGTTCGCGATCGCCGCCATAGCGTGTTCTCGGATACCGAAGTGCATATTTCTTCCCGCAAAGTTTTCGGGGGTAAAGTCGCCGTAGGAGATATCGTCCGTATCTTTCATTTCGGAGAGGTTAGAGGGGGCAAGGTCTGCGCTTCCGCCCATGAGAGAGGGTACTTTTGCCGCGATCTTGTTGAGAACGACGCTCGAAGTCTGGCGGGTCGCCATGGGTTTATCCCATTGAAAGAGGTCTTCCGCTTTGGTAAAGTCGGGAAGTTCGCCTTTTATTGCCGCCTTGTATTCCTTTGCAAGTTCGGGATATGCCTTTTCGTATTTCGCAAACATTGCCTTCCACTCTTCTTGCATTTTTGCGCCCTTATTGCCTGCTTCTGCAGTGTGTTTTAAAACTTCTGCGGGGACATCGAAAGGCGCGTTTGTCCATTTAAAATTATCTTTCGTCTTTTGCAGATTTTCTGCGCCCAATGGCGCGCCGTGGCATTTGTGGCTTCCTTCAAGGGGAGTTCCGTAGCCGATCTTCGTTTTGCAGATGATGAGGGAGGGCTTTTTCGTTTCCACTTTTGCCTTTTCAATCGCGGCGTTAATAAGCGCAACGTCGTCAGGATTCTTCACAAGATCGACATTGAGCACCTGCCAATTCTGCGCCTCGAAGCGCTTTGCAACATCCTCTTTGAAGGTGATATCCGTATTTCCTTCGATCGTAATATCGTTATCGTCGTAGAAGAGAATGAGCTTTCCGAGTTCGTGCGTTCCTGCAAAGGAACACGCTTCGTAAGAAATTCCCTCCTCTAAACAGCCGTCGCCGCAGAGTGCGTAGGTGTAGTGGTCTACGACAGGGAAGCCGTCGCGGTTGAATTTTGCCGCAAGGTGCGCTTCCGCAACCGCCATGCCGACGGCGTTGGCAATACCCTGTCCGAGGGGACCTGTGGTCGTTTCGATTCCCGCGGTGTGACCGTATTCGGGATGTCCGGGGGTCTTGCTGCCGAGCTGACGAAAATTCATTAAATCTTCTTTGGTAAGTCCGAATCCATAGAGATACAAAAGGGAATAGTTGAGCATGGAGCCGTGCCCCGCAGAAAGGATAAAGCGATCGCGATCGTCCCATTTGGGATCCGTATTGTTGAATTTAAGGTGGTTCTGCCAAAGCGCATAGGCGATGGGCGCGGAACCGAGGGGAAGTCCGGGGTGACCCGAATTTGCCTTTTGAATAGCTTCCGCAGATAAAATGCGGATAGCGTTGATCGTGCTGTTATTCATATAAAACTCCTTATAATGATTTTTTCAGATTTTCGGTATTGAGGAAAGGATAGTTTTTTAGGTTTTTATAAAGCTCGTTCAGAATCTTTTTTAACCCGCCTTGTTCGTTGCTTTCGGCATTGATGGGAAGAATGGGTTCGTGTAAGCTCATTCGTACGAGCGCCCAACCGTTTCCGTGAGATTTGTCGAAGTTGATCCGAACGCCTTCGCAGTTATCTGGCGCAAGAGAGAGGTAGGGCTTTTCGATCGCCGTTACGGTAAGGTCGGAGATAACGTCCTTTCCTGCTGCTTTAAAATCGGGTGTTTCGAATTTCAGTCGGACTTCCGTTGCTTCTTTGGGTTCGGGCAGGTCTTTAATGAGATCGAGAAGATTTTTCCCTTCCTTTGTAAGGCGGGCAAGCGAAATGAGAAGTTTGGTGACGAGATAGGCGCCGTCGTCCAAAAAGTAGTTCTCTTTGAGCGCGGCGTGACCGCTCGTTTCGATCGCAAGAGGGGAATATTTTCCCTCTGCGTTCAGCCGTTTGCTTTCGTTGATCACATTTTTATATCCGCGCTTAAAACGCCTGTGGACGCCGCCTTTTTTTGCAATGAATGCGGCGAGTCCGTCGCTCGTTACGGAGTCGGTCACGATATACGCGCCCTTTTGCTCCTCCAACAGAATTGCGGATATGAGAGCGATTAAGCGGTTACGATTGATTTCCTCTCCGTCTGGAGAGACCGCGCCCGCACGGTCGACGTCGGTATCGAAGATAATGCCTAAGTCCGCTTTGTTTTTGACGACGGCTTTACATACGCTTTGCATTGCTTCTTCGTTCTCGGGATTTGGAATGTGTCCGGGGAAGTTACCGTCAGGTTCTAAAAACTGCGAGCCAGAAGTGTCCGCGCCCAGCGGTTTTAACACGAGGTCGGCGTAGAAGCCGCCTGCGCCGTTGCCCGCGTCCACGACGATGCGTTTACCGGAAAGAGGTTTCTCTTCCCCGCATTGTTTCCGCACCATGTTTACGAGCCCTTCGGCATATTCGTTTAAATAGCTCTTTTTACTGATCGTTCCTTTTCCCTGTGCAAAATTGCCTTCTGCCGCAATTTGAAGCACTTCCTGCACATCGTTTCCTTCGAGTCCGCCGCTCTTTAAAAAGAATTTCAAACCGTTTTTGCGATAGGGCAGGTGGCTTGCCGTTACCATGATCGAAGCGTCTGCGCCGAAATCCGACTGCAAGAGCATAAACATAGAAGGTGTGGAGGAAAGCCCAGTCAAAACCGCGTCGCCCCCCGAAAGGGATACCGCTTCCGCCAAAAGAGAAGCGATATGCGGAGAGGATAGGCGCGAGTCGAAGCCGATGGCGATTTTTGGGGATTTTTTTTCCGTTTTTTGCGCCGCCCAAACGAAGAACGCTTTGCCGATAAGCCCGACCGCTTCGTCCGTGAGTGTTACGGGATCGTTCTGCGCCGCGATCGCAGTGCCCCTCACGTCCGTACCGTTTCTTAAATTAAATAGTTCCTGTTTCGTCATAATTCATCCTTGCGCAATCGATTGAGTGCGCCGTGATTAGGAAAAAATACTTAAATTTTTTCCATATTTTTTATTATACAGAATTTATAATCGTTTTTCAAGTGTTTGAAGTGATTTTAAAGTATTTTATTGAAATTTTTCATGGGAAGATTTGCGATCATATAACTTGCCAAACCGAAGTGAGCGTGATATAATTTTGAACAAATGGCGAAACAAAAAGTTCAAAGAATAGATTTCATAACGTTATTCTTTTTGGCGGTTGCGTTTTTTACCGCTCTTTTACCGTTGCGCCTTTCAGGTACGGACAGGTTGAACGCAGGCGCGGAGGAGCTCACGCCCGATACGAACTATTGGTTTGAAGAAGCCCGTGTGGAAATCGACGTAAACAAAGATAAAACTTTTTCCGTTGCGGAAAAGTACAAGGTCGGATTTCAGAAGGGCGGAATCAATACGGGCTTTATTCGTGATATTCAGCGGATATCCAAAACGACGCGTATCGTAGACGGCAAAAAAAAGAGCGGAAAAAAGTATCTTGCAAAGATTTCGGACATCAAAGCCACAGTCGACGGGGAAGCCGCAAAGGTTACCCAAGGCTATTATAATGCGGGGCAGTTTTTCTCTGTAAAAATGCAGAAAGCGGACGGCTCTTATTTCGACGCGACGGATATCAGGAATGAAGCTTCTTTCCACGAATTTGTTCTTTCGTACATTTACGATATGAGCGACGATAAGATCGCTGGCTGCGATGATTTCACCTTCGACGTTTTGGGCTATGAAATGGCGCTCACAAAGGTGTTTTCTGCTACGGTCGCCTTTCCCGATGAAATTGATGCTTCGAAAGTTTCTATGCGGACGAACGATAAACAAACGTGGTCGCCCGACGGGAACAAAAAGGAAGAGCTGAGCATCGGGGAAAAATCCGTAACTTTAATTGCGCGTCCCTATGCGAAAAAGAAGGGGTATACTGTTCAAGTTCTCCTGCCCGAAGGATATTTTCAAACGGCGCGTACGTACGTTTGGTATTATTGGCTGTTTGTGTTTCCCGTAGCGGGACTTATGATCGCGGGCGTTTCGATCGCTATAATATACTTCCCGCGCAAGGCGGTCGAACCCGCGGAGGTCGTTCCGCCGAAGGGTATTTCGCTTATGCGCGCTTCTGCGCTACTGTACGGGGAGGCACGAATGCGGGACGTACCGGCATTGATTTTAGAGTGGGCGGCAAAGGGATATGTTGTTTTGGAACAGGACGGCAAGCGCAATATTATCATCCGCAAAATAGAAAATCTGCCTGCCAAAGAGGGGAATAAAAGAACGGAATATTTTAACGCGCTGTTCCGGTCCGAAAGCGGCGAACACGGCGATACCCTTGCTACAAAGTCGTTGCGCCGTTCGGTAACGCTTGGCGCGAGGACGAAGCAAATAAAACTACGTCAGGCTGCAAGAAATTTGAAGTTCGAAGCAGACTTGCCCGATCCGATGTATAAAAGAAGGAATTTATCAATCGGTCTTTTGTATTTTTCCGCCGTATTGCCCGTACTTCTCATGCTCATTTATAATGCGATTCTGTCTAAAAGCGCGGTCTCGCTGTTTTTCTTTATTTTTTTGGCGGCGGCAACGGCAATCAATTATCACGGCAGAATAAGTGCGTATTCCTTTGTTCCGTTGATTTTTATGGTTACCTTTCCCTTTCCCGCTTTGGGATCGCTCCTTTTTGATTCGTTCATATACTATGACTACGCATTTCTTTCCATCGTCTCCGTGGTTTGGTGGGCAGTCGCCTACATCTTACATTTTTTTATGACGCGGCGGACAAGCGAGGCGAACGCGGATTTGGGAAGGTTGAAAGGATTCAAGCGATTTCTTCTCACGGCGGAGCTTCCGCGCATTAAATTGTTGTTCGACGAAAACCCCGAATGGTTTTCGACCGTTTTGCCGTACTGCTATGTGATGGGTATTTCGAAAAAGGTGGAAAAGCGTTATAAGGTGCTTGGGATCACCGCACCCGAATGGATGAACGGAAGTTCCGTTTCCTCGCTGGGGCGTTGTATTTCGCACGGGATCGGTTCGGTCGGAGGCGGTTCTTCGGGCGGCGGAGGCGGTGGACACGGCGGCTCTTCGGGCGGAGGCGGTGGCGGCGGTGGAAGTCGCGGTTGCTAATCTGTTTCCCAATCGGCGGAAAATTCTTCCAAATGATAGACAAATTTTTTGAAATGCTGTATAATCAGGATAAATAAAGTATTTTTTGAGGCGTAATATGGAAAAATCATTCGTATCTCAAATTGCGGATATCGATGCGGACTTTGCGCAGTGGTATACCGATGTAGTCGTTAAAACAAAACTCGTCGATTACGGACCCGTCAAGGGTACGATGGTCATACGCCCTTATGGCTACGCAATTTGGGAGCATATCCAAAACGAATTCAACAAGCGCTTTCAAACAAGCGGTTACGAAAACGCATATTTTCCGCTACTCATTCCCATGAGTTTCATGACGAAGGAGGCGGAGCACGTCGAGGGCTTTGCTCCCGAAGTTGCGGTCGTAACGCATGCAGGCGGTGAAAAACTATCGGAGCCGCTCTGCATTCGTCCGACTTCCGAAACGATTATCGGTACTATGTACGGCAAGTGGATCGAAAGTTGGCGCGATTTGCCTCTTCGTATGAATCAGTGGGCGAACATTATGCGCTGGGAAAAGACGACCCGTCCGTTCCTCAGGACGAGCGAATTTTTATGGCAGGAGGGGCACGCAGTATTCGCCTCCGCAGAAGAGGCGGAAGAGGAGACCCTCAAAATGCTGAACCTCTATGAGGAGTTTGCAAAGAACTGCCTTGCAATGCCCGTTCTCACGGGGAAAAAGACAGAGAAGGAAAAGTTTGCGGGCGCAGTCGCAACCTACGGCATGGAAGCGATGATGCACGACGGCAAGAGTTTGCAGTCGGGTACAAGTCACTATTTGGGTCAGAATTTTTCGAAGGCGTTTGATATTAAATTTACTGATAAAGACGGTACGCAGAAGTACGGCTATACTATGTCGTTCGGCGTATCGACGCGTCTTATCGGCGCTATCATTATGACGCATGGCGATAACCGCGGACTCGTGCTTCCGCCCGTCGTTGCGCCCGTGCAAGTCGTTATCGTGCCGATTGCTTCAAAGAAAGAGGGCGTGCTGGCAAATTGCCGTTTGCTCGAAGATCGGCTGAAAAGAGCGGGTGTCCGCGTGAAATTGGACGACAGTGACAATTCTCCCGGTTGGAAGTTCAACGAATGGGAAATGAAGGGCGTTCCTTTGCGGATCGAATTGGGACCGCGCGATATCGAAGCGGGTAAAATGACCGTTTCCCGCCGCGACGGATACGAAAAGACGGAGCTTCCGCTTGACGACGCAGAGAATGCAGTCGTATCCCTTTTGGAAGAGATTTCCGGAAATTTATATGAAAAAGCGAAAAAACGAATGGCGGAACGCATTACAAACGCCGAAACCTTGCAGGAGCTTTTAGACGGTGTGAACGGCGGCAACTTTGTTCGCGCAGGCTGGTGCGGAGAGCGCGCCTGCGAGGATAAAGTAAAGGAATTTGCGCAGGCGACAAGCCGCGTTGCGTGCAAAGAGCACACGGCATGCAAATGTGTCTCCTGCGGCAAGAAAGCGGCGAGCACGCTCTATTTTGCACGTGCTTATTAAGGAGTAAATATGAAGCATACGGATATTTCAAAGGTTTTAAAGGAGAGCGACCTTCTCGGAAAAAAAATTACCGTCTGCGGTTGGGTAAGAACCTTCCGCGAGTCGTCGAGTGTTTGCTTTTTGGAACTTGCCGACGGCACTTCGTTCACGAAATTGCAAGTCGTCATCGATAAAAGCAAAATTTCTCTTGATGCGGAATGTACCCGTCTCGGCGCTTCGATTGCGGCGACGGGGGAAGTCGTGAAGGCGTTTAAAGGGGAAGGCGTGGAACTCAATGCCGAAAATATCGTTCTTTTGGGCAAGTGTCCGCCCGAATATCCCATTCAAAAAAAGCGTACAACCCTAGAGTTTTTGCGCGGAATTCCCCATTTAAGACTGCGTACGAACACCTTTAACGCGGTGTTTAAGGTGCGTTCTGTTGCGGCGCAGGCGGTCCACCGCTACTTCCACGAGCGCGGATATTACTATGTAAATACGCCTATTATTACGGCGAGCGACTGCGAAGGGGCGGGGGAAATGTTCCGCGTGACGACCGCTTCGTGGAACGAAAAGACTGCTTCCGAAGAGGAATATTTCAAAAACGATTTCTTCGGACAGAGAGCGGGACTCTCCGTTTCGGGACAGCTCGAAGGAGAAGTCGCCGCGATGGCATTCTCTAAAATTTATACGTTCGGTCCTTCCTTCCGCGCGGAGAAAAGCAACACGACGCGCCACCTCAGCGAGTTTTGGCATATTGAACCGGAAGTCGCATTTGCGGAGCTCCCCGATATTATCGAGATCGCGGAGGATATGATTAAGTATCTGATCCGCGCCGTTCTCAACGAGTGCCCCGATGAAATGACTTTCTTCGATAGTTTTATGGAAAAAGGCTTAAAGGAGAAACTTAACCACGTTTTAAACAGCGATTTTGAGGTGTGCGATTATACGAAGGCGATCGAAATTTTAAAGGCGGCAAAGACGGACTTCCGTTTCCCTGCGGAGTGGGGTTCGGATTTGCAGACGGAACATGAAAAATACCTCACGGAAGAGGTGTTTAAAAAGCCTGTGTTCGTTACCAATTATCCCAAAAAGATCAAGTCGTTCTATATGAAGCAGAACCCAGACGGAAAGACGGTTGCTGCAACCGATCTGCTCGTGCCGGGTATCGGCGAAATCATCGGTTGCAGCGAGAGGGAAGCCGATTACGATAAGTTGGTCGCGGCGATGAAAGAGCGGGGCATGAAACTTGATTCTTACGAGCAATATCTCGATTTGCGTCGTTTCGGCAGCGTTCCGCACAGCGGTTTCGGCTTAGGGTTTGAGCGGTTCGTCATGTATGTGACGGGCGTAGAGAATATCCGCGACGTCACGCTCTTTCCCCGTTGGGTCGGCAACGTAATGTAAAGTATCAAAATCCAGCGGGAGGGGGATATTCTGATTATGAAACTTGTTATGTTTTGCGATTACGGATTGGATGATGCGGCGGCTACAATCGACGCGCTTTCCCATTCGGTTAAGGACGGATATGAAGAAGTCGTCCTTGTCGCGATCGGCGGAAACGTTCCTCCGTCCATTTCGTTGCGCAACGCGATAAGGCTTGTTTCGAACTGCGATTTCGATTATGCACCTGTGACCGTCGTCGATACGACGGGGGAAGAGCAGCCTTTCGAATTTTTAACAGTCGTGCACGGTGGCGACGGCATGGGCGAGCTCTTTCAGGACAAGCCATTTCATGCCAAGGTGTTACAGTTTCGTAACTGGTTGGAAGGTTTTTCGGGCGAATACAATCTTTTGAGTCTCGGTCCCATGACGCTTGTTCCCGACTTGTTGAAAAAATGTACGCCGAAGAAATTTGTTTTTATGGGCGGAAACATTGCGGAAGAACCCAATTTTCAAGGCTACGAGTTCAATCATGCGCTTGATCGGGAGGCCTTTTCCGAGGCGGTTGCATATCCGCACGTCGCCATTACAATGGATACCTGCCGCAACTCTTTTTTGAATATTCAGTCCGAAAAAATCGAAGGGAAGTCTCTTTTATCCCGTATCGTTTCCCGCGCCCGCGATTTAACGCTGATGTCGGGAGAGAAGGGGTGCTATCTTTGGGACGACATCGCGGTTAAATATCTGCGCCATCCGAATTGGTTCAGACTCCGCTATGGCGAGGACAGAGACGGAAATGAGCTTTCTTACGCCGAATATATCCACGGCGACAAATATTTAAAGCTGTTGGAATTGTAATGATCGTGAAAAGAAAAAAGGACGCATTCGCGTCCTTTTTATTATGTTTTCCGTTTATTTTTTCTTGCCGAGTTCGGGGAGTGCGGCATTCAAAAAATACGAGGCAGTCGAGTCTTTCATGATGAGATTAGAAGCTTCTTCGTGTGTGCACCAGCGCACGCTTTCGAGCTCGTCGTTCAAAGTCGTTTCGCTCTCGTTCGCCGTTACGATATAGTTGAGCATAAGAACATCGCGTTCGTCGTGATAGCGCGAAGAAAAATACCGCCATTTGACAGCGTTTAACCCCGTCTCTTCTTTGAGTTCGCGGGGGATTGCCTTTTCAGGCGTTTCGCCTTTTTTAATGTATCCGGCAAACAGCTTATAATCTTTTTCTTTCACATGGCGCGCAAGAAGAATTTTATCTTCGGCACGGTTCACTACCGTCATGGAAACGGCAACGGGGAAGAAAGGGAATTTGAATTTGGCGCACTGCGCGCAATAGGGCACGAGCCCTTCGTTTTCCAAAAATCGGAGTGAAAGTTTTTCTCCGCAGTCTCTACAATACATAATATGCTCCTATTTGTATCTTAAAATTATATATATATTATTTGAAATTGTCAAGCGCTTTTTGTGAAAGAAAGTCAAAAAGTGGTAGAAATTTGCAAGGAATTATTCCATTACGAGTAATTTGAACGCAAAAAAATACCTGTTCTGATTCGGAAAAAAGAGGCGGCAGGACTTGACAGAACATATCTATTTATTATATAATAAAACGTAATGTGTTTTGGATTTTAAAACGCCAAAGGAGAATTTATGCTTACTTCAATTTGCGGAATCAACTGGGGAGACGAAGGAAAGGGCAGAATGGTCGACCTTCTTTCAAGCGATTACGATATCGTATGCCGCTATCAGGGCGGAAACAATGCCGGACATACCGTTATCAATGAAAGAGGCAGATTTATTTTGAATCTTCTGCCGTCCGGTATTTTGCGCGAGGAGGTCGTCAATATTTTGGGTTGCGGAATGGTTGTGGATATCAAACACCTTTCCGAGGAAATGGCACGCCTGACGGAGCGCGGGATCAAGATCACGCCTGAAAACTTAAAAATCAGCGACAGAGCGGTCATTACGATGCCTTATCACGTCAAACTTGATTGCCTTGAAGAGGAGCGTCTTGCCGATAAAAAGTTCGGCTCGACACGCCGCGGCATTGCACCTGTGTATTCCGATAAATATATGAAAAAGGCATTCCGCATGGGAGAACTCTTCCATAAGGAGCTTTTGAAAGAGCGTGTAAAAGAAATCGTAGAGTGGAAGAATCTAACGATCGTCGGGGGATATAAGAGTGAACCCGTTTCTGTAGAGGAAGTGCTCGAATATTTTGAAAAGTACGGCGAACCGCTTAAACCTTTTATTACGGATACGGGGCTTTATCTCAATGAGGCGGAAAAAGCGGGCAAGAAAATCATGTTTGAGGCGCAGCTCGGCGCGCTTCGCGATATTGATTTCGGTATCTATCCCTATACTTCAAGTTCTTCGACGATCGCCGCGTATGCGCCCATCGGCGCGGGCGTGCCTAATTTGAAAATCGAAAAGTCTATCGGAATCATGAAGGCGTATTCAACCTGCGTGGGCGAGGGACCCTTCACGGCGGAATACTTCGGCGAAAAAGCGCATAGTCTGAGAGAAGCAGGCGGAGAATACGGCGCGGCGACAGGCAGACCCAGAAGAGTGGGACCTTTTGACGTCGTGGCGTCCTCCTACGGGATTCGTTGTCAGGGCGCGGACGAAATTGCGCTTACAAAGCTCGACGTTCTCTCGGGATTCGACGAACTTGAAGTTTGTACGGCTTACGAACTCGACGGAAAAATCATTAAAGAGTTTCCCTTTCCCGACGTTCTCGATAAATGTAAGCCTGTGTTCGAGAAGGTGAAGGGGTGGAAACAGGATATTTCCAAATGTAGAAAGCCGTCCGATCTTCCTAAAGAGGCGTTCGAATACGTTAAGTTCATTGAAAAACTCTGCGGAGCTAAAATTGCCTACGTTTCGGTGGGTGCGGAGCGTGACGAAATCGTAAAATTTTAACATGAAAAAAAAGTTTTATAAGATGCACGGCATCGGGAACGATTACGTTTACTTTGACGCGTTTGACGGTATGCCCGAAGATCCTTCCGGTATTGCGGTAAAGCTATCCGACAGGCACACTTCCGTCGGCGGAGACGGGGTAATATTCGTTGCGAGGAGCGACGTTGCAGACGGTTTTATGCGCATATTCAATCTTGACGGAAGCGAGGGGAAAATGTGCGGCAACGGAATCCGTTGCGTAGGTAAGTTTCTTTATGAAATCAAGGGAATTAAGAAGGATGTGCTTGAAGTCGAAACGCTGAGCGGTGTGAAAACGCTTGCGCTCGATATAAAAAACGGCAAGGTCGTTTCCGTACGGGTCGATATGGGAAAAGCGGAATTGCGTCCCGAAAAAATTCCCGCATTATTTACGGGTGAAAGCGTTGTAAAGTCGCACTTGGAAATCGACGGTAAGACTTACAACGTGACGCTTGTTTCCATGGGAAATCCACATTGCGTGACTTTTGTGCCCGATTTAGCTGACTTGGAAATCGAAAGAATCGGAAGAAAGTTCGAATTCCATGAAGTATTTCCTGAACGGGTGAATACGGAATTCGTAAAAATCTTGAAAAATAATGAAATTCAAATGCGCGTGTGGGAACGTGGTAGCGGCGAGACGATGGCTTGCGGAACGGGCGCTTGCGCGGCGGCGGTTGCAAGTATTTTGAATGGCTACTGCGATAAAAACAAGGAAGTTTTGGTGCACTTGAAAGGCGGCGATCTAAGAATACGGTATACGGACGATACGGTGTTTATGACGGGCGGAGCGGAACTTGCTTTTACGGGCGAAGTAGAACTATAAGACATACAGGAGAGAATCACTATGGCGAAATATATTTTTGTAACGGGCGGTGTTGTTTCCGGCTTAGGAAAAGGTATTACTGCGGCTTCCTTAGGCAGACTTCTGAAAATGCGGGGATATAAAGTTGCCTCGCAAAAACTCGACCCCTATATCAATATTGACCCCGGTACAATGAGCCCTTATCAGCACGGAGAAGTGTTCGTTACCGAGGACGGTGCGGAAACCGACCTTGACCTTGGTCATTACGAACGTTTCATCGACGAAAATTTGAATAAGTTTTCTAACCTTACGACGGGTAAAGTTTATTGGAACGTGCTCAATAAAGAACGTAACGGCGAATATCTCGGTCAAACGGTGCAGGTCATTCCTCATATTACGAATGAGATCAAGTCCTTCATTTACCAAGTCGGAAAATCTACGGGGGCGGACATCGTTATTACGGAGATCGGCGGAACGACCGGCGATATTGAAAGTCAGCCCTTTATCGAAGCGATTCGTCAGGTTTCGCGCGAAGTGGGACGGGATAACTGCTGTTTTATTCACGTAACGCTTGTTCCCTATATCAGCGGTTCGTGCGAATTTAAGAGTAAACCCACGCAGCATTCCGTCAAGGAATTGCAAGGTATGGGAATCAATCCTGACATTATCGTGGCGCGTGTTGACGAGCCTATGCCCGAGGGGATTCGTGAAAAAATCGCCATGTTCTGCAACGTTGCGCCCGAGTGCTGTATCGAAAATCTTACGGTGCCAGTCTTATATGAAGCGCCGCTTATGCTCGAAAAGAGCAATCTTTCCACAACGGTTTGTAAAATTTTACACCTGGAACCGAATGTCATCGATTTGACTGAGTGGGAGGAAATGTTAAAACGTATTCACGCGCGTAGTAAAAAAGTGAAAATTGCGCTTTGCGGAAAATACGTTCAGCTTCACGATGCTTATCTTTCGATTGCAGAGGCTTTGGCGCACGGGGGCTATGAAACGGATTCGAAGGTCGAGATCGAGTGGATCGATACGGAAACGATTACGCCGAAGAACGTTGCTGAAAAACTCAAAGGGGTCGACGGTGTTCTTGTTCCCGGCGGATTCGGAAACCGCGGTATCGAGGGCAAGATTCTTGCTTGCAAATATGCAAGAGAAAAAAATATTCCGTATCTCGGGATCTGCCTCGGTATGCAAGTTGCCGCAATTGAGTTTGCCCGTTCCGTTTTAAAGCTCGAAGACGCGAATTCTTCCGAATTCTGCCCAGAGGGAAAGAATTCCGTGATCGACCTTATGCCTGATCAGTACGGGGTCAAGATGGGTGGTACGATGCGGCTTGGGGCGTATCCCTGCACGGTGCTTGGGAAACAGCTCAAAAAAGCGTATAATGAAAACGAAATTTTGGAGCGTCACCGCCATCGTTTTGAGTTCAATAACGACTATCGCGACATATTCGAACAAAACGGTATGCATATTTCGGGAACGTCTCCCGACGGTCTTTTGTGCGAAGCAATCGAATATGATAAAAACGATTTCTTTGTGGGCGTGCAGTTTCATCCCGAATTCAAGTCCCGTCCCAACAACGCACACCCTCTTTTCCGTGAATTTATACGCGCGGCAGTAAATTATCAAAATAAGAAGTGAAACATGAAAATCAACGAACATTTTCTTGAACTGAAAGATAGCTATCTCTTTGCCAAGGTTGGACAAAAGACGGCGGAATACAGGGCAAAGCATCCCGAAAAAAAAGTGATACGGCTCTCGATCGGAGACGTAACGCGTCCTCTTGCGCCTTGCGTTATTAAGGCGATGCAAAAGGCGGTTTCGGAAATGGCGGAACAAGAGACCTTTAAGGGATACGGACCGGATCGCTTTTGCTACGGCTATGAGAAGCTGATAGATTCCGTTAAAGGAAGCTATTTAAAAAAAGGTGTTACGCTCGAATCGGACGAAGTGTTTGTTTCGGACGGCGCCAAGTCCGATCTCGGCAACATTCTTGATCTGTTTTCTGAGGAGAATACCGTTCTTGTGCCCGATCCCGTCTATCCCGTATACGTCGATACGAATATCATGGGCGGGCGTAAGATCGTTTATGCAAACGCAACGGAGCAGAACGGATTTTTACCCATGCCCGATAAGAGTGTTAAAGCGGATATTATTTATATTTGCTCGCCTAACAATCCTACGGGTGCGGCGTACACCCGCGAACAGCTCAAAGCATGGGTGGAGTACGCGATCAAAGCAAATGCCGTGATTCTCTACGACGCGGCTTACGAATACTTTATCGAAAGCGACGCACTTGCAAGGAGCATTTTCGAGGTGGAAGGTGCTCGCGAATGCGCGATCGAATTCTGTTCCTTCTCAAAAACAGCGGGTTTTACGGGAGTAAGATGCGGCTATACGATCATACCTAAGGAACTTGTGCGCGGGGGGGCGAGCCTAAACCGCCTTTGGGCGCGCCGTCAAAGCACGAAATTCAACGGCGTTTCTTACATTTCGCAGATGGGCGCCGCCGAGGTTTTCACCGATGAGGGAGAGAGAGAGATTCGTGAAAACATCGCATATTATAAGAAGAATGCCGCGACGGTTGCGCGCTGTCTCGACGATTTAAATATCTTTTATACGGGCGGAAAAAATTCGCCCTACTTATGGCTTAAATGCCCACGCGGCATGAATAGCTGGGAATTTTTCGATTATCTTCTCGAAAACGCAAACGTGGTAGGAACACCGGGTAGCGGTTTCGGTAAAAACGGCGACGGATTCTTCCGTCTGACCGCATTCGGCGATGCGGACGATACAAAAACGGCCTGCGAACGCATTGCTCGTTTATTGAAATAAAGGGGAACAAAATGAATATAGAACGGAGTGCGGGCGTACTTTGCCACATTTCCTCGTTACCCGGGAAGTATGGTATCGGATCGCTTGGAAAGGAAGCACATGCGTTTGCCCGTATGTTAAAAAAGAGAGGGTTTCGATACTGGCAGATGCTTCCGCTTGTGCAAACGGGGTTCGGCGATTCTCCTTATCAGTCGGTTTCGTCCGATTCTGGGAATCCCTACTTTATCGACCTTGAAGAATTAAAAAAGCAGAAGCTCTTAACAAAAAAAGAGCTCAATGCGTGCAGAAAGAAAAATCCGATCGATTACGGCGCTCTCTACGAACAGCGTTACAAAGTTTTGAAAACGGCATTTTCTCGTTTTAATTTTGAAAACGAAGACTTCCGTGCCTTTGTCAAAAGCGGAAAAGCGGAAGATTATGCGCTTTTTATGACGGCGAAATCCGTTTATGGCGGTACTTTCTGCGATTGGGATGCTTCTTTAAGAGATCATGAAGAGGGGGCGCTCGAAGCGTTAAGAACGGATCACCACGAAGAGTATCTCTTCTGGCAGTTTCTGCAATATGAATTCGATTTGCAATGGCGTTCTTTAAGAGAAGAATGCCGTAGAATCGGTTTAAAAATTATTGGAGATATTCCCTTATACGTCGCTTATGACAGTGCGGATGTTTGGGTGCATTCCGAGCTTTTTAAACTCGATCGGGAGAAAAAGTGCGAAAAGGTTGCAGGCGTTCCGCCCGACTATTTTTCGGAAAAGGGTCAGCTTTGGGGTAATCCGATTTACGATTGGGCAGAACACGAAAAGACGGATTTCAAATGGTGGAAAAAGCGTTTTAAAAACGCATTCGAATTTTACGATGTTGTAAGGATCGATCATTTCCGCGGAATCGACCGTTACTATGAAATCGATGCGGGTGCGGAGGACGCCACCCGAGGCGAGTGGAAAGACGGTCCGAAAGAGAAGCTTTTCGAAGGAGTCGTAGGGGAAATTATTGCCGAAGATTTGGGCGTTGTAGACGGTGGGGTAGAAGCACTTTTAAAAAAGACGGGCTTCCCCGGCATGAAGGTTCTTCTTTTTGCGTTCGATTCCAATGCGGACAACCCTTATTTGCCGCACTTGTTTGACGGGAATTGCGTTTGCTATACAGGCACACATGATAACGATACGGTTGCGGGCTATTGTAAGGGACTTTCGACGGAGGAACTTATTTTGTTCCGCTCTCAAATTGCGGCGGAAATGCAGAGATTGGAATTGAACGTTCCCATCGGGGACAAACCGGAAGAGATGTCGAATGCGATCGTTCATTTGTGCCTTGCATCAAAAGCGCGTCTTGCCGTCGTTCCCGTACAGGATATTTTGGGACTTGATAACGAAAGCCGCATGAATACGCCTGGAAAGGCTTACGGAAATTGGCGGTTCCGCCTCAATTGTTTGCCTGCGGGAAAACATATGAGAAGATTACAAAAAATGATAAAAATATATGGGAGGATAATTTAATGGCGGCAAAAGAAAAGAAGAAAGAGAAAAAAGAAAGAAAGGGAATCTTTAAAGAATTTAAAGAATTCATTTCGCGCGGTAACGTGTTTGATATGGCTGTCGGCATTATTGTCGGCGGTGCGTTTACGGCGATCGTAACGGCGCTCTGCGACAATGTCCTGAAACCCATCATCAATTGGTTTTTGGCGCTCATTATCGGCTCGGATTCTCTTGAAGGCGTATATACATTTTTGAAAAAAGCGACTGATACGGAAACGGGGTTGATCGATCTTGCGAACTCGATTTATATCGATTGGGGGTCGCTCATCAATGCAATAATCAACTTCCTGCTGATTGCGCTTGTGTTGTTCTTGATTATTAAGATCATCAATAAGATTCATCAGATGGGTAAAGCGGCAAAGGAAAGCGTGGAGGAATCGGCAAAAAAGCGTAAAGAGTCGAAACAAACGGATGATGAAGAAGCGGGCGCAGAGGACTCCGCGTCTGCGAAAGATTCCGAAAAGGCGGCTTCGGAAACGTTTGTGGAACCTGTTCCCGAAACTTCCGCAGAGTCCGCGGAATCAGTTGAAGAAAGCAAAGAATAATGTTTAAATAAAAAAGACTTTCAGTTGCGGTAATTCCCATAGGAAATTTAATAAAACGCAAATAAAAAGATTTAGGCATAGCGTTAAGCTGTGCCTTTTCTGTACTTTTTTCGTGGACTCACTAGGCTACTCGTAGCCTAGTGAGATATAGATATGATTTATATTTCGCGCTAAATTCAATCGGTTGCGTTCTTTTATTTTTCGTGATATAATGATGATACGAAAAACAGTAATTTAGCGGAGAACTTTTAAAATGCTAATAGAGAAACCACTTGTTTCTTCAAGAATAACTGTACGTAATTATCAAAAGTCAGACCTGCCATATCTTACCGCAATGTGGTTTGATAAGGAAAACGGCAAATATATGAGCGACCCGACGGTGGAATATGTTGATAGTGATTTTCAAAAAGCGCTTGACAGTCTTGAAGATAGCCCAAATGGATATTATTTGACAGTTGTTTTAAATAGTACTGATGAGATAATAGGTTCTGCTTGCATTTTCCCTGATGAAAAAAAGGAAATATTTGATATAGGATATTGTGTTCATAAGGGCTATTGGGGGAAAAGATTTGGCTCTGAACTATTGGCTTTAATTGTTACTTTGATACGCAATAATGGTGGCATTGAGATAACTGCGGAAGTTGCGCAAGATAATATTGCATCGAATAGATTGCTTGCAAATAACGGCTTTAAGATAAAAAAGAAATCGCAATTTAAAAAATATAAAATGAATATCTGTTTTAATAGTTACATTTATACTTTTAGTTGCGCTAATCAAATTTGCATTAAATTTTAATTTGTCTTTCTAAATAGTTTGTAGTAAAAAGCTCTCGAACATATCGTTCGAGAGCTTTTGTCCTCGCTTGAAAGTATAACTCTTAAAAATTTAGTATTTAATTTCCTATGAGAAGTGCGCATTATCCGAAAGTCTTTTTTCGTCTTTTAATTCGCTTGACAGAAAAGACATTGCGGTATATAATTTTGTTGAAGAATCAACAAATCAGAGGTTCAAGATGAATGAAAGGTTCGAAAATTTTACATTTAGCATTAATAGGCTCTATAAACTCGTACAGAAAATCAAGCTCATCGAAATGAAGGAGTTTGATTTAAAAGCAATTCATGTTATGTGTATTTACACGCTTTCGGTGTATGGGACGATGACGGCGAGCGAGCTCATCAAACGTACGCTTGAAGACAAGGCTGCGATTTCGCGGGCTATCAAATTGCTTTCGGAAAAAGGCTTCGTTCGTCATGCTACGGAAGGATACAACTCATCCATTGTGCTTACGGAGCACGGAAAAGAAGTTGCAAAGGCGATCGGGGAAAAAGCGCAGCGGGCGGTCGACGTTGCAGGAGGTGAGTTTACGGAGGAGCAGCGCAAGAACCTTTATGAATGCCTCGGCATTGTTTCGGAACGGTTGGAAGATTATTACAAGGCTATTTCGGCGGATGAAGTCGAATAAACGGACATAAGATATTTCTTCATTAATAACTTTTCTGTGTGGGAATAAAAAAGCACAAGGCTGTTTGCCTTGTGCTTTTTCGTTAGTTGCATGCGATAAAGCCCACGGCACCGTTCACGAAAATATATTCCGTTTTTAGGTGTTCAAACTTTAACGACACTGGTGGAACTGAAAGCGACAAAAACGCACACCCAAATATTCAAAGTAAATCGGTG
>CAJUET010000011.1 GCA_910585595.1 uncultured Christensenella sp. | reverse complement strand
TGACTGCTTTGATTATATTGTTTATTATTGTGTGTCCATATTGATTATTTACAGTGGCAGATAAATACGGATACACAAAATCGGGAATGCAGTACAAACGGGATAAAATCATAATGAAGTTGACTTATTTATATGAAAGAGCGAGCCATTACATAAACGGGGAATCGGAATAAATTGTAAATAATTTAACAATCACCGTACGATTCCGTACGTTTTTATACGATTTCCGTACGATTTCGGACGAACTCCGTACGTTTCCGTACGGCTTTGCGCTTTTCAAGATAAGGGCGTTGCTTTATAATTTAACCGTAAAAAAAATTTGCGGGATAAAGACGAAGGAAAAGCGCATGATGAACCAGCTTGAAGAACTGATCGAAAACACCGAAGCAAACGAAATTAAGCTACACGGTACTTATAAAATCGTTTCAAACGAAAACAATCATTTTGCCGTCGGCAAGTCTTGCATGAAAGGACTGATTCCAATCAACCGATCGGACGTAGTGATCGAGGGGAGCGACGCCGAAATCGAAGCGGAAATCTATGATTGTGATTTGCGGGATAAAAGTTTGTTCTTCATTCAGCCGGAAGCGCGGAACGTGGAGTTCCGTAATCTGAAAATACGAGTCTATCTGAAAAATGCCGTGCATACCGAAAGACTGTTTGCGCTTATTTACAATACGGCGTATGCCACTAAAATCAACAACTGTCTTTTTGAAGTATATACGGACAGGCAGGTTAATGTTGCCGCGGTATATAATAACGGAAATCACGATACGCACATGAATACCCGTGCGGACAATTTTACGGTAAATAATTGCAATATCACGATTTTATGTAAAACGGAAGAGTACGAAAAAGAGTGTACGGTCTACGGAATTTATAATAATCTCGCGAATAGTATTTGCGTTTCAGACACTTACATTTACGTGGCGAATAAGGGTAAAGGCGAACGCCAGAAAGCGGTAGGGATCTATACGAACGGACGGTTCGGTCGATTTGTAAACAACAACATTAAAGCGAACGGGCTGCATAATTTGGGTTTCGATAAAGAAGAGGCGTACGCCGAGGCATTTATAAACGACGGTCTGTATTCTATCATTTCGTCCAACAATATCGTATCGGAATGGGCGGGGCGTAGCGTCGGTTTGAAAAACAGCGGAGATTATGCGATCGTTTCCGGCAATAAAATTCTTTCCACGCATACGATTTGCGGCAGGTGTATTGAGAATACGGGGAATGCGGTACGCATTACGGGGAATATCTTGACGACGACAAGCCGTAATGCACGAATCGTCGATCTCAATGCGTTACACTGTGTGATCGCGGACAATCATTTGGAAGTTCTGATGCCGCCGTCGGAGTGTCCGAGCGGATGCGGAATATACGCAACGGGAGATCGATGCATAGGGAACATAGTTCATGATAACGTTATCCGTAATGTAAAAGATAGCGGGATTATCATGAATGAAAAAAATAACGTTATACAGAATAATCGGCTTTTCGACAGTGGCGACGCTGTCGCTTTATGTGCTGCAGACGAAACTCTGATCGCCAAGTTTGACGAAAGAAATATAAAATCTTATTGATAAAGGAAGAAGGAACAATGGAAGAAGGAATGAAATTGATTTCACAGTACGGATTGGAAATTATCCTGATGGCGCTCGTCACGAATTTACTGACGGCGATCGTCAAAGCGCCAGTGAAAGCGTTGGCAAAACGATTGAACGAGCCTACCCGTCTTTCGCGTTTTATCGTGTTCGTGCCGGTTGTAATCGGGTTTCTCGTTACAATAATCGAGAAGAAATTTATCTTACGCGACGATATTTTTGATCGGGAATTTTTTCAGATGTGGCTAAGCGCAAGCAGTTTAAGCCTCACGTTTTATGCGATATTCGAAAAAATGTTCCCCAAAAAAAGCAATACGCTGAGTCAAACGGAAATCGCTGAAAATCAAAAGCTTATTACGGAATTAAGGAAGGCGCTCATAGCCGAAGAAGCTACGCAAGAAAACGCCGTTTCGGAAGTAACTCAACAAGAAAAAATCATCTTAAAGGGACGCCGTGATGAAAGCCCTAAAACTGAGGAGTAACTCATATTCGGGAAAGCTAATCGTATTCGAGGGGACGGACGGCGCGGGGAAAACGACGTTGATCGAGAAGACGCGGCAATATTTGACGGAGTTATACGGTTTCGGGCAGGTGCTTACCGTAAAACAGCCAACCGATCTGTCGCGTAAGACGAAGCTGTTTCAAAAGATGATGTACTGCGCCGACCATAACGACGTGGATTACAGGGCGGTGCAGCTTTTAACGATGTCGGACAGGGTACAACACGGATACGAAGTGATCGAACCTGCGTTAAAAGCGGGGAAAACAGTAATAAGCGACAGATATATTTATACGTCGCTTGCGAATATGACGGCGCGCGGCTATACGCAGGAAAATTGGTTTTTCGAGGTTGCAAAAAACATACTTTGCCCCGATATCACGTTTCTGGCGACTGTACCGTCCGAGCTTGCGATCGAGCGTATAAAAAGCCGTCCTGAAGAGCGGGACCGATACTTAGACGAAGCGTTATTGCGCGCCGTTTCGGACAATTTCATCCACATGGCAAAAAGAGCGAGCTTTACGGTTTTGGATACTACCCAAAATGCGGACGCGGCGTTCGAGACCGTCAAGAACGAATTATATAAGAGAGGATTGATAAAATGACGAAGGAAGATTTATTCGGTATAATTTCGGTTTTGAAGGGGGAGTATGCGACGATCAAAAATGACCGTACTCTCTTAGGATTTCTTTTGTTAAACCGGATCGGCGGATTGTTTTATAAGCGTGCCGAAATGCTGAAAATCAATTTTCTTCCGAAGGTTGACAAATTGCTGCGCGATACGTTTTTTGCGCAAAAGCGAAGAGTAGAGTTCATGCGGGGTGAGATCGGAACAATTTCGGACGCGCTTATCAAAAGCTCTGCGGAATGTGCGTTTTTGAAGGGGAGTGCGCTTACTAATTTGAAGTTCGGCGGACAGAATATTTACAGTGACGGAGAGCGGGTTTCGAACGATATCGATATACTTGTAAAACCGGACGGAATTAAGGAAACAGGCGACGTTTTAACTGCGCTCGGTTACGTTCAAGGGCGGTATGATCGCGTTCGAAATGAAATAGAGTCGTTCTCCCGCGTGGAGATTCTTAAAAGACGCATGACGCGTGGAGAGGTTGCTCCGTATATCAAACTTACGGGCAATGCCGAGTGTCCGTTTATCGAAGTGGATATCAATTTTTCGCTTGGGAACACGCCTCACGAAGATACGGAGATTTTATGCGAAATGGTCGATTCGGCGTCTGTTTCCTACGGGAAAATTCCGCTTAAAACGTTGCATTCGGAATACTTCTTTTTGCACTTGCTTTTGCACCAATATAAGGAATGCGAGCTGTATTTTTCAATCGTAAGGCAGAAGGATACCGATCTTTATAAGCTTGCCGACATTTATTATTTCATCAAGTCGGGGGCGTTGGATTGGGCGAAAATCGATAATATCGTAAGCAAGCATTCACTTGAAAGTAAAGTCGGAGCGGTTTTAGCGCAGGTGCGGGAGATATTTCACGATAAAGAATTGACAGAGCTTACAAAGAAATACGTCGGTGTGCAACCGCAGGTCATCGATTACGGAACGAAGAGAAAATTCCGTTGGAACGCAGGATATTCGGAGCGCGTATTGCAAGGCGATCCGCTTACAATGTTAGAGGAAGTGCCTTATGATACCGACGAAAAGTGAAGTTAATCGTGCGCTCGGGTTAAGCTGCGTCGAGAAGTATTTTTTGTCATGGCTTGATCGGTTTATCGACGTAAGCCGCCTTTACGGAGAAACGTTTATCACGTTTTCGCAGGTCATGGAAGATTTCAGCTACGGGGCGACGTACCAAAATTACGTCGGCGTCAAGAGAGTTCAGGATATTGCCGAGGAGCAGGGAATCGTAACGCATCAATTTATATCCTGCAAAGCGGACGGGGTGATTGAAATCTTAAAAAAAAGAAACGAGAACGAATTGTGTCTTGTCCGTGTAAACGGGAACTTTTTCAAGGGCTATAAGCGGTTGCCGTGGCGGGAGGATCACTATATCGCGGTGGATGAGAATCTTCATTACGTCAACGAATATCCGCTTTCGGAAGGTGATTTTTCGTCAGCGCAATTTGAAGAGAGCTATGACGGCGCACTGCTTATTTACGCGACGGAAAATCTTGACGTAAAACCGAACGCCTTTACGTCGCGGATTTGGAATGAATCGTTTGAATTGAAGAAATTGCCGGGTACGCTTTCCGACTTTTTATCGGCAATCGGGGTTTTGCGCGTAGCGCGAAAGCGGCTTGAAAAGTATTTTGCTTTCCATACCGCGATCGGAGAATTATGCAGAAAAGATAACGAACTGTTAGACAAGCTCTATATGAACGCACGCATGCTGCAAATAAAGCGCGAAAAGGTCGGATTGAAAGAGAGATGCGAAGAGCTTTTTCTTCAAACGGTGCAAACGGAAGAATCTATTTTTGAGGAGATACAAAAGTGGAACGCGAAAGCATAAAAACAAAAATCCGCGAGTTGGCATACGAGTGCGCGGGCGTAACTTTACGCGACGGAGAAGATATGCGGGAGAGCGGATTGGACAGCCTTTCTCTCGTCATGCTGGTAGCGTCAATGGAAGAAGCCTTCGGGGTTTCGTTTTCCGAAGACGATTTGGATCCCGAAGAGTTGAGAACGCTTGACGATCTAGTAGCGCTTGCGGAGCGGTATTTATGAGACTTTGGGAGTTCTTAAAAGCACGCATGGAGCCTTTTAAGGAGCGGATTGCGTTTTACGGCGCGAAGCTTACGTATGCGGATCTTTTGCGGTTCGGAGAAACAAAAGTAAGCCGAAAAAAAATAAGACTTATCGTAGGTCGAACGCATGAAGAAACGGCGGTAGAAATTTTGAAATGCATTGCGGAAGGCGACGTTGCGGCTCCTGCGGCAATCGAATACGGCGAAAGGCATATTGAAAAAATCCGTGAAGCGATAACTTCGGCAAAAGATGGGCTTGACGATCTGGCGTTCGTCATGTTTACAAGCGGAACGACGGGCTATCCGAAGGGCGTCATGCTTACGGAAGAAAATATCATAAGCAATCTCGAATCGATAAGCGCTTATTTTCGGGTGGAGAATTGCAGAAGCATTTGTATCGCACGCCCGCTTGCACATATTTCGGCGATAACGGGAGAACTCTTATTTGCGCTGATTACGGGCTTGACGGTGTGCTTTTATGAAGACCGGTTTATGCCGAAGAGAGTGTTAGGTTACTTGAAAGAAAACGGAATCGACGTGTTTTGCGCGACGCCTACGTATATCAAAGCTCTTGCAAACGCGCAAGCGCAATGCGATAACCGTTTCCCGAAAGTCGTTGCAATCAGCGGCGAAAATTTGAGCGAGCAGGATGGAAAGACGATCCGGAACGCTTTTCCCGACGCAGAGTTCTATAACGTTTACGGGCTTACGGAACACAGTCCGAGAGCGTTGGCGCTTTTGCCGTCCGATTTCGCTCATAATCCGCATAGCGTCGGAAAGCCTATCCAAGGGGTCGAGGCAAAAATAGAAAACGGAGAACTTTTATTGCGCTCGCAAAGCGTGATGAAAGGATATCTTTCAAATGAGAAAGCAACGGAACAAAAAATAAAAGGCGGTTGGCTGTATACGGGGGACATGGCGCATATGGATACAAAAGGAAATTTTTATATAGACGGAAGAAGGGACGGCATGATGATCCGGGCGGGAATCAACGTATATCCCGAAGAAATCGAAAGCGTTGCAAAACGTCTTGACGGTATTGACGAATGCGTTGCCTATGGAAAAACGACAAAGGCGGGATCGATTATCTGCTTGAATTATTCGGGAACGGTGGAACCCGTTGCGTTAAGAAGGTGGCTTTTGCAGGAGTTAGAGCCTATGAAAGTGCCGACTATTATCGAAAAGAGACAAGAGTTTCCGCGCACGCCAAGCGGTAAAATAATGCGACAATGGAAGAGAAATTTTTGAAGATTTTACAGGAAGCTTGCGCTTTCACCGAGGATATTACGGAAAAAAGCAAGATCAATGAGCTTAGCATTGACAGCTTATCGTTCGTGGAAGCGTTGGTTCGGATAGAGGATGAATTCGGGATCGAATTCGATATAGATGAAACGGCGGAGCTGTATTCGTCAACGGCGGGGGAATTTTATCGTTTGATCGAGGAGAAGGCAAATGGCTGCATATAAACTGAAAGAACCGATACCGTTTAACGATTTCGTATTCAAAAGCTGTTATTATCATCAACTGCTTGCGGGACTTTCCGTTCTGGATATCGAAAAGGACGGCATTCTCATACAGCGCTTCCTGTTTACGCAAGAAAATTTTTCTACCGCAGAAAAGGTTATTTTTACGGATAAGGAAGCGGAACGGGCAATGGGTTTTGCGCTTAAAAAGAGTAGGCTTAACGAACGGCGGCTGAAAAGAGCTATTCAAAAGGGGTACCCGCTGATTGTAGGCGTCGATAGCTTCTATTTCAAATCGCGCGACGAATCTTATTCAAAGCATCACGATTTGCATTTCATTCTCGTGTACGGTTTCGACGATGAAAAAGACGAGGCGTACGCCGTCGATCACGACTACCGCAACGGAATGTATTCTTTGAAAACGTTATCTCTCAAAAACGTGCTTTATGCCTCCAAAATGTTAAAAACGGGCGTTAAGAAGAGCAAATACAATTGCAGAATCATTCAAAAAAGAGAAAACGCGCAAAAGTTTTCTTTGAAGATTTGGGACTATATCACGGAAGAAGAACTGCAAAACAGCCGCCGTTGTTCGCAAGAGAACATCAAAGAGTTGAAAAGGATGTTTGAAAGCGACGTCGCCGCTTTGCAGGAAAATTCTTTGAAAATCGAGCAATATTGCAAAGACCTGAAAGCGTTCTACTTTGCGTTTTCCAAAACGCGGCTTTTTCAAAACGCAGATAACTCTGCGATCATCAACGGCATCATCGGGGCTTATAACGTGTTCGTGTCGCTCTTTTGGAAAATGCACGTTAAAAATAAATACACGCACGACGAAAGCTCACTCGAAAAAATTTTAAGAAAAGCCGATATGCTCGATTCGCTGGAAGAGCAGCTGTTAAACGTCATAAAAGAGGCAAAGCAATGAGTTTTTATCCGATCGATTTATCGCAGTATTGCAACCACAAACTTGTGTATTCCGGCGTGCAAGAAGGGGACGACGATTCCGTCGGGTTAGACGGAGAATATATCGATGAAAAGGATTTGAAAATCAAACCGAACGACGAGATCGGCGGCGTTCCGTTTCGGTTTGTGTTCGGTGACTTCGATAACGTGCAGTGCGACGGGCAGACGATCAAAGTCGATCAATTCGCAAACAGATTGCACGTTTTGGGCTTTGCATATTGGGGCGATACCTTCGACGTCGTGCGGATACGGTATTGCGACGGCGCAGAAGAGCCGCTTAAAATACCGTTTATCGATTGGGCGCATAAAGCTTCGGAGGATTACAGGGACAGGGCGTTTTTCGGAAAAAACATTTTTTCGGCGCGTTATATGATCACTTCGGGAAAGGGCGATCATCTGGCGTGTCTGCATCACTGCATTTTGGATTTAGCGGGAAACTCCGCAATCGAAGAGATTATTTTGCCGGATAATCTGTTTCTTCACGTTACGGCAATTACATTGGAAAAAAATAATTAAAAATATAAAGGAGAAAAAATCATGGGTACGATCAAAATCAAGGAAGCTATCAATAAAACGGTGGAAGAGGGCGTAGAAAAAATCAAAGAAATTCTTGCGCCGAAGCAAGAGAAGGATGCTGCTCCTTCCCAAAGCGAGTTTGCGGGCATTATGCCGAAAAACGCAGCCGCGGTAAGCAGCGAAATAAACGAAAACGGTTATTTGTGTAAATTGAATAACAGAACGGAGAAGGAAATCATTTCGTGCATTCCCGTGAATTTCTACGATAAGAAGGAAAACGTTTGGAAGGCGATCGACAACACGTTCAAAGAAAACGGCGACGTATTCGAAACCGTTTGCGGGGCAATCAAAACGGCTATTACGAAAGCGGATAAGGGCAAGCGCATTCAGCTTGAAAAAGACGGCAAAACGATTTCTTGGGAATTTTTGGGAAAGCAGCGGAAGGCGGGCGAGCAGCGTATCGAGAAAAAGCCCGTGCTTGAAATTCTGCATAAGCTCGGCGAGGCGGCAAAAAAAATCGCAACGGGCGCGGTGTACAGGGATATCGAAGAAAATACGGACCTCGAATACCGTTTAAGCGGAAATAACGTCAAAGAGAACATTATCGTAAAGGAGCGCGCGGAGGAGTATCGCTACGATTTCGATTTAAGAACGAACGGTTTGAAGCTCAAGCTTTCGGCGGATAACCGCAGCTTGGAGTTTTATTCCGAAGCGGGTAGCAAACAAGAGAAATGCGAGTTCCGTATTCCGAGCCCTTTCATGTACGACGGCGCCATGGAGCGGAGCGACGAAGTATATTACGAGCTGGATAAAAAAGCGGACGGGCGGTTCACGTTCACGGTGGTAGCAAGCGCGGAATGGATCAACGACGAAAGTCGTACATTTCCCGTGACGATCGACCCGCAGATCGTAACCGTAAGCGAAAGCCTGATGGAAGTAATTGTAGAACGCAGTCGTTTTATCGCGGACGGAGCCGGTACAAGCTCGGGTGGCGCGTCGGGTTATTCCGGTTCCGGTTCGGGGATGAATTCGGGGTATCGCATTTACACGAGAGAGAGTTGGGAAAGAGATTACGCTTCCGAATTGAAAGTATCGGATATGTATCCGAACGGGTATCGCACAAGAATTGTAATTAAAGGCGAAAATATCCTTAATAGAAAGGATATCATTAAAGCGAAGTTACGGCTAACGCCCATAGGCAATTTCAGCGGAACGTTTACGGTGAACGAAACAAGCAGATACTATGATTCCGCCGAAGGAGATTTGGAGCTGGATATAACGCAGGCGCTTAAATACGGGGGCGGTAGAGCCGTTCTCATTCTCGAAGTGCCGATGACGGACTTTGACAAGATATACGGCTATAAAGTAAATACTTTTTGCGGCAGCTTTTCCAACACGGAATATCCGCCCGTATTGGAAATCGAACGTTTTGCCGAGGAAAAGACGGAGCCGTGCCATAAAGAGGTGGAGCTTGTTCCGCATACCGAAGGACGTTTGAATGTGCGCACGGGGGAATTTACAGCGGCGTTTGCGGCGGCTTCGGGCGACGGACTTACGATCGATTTCCCTGTTTCGCAGGTGTATAAGAAGAGCGGCGAAAATAATTATTGCGGGCAAAACGTAAGATTAAATCTTCATGAAAAGCTGGAAAAAAACACCGATAGCACCCTTGAAGCGGACTATGTATATACCGACGCGCAGGGCGATAAACACGGGTTCAAAACGCGCTATTGCTATATCGACGCGCAGAATAATAAAATCGAAGTTCCCAAGTCGGACGTAACCGTGCAAACGGACGGCGGATTGAAGGATTCAAGCGGGCACGAGGTAATCAAGGAAGAAATTCTTTCGGGCGGCTGGAAGGCGACGACCAAGCTTGAAGGGGTGAAAAACGCAGAGTTTTACGAGGACAGAAGCGACGAGATAAAGCAGCTGGAAGAACGGAAGGACTCTTATTTCGGGGCTCTGAAAGATTTTGCGATCGTAAATAAAGAAACGGGCGAAATCATAAACAGCTTGAAGGGCGTAATCGGCGGGTTGGATAAACTTGCCGTTAAGCAGTACGAAGATTACAAAAACGATATCGATGAAAACCTGTTGCTTACACAAAGCGAAGCAATTAGCTTGCGTTCTTTGCTTTTGCAAAAAGATGATTGCGAACAGCAAGATAGTGCGTATTGGGCACAAATCTACTCGTGTTCCGATCAAATTAATTCATTGAGGGTTAATAAAGAATCCATTGGGTTTTCTATTGACGATTTGCAAAAGGAAAAGGATAATTACTTGCTTAGATATGTAAATGCTTCGGCTGCAGATACTTCCTATTGGGATTTAAGAATGTGTAATCATAACAAGCAAATAAGCAATATAAATGATCAACTGATTCAATTGCGAAATCAAAGCAACAGAATATCCAACAAATTAATGCCTCAAAATAAGTTGCAATTGAAATTAGTGCAAGATCAGCTCGACGCCCTCACAACCAAGAGCGAGGATAACAAAGAGCAGCTTGAAACGTATTTTAAGGAATATATCAACGCATACGAAAAGCTGGAGGAACACCGCAAGGTTCTGCCTGTGCATTATCTCACGAACGGGCAAATCGTAAAGGGGTATAATAAAAACGGCGATTTAAGCGTCATTTTCGATCATTACGAAAACACGCTGATTGTGGAGCGCGACGACAGGAACAGGATCACGGCGCTTACAGATAACAAGGGAAAGGCGATCAAGTTCAATTATAGCGAATACGGGAATTGGCTTACTGAAATTACGGACGTGCGCGGCAGACGAACAAAGTATCATTATGAGAACGGTCATTTGAAAGAAATTATCTACGCGGGCGGTGATTGCCTTTCGTTTGATTACGGAATCAGAGATGATTTGGAGAGGGTTGAATCGTCCGATAAGAAGCGCGTGGAGCTAAATTATTACGGTATAAGATTAAGCGAAATTAAGTACGTGGGCTTGGCAAGCGAAATCGCGAACGGAAGTTATACGAACGATTATATCGAGATCGGAAACTATACGCTTAGTTATGATTTCGATTTGCACGCAGTTACAATTTATGAAAGCGAAAAGAAATTAAAAGAAAAATACGTATTCAACGGCGATGACAATATTGCGGAGTATTACAAGGAAGAAGGCGGCGTAATTACTGCGGCGGAGAAATATACGTACGGTGCTTATCAATACGGCAGGTTTGAGAGCAAAACGGCGGAAACCGCCAAAACGGAAACGCTGAATAAAACCGCGTTGGCAAGCTTCGTTTTCGAAGCGGGCGAAAAAACAACCGTCTATTACGACGGCGTGGAGAACGCGACCAAGAAAGTAGAGAGCGGTAAGCAAATTTCCGAGAATACATTTGCGGCAACCACTACGCTGTACGAATACGACGGCGACCGTCGTTGCGTAAAGGAAACGGCGGTAACAAAACTTTCGGGCGGCGCGACTAATGAATATACAGCAATTACGACTTACGCATACAACGCGAACGGCGCGGTTGTCCGTAAAGAGAGCTGGGTAGACGGCGAGGAGTTCACAAGCGGCAAGACGATCGAAGAAACAATTTACGACGAACACGGCAACGATGTAAAATCGTTCTCGTATAATTCGTTGGATACTTCGAGCAAGTTCTACAAAGAAAAGGAATATTCCGAAGATCGTAAGGTCACGGCGGAGAAGGACGAAACGGGCGCAACCTCGGTGGAGTACGAGTATATCGAGGGCGCGGACGTTGTGCGCAGTGAAAAACGCGCCAACGGCAGCACGTTTGCGTATGGGCATGATAGCGGCGATACGGTGACGGCAATCACGCAGAGTACGGCGGAGGGCGAGGAAAACAGCACGCAGACCCATTACACCCTCGGCGAAGTGACGAAGCTCGTTAGCGGCAATACGGAAGTAGAGTACGCCTACGACGGCAAGCGCAGAAAGAAAGCGATCAAGCTGAACGGCGCGGAGAACTATATCTGTTACGCTTACGGCACGGACGATAGAACCGTCACGGAGACGAACGCGAAGGGCGAAAAAATTACGACCGTTACGGACAAGCAGGGTAACGTTGTAAGCGTAAAATATAACGATGCGGAGCAGTTCACGAATACCTACGAGAACGGCAGGTTAAAGACGACATCGGATAAGGTTACAAACGAAACCTCGGACTATACCTACGATACGCTCGGCAACGTGACGGCGTTCACGCGCGGCGAATATACGGAAGCCAATACGTACGACGCATACGGGAACGTAACGGAATATAATCAGAACGGGCGCATATATGCTTATGCGTATAAGAATAACGCCGCGCGGGATTTAAAGAGCGTGACGGTAGAAGGAATCACAATTACGCCCGAAAAGGATATCCTCGGCAGAAACAAGGGCAAGGAGATTTCCGTCGGGGAAAGTAAACTTGCGGGCGAATATCTGTACTACCGCAAAGTCGGCGACCATGCTACGAATATGCCGTCTGCGGTGTACTTCGGGCAGAAGAAGGGTAACGATTTTGCGATCCGCGATAACGTAAAATATGAATACGACAAGAGCGGAAACATCTGCAAAATCTACGAAAACGGCGCGCTTTCCGTTCGGTATGAATACGACAGTATCGACAGGTTGGTAAGGGAGGATAACAAGAAACTCGGCTTCACCGTACTGTTTGCGTATGACAACTGCGGAAACATTATCTCCAAACGACAGACCGCTTTTACGTTGAAAACCAAGGTAGAAGAATGTGAGTTTGAGGAAACGCTTTACAGCTACGACAAGGACAAGCTGTTATCGTTTGGCACGGAAATGTGCGAGTACGACGAGATCGGCAATCCCACGCTGTACCGTGGCAAAGCGGCAACGTGGGAGAAGGGTCGCCAAATGAAGTCTTTTGGCGGCAACACGTTTACCTACGACGGAAGCGAGCGTAGAATTGGCAAAAACGGCGTTACGTTTACATATGATAGTAACGGAAAATTGATTGCAAGCAGCAACGGTTTGGAGTACCTCTACGACGAAACGGGCGTATTCGGCATTAAACACGGCGGGAATGCTTACTTATACCGAAAAGACGCGCAAGGAAATATCGTTGCGCTTATTGACAGTAGCGGCGCAGTTGTGGTAAAATATGTTTATGATGCGTGGGGCAACCATGCGGTATTGGACGCGGACGGCAACGATATTGCGGACGCAGACCATATCGGCAATCTCAATCCGTTCAGATACAGAAGCTACTTCTACGATGTAGAAACCGAGCTCTATTACCTGCAAACACGCTATTACGATCCCGAAATCGGCAGATTTATCACAATAGACGGAATCGAATATCTTGACCCCGAATCCATCAACGGTCTCAATCTCTACGCCTACTGCGGCGATAATCCCGTGATGAGGACGGATGAGACTGGTACTATGCCCAATTGGCTTAAATGGCTTATAGGCGGAATAGTCATTGTCGGACTCATCATAGCAACCGTGGCGACAGGAGGAGCCGCTGGCGGCGTAGCTGGATTTATTTTAGCGGGAGCATTAAAAGGAGCAATTGTAGGTGCTGTATCTGGTGCTTTAATAGGTGGCATGATAGGAGGAATAACCTCGGTAATAAATGGAGGGAGCTTTTGGAAAGGCTTTGCTGATGGTGCTGCCGATGGTTTTATGGGTGGAGCAATAATAGGAGGGGTAACTGGTGCGCTTTCAAATGGATTTAAAGTTATCCAAGCGGCTAAATCATGGGTATCAACTGGTGGAAAAACTGGGTATCAGCAAATGGTCAAACATTATTCCAAACATGTGATCGATGAGGGACAAAAAGCAATTGCAAAAAATATCGTTAATTACACGAAACAGGCAAGTCAGTTTTTTGTAAACAATAATTCGGCAGGACATTTATTGAGAGAAGGAGTAATAAAAATTTCGGGAGCCCCTGGTGGAATATTTAATGTTAATGGGCTTATACGTTCATTTTGGTACATTTAAAATTAGCTCTATTGTAACATATTTGGAGGTAAAGCGTGAAGTATAAAATCAATGAAGAAGAAAAAAGTATTATTTTGCAGTTTAAAGGTTTACGAATACCAACAATATTTAAAACCGATAATACTGATTTTATCTTATTTGTTGAGGATGTTGATTTTATTGTTTGCGATACATTACTTAACGGTAGTGAAATTACAGAGGAACTGTATGATAGAATGGTTCATCATAGCAAGGATAATTTGTCGTATCCCTGCTATAATGAATTTATGAAATTTGTTGAAAAATTTAGAATTGATGAATATAGTAAATTTTACTGTGATTGTCTCATAGAAGTTATGGAAATATTTAAGAAATATTATCAAAAGTATTTTGTTTGACAAATGTTGCTTGTCTAAAAATTTATTAAAAAGTCGATTACTTTTTGTAATCGGCTTTTTGCGTAAAAGAGAGAGCGGTAACACAACTCTTCTTGATCGCCGCGATGCGCAGGGAAATATCGTTGCGCTTATTGACAGTAGCGGCGCAGTTGTGGTAAGATATGCCTATGACGCTTGGGGAAACCATGCGGTGTTGGACGGCAACGGGAACGATATCACGGATGAAGCCCATATCGGCAATCTGAACCCGTTCCGTTATCGCGGTTACTTCTACGATACCGAAACAGAGCTTTACTATCTCCAAACGCGCTATTACGATCCCGAAGTCGGTCGTTTCATTACGATAGACGGAATCGAATATCTTGACCCCGAATTCATCAACGGCTTAAACCTCTACGCTTATTGTGGCGATAATCCCGTGATGAACGTTGACCCCGACGGAACGTTCTTTTTAACTGCACTATTGATAGGGCTAATTGTAGGCGCGGCGGTAGGTACGGTAGTGGGCGGAACGGTAGCGGGAGTTAAAGCCTATAACAGCGGACTACGCGGATGGAAGTTAGCAGGAGTAATATTCGGCGGCGCAATGCTGGGGTGTGCCGTAGGCGCGGCAGCGGGAGCATTGGCGGGAGCAATGATAGGCGCGGGCGGAGCGCTCATGGGCGCAGGGGCGTCGATGATAGGCGGAAGCTTCGCAATTGCCGGCGGAGGAACTGCCGCCCTTGGAACGGCGGTAGCGGGTGTAGGAGCAGTTGCCCTGGGCGGTACATTGGTTATAGGCGGTGTTCAAGTTGCTATTGGCGGATTGAATATTCTGTTGTCCCGAATTGGAGAAAGTAATGGTTATAAAGTTGATCATCATTATCCCAATGATCATGAACCGGTACATGTACATATAAGTGGAGATGACGGTAAAACGAAGGTGGATTTGAATGGGAATCCGATTCAAGGGAATCGTCCGATGACTTTCGGCGAACGGAAAGCATTTTGGAAACTTATTGATAAAATTATTAAAGCATTAAAACCATTTTTCCCTAATGGAGGCTAACATGGAAGAGTTTTATAAAAAATATGGACTTCATGATGCATGTATTACTCACGTTAGTATAAAAAATAGCGATGTTATTTTACATTTTGAAGGAGGTGTTTATCAATTAGATGAAAATGGCAAAGAAACATCTTTAACTCCAGCGTGTCAATTGATTATTAAATGTGTAGATGATAATTTTGATCAACACATAATAATTGAAAGATGTTATAAGAGAAAAAAAAGTGAAATAGGTATTGAGATATATCAAAAATTAATGTCAGAAAATGTTTTTGATATTGATATAGATTATTATTCTCTATTTGCAAAATCTATATTGTTAAAAGGATATATAGGGAAGGATCAAATCAATGTAATTATTTCAGATATTAGCGGAATTGAAATTATTTTTCTGTAATCGCCATATTTAAATAATAATACCCTATTAAATAAAAAAGGAAGTTGATTACTTTGTGTAATCGGCTTCTCTTTTACATACGACAACTGCGGTAATATCATTTCCAAGCGCACGACCAAATTTACACTCAAAACCAATGTTGAAGAGTGCGAATTTACCGAAACGCTGTATGCCTATAACGGCGACCAATTACTTTCGTACGGCGCGGAAAAGTGCGAATACGACGAAATTGGCAATCCCACGCTGTACCGCGGGAAAGCGGCAACGTGGGAGAAAGGTCGCCAAATGAAGTCGTTTGACGGGAACACGTTTACCTACGACGGGCAGGGGCGCAGGATAGGCAAAAACGGCGTAACATTTACATACGATAGTAACGGAAGGTTGATTGCAAGCAGCAACGGTTTGGAATACCTTTACGACGAAACGGGCGCATTTGGTGTTACGTACGGCGGAAACACTTTTGTTTACCGCAAAGATGCGCAGGGGAATATCGTTGCGCTTATTGACAGCGCAGGCAATATTGTGGTAAAATATGTTTACGACGCTTGGGGCAACCACGCCGTACTAGATGCGAACGGGAATGACGTTACAGACGCGAACCACATCGGCAATCTGAACCCGTTCAGATACAGAGGATATTTCTACGATACCGAAACCGAACTGTACTACTTGCAAACCCGTTATTACGATCCCGAAATCGGTCGCTTTATCACCATCGACGGTATCGAATACCTCGACCCCGAAACCATCAACGGCTTAAACCTTTACGCTTATTGCGGCGATAACCCCGTAATGTTTACCGATCCTAATGGAACGGCAAAATGGTGGGAATGGTTGCTTTTTGGATTTGCGATAGCTGTTATTGCTGTTGCTGCAGTTGTTGCAATAGTGGCTACAGGTGGTGTTGCTTTAATTGCGAGCGCAGTAGCGATAGGCGGCTTAGCTGGGATGGGCGGAAATCTATTAGAACAGGGTTTAACAAAAGGTTGGAATAACATCGATGTCGGTGAATTAGGGATACAGTCTCTCGCGGGATCTTTATACGGGCTTGCTTGTGCAACTACTGTTGGAGCGGGCGCAGTAATTGCGAAAACGGCTGTGGGTGCTATAACCAATATGTCCATGACAGCTTACAAGAGTGATGGGAATGTCAGTTTTGGTCAATTACTATGGAGTGGGATTCAAGGAGCATCTGTCTCGTTGATTATGCAGGGGATTGGACATTTGGTTCAAGGTTATTTAAATCCGCAGATGTTTAAGGGTTTAAAAACTTCAATTTCCCAAAATATCGGAAATTTTTTCAATCCCTCGAAATTATTGAATGTAGGATTATTTAGATTAGCAAGTAGCTTTTTCGGATCATATGGTCTTAGTGGATTTATGGAATCGCTTGGAGGATAAGATTGGAAGAATTTTTTAAGAAAATTGCATATTGTTTAATATTGCCTTTTGTAGGTGGTAGAAATGGCGAACTATTTGATTGGATTGATTTGCTAATTTCTTTATTGCTGTATGCAATACTAATTGGTATAATTGTTTTCGCAGTATTCATCATAAAAAGGCACCGAAAAAAGAAAAAGGAAAAATTAAGAAAGGAATTAAACAAAAAAGATTTTATGGATGATTGATGTCGTTTACCCAAAGGTTTGATAAAAAGTCGATTGTTTTTGCAATCGACTTTTTATTTTTGATATTAAACACAGCGGGAATATTTACGTGTACCGTAAAGACGCGCAAGGAAATATCGTTGCGCTTATTGACAGTAGCGGCGCAGTTGTGGTAAGATATGCCTATGACGCTTGGGGAAACCATGCGGTGTTGGACGGCAACGGGAACGATATCACGGATGAAGCCCATATCGGCAATCTGAACCCGTTCCGTTATCGAGGTTACTTTTACGACGTAGAAACGGAATTGTATTACCTGCAAACCCGTTACTACGTCCCGAAATCGGCAGATTTATCACGATAGACAGTATCGAATATCTTGACCCCGAAACCATCAACGGCTTAAACCTTTACGCTTATTGCGGCGATAACCCCGTGATGTTTACCGATTCAAATGGAACAGCTAAATGGTGGCAATGGTTGTTATTTGGAATAGGAGCGGCGTTGGTTGTTGCAGCAGCTGTTGTATTAACGGTTGCATCGGGAGGAACGGCGGCAGGTTTAATAGGCGCCGTTGCCGTAGGAGCGGCGAAAGGAGCCTTAATTGGAGCAGCGGTAGGATCGGCGGTAGGAATTGCTGGTGGCGCAATATATTCTGCTGTCACTGGCGCAGACATGGGACAAAGCATTCTTTCCGGATTCCTGATGGGATTTGGAATAGGAGCGATTGTTGGTGCTGTTATTGGTGGAGTAGTTGGTGGAGTAACTTATAGCCCCAATCCTACTGGTTTAAGCAAGTCTGCTATCAAGGAAGGAGTTCAAACGACATTAAATGATCCCAATAAAATGAATCACATTATGCAACCCAAACATAATTTACCAAATTCAGCCCATAAAGTTGGTAAAATTATGCAAAAAACTTTAATAAAAGGGTCATATACTCCTTACAAATCTGTATCCTCAGTGATTTGGAAAGGGTATCAAGTAACTTATAAAATTATTAATAATGTGATAAAAATAAGTAATATGTGGTTTTTATTATAAATAGGTAAATCTTATGCAAGTGTTTTATTTTGACAATGAAATGTGTAAGTTAGAAAAGCAAGGTGATTTTAGGCAACTGATTAAACACTTGGAAGGTCAAGCTGTATTTTCAGAGGAAAACTTTTCTACTCAAATTGCTTATTCTTGGTATTTATATAGCGAAGGAGATTTCGTAAGTCCACAGGTTTCAAAGGATTGGGAATTTTACAAGAAAAAGTGGGAAGAAAAATTGAAATTTGCAATAGAGAATTATCAGGAATTTCCAAAAATTTGTTTTATTGTTGCTTATAGTTTAGAAATTAACGGTATGGATATAAGCGATTCTTTGGATTATGAAGGACTAGTTGAAAAGTTTTTTAAACTTAGTAAAAATAAAGCTGTGGACAATGATATTGTAAAGTTGTTAGAGTATATAACTTCACGTCGAATTGTAAAAATGGAAGATATTATTTTAGAAAGACTTTTTCCCAATAATACATTGATAGATAAATATTTTCTTGAAGTATTATCATAAAATTATCGAATTAGGGTGTTGTTTGCTCAAAAGTCTATTAAAAGTTGGTTACTATTTGTAATCGACTTTTACTTTATTGGTATAAAATACAGCGGAAAGTGAAATATCGTTGCGCTCCTTGACAGCGCGGGCGCAGTTGTGGTAAAATACGTTTACGACGCTTGGGGCAATCACGCTGTGCTCGACGACGCAGGCAACGATATTACCGAAAATGCGGTGCATATTGGCAACCTGAACCCGTTCAGATATCGCGGCTACTTCTACGATGTAGAAACAGAGCTTTATTACTTACAGACGAGATATTACGATCCCGAAGTCGGTCGTTTCATTACGATAGACGGAATCGAATATCTTGACCCCGAAAACATCAACGGTCTCAATCTCTACGCTTATTGCGGCAATAATCCCGTAATGTTTACCGATCCTAATGGAACGTTTTTCTTGTCTTTGCTTATCGGAGCTCTCATCGCAGGAGCTATTGTAGGAACAATTAAAGCTGTTTCTACGGCAGTGAATGGTGGAAGCACAAAACAAATCATTGGCTCGTTTTTCAGCGGATTTGTTATGGGTGGAGCAATGGGATTATGCCTTGGCTTGGGAGGCTTGGCTGCTGCTGGCATTATGGGGGTTAGTATGGCATTAACGGGCTCGTTGCTAATTGGTGCCTGTGCAGGTCTTTCCTCGTATGCAATTGAAAGTGCAGCTTATGAGCAGCCTATGACTTGGAAAGGTGGTGTTTCAGCATTGTTTTCTGGGATGTTCCAAGCCGCAGGGACGTTTGCAATCGGTTATTTTGGCGGCGCATCTGGTGCTTTTGGGAATCTTGCGAAAAGAGGTACTCAAGCTTATAATTCAGCGTTTGCTAAGGGATTGGTTGGGACTAAATCTATTTACTCAACATTTAGCTTAACAAGTAAATGGATTAAAGGATTTATAAAAGGTCATGCTGCGGGATTGATAGATTGGTTTGTAAAGATGGGGGTTACTTCAATTCCTGCAGCGGTTTACAGGGCAATCATGAAAAGACTTTTTAACAATTAGGAAGCGGAGGAGAGTATGTTAATTTTTCGAGGGAATGTTTCTCCCAAGAATATTACAAAACAGATTAAAAGAACCTCATTGATTGTTGGATTGAGTGTGATTTCGGTTTGCGTTATTGGTGTGTTGATTTTGCTAGTGTGGTCGCTTGTTGATGGGGGGAATTTTGAGGAAACAAGAGGCGCAATGATAGCGGGCGGAGTATCGTGTTTACTTGGTATTTTTGTGATTTTTATTCCAACGCGTATGATAGATACGAGTCGTGGACGGGCGACTACTATAGAAATTGATAAAACGCGAGTACGTTGTGAGAGCCCCTACCATGCGCTACCTTTTGTTGAGATTTCTATGTATGAAGTGAAAAAAGTTATTGATTACGGAGAATGTTATTTTATCATTTACACTGATGTTGCGCAGGCAATCGTATGTCAGAAAGATTTAATAAAAGAGGGTACACTTGAAGAATTTGAGGCGTTATTCGCTGGGAAAATAAAGCGAAGATGCCGAAAAAAGTAACAAAACACCCTGCGGTTATAACCGCAGGGTGTTTTGTTATAAATGGCATTGCCCTTCTTGACAGCGCGGGGATCGTTGTGGTAAAATATGTATACGATGCTTGGGGCAACCACGCGGTTTTGGATGCGAATGGGAACGATATTTCTGACGGAAACCACATCGGCAATCTGAACCCTTTCAGATACAGAAGCTACTTCTACGACGTAGAAACCGAGCTGTATTACCTGCAAACCCGTTACTACGATCCCGAAGTCGGCAGATTTATCACGATAGACAGTATCGAATATCTTGACCCCGAATCCATCAACGGCTTAAACCTCTACGCTTATTGTGGCGATAATCCCGTGATGAGGGTGGATCCAACGGGAACAATTTTTGGTTGGTTACTTGTTGCACTTGGAATTTTAATTGGTGGTGTAATCGCGGGTACTGCCGCTGCCATCAATAGAACTGAAGGTGAATCAATTGTAGGAGCTTTTTTTGGGGGGTTTATTGATGGCATTTTTGGAACGATAGGTGTTGCAATGGGATTGGCAATCGGTGGACCGTTTGGCTTTCTTGTTGCAGCAGGGATTAGTTTTATTGGAGGATTTTTGGGCAATGCGGTCAACCAGGCAATTTCATTCGGTGAGGTGGATTGGAAAATTGCAGCTATTCAAGGAGGGATAAGCGCAGTTGGCAATTCTTTGGCATTTATTGGGACAAAATTTGCAGGACTTACTACAGGAGAAACTTGGCTTAAAAGATTTATTGATGCTCTAAAATTTTCGGATATTGGAATAGGAATATCAATGTTTTTGACGTATTATTCGTTTCCAAATCCCAACGCTTTAAAGGGGAAGATTCATGAGAATTCGAGTTTTTTTTCCGGCGGTCATAATTATTTTAATAATGTGTCTGCTTGACAGTTTAATAATTGCAATTATTATGCTTAGCGGAAATTTACAACAATATGATTTATTGTTTTGGTTACTCATAGCGGGATTTGCAATAATACTGCCCATAGCATTATTAATGTGGGGTATCTTTACAATGTGTAATGTGATAGAATTTGACGATGTAGGTGTACGCCGAATAAGATTCAAGAGAGTTATTAGAAATTATTTATGGGAAAACGTAAAAACGATATCATGTACGGAGAAAAATTCCTTTACAGGTTGGGTGTATATTTCCGATCATGAAAAAAAGTATAATGGCGGAATTTTATCTGTTGGAAAAATGAGATTAGATAAGGGAGTTATTTATTTTCATATGTCTCAGAAGGCGAAGGAAGCTCTTCAAAGATATGCCCCATCTTCTTTAAAATCAGATTGGATTGTATAAGTTCAAAAAGTCGATTGCTTTGTGCAATCGGCTTTTTATATATAAAAAATAAAAGCCGACCGCTATGTCACAAACTGTGTGATGGCGGCGATGTACAGGGCAATATTATTGCGCTTCTTGACAGTGCGGGAAACGTTGTGGTAAAATATGTTTACGATGCGTGGGGAAATCATGCCGTGTTGGACGGAAACGGTAACGACGTTACAGACGGAAACCATATCGGCAACCTGAACCCGTTTAGATACAGAGGATATTTCTACGACGTAGAAACGGAATTGTACTACCTGCAAACGCGCTACTACGACCCCGAAGTCGGTCGTTTCATTACGATAGACGGAATCGAGTATCTCGATCCCGAATCCATCAACGGCTTAAACCTCTATGCCTATTGCGGCGATAACCCCGTGATGTTTACCGATCCTAATGGTACGTTTTTCTTGTCTTTGCTTATCGGAGCTCTCATCGCAGGAGCTATTGTAGGAACAATTAAAGCTGTTTCTACGGCAGTGAATGGCGGAAGCTTTCTGGATTGTTTAGGTTCATTTGTAGGAGGTTCTATAGTAGGCGCAGTTTTAGGAGCAGCATCAATACTTGGTGGTGGTTTAGTAGTTGGTGCATTTTCTGCAACTGCACTTAGTATTGCAGGAACAGCAGCATTTTTGACGGTTGGTACTTTTGGAGCTGGAATGTTTGCATATGCGGCGGAAAATGCTATAAAAGGCTCTGAAATAAAAATGGATGAATTATTTAAAAGTGGTGCTATAACAATGATTCAAGGGCTATTCAGTTTTGGCATGGGAGCGGTTATGGGAGCTGGTGGTTTTTATGAATCATTAAAACCGGGTAACGGATTAGCTGATATCATTAAATCAAGTAAGGATTATTTTAAGATGGAAGTCGGGAAATTAGGGGCGACTGGTATTGTCCAAGGTGCAAAATCCTACTTGTCAACCAATATTGGAGCGATGTTTATCAGAACATTCTTAAAGAATATTTTTACTGCTCCGTGGAACTTAATTAAACCGTAAGTTATAATCTATAAAACTTTAATAAGGCGTATTGTATGGAAGAGAATGTTTTAAAAGTAAGACAATCAAAAAAAATATTCATTGCAGCCTGTATTGCTGCTGCAATTTTTGAGTGTGTGGTTATTGGACTAACAATATTATTTGCCGTTAGATTAATGATTGGCAGTTTGGTAATGATGAAAGAAAAAAGTATCTACATAATGTGCATGTTAATCGGTATTATATTTAGTTTCGTTATTGCGACTATTTGGGTATATGTTTTGATGGTATATAACACTCAAATTGACATCTATTCTGATAGTAAGCTTGTGCGAAAAAGACGCGATAAGATTGTTTTTGAATTGCCGTATGAAAATATTATTTCGATCAGGCAAGGATATGAATTGATTTTCTTCTGTTTAAAAAGCGGTATTGTAAAAACGAATGGCAAGAAGGGACCGAGAAATTTTGTTGAACATTACTCGGCGTCGGACATAATGCGTATTAGACAACTGATAGGGGCAAGAAATTAAAAAACGCAGGATGGAAAAAGGAGCCGATTACATTGTGTAATCGGCTCCTTTTTCCATACGATAATTGCGGGAATATCATTTCTAAGCGCACGACGAAATTCACTCTGAAAGAAAACGTTGAGGAGTGCGAATTTACCGAAACGCTGTATGCCTATAACGGCGACCAATTACTTTCGTACGGCGCGGAAAAGTGCGAATACGACGAGGTCGGCAATCCCACGCTGTACCGCGGAAAAGCGGCGTCGTGGGAGAAAGGTCGCCAAATGAAGTCGTTCGACGGGAACACGTTCACCTACGACGGGCAGGGGCGCAGGATAGGCAAAAACGGAATTACGTTTACATATGATAGTAACGGAAGGCTGATTGCAAGTAGCAACGGGTTGGAATACCTCTACGACGATAAGGGCGTATTCGGCATTAAACACGGCGGGAATGCTTACTTATACCGAAAAGACGCGCAAGGAAATATCGTTGCGCTTATTGACAGTAGCGGCGCAGTTGTGGTAAAATATGTTTACGATGCGTGGGGAAATCATGCCGTGTTGGACGGAAACGGTAACGACATTACAGACGCAAATCATATCGGCAATCTGAACCCGTTCCGTTATCGAGGTTACTTTTACGACGTAGAAACGGAATTGTATTACCTGCAAACCCGTTACTACGTCCCGAAATCGGCAGATTTATCACGATAGACAGTATCGAATATCTTGACCCCGAATCCATCAACGGCTTAAACCTCTACGCTTATTGTGGCGATAATCCCGTGATGGGATATGATCCGAATGGGACTTGGGATTGGGATAAATTTTGGGAAGCATTAGGGCTTATAGTTACTGCAATAGCGGCAATAGCTATTTCTGTTGTTACTTTCTCCTTTAATAATTGCTACTGTTTTTCAAATAATCCTTGAGTGCTTTTTGCAAGCCGCGAACCAAGCGTTGGTCGGCGTTTATCTTTTCAAGTGTTAAGCCGAGCGCGTCAAAGGTTTCTTCGTAGTCGTATGTAATGCAGTATTCGTGGTTAGCGAGTTCGTAGATGAACATATCGTAAATAAGACCTTTGCCGGTCTTATCGGCGGCGATCGCGTCTTCTTTCTCTTTTTTGAAACGGTCGAGCATTTCAAAGAAAGCGTCTTTGTCGCTTTTACGAATGAAGCAGCCTCCGCTGATCGAGCATATCTTATCGGCATCGTTTACGGTTAAGTCCCATTTCTGCATCATCTCTTCAAACTGTTTGTCACTGAAAGCTACGCCGAGAGGGAATGCGTCCATTTCTTTCTGGTGTTTGTCTTTTAACTGTTTGTAAGCGTTCATACCTTTTTATCCTCCATATATTTTTTGTAGTTTGTTTTCTCCTCTAAAATTTTCATGAGATAGGGGAGGATAGTTCTTTTGTCTGCCCGACACAGAGGATGTCGAGCATATTCGGATTGCCGTTCGTGCAATGCAGAAAGATATATCTGCAAAGACCGGTAATGTCCTTGTCCTCGTTGCCGTTCGTGCGGTTGATGCAGTAAATGGCTGTAATAAGTGCGTGAATTTCTTTTGCGTTTTTCATATTTTTTCTCCTTAATGAATTTCTCTTTTGAATAATTCGATGAACGAGCGGCGGTTGTAGTCGTTCTTGTCAACGACGTGCCAATACAGGCTTTCTGCGTTTTCGTCATCCGTATTACAATCAAGTTCGTACCCGTCGTTTACTTCGCCGTTTTCGTCAAATACTTCGTCGCCGACCCAGCTCATATCAGAATCGCATTCGTTTTCAATGAGTTCGTTGAACTTTTTAAGGGCGTCCTCAAAGCGATAATACAGAAATGTTTCTATACCGTCGCAGTCGGTAGTGGACCAGTCGAATAAAATCAAGTAAATGTTTTTGTTCATTTTCTTTTTCCTTAGCCGATGCGCTTAATGCCGCCGCAGAAACTTTGTACAGCAACCGTTCCGAACTCGCTGCACCAATCGTCTGTTTTATTCCAGACGTAAGCAAAAGCATAATGATCGTTTCTATTGCGGTGCATGAGAGTTTCCCATTCATCGGGATAGTCGGTTACGATTAAAAAGTCGTAGCATTCTCCGAAATCGGTAAATTCGTGCGTGATAGCGTAAACGGTGCAGTTATACTTCTTTTCAATTTCTTTCATCTTCGCTTCGATCTCGGGTTCTTGATCTACCCAGAAACCGGCAAAGTTTTCATAGAAGCAAACCTGATCGTTTTCTTCGTACCCTTTGATATAGGGTTTGTAGATATCCAACTGTTTCAAGAGCTGAATGGCTTTGGTTTTTCTTTCCTGTGCTGTTGTGTTCATGATAAATTCTCCTTTTTAATTCTTTGTTTTAAGATTTTGATTTGTGCCGTGGTGTTGGCAAGGTATTCCCTTGCCCGCTGTTTGATTTCTTTACGGCTGGTTTCTTTTAATTCTTCTTCCCAACCGTATCCGTAGTTCGTGAGGAGGATATAGGTGTCTGCCGTTTTGCGCTGATAGCTCATGCTGCGTTTCCTTCGACGTTTTCAAAGTCGTCTATAAAAATTTTGTCGTTCATAACGCCGTATTCGAAGTACAGCCTGCCGTTCTGCTCGCGCAGCTCGACTGTCTGCTGTGTGAGCTTTCCAAGGTTGTTTATAGCAACTGTTGCCGTCATGCTTTCGGTATTCACCTCAATCAGATTGAAGATGACGTTATAATCACCGTTGAAATGCCAATATTCTTTCATGAAATATTCGTTTCTCATTCTTCCGTTTCCTCATGTGTGCCGTAATCATAGCTGTCGTTTTCTTCTTCAAAAGCGTAGAAGAGGGGATCGGTGTCCCCGCATCTTCCGTCGCATCTACCGTTTAATATACAAGTATCGCAAATGCTCATATTCCCGCCTCCTTACTTAACGAGCTTGTACCATACGTAAAAGGTTGTTTCAACGTAGTCCAGAGTTTCGTAACGATCCTTTTCTTTGTTGAACACGTTTATGTTCTCGTAGGCGAGCGTAACGTATCCCTTGAACTCCGTCTTGTCTTTATCGACGGGGTGGCAATGTTTTGTTACCTCATCGAATATCCGTATGTACGGATTACCCTTGCTGGAAGTGGAGGGGATAAGTAAGTTACCTTCAACCAAATAACCTACACCCTTCATCTTCTTGCCCTTGTTTACCTTTGAGATCGAGTAAACTACCTTTTGCATCTTAACTACCTCCAAATTTTTGATTTTTGCCTTTCGGCAGGGGCAACGAGGCACAGGGGGAGTTCGCACGCAGTTTGCTAAACGGCAACGACCGGAAGTCAACGAGCGGACGAAAAAATTGCATAAAAAGAAAAAGCACCGAACTAAAAAGCTCGGTGCTAAATTGAATATGAAGTTCGGTTACAATGCCAAAGCAAATTTTTCGGGAGCCGTTTACTTCCGCGAACCCTGTGCTACGATAGCCCCAAACGAAAGGAAAAATTGGAGAGAAGTTAGAAAATGTTGCAAACATCTGTTTGGGGCTGCTGTATTGTGTTTATAAATAATCACACAGAATTAATTATGAGTAAATAAAGAGAGTAGCATAAGCAACTTATTGGAGTTCATTAGCTTGTTTATTTTCACTTATTAGGCTATCCTAAAGAAGAAGAGCCAAACAGATGTTGCATTCTTCTATTATGGCAATGCAAGACAAAATTTTAAAACTACCTTGTAAAAGAAGGAGAATTGTAATGTCACATGATGATTTTTTAAGACTATTGGATTTTCTAGATAGTAAAATGTTTGATTATAAAACAACTGAGACTGGTTGGAATTATACTGGACTAATTTTTGATTATCTATTTGAAAACTCAGTGTTTTCTATTGACTATTTGAATGTAGAAGATTTTTTTTTCTGATAAAGCAAATTGTAAAATTAATGAAAATGAGCGTTTATCTACGCAATTATGTGATTTTACAGCAGAACAGATAATAAGATTTTTCGAGGCAGTAATTCTGCTATTACATAAAACGCAATACTATACAAATGAAGATGAAAATCCTAAGAATAAAATTATTAATTATTTAAAGCGAAAAGGTTATAACATTATTATAGATGAACAAAGCGTCACGATTAAGGATACTTGTGTTATAGGTGAAGGATCATACTGTATTGTCAAAAAAGTTACAGATAGTTTATATAAAAAGCAATTATTAAATATGTATCAAAGTGATGTAGAACAGTGTAAACGTTTAAAATATGAATTTGAAAATATGAGTAAATTGGCAGACGTAACAGGTGTACTTAATGTTTACGAATATGATCCAATTGAAAATTCATATATCATGGAGGCTTGTGAAAAAAATTTATATGATTTTCTCAATGAACACATAGGTTTGTCCGTTAGAGATAGATTAAATATTGTTTTGCAGATTGTAGTTGCTCTCAATGCAGCGCATGAAAAAAATATTATTCATAGAGATTTGCATTTAGGAAACATTCTAAAAAAAGGGGACTCATTTTTATTATCTGATTTTGGACTCAGCAAAGACTTAAGTGTAATTAGAAGCCTTAAGACAACAAGTACGCCAAAAAATGCTCATTATTTTTTGGATCCGTTGGCATTAAACAATTTAAAAAATTATGACGCATTAAGTGATATGTATTCTGTCGGTAAGATTCTTGAATATATAATGACTTATGATGGGTCGTTGCTTGACGATGAGATTAATTTTATAATAAATAAGGCAACTAATAGAATAAAATCTAAACGATATTCAAATATGAGCCTTATGTACGATGACATTAGCAATGGAATAAACAATTTCGAAAGACAGAGATTGGAAGCGGTTACATATGATGAAATAAAAAATGGAATATGGAATAATCAAACCAATAAGCGAATAATGGAATTAATAAATTCTAACAAGATAGCTTTTGAAATAGTTCGATTAAAATTAATAAACTTTGCACAAATTATAATACAAATGCCGCCAGATGATCAACAGTTGTTGTTGGAAAATCTGGAGCAAAATTACATAGATGCTACCGGATATGGGGGGTTCGCGAATTATGAAATATTTTCTACAATTTGTTATCAATTGCTTCTAATGGGAGTAAGAGATCCGATTCAAAACATATGTACCCATATTTTAGAGGGCTGTTCTCAATATCGATTTAAAAGTAATCGACAATATCAAGAGTTAATTCAAAAAGGTATTATTAAACAGAGTGCCTAGCAATAAAAACCCCGTCTCGAGAGGAGACGGGATTTTGCTTTTATAACAATATACCTACTCGAAACTCTTTGCTGTTCACAAAAAAGTTCGAATAGGTACACTGTGGTGGGGCGAGAAAATATTTTTGAACAATCAAAATAAGGAAAGAACCAGCCAAAACTCTTTGGATGTTACAAAGAGGTTCGACTGGTTACATTCTGGTGCACCGTAAGAGATTCGAACTCCTGGCCTTCGGTTCCGTAGACCGACGCTATATCCAGCTTAGCTAACGGTGCGCCTGAATACCTAACTATTATACTTACTTTATAGCGGTTTGTCAAGGGTTTTTTGCATGGAAAATCGGTTATCCACACAAAATTTGCAAGTGTGGATAACTTTTTTTGATTTCGGCAAAAAAATGTGGAAAACTTTGTCGAATTGTGGAATAAAATGGCGAAATTGTGGATAACTCTTTTGATTCTTTGTAAATTCAAGTTATCTATTTATATAAAAAACACAGAAAAAGTGAGTTGTTGACAGATATTTTTACAGGACAAACTTATTCTATGAAACGAATTTGACTTATATGCCGACAACACAAATAAAGTTAAAAGTATATAAACTCTAACTCTATGGGATAGCGGATTGACTGATTACGACTTAATACGACGAAAATTCCTTCGTTTTTCCTCTGATAAAACCCGTATAATTAGTTTCACGGAAGGGATCATGGTCGTCTATTGGGAGTATGCGTTTTTGGAAAATTTCATACTCGACGGGCTTCTGTTGTTCCTTGCCTTAAAATGTGCGCGAGTTAGGTGTTATCCGCTCAATTTGTTTTTTGCGGCGGGAATCGGTGCAGCAGAGGCGGTCGTATTTCCGCTTTTTACAGTTCCCGTTTGGGCAGCGTATCTGATAAAAATTGCGGGCGGCGTTATAATTTCTCTCGTTGCGGTAAGAAAAGCGAAGGGGAAGGCGTACCTGATTACCGCCGCAGCGTTTTTTTTAATGACATTTGCATTCGGCGGCTTGCTCGTGGCGGCGTACTCTTTTTTCGGGACGGAATATGCGGAAGGGAACGGTTTTTTAGTGGAGCGTGCGCCCGTTGCGCTTGTGCTTGGCTGTGCAGGGGTGTTTGCGGTATTTGCCTTTTTTGCGATTCGCTATTTTTACCGATACCGCCGAATCAAACGAAATCTCTTTTCATGTGTGCTTACAGCGGGAAATAAAACAGTTCGCGTAACGGGATTTTCTGATAGTGGAAATCTTTTGACTTTTCGAAATAAGCCCGTCTCAGTGATTTCTGCCTTAACTGCGCTCGCGCTCTTTCACGGGAACGGGAGGGAAGCGGGAAGAATGACGGTAAACACGGTGAGCGGCAGCCGCGAAGCGCCCGTATTCGAGTGCGATCTTGAAGTTGCACTTGCACAAAAAAAAGTCCGCCGTAAAAGCGTTTACGTTACGGTGGGTAATATCCAATCAAAAGAGTACAATCTCATATTGCATACGGCAAACTTGGAGGGAGAAGATGAAACTGTTACTCAGATTAAAGAAATGGCTCGAAAAAATAAGGGCAAGCGAGAACGTCGTAAACTATCTATGCGGAAGTGAGGCGCTTCCGTTGCCGCTTTCTACGGAAGAGGAAACGGAAATGCTGAATAAGCTTGAAGCGGGGGAGGATACCGAGGCGATCAAGGCAAAGCTTATAGAGCATAATTTGCGCCTTGTCGTATATATTTCTCGTAAGTTTGAAAATACGGGTGTTGATTCCGACGATCTTATTTCGATCGGTACGATCGGGCTTATTAAGGCGATCAACTCCTTTCGCACGGATAAAAATATCAAGCTTGCAACCTACGCTTCGCGTTGCATCGAGAACGAGATTTTAATGCACCTGAGAAGGACGGTAAAAATTAAGAGTGAAATCTCCTTCGACGAGCCGTTGAACACCGATTTCGAGGGAAACGAATTGCTTTTGTCTGACATTTTAGGTACGGACAGCGATACTGTTTACGGTGGGATCGAGTCAGGAGTGGAAAAGGAGTTGCTTGCGGAAGCGTTGAAAAAATTGCCCGACAGAGAGCGCAAAATCATGTTTATGCGCTTCGGATTAGGGGGAGGGGAGGAGATGACACAGAAGGATGTTGCCGATAAATTGGGTATTTCACAGAGTTATATATCCCGTCTTGAAAAGAAAATCATCGATCGGTTAAAGAAAGAAATCTCCAAATTGGTTTAATAATATATTGAATAAAAATTCTAACTATTATTAAAATTTTTTATTAACTTTTTACAAAATTTTCAATTGAAAATCCGCAAAAAATCACTGTGATTCCGACGATAAAAGTCGGAATTTTTTTGTATTGTAATTGGAAGCGTAAAAATGTTGGTATATATAGATAAGCGTGCGCAAGGAAAATCGTTGAATTCTCATCCAAAGCAGAAGAAAAGACTGTAAAAATTTACATAAAAAAGATAAATTTTTCAATCGCATTTTTTTATGATATTAAATGCTTTTTTCTTGACACAAAGGGCATATAGAAGTTATAATGACAATACACTGGCAGGCATATTCAATTTGCTTGTTATGTGCAGTTTGAGAGGTATAGTTCATGTTAGACAATGAACGTTTGATTTACAAAATGCTGTTGGAGCAGAAATTAAAGCTTGTTACAAGTGCGCGTCTTTACGAGAGCTCGCCTGTGGGAGTTTATGAGTTTCCCGTGATTCGTTTCAGCGAGAGACCTTTTCGTGAGAACGCTGACGCCGTGTTAACGCAGTTTCCTTCTGACCGCACGCTTGCTTCGTCCTGGAATACGGAGCTTGTCGAAAAGGTTTTTGCAAGCGCGGGGGAAGAGGCAAAAAAGCAAGACGTCTACGACGGCTATTTTTCTTGCAACGATCCAAAGTCTGTAAATCTGTCATCGTCACATTTTCTTTCCGCTCAGTATCTCTCTGCAAAGAACAAGGGCGTTCGGGATAAACAGCCTACGGCGCACCGTGTCGTGGCTGCATCTTTCGGAGAAGAATTGCTCCGTAAAAACTTTACCGATACGTTGCTCGAAGAGGGTGCTCCCGATGTTTTGATCGCGGAGCGCGTTGAGGATGCGGAATTGTATTTGAAGAATCAGGAGTTCCACGGACTTGTATACGGCGTTGCTTCTTCGCCCGAGGAGGCGGCGCGTTACTTTTTTGTCGGTTGTGCATTTGTTTATCTGAAAGAAGATTTTTTTACCGATCTTTTGAATTTTATCGACGTACGCATTAAAAATTATAGAGTGGCTTTCGGCGAGTACAAAGAGAACAGGCTCAGCATGAAAGAACTCGACCGTCGTGCGCAGATTTTGGACATTTTCGACGAGGGGCTTATTGACAATGCGTGCGACCGAGTAATCAACTATCTGAAAAAGAGAAAGAATGCGCAAATTGAATTTATTGCGGAAAAATCTGCGTTGGAACTCAAAAAAGAAAAACAGGAAGAGGAAGGGCGTTGTCTGCTTGCAAGAAAGGCGGCAAGAGAGAGCATTGTGCTCTTGAAAAACCAAAACTTCCTTCCATTAAAGCGCGGAACAAAAGTTGCGCTGATCGGCGAGTATTTGGAGAATTTTGATTTTCAACAGGAAAATTTCTCCTGTAAGCCTACAAGAAAACGGCTTCCTATCGACGTTGCAAAAGAATATGAAGAATTGAATGTAACGGGTTACGCCGCGGGCTATCGTAAGGGCGAAGGAGTGAACGAAGAACTCGTTTCGAATGCGGCGCGGCTCGCCTCCGATGCGGACGCCGCAATCGTATTTCTTTCCGCGGAGCCCGAAACGAAAGAACTTCCCGAAAATCAAAGACTGCTTGTAAAGGCTCTTTTGGGCTGGAATTTGAAAGTCGTTGCCGTAATTTCGGCGGATCGTTGCATCGATACGAAATTTGCAAACGGATGTCAGGCGGTGCTCTATACGGGGCGCGGCGGACAAGAGGCGGCAGGCGCGGTATTCGATCTGATCACGGGCGCATACAGCCCTTGCGGAAAACTGACCGAGCCTTCCGGCGGATATCCCTTGGGATACGGTCTTACATATACGACTTTTGCCTATCGCGATCTTGAAATCGACGAAGGCGGCGTGACCCTTGTTGTAGAGAATAAGGGCAATTACGATGCTTTTGCGATCGTTCAACTCTATATTCAAAAAGACGGATCGTTGTATTCATATAAGTGTTTAAAGGGTTTCCAAAAGGAATTTATCAAGATGGGCGACGCGGTTCGCGTAAGAATTCCCTTTACAGAAAACACGTTCCGCTATTACGACGCTGCGAAAAAGAAGTACCGTACACAGGGCGGCGAATACAATTTGTTTGTCTCGGAGAGCGTACTTTTGGATAAGCTGACGGGCACAGTGAGGATTGCCGCAGATGACGGAGACAAATTCACGAATACGATTTCCGAAACCGTTGCTAACGGAGCGAAAGTCGCATTCTCGGAATCGCGGGGTCTGGAAGAAAAAAGAGGTATCTCCTTCGGAATGAAGCTCTTTTTGATTTTGTCGTCTTTTATTTACTTTAATGCGGTTATGGCGATGCTCCTATTCGCTGGTTTTATTCCCGTGGAGAGGACAGTTATTTTCTATGCGCTTACCGGTTCGATTACGGGCGTCATGGACGGTCTGTTGATCTTCTTTATCGTCTTTGTTTGCATGAAACGGAAAAAAGCATATGTGCCGGTTACCGATACTTTGACCGATATGCTCGATCAAGTCGGGGAATTTGTGGAAATTGCAAAATTGACCTATCCGGATCCCGTAAAAGAAAAAATAAAGGCGCAAAAAGCACAGCAGGAAGCTGAGGCGTTTAAAGAGGAAAAAGAGTGCGCGGAGCGGGAAAAGAACGAAGAGGTGTGCAAAGCAGAACAGGCAAAAGCCGCTGAAAAGAAAAAAGAAGAAAAGTCGGAAAAAGAAACTGCTGCTTCCAAACCCGTATCGCGTCCTTCGCTCGATAAGCCGAGCGACTATCCCGAATCGAATTCCTTTGAAAAAACTTATCAGTCTTTTCGCCAGTTCTTTATGGAACAGGGAATCAACGTCGGGGCGGGATCTGCGCGGAGATTGCTTGCGGCGATTGCTTCTTCGAGGCTCGTTCTTGTCACTTCTAAAAATCAAGAACTGTTGCCCGAATTTATGACTGCGCTCAACAACTACTTCGGCGGACTCGGAGTTTCCGTTGCGGAGGACAGTTGGAACACGGTAGAAGATCTTTTGTGGCAGCAAAACGCAGGCAGAAATATGTTCTCGCTGTTTACGAACGCCTTAAACGATGCGTCGCGCAGGCACAATAAAAACGCCGTTGCAGTGATCGGCAACGTGGACTCCAAGAATCTTCCCGATTGGTTTGCGGAAATCATCGATTTTGCCGCCGCGCCCACGGAAGAGCACAAGATCGTTTTCAATGACGACGTTAAATTGACGATCCCTCAAAATTTCTGTGCGATTCTGTTTGCCAAGGAAAACGGTATGGAAACTGAGCTTCCGCGCAATGTGCTTAATGCGTCGTTTCAGATCGACATATCTATTCGCCGCGAAGCGTTTACGGGAGAGGAAAAAACAGCGGAGAAGTCTATTTCCTATCCGAATATGTGCGCACTCGTCCGCGAGGCTCGCGAAAAGTTTTTCCTTTCCGAAAAGAATTGGCGCAAAATCGACGAACTCTTCGATTTCGTCAACGCTAACGAACGCCTTCGGTTCGGAAATAAAAATACCCTTATGGCGGAAAAATTTACGTCCGTTTTAATGGCGTGCGGCGCAGCGGAGAGCGAAGCGCTCACTTCCCTGTTGCGCTTTAAAATAGTTCCGTTTTTAAAGACGTCGCGCCTGTACGAACAGGAGGACGGAATTACTGTGTTTTCCGATTATATGCAAAAGCTTTTCCCCGACGAAGAACTCGTTAAGGTGCAAAAACTGCTTTCTGAACGTCCTCAGAAGGCGGAAGAAAAAGCGGGCAACACGTTCTATACGCCGGATTTTAAAGGCGAAGAATCGTTTTCCGAGAAAGAGGAAGTCTCCGAACCTGTTTACGAGGAAGAAGCGGCGGAAGAAGTGCCGACAGTGGAATCTATTTTTGCCGAGACTTCCGCTGAAGAGGTGCATCCTTCGGAGGTTGTCTTTGAAGAGCGTGAAGAACGTCCCGCAGAAGAGGAGTATTTCTCCGATTCCGTTCGGGAAGAAGGTGCCGCTGAAGAGGCTCAGGCTTCTGAATCGGACTACGAAGAAGATTACGAAGAAGAAGTGCCGACATTGGAATCTATCTTTGCAGGAGAGGACATTGAAGAAGCCGCCGAAGAAACAGTTTTTGAAAGAGCGGCGGATAATACCGATTTTAACGGGTATGGGAGCGAAATTCCCGCATACGATGCGTCCGCTTACGAGAATCTGAACGATACGTATCAGAACGGCGATTACAACGGCGGTCAAGGATATCAGGATGACTACGGTCAGAATGCTTATCAGGAAAATTCTTACGGAAACGACGGTTACGGCGCTTCGGATGATGAATTCGGTAGTTACGGAAGTTACGGTAGCTATCGTGACGTGTATCAGAACGACGGTTACGGGAATTATACAAATTTTCCGACGGACGAATGGGGAAACCGCGGCAGAGGTGGTAACAGATGACGAATTGCCTTTTGAACTCCGCTGCCGAGGTATTTGGCAAAATAAGCGGTGTTCTTACAAGTAAGATTGCGTTGATCGTGTATGCGGCGATCGTCCTTATTTTGTTGATCGTGCTTGTCGTGAGGATCGCGTTCAACGAACAGAATCGCGTTTCGGAACTGAAACGCTGGCGGGAAGCGCGTCGTGAGAACGAAAAGCGGGAAGATGTAAACGATCTTAAAAATGAATTGAATAAAAAGATGGAAGCGATCGATTTTAAGGTTTCCTCCGTGATATCCGGACTCGAAGAGGGAATTGCGCTTTCGGAGGTTACGCCAATGGCAGGAGGAGACGGCAAAGAGAAGGACGAAGAAGAGAGAGAAGAGCGGGAAGAGGAACAAACGGAAGGTCCGTTGGAAGAGGGCGGTTCGCGCTTTTATATGCTGACGGAGATCGATAAAAGTTACGAAAACTACGAGAGACCGGAGTATAACGAAAATATCGGCTTGCGAGAGCTGTGCGAAGAATTCAGGAAGTTTTCAGCCGGGGAGTTAAAACTTTATTACGATATTGAGGATATCAGGCGATTTATCGGAGCAATGGCGGTAACGAAGTTAATCATACTGCAAGGAATGTCAGGAACAGGAAAAACGTCGTTGGCGTATGCGTTCGGAGAGTTTTTAAGGAATAAGACGGTAGTAGTGCCGATACAGCCGATGTGGAAGGAGCGAACGGACTTGGTGGGGTACTACAACGAATTTACAAAGAAGTTCAACGAGACGACGCTGTTATATAAAATGTATGAGGCGAACTATAACGAAGAGATCTATGTGACGGTGTTGGACGAAATGAATATCGCACGTGTAGAGTACTATTTTGCGGAGTTTCTGTCGTTGTTGGAAATACCGAATCCGGACGGAAGGAATCTGGACGTGGTTGCGGACAGACGGGAAGACGATCCGAAGTTGTTGCAAAAGAACGGGAAACTGCGGTTGCCTACGAATATGTGGTTTGTGGGAACGGCGAACAACGACGATTCGACATTTTCGATATCGGATAAGGTATACGACAGAGCGATGGTATTGAATCTCGACAAGAAGGCGACGCCGTTCGAAGCGGAAGGGAGCAGCATGAAGATATCGTCGACGCATCTGACGGAGCTGATGGAGAAAGCGCAGAGGGAATACGAAATCTCGGACAGAAACGTAAGGCGAATCAAGAAGTTAGACGAATACATGATAAAGACGTTCCATATTACGTTCGGAAACCGAATCATGAAGCAGATACGCAGTTACGTACCGGTGCTAGTGGGTTGCGGTGGAACAGAAGAAGAAGCGTTGGACGATATCTTATCGCGGAAGGTATTCAGGAAATTGGAATCAAAGAACCCCGTATACGTCAAACAAATGGCGGAAGGACTGTGCGGATATTTGGACGAACTCTTCGGAGAGGATAAACTACCGCTGTGTAAGGAGACGGTGCGTCTCATCGAACAAAACGTTTAAGGAACAGTTATGACTCAACTCGACGCTTACTACCGCGCGTTTAAAGAGTACCGTAAGGAAACCGCGGAAAACTCTGCCTGTGAAAAAGAGAGAAAAAAAATAATCGCCGCAAACTCCGACCTCGATCGATTGGAGTCGACGAAGTATTTATGTAAAATCAACGAAGATTGGGTCAAAGCGATTGAAGAAGGGCTGGAATTCGTTGAAAAGGCGGTGGCGGAAGAACGGCAGTTCATTCGGACGAACGGCGAGGTCGTGCCGATTGAAAAGGTAAAAAAAGTTTCGAAAGATTCGGTCGAACACCTTGCAAAGCATTCCGAAATGATTACGCACGTTCCCGAAAACGAGGGCGATTTGATTGTTCCCGATAAGCTGTATATGGTGGAAAAGCTGAGCGATTATGCGGTCTACGAAAACCGGTTTTTATACATGATGTTGGTGTACATTCGGGATTTTATCGAGTTCCGTCTCGGCAAGATCGAAACGCTTCGCCGCACCTATTCGGGCAAGCTGAAGATCGATAAAGAGATCGTTACGGCAAAATCTACGATGAAAATCAAGACGGAAATCAGGGAAAAGCGTACGGATAACCCGTATCCGATTCCCGATAAGGAAACGGAAGGACTCATAAAGCGCATCGGCGATTGCAGAGAGATCGTGAATTCGCTTTTGAATACCGAGCTTATGACGCAGGTCGCAAAGAGCCCCATGATTAAGCCCCCGATCGTCAAGACGAACGTTCTTAAAATGAACAATAATTTCAAGCGTTCGCTTGCGCTCTACGACTTTATCGCCTCATATAAAGGGGACGGATATTCATATGAAGAGATCAAATATAAATTTATGCCCTTTTCCGAAGCGGTTGCAGGCGAAATTGCAGAGAGCGCAAGGCTCACTTCGTTCCTTGCATATAAAATAGGAAATGGGATCGAAGAAACTTTAGAAGCGGAATATCAAGCCGAGGAAGAGCGGCGCAGGCTTCAAGAGGAAGAGCGGATAAAGGAGCGGATCGCCCGCTTAAAGAAAAAGGCATTCGATTCGAATCAGTCGCTTGAAGAATATATGATTGCGCTTGAAGATTTGATAAAGCGCCTTGAAAAAGACAACGAAACGCTTGAGAGAGTCCGTCAAGAGATAGAAATTCTCAATAACAGAATCAACGCCTTGACCGAGGAGCAAAAGGAACTCAAACGCAGGATCGAGGAGTTGAATCAGACGATTCTTGAAAAGGAAAAGGAAATCAACGAACTTAACCAAAAGTATCTTGATGAAATTTCTCAGCTTAACAAAGCGCATAAAGAGGAAATCGAAAATCTTAACGCTGTGCATACAGAAGAGATCACGAAGTTAAAAACGGAGTTTTCGGAAAAGCTGAGCGCGACGGTGAGCGAATACGAAGGAAAGAATTCCCGCTTGCAATCGGAAATCGATTCTATGCGCCATACCGTAGAAAAGACAGTGCAGGAGTGTGAAGAGAAACTCGCGGAAGGCAGGGCGTTTGTTGCGGATTTCGAGAATAAGAAAAAGAAAATCGAGCAGGACTGTGAGTCGCGCGTGAAAGCCGTAAAGGAAGAACTTGTTTTCGTTCGGGGCGAGCTCGACGGGATCCGCGCACGCGAGGGGTTGTTGACGCCGAGTCAGGACTACACTTCCCGTGAAAGGTTCAAAGAACTTGAACGGGAATACGAAGCGTTCCATAAGTTCTTTACGGAGCAGTGGCAATTTACAAAAAAAGAGATCCGCAAAAATATTCTTCGGAATTCGGACAAGAAAGGAAAGGGTAAACGTAAATAATACGGAGAAGGCATGAAAAAGCACGATGACGAAAAAAAATACGGTAAAACGGTGGCGCTGATCATTTTTATGATCTGCGTATTCGGGTTACTGATCATCGCTATCAGCGTGCAGACCGACGGGGGCAAACTCTTTGAGGGGTTGCCTGCGGGAATCGGTTACTTTCTGCTTGTAATCATGATTTTAATTCCCGTGTTTCTTATCTTATTGATTATTGCTACTTTTAAAAAGAAGGAGAGCAGTTCGCATTTGACGCCCGATTATTTCGGCGTGAACTTCAATCGCGCGGAAGAGAAAAAGCCGATTCGCCGTATCGACAAGGCGAAGCCCGTACATATTCGCGTTACGCCAATGGCAGGAGGAGACGGCAAAGAGAAGGACGAAGAAGAGAGAGAAGAGCGGGAAGAGGAACAAACGGAAGGTCCGTTGGAAGAGGGCGGTTCGCGCTTTTATATGCTGACGGAGATCGATAAAAGTTACGAAAACTACGAGAGACCGGAGTATAACGAAAATATCGGCTTGCGAGAGCTGTGCGAAGAATTCAGGAAGTTTTCAGCCGGGGAGTTAAAACTTTATTACGATATTGAGGATATCAGGCGATTTATCGGAGCAATGGCGGTAACGAAGTTAATCATACTGCAAGGAATGTCAGGAACAGGAAAAACGTCGTTGGCGTATGCGTTCGGAGAGTTTTTAAGGAATAAGACGGTAGTAGTGCCGATACAGCCGATGTGGAAGGAGCGAACGGACTTGGTGGGGTACTACAACGAATTTACAAAGAAGTTCAACGAGACGACGCTGTTATATAAAATGTATGAGGCGAACTATAACGAAGAGATCTATGTGACGGTGTTGGACGAAATGAATATCGCACGTGTAGAGTACTATTTTGCGGAGTTTCTGTCGTTGTTGGAAATACCGAATCCGGACGGAAGGAATCTGGACGTGGTTGCGGACAGACGGGAAGACGATCCGAAGTTGTTGCAAAAGAACGGGAAACTGCGGTTGCCTACGAATATGTGGTTTGTGGGAACGGCGAACAACGACGATTCGACATTTTCGATATCGGATAAGGTATACGACAGAGCGATGGTATTGAATCTCGACAAGAAGGCGACGCCGTTCGAAGCGGAAGGGAGCAGCATGAAGATATCGTCGACGCATCTGACGGAGCTGATGGAGAAAGCGCAGAGGGAATACGAAATCTCGGACAGAAACGTAAGGCGAATCAAGAAGTTAGACGAATACATGATAAAGACGTTCCATATTACGTTCGGAAACCGAATCATGAAGCAGATACGCAGTTACGTACCGGTGCTAGTGGGTTGCGGTGGAACAGAAGAAGAAGCGTTGGACGATATCTTATCGCGGAAGGTATTCAGGAAATTGGAATCAAAGAACCCCGTATACGTCAAACAAATGGCGGAAGGACTGTGCGGATATTTGGACGAACTCTTCGGAGAGGATAAACTACCGCTGTGTAAGGAGACGGTGCGTCTCATCGAACAAAACGTTTAAGGAACAGTTATGAAAACGAGAACTTCTCTTTTTGTGATAGGAATATTGATCGCTATGTTGGCGGCGTCGCTTTTGACGGTGCTTGCATTGTTCTTGACGGGAACGCTCGCACCGAATAAACCATTACTTGAATTCTCCGTGAAGCAAATTGTGGCGAAGGAGTATGACGGTACTCCGTTGACCGCCGCGAACGGTGATCTTTTGAATGAGGACGGAGCGGAAACGGATGAGGAAGTAAAAAGTCGTTTTTATTGGGTATCCGGTTCGAATAATTTGAAAGAAGGGCATAAAGTAGAAGGCAGATTTTACGGTTCTCAGACGGACGTCGGCGTTTCCGATAGCGATCTTCGCGTAAAAATATACGATGAGAAGGATCGTGACGTTACAGGCGAATATTCCATAAAAGTGAATAATTGCGAGCTCAGAGTTTTGAAGAAAGCAATCACCGTGGTTTTGCAATCGCAACAAATTCAGTATAGCGGAAAAGAGCTACCAATTGAGAATTATAAAATTTATCGCGGAAGCCTTACGATGATTACACCCGATCAAGAAGAAGCGGAATTGGTTTCCGGGCAAAAGCTCATGATATCGTTCCCCGGAAAATTTGAGAATGTCGGAGATAAATTGCCTGCTGTTAATGATTGGAAGTCGGAAAATTTTAAAATATATGATCTTACGGGAAACGACGTTACAAAAAATTATTACATTACAAAAGGAATGGTGGGTAACGGTACGATCGAAATCGTTCCCCGTATCATCAAAGTTAAAGCGCTTGATGCGGAAAAGTATTACGACGGTACTCCAATTGCGGGGAAATACGAGGTGATAGGTTCGCTCGCTGAGGGGGAATATATCGGCGAAGTAGAGTTTGAAGACAGAGACGGGAATGCTCTTTCCGCCGACGTGGGAACGCAGAAAGTAAGAGTTGCCAATATTGCTTTTTATAAACAGGACGGCTACACCGTGGTTCCTGCCGAGAACTATATATGGGAAAGCGACGATGACGAAGTGTTCGGCACTTTTACGGTAAATGCGCGTCCCGTCACCGTACGGGCGAAAGATATCGTAAAGATATACGACGGCGAACCGCTTTCCGGAGAGTTTGTAGCGGATTTAACGCTTAAAGGTTACGAAGTCGAAGGCATATTGGAAAACGACAATATAATCAACGTATGCAACGGCGTATACTCGTTTACAGGCGCAACCGTTAAAAAGGACGGGGTAAACGTTACCGATAATTTTACTTTTCACTATGAAAAGGCGAGAGTTACGATTTTGCCGATTCAAATTCAGTTTCGGTTAAAATCTCCCGCGGCACAGACTTATAACGGTGAAGTAATCAAAATTCCCTTGGCGGATGCATTAAACGGACTTCAAAACAGTATCTCGGAATATATCTTAGTAAACGAATTGGGCGGCAAGGAAATAGCGGGTATACTTGAAGGGGTTACAAATACCGATTTTCAGGAAGTATGTGCGCGAACGATAAAAAACGCAGATACATATTCTTTCAGTGCAGAACTCTCCGATGAGGCCGTGCAAAAATTCGGAAATAGAGGTAACGTAATTTTTGAGTTTTCCGAGGGACAATTCAAAGTTGAACCTGCAAGGATTAGGGCACAATATAACGGAAATGAAGCAGATGGATCGGTCAGTAAAATTTACGACGGAAAAGAAGCGAAATCCGCACTTGACAGCAGTAACGTAGTTTTAGAAGAGTTCAATAAAATTGAGCTTTCCGTTGTTTCGGCAAGTTTTAAATACAATGATATGAATGTAGCTCATGTTAAATGCGGAACGTATCCCCTTACGGGAAACGTTGTTAAGATAATATCGTTCGATTCGGAGGATGTTTCCCAAAACTTTACCGTGGAGCCGTTTGCGGTCAGCGTTAAAGTTGAAAAGCGAACGATTTCTGCAAAGCCTGCGGAGTCGGTAATAAATTACTCCGTAAATTCTTCGGCTGAGATCAATTACAATAAGGTAGGAGAAATCGTAAGAGATTTATACGCTTCGATCAGTTTTGAGGGGCTTGCCGAGGGGGACAGAGTTGGCAAGACAGAAGACGATTTCGAATTGTATTATACGTTGAAAGACTCAACGGCTACGGTTTATGTGGATTCCTTATTTCATGTGTATAATTCCAAAGGCGATGACGTTGCGGATTGTTATGAGTTTAAAAACGACGACGAGGCAGTACTTATCACGATTTGTTTTACGGTAGTATAATACGAGGATAAACAGAAAAGGCAATTATGATTTCTTACGATCAGTATGAAAACAAAATAAAAAAATACGCGAAATTCAAGAACTTTATGAAGCGCTTTAAGTTCTTGTTTATCGGTATTTTCGCGCTGATCATCGCAACGATCGCAACCCTTCTTGCCGTGAAAGGGTCGTTTTCGGGTGCGATTAAAATTGCCGATTCCGTTTACGGGGATACTTATAGCGATCCCGAGGGCGTTTCCGCATTTATGAGTTCGGTCAGCTACGAATACGCGCGGGAGGGCAGCGGTGAATGGAGCGATCAAAAGCCTGTGAAAGCGGGTACATACTCCGTCCGCGCAGTCTCGGATAAGACGATAGGGAAGGGCTACGGAAAGGTGACTTCCTTTACGATCGAGCCGCGTGAAGCGGAATTTACGATCGGGAGCGATTCCGTTGTATACGGTAGTGTGCCGAACAATATTTCGTTGAACCTCCTTCCGGGCGATATGTACGATAGAAATGCGTTGCTATTTGTGTACGACGATTATGCCGCGCAAACGACGAACGTCGACCTTGACGGAAGCTCCGTTAAGATTTTGAACGGCACGGACGACCGTTCGTCGTGCTATGTCGTAAAACACGAAAAGAAAGAACTTAAAATCGAACCGCGGAAAATCAACGTTTCGCTCGATAAAGTTGATTTCGTATATTCGGGATATGAGATCAGCTATCCCGCCGAGGCATCCTCAGACACGAAGTTGCAGCTTGCAAACGGTGACGTCATCGAATTCGACAAGGATGAACAAGTTGCAATTCAGCAGAACGGCGTCGCTATCGAGGCGATCTTCGCGGGAAATTATTCTGCGCTTGCGGGAGATTTTAAGGTTTACAAGGCGATCGATGGAGAGAAGATCGACGTTACGGCGCAATATTTGCCGAATAAAGAGCCCGTCGGGTTTACGATTGAAAGAAAACCTTTTACGCTGCAAACTTCGTCTGCCGAAAAAGAATATGACGGAAAGTTGCTTTCAAAAGCGGACGGTTATTCGGTGACGGGACTCATTAAGGGCGACGAACTTATCGTATTAGGCAGTTCCTCGATCGTGGACGCGGGATCGAGAGACAATCAACTCGATTACGCGATTCAAAATCAAGATGGCGTTGATTTAACGGATAATTACGCTGTAAATTGGCAATGCGGTCAGCTTATTGTTAGTCCCAGAAGAATCACTGTAACTTCGCCTTCGACCGCTGCTCCGTTGGTTTACGACGGGGAGAGGCATAGTATAACGGAAATCGACTGCACTGATACGCTGTTTAAAGTAAAAGCCAGGTCGTCTAAGTCCGTTATTACGGTAGGAACGTATCAAAACGAGGTGGAATTCGATATTTTGAATTCTGCGGGGAATCGTGAAGATAAATCGAATTTTGCAATTACGGTGAAATGGGGCACGCTTGAAATAATTCGGCGTGAAATAACCGTAACAATTAAGAACGTCAAAAAAATATACGACGGTAAGCCACTCTATGCGCTTCCCCAAAATGATGAAGTGTTCGTAACTGGCGGTTCGTTTGCTGTGAGCGACGCTTTTTCAAACGATACGGCGGGCTTAAAGTTTATTACCGACGCCGCGACGGACGTTCCGAACCAATCTGAATATAAAATTTTCTGTGGATCAGAAGACAGGACGAAGAACTATAAAATTACATACAATAGGGGAACGCTTACAGTTGATCCTGTTCATATTGCGTTACATACAAGGTCGGAGCAGTTTGTTTACAACGGAGAGCTACATTCTGCCGCCGATAACGCAGAAGTTGTTGTAGACGGAAGGAAAGAGACATTGATTGAGGGAAATGTACTTACCGTCATCAGTTATACGGAATTGCGCAATGTTTCTAAGGCGGAGAATCATTGCGAGTATTCCGTCAATACTAAAAATTATATCATAGATAAAGTTATTCCCGGAACGATCGAAGTGATTCCGAGAACGCTGATCGTTGAAACGAATTCGAATAGTTTCGTTTACGACGGAACGACGCATTCCGACGTGAGATACGATACGATTCATATTACAGAAAACGGACTTCGCGAAGCAGGACTTCTCGGCGGCGATAAATTGACACTGAGAGAGGGATCCGTACCGACCGTAACCGATGTTTCCGCGGTTAAGAATGAGTGCGAATTCACCGTGCCGAATAATAATTATCAAATTGTTGGTTATGTTTACGGTACGCTTCAAGTAACACCGCGTTTGATTACGGTCGTCACCGAAAGCGCAGTCAAAGTTTACGACGGAACACCGCTTTTAAATGATCAATATAAAACTTATTATGACAATAAAAAGGAAAGCGGACTCATCGGCAATGATAAACTTAATTTGTTGGTGCGCTTCGAAATTACAAACGTAGACAGTTCGGGCGAAAATCGGTGCGAATTCACCGTGCCGAACAATAACTATCAAATTTTGAACTACGAATACGGTACGCTCACGATTATGCCGCGTTTGATTACGGTTGTAACAGAGAGTGCCAAAAAAGTTTACGACGGAACTCCGCTTTCAAATGATAACTATAATACTTATTATGTCAGCAAAAAGGTAAACGGACTTTTGGGCGGCGACAAGCTCAACTTGCAAAGTCTTTGCGAAATTACAAACGTGAAAGATTCGGGAAAGAATGAGTGCGAATTTGCCGTGCCGAACAATAACTATCAAATTTTGGGCTACGAATACGGTACGCTTACGATAACGCCCAAGCCCGTTGTAATTGAGGCGCTTACAGCAACGTCCGTTTACGGAGAAAACTATAAAGAAGCACAATATCCGACCGAGGCGGGGAATTATAAAAGCGAGGACGGATTTATCGGCGAGCACGAAACGGCAAAATTGACCGTGGAGTTCGATCTTTCCGAATATAAGTCCGAAATCAAGGATATGTCTAGAGTACCCGTTAAATGGGTCGACGGCAAGATCGCAGGTTATGAGAACGCAGTCAAAATCGTAGGCTGGGAATTTATCGGCGGCGATAAACGGAATTATGATGTTAAGACCGAAAACGGAACGCTCTATATTGCCCGCCGCGTTCTTACCGTTTGGATGAAGGACGCAACGACGTTCTACGGTGAGGATATTTATAATGAGGACGGAAGCAGTGCGGTCTATCCCGCGGGCAAGGGCAACGTTGACGGAGTCTATCTGCACGAGGAATACGCGGATTCCAACGACAGTGTAAATTCCAATTCTAAAATTGCGACAGGGCTTCTTGAAGGCGACGAGATCGAAATCAAGGCGATTAACTACTTGAATCTTCCGTCTGATTCAGACTCCGACGAGGAAGATTGGGAAACTGCGTATATAACGCCTAAATCCGCAGGTTCCTATTACATCAAGCCGTACGAAATTTGGATATATTCTTCCGGCGGAGAGACGGAAATTACGATGGATCGCGACGATGACGAGAGCGAGGGTAATTATTTGGTTCAGTATTACGTTCCCGGGACTCTTAAAATCAAACCGCGCCCCATTGAAATTACGCTTAACGAAATTGAGGGAGGCATCTATGACGGTGCGGTACGCACTTACGGTGCGGGCGAAGAGAATATAACTCTTGCTCTCGATAAAGTGAACGCAGGCGAGACTGCATATCTTAAAAAGCGCGATATGGCGCTCGCCTACGAGGAACAGCTTAATGTAAAAGTTATTTTCGAGAATGTTCCCGAGTTTCTGCCAAAATACGCGGGAGCGTATTCTTATGCTCTTGACAGGAAAAACAGCGTTATTATCAACAAAGACGAAACCGAAAGCGATCTTAGTAATTATTTGATTGGGTGTAAGGATGAAATGCTTACGATTGAAAAGCGTCCCGTCACGATTCGCTTACACGATTTAAATATTGTTTACGGCGACGAAGCAAAATACCCCGATAATGATTTTTATGATATTACGTCGGAATTAGGTTTCGTTGCGGGCGATTCGATCGGTTCCGTATTTATCGATTTTGTAGGATACGAGTACGGTAAATCAAACGTAGGAAAATATACGATTACGGTTCTCGGTGTGATCATAAAAAATGAGGACGGACTCGAATTAGACGGCTACAACTCCGTAACAAACAGCTATGATATAGAATGGATCGATGCAAAACTTACGGTTGAAAAGAAACAGGTGAGCGTTACCGTTTACTCCGCAACTTTAAAATACGGAGACGAAATTATTTTGCCGCAACCGACAATTTCGCTTTCTGAGCTTCCGTACAATGAACAATTGACGTTTGGTTTTGCTTATTTGCAAAACGGCGAGCTTACGACCCCGAGAAATGTAGGAAAATATGACATTAAGGCGATTCCACTAATCGACGGGTCTGAAGAAGGAACAAAAAATTACGATATCGCTTACTTGGACGAGGGCGGAAATCCGCTTAGCAACGCCACGCTTACGGATGGGCTTTTAATCGAAAAACTTGAGATTGATTTTACCGTCGAAGATCAAAGGAGCACCTACGGCGACAATCTCGAAGATATTAAGATAACTCATAATCCTATTCCTTATGAGGATGAAAAGCTGACTTTTACGGGCGTATATCAAAAGCAAGACGGTACGGTGACGACGCCGAAGTATGCCGATAAGTACGTTATCAAAGTCGAAAAGTTGTTTATAAACGGAAACGTTGTATTTATAAACGGCGGGGAAGAAATCGACTGTAACTATATATTCAGTTGCAACGGCGACGGGATTCTTACAATTGACAGGCGCGCAATTACGGTAGCGCTCAATTCGCTTACCGTGACTTATGGCGAGCCTGTTGAATACCGTGAAGGGGCTAACGGACTCTATAAAACCAACTATACGCTTATAAAAGGAAGCCTTGTTCAGGAAGATAGCCTTGGCGTTGTGTTCGATTTCGGTTGGGAAGAAACGGGCAAAATGCGTCCCGATGCAGGTACTTATACAATATCGAAGTCGGGTTATCTGATCACTGTCAGTGACGGTGATCATCAGTCTACTCATCAAGACGGTTATTTGGTTGCGGATAGCTATGATATCGAATGGGTAGACGGAGATTTGACCGTAGAAAAGCGTGAGATCAACGTAACGCTCAAAACCATTCCCGACGATTTTTATAACGGTCGCGTACACGACTACATAGACGCCGAGGGAGAAGAACTCATCGGCGGAATGGGTATGGCGACAGGTGAAAAACTTGACGTTAAAGTTATTTACTACTCCGTAACGGACGGGGGAAGAGTCAGCACGGTAGAAGCAATCGGCAAAGCGGGGTTATACGAATACGAATTGGATTTGTTGCATAGCGCGATTGTGGGCGGCAATGAAAGACTCGAAAATTATGAGATCAGTTCCGAACGGCGCACTTGCAGAATTCAAAAGCGTTCGATCGAAGTTGAACTTCTTAATATCGACGATATAGTTTACGGAACTTCGATCGTTTATCCGGACGGATTCGGGAATTATAATAACATTACTGCGATTGAGCCCGTAAACGGCGGACTGGTCGACGGGGAAAAACTTGAAATTTTCGTAAAATTCCGCACTGCCGACGGAAAAGTCAATAATATCGATAACGGTATGCGTTTGCCCGCGGGTGAATATGAGGTTTACGGCGTCGGAGCTTCCGTCGAAGGAGACGGGGGTTTTTCGGATAGCAATAACTATGAAATTAAGTTCGTAAACGGCAAGTTTAAAGTCGGACAGAAGCAGATCACGGTTGCGTTAAAAGATTTGACCGTTGACTACGGCGAAAGGATAGAGTATAAAATCGAAGCGGGGAACTATAAAGAAATCGGAGGCAACGGGCTTGCCGAGAACGAAACGCTTACCGTCACAGAAGTTCGTTTTGTCAATCTTCCCGAGAATGCGCCTGTCGGAACTTATCTTATACAAATTGTTTTCTTTATTGTACGCAACGCCGACGGTCTCGAGATGACCGAAAACTACGAGCTTACAGGCGCAAGGGACGGTTTGCTGACTATTGAAAAACGCCGAATTCTTGTAACAACGGCGTCGCACGGTTTTGTTTACGACGGCGACGCGCACGATACGCGCGAACTTAGCGACAGTTATAAGATCGAGTATGTCAAAGATGCAACGAAAGGGCTTGCGTACAGTGACGTAAGCGCGTATGCGGATGAAGCTACGCTTCTTTCCGTTATCGAATATCGCGCGGATAAAGTGACGAACGAATTTGAAATCGTTATAAAGCGCGACGGGAAAGATATTTCGCGCAACTACGATATTAGCTATCTCTACGGTGAACTTTCCGTTCTCAAACGGAAACTTTACGTTACAACGATGGGTGCCGAAAAGGTATACGACGGTAAACCGCTCATTTTGCCCGATGAAATTCAGGAATGTTATTCTTATCTGAACAACGATCCTTTGCAGGGAAAGACCGAAGGATTGGTAATGGGTCATGTGTTTACGTTTAAGTCGGAGGTCGTTACCATTACAGAAGTGGGAAGTGTGAAAAACGACACCGTAAATGACATCGTAGAGAGCAAAACGAGCAGCGTATCGAAAATGCTCAATTACGAGATCGTAGAATCCAAGCTCGGCACTCTTACCGTTAAAGAGCGGAAAATCTATGTCGATTGGTCTTATAACGGAAAGGACGTTTACGACGAATGGGTGTATGACGGACTTACGCATTATTCGCCCGACGGGGGTATTTACACAGTTTCTTTCTATGACGACGAAGAGAACATCTGGAAGACGGGAGAGGAAAACGTTTTGGTGAAAGGTCACACTTTTATGACGAAAGCGGTTTCTTTGACCGACGCAGGAGAGCTTGCGAACAATCCGTATATCGGCGTAAAAGAAGGCGGGAACGACGTGTCGCGAAATTACGGAATTATATCCCGTAGCGGCAAGCTCGTGATTAACAAGCGGCCCGTATCGGTCAGTACGAACGATCATCAGATGACTTACAGCAAAAGAGGACCTCAAATCGATAAAGCTGATCTTATTCGGTATGTTCAATATGAGGGTGAAGAAGCGGGCAGAGGAATTTTAAACAGCGAAAAGTTGCAGATCGAAATCAATGTTGTTTATTGGAAGAACGGTGGCAAAATCACCCGCTTCGACGCAGGCGAATATCAAATCAAGCTTAAATTCCTGAATGACGGGGATAATTATGAATACGAATATGTAGATACAGGTCTACTTACGATTGACCGCGTACAGCTTACTTTGCAGCCGAAGAGTAAAACGGAACTGTACGGTACAGTAGATCACATTGAGACCACGGAGGAGGAAATCGAGATCATCCGCTTGCTTGAAGACGGAACAACTAGTAATTCGCTTATAACAGGCGATAGATTGGTGTCTGTCGCGCTCAACCGTACGACGCTTTTGGCGAGCGCAAACAAATCGTATTTGAGCGTTAAAATTGTTAAAGACAGCGTTATTTTAAGAGATACCGCAGGGGTGGATACAACCGATAATTATAATATTACACTCAATATGGGTTCACTTGAATTTATGAAGAGAGTAATTTACTTTAAACAATACGTTCCCGAAAATATAAAGAATTCGGAAACGGGGCGCGGGGAAGTCTCCTATACGGGCGCAAAACAGACGATCGATCCTTATAACAATGAGAGTCTTTTTGAACGGCTTGGTTATAGCGATGCGCTTGCCGCGGGTTATGAGGGCGATGAAAACGAATACGGGCTTGCCGCAGAAGATGAAACTCTTTTAAAGAGTGCTTCGGTAGGAAAACAACCCGGTATTTACGATCAATGGGTTACGCTGAATGTTGTAAACGGCGAAGCGTTGCGTACGAAACACTATGAAATACGTTTGACGATGCATTTCGGTGATACTTCGATCGAAGTGAAACACGTTCAAGTGTCGGTCAAAGATTTTCGGTTAAGTTCAGACTTGACGACTGCTATCCAAAACAATACTTTGGCGGAAGGAATTACGCTTCTCGATTCTGAAACCGATTTTGAGGCGGAAGTAAACAGCGAAGAAGATTTTTGGACGAATGCGGGTTATAGTTATGAAATGGCGCTGTACAGAAAAGGTAATACGTATGCCGTTTACGTCTTCATCTATGAGTTACGCGAAAGCGGTAATAAAACCGACAGAAGTTCGATTTTTGCAGTTTCGGGCGAATCGGGAATCGAAGGCTTAGATTTCATGCTGGTTGGAATGGAGAACTACCCGACGGGTGTGTAAGGAGAGAAAAGTGAAAAACCAAATCAAACAGATACAGGGGGCTCTGGTATGAACAGGGGGTTTGCAACCTATTTCAGCGGGGGACTCAAAGCGGCGGTCAATACCGTGTACAAAAACAAGGGATTTCTTTGCTATTGGCTGTATACCGCCATGGCGTTTATCGGTCGCGTTATGCTGATTTTCTTTCCCGTGTTCGCGCTTGCGGACGTGAGACAGGCAAAAATTGCTCATGCTGACAACAAAGCGGTCGTAGCGGAAAACTTCCGCGTCGCCTGTAAGGCCAATTCGCTTTGGACATATATAGGAGCAAGGCTCATTGAATTTTTGATTTTCCTTGCGGGCACGCTTTTGATCGGGGTTGTAACGTGCTTGCTTGCGCTTTTGGGGCTTTTGATAAGCACTGCCGCCCCCGAAATCTCACGGGAGCTTTTGATCATAATTTTCTGTATTCCGGGGATGTTAGCGGAATGCGTATTCATTTTTATGCTCTTCGTTATGTTTGCACCAACCGCCTATATCGTGGAATCCAATCCGGGGATCAGTGCCGCCGTAGCTGTTTCGGTTTGTCTTAAAACCATGCGCTACCGCGGAAAGGGGACTTGCTTTTTGAATTTGTTTGTTCCCATTTTGATTTTAAATTTGATTTTCGGTTTTTTGATCGGTGTGAATGTAATCGTGAATCTCTTCCTTGCGGGATCTCTTGCAGGTACGATCATTTCGTTTATTATGATTTTAGTGACCGTTGCGGCAATCTTTTTGATATTTCCGATTTTTCATTTGACTATGAAAGTGGCGCAGAAGAGTTTATTCGAGGATATTTCGCTCGACCCCGCCAATGCGGGTAAGCACACTTCGGGTGTAAATATCAAGGGCTGCAAGGGTGTTCTTTTTGCACCCGAAACGGTTGAAGAAAACCTTGCGATGCTCTTTGACGAAACGGAGGAGGAAGACGTTCCGTTGCCAACGAGTAAGGCACAGACGAAGCGCAATCAATCCGCCCGTATGGGCGCAACGAAAGTCGATCTCTCCGATGGTGAAGATTTAAATTACGATACTTCGGACAGGCAGGGAAAATCATGACGGTTTTAATGTGGAGAATTTTAGCCGTGATCGCAGCGGTGCTGTTTGTATCTGGCGTTGTCACTTTGTTCGCATCGCGTTTTCTGAAAAATAAATACTCGCATACTTATACGGAAGATAAGGTGTTGCGTACGGTCAAAACGACGAACTCGAAAAATACGATTTATTTTACGTCGGGCGAAACTTACAAATATATCAGAAAATACGTTATCTGCAAATCCGGAACGGATAAATATCTTATTTGCAACTTTGCGCGTAAATTTAAAAAGGTCGGTTATTTTATCGTACAGTACACGGCTATGAAGAGGGTATGTTCCGTCATAAGAGTGACCGAAACCGATACTACGCTCTCTTCGCGCGTGATTGCGCTATCCAAACGCTGTGCGCACGTGAACGTCGTTATCGCCTATGCGAATTCGGCACAAATCAATTCGCAGGTAATACGCCCGCTTCCGTTTTGGAAAATTCATCTGTATGCGATCTTCAAGAGCGTGGCGATCTTTGCGGGACTGTTCCTTTTGCGTCATGCCGCGCTTGAAGTTTTCGGCGGAATTTATATGAAAGCGTTTATGAATTCTTATTGGAATTATGCGATCGTCGGCGCAGGGTTTCTTTTCGCGCTTGTCGGTTACTTCATAACGTTGTTGTGTTTCCGCCGTAAGAATGCAAAAGAGTGGAACGGAGGCGCCGTTGAATATGAGTTCATATAACAGCATCGAAAAAATTAAATACACGGACGATATTTCGGATGCGGTTTCCTTAGACGAGTATATCGTGTTCGGGAACGAGCGGAACGAAGAAAAGTATATCGTATTCAAATTCTATAACAACGTGAATCAAAAGCTCCTGGGCATGAAATTCGAAGTGAGCCAATACGATATGCACGATAATTTGATAGAACGTTCCGTTGTGATCTACAATAACTTTCTTGCAAAGGCGAATTCTTCCTTTGTGCCGAAGGCAAAGCTCAAAGCGTTATATGCCTGTAAGCGTATTTCGGTAAGACTTGTGCAAGCGGCGTTTGACCGCGTTTTGTGGAACGAAGGCGAATATGTCGATAATACTTATAAATTCGAACATTATGCCCGCGATGAGAAGTATATCGAAGAGACGGAACGTCCGAAAGTGCAGGAGGCATCCAAGCCCCAAAAGAAAGTAAGCAAGGACGATACCGAGCGTTTCCGTTTGAAAAATATTACAAAAAAGAACGTTGCCGTGTTCCCCAAAGTATTCTATTGGATCACAAGCATTCTTCTCGTGATTGCAATCGGCGTTACCGTGTTTCTGTTTCCCAAATATACCAAAAAGTTTTCGCTTTCGGGTTACGATTTGGAGCTGATTGCGGATAACAACGTAAGACTTTGGGGTTACGAATCGGACGAGGATATTATAAACCTTCCTAAACTGATCAAGGACGCAAAGAACGACAAAGAGTATCGGGTCGTTGCGATCGGAAGCGGCGCGTTCCGTCATCTATCTGCTCACACGGTGAATCTTCCCGCCAGCGTGACCAAGATCGAGAGAGGGGCTTTCCGTTATATGAAAAATCTGAAAACGGTCAGCATGATTCAGGAAGGAAACGAAGGCGCGGTGGAAGTGGAGGCGAGAGCATTCGACTCGGTTACGAGTCTGTCCGTATTTTATATGAAGGGTGCGCAGCTTAAAAAGAACTGTTTTTACGGCTGTAAGAATCTTGCTCAAATAACGTTCAATCAAACTGACATTGAAAAGTTTGTCGATTTATTCGGAGAGGATAATCATGCCGCAACCGTAATCGGTTTTGACGGCGATTACAAGCAATCCGACGAGTTTTTCAAAGGTGTCAATAAAATATTATGATAACTGTTTAGGAGCACGCAAATGAATTTATTATTGGCAAATTCATTTACAACCTTTTTTAATAACCTGTTTTTGAATTGGAAACTGGTTCTCTTTATCGTGCTCACGATTTTGTTGATTCTTTCAATTTTCTTCAAAAGATTCAAAACGGCATTTTTTGTTCTGATTGCTTCATCGGTTTTGATTGGCGGAATTTGGCTCGGATTTTTTATCAATGACGCTGTGAAATCCGAGAATGTTTACGAACTGATTGAAATGGCGGTTGCCTGGGGACCTACGATCCTTTTCTCGCTGACTGTCGTGTTTTCTACGCTTATCAATGCCAAGCGTGGCAGACGTAAGAGCCTTGTTTTATGGACTCAATCTGCTTTGGCTGCGGTTCTGTGGTTTTTGCTCTATTACTTCGGAGTCAAAAGCAAACAAATTGATGCCGCGCTTGTCAAATTCGTCAATCTCTTCATGGGCGAGAACGGCGTGCAGAATGCTTTGGGCGTTTCCGAAAATGCAACGACTTTCCGCAATATTTTAACACTTTATTTTGAAAGTTTAGGCGGCAGCGGTGTTGTCGGAACACTTTTAAGTGATACCGCCGCTTACGTTTATACACTTGCGGATATGGTGTATCATATCGCCTTTGCCTCCGTTTGCTACCTCTTGTATCTTTTGACTGTATTCATTCTTTATATCGTCTATCTGTGCTTTTATTCTGAACGCAAGCATAAAAAGAAAAAGGCGAAAGCGTTTAGCGAAAATAATTCCACGCCGTACAAAAAGCACCGTATAGCAGGTGGCTTTGTGGGACTTGCGCGCGGAATTGTATCAGGTGTGTTGGGTATTTCTTTTATTGGCGCATGCCTGTTTATGGTTGCGGGCAGGGGAGAAGGAAAACTCAAAGATTACGAAATCGGTGGCAAATACGAAACTCATTTAAAAATTTACCGTGCGCTTGAAAGCTACGGTACGCAGGGAATTTTCATGATTCTCAACGCAATGTCCGATCCTGCCGATATGCCGTATTATCTGTTCGCCGCAGATCTTGTCTTTTCGGGTGAACTTGACGACGAATTGAACGGCGTTACGGAAGAAGTCAATTTAAGAGCGGAGCTCGGTGAATTTACGGGCTTGGCGCGCGATACCGTTATATTACTTGTTAAATACGGCGAGGGGGAGATCGGCAACGCAGTCAACGGTACTTCTGAGACCGGGCTTATGCAAGCGGTGCTTAACGTTATGAAGATCGGAGGATTCCAGAACGAATTCGACGCGCTGATCGCAGAATATAATTCTCCGACGTTCGTCCATAATTTCTGCATGTCGCTTGTCAGCTCGTTGCTTGGGAATCTAGACAAAATTTCTATCGGCAGCTCGCTGAGCGATATGAATAAAGAGCTTCTTAAAATCATGTTCAAAGGCGGGTATCTTTCCAGATCCATTCCGGAGGACAAAGCACTCATTGAGTATAATGAACGCACAAAGCCGGATGATGCGGGGAATGACTTCGATCCGCAAATTACGACGGGCAGAAATGTGCGCCCGTATATCGGTTTGCAACAGCTTGTCGGAAAAGAGGACTTGCGGCGGTTTATGAATATATTCTTTACCGTTCTTTCGGATAAAAGCGAAGGAAGGCAAACCTTCGATATGATCCGTTCGGTACTTCCCAAGGTTCAGGAACTCTCACTTTTTGAAAACGGAAAGAGTAAATCCGTCGACCCCGTGCTTGCGCGCCTGTACTGTTATTTGCAAAATTCCTACCTCAACGCAGGCGGCGTGGAGACTTACTCTTATAACGCGCTTTTGGGTGAAAATGTTGCTTGGACAGACGAAATCGGAACCTTACTTGACGTGGCAGAAGATATCTTCACGGTCTATGACGACGTGAAAGATGCGGAGAGTGCTGTGTTCAACCGTATCCTGTATATTTTCGACAAGGATAATCCCAATCGGGAGAAAGATATCAAGCTTTACGATAAGATCGAGGTAAAGATTTCCGCGTCTCGTATATTAGGTAAAACGCTTGCGTCGGGTTACTTCCGTCAAACGCTTAGTGACGGGCTTAGCGAGTTGTTTGATAATTTCTATATTCCGAAGGATATCGTCTACGAAAACACTTTCAGTGCGGACGGAAGTGTAAAGACTTACGGTGAACTGCATTACTTTTTGAAGGGCTTGAAGAATATCGGCGATCGTGAGGATCAATCATTATTTGAACTGATTTTCAGCGGGGAGGAAGAGGACGCCGGCACAATTATTGCTGTAATTGCCGAAGTTATGGAAAAACCGGACGTGGACGGTCGCAATTTTGCATATTATGCGTCTCGTTCCGATTTGTTACGGTCGCTTATTTCCCGTTTCTTGACCGAGGGTGGAGAGGGGGTGCTTTATGTGCCGAATGCGGCGTATGATACGGACGAAAACGGAGAGCCTATCAACGTGGTTACAGGCAACGAGCTTGAAGTTATACTCAACGGTATGGGAACTCTTTCCGAATTCGTCAATGCCTGCGTTGACGGAAACTATTACGAACACATCGATGAGTTCCTTGAATACGGCAGCGGTTTTATGAATCTAATTGAAGATAGCCGTATTGCGGAGGGTAGCCTTGCATTGCTTGTCAAAGAAAAGCTTTGCAATATGAGCGGCAGCTTTGAGGAACAAGACGGGCAAAATATTATTGTGCCGCAATATCTGAACGATGATGTGGAGAATTGGTGTTCACCGAAGAACGGCGGTTACGGCGAGCTTAAAAAGTTCATTTCGTCCTATCTTGCAGTTCGCAATTTAACGAAGAATGATGACGGCAGTTATGCGTTGAACTTAAAGAATCTGATGGAAAATAAAGACGATTTGCTTCTTGAAACGGTTGCCAAACTTGGCAAGGACGAAGATTCAAGTGCGATCGAAGTATTCCTTTCATCGGATATTATTCACTATACCGTTTCCGATTATTTAAATTCGTCGATTTCAATTAACGGTCTTACGGTAATCGTGCCGTTTTCAGCGCAGAAGATGCTCTATGAAGACGTTCTAAACAGTGTTATAAAAAAGGAAGAACTTTACTTGCTGTTTTCAAGCGTCAGTAAATTGGATATTGTCGACAGCGATCCGAATGATGCTACTCCCGACGCTTCCGCAACTCAATTGCTTAAACAGCTTATTTTGAATCAGGCATTGATTAAAGGAGAGTTGCTTTCGGCTTCGGTCGTTGTGAATTTAGTGAATAACGCAACATTCGTCTCTGCACTTCGCTTAACGGATAATAACGTTACCGTAAAAGACGGCTCGGACGTTACTTACTTTCAGGTGGGGCAGGGTGAATATTTGAGGACAGGGCATTATTCGAAGAATCCTTGGTGCGAGGAACTTCCCAAATTGCTCAATGCGTTGAACGCTCTGTTTGGGGAGGAAATAGAAAAAGACGAGTCATTCGTTTTGAGTTCAATTAAATTTGCTGAGACGATACAAAATGCAATAGGCGACGATTCGAAAATAAAGGCGTGTTACGATTCGCGTATTCTTCGTCAAGCCTATAAAATTCCAAATCCTTCTTCACCCGATCCTTCCGAACCTTCGGGCGGTTTGCAAGAGTAGGATGAGAAATTTAATTGAATCTAAAAACCCTCCCGCGTAATGTGCGGCAGGGTTTTTACTTTTCATTTATTTTCTCGCAAATATAATTTACAATTAAAACAGTTGTCAATTTTATGGCGATATGCTATAATTTCTATAAATACAGATTATACTTTTGAGCAATTGTTTTTTATAAAAAAAGTTTTAGGTGTAATATGGAACCGATTTCTGCAATCGCAACCGCAACGGGAAAGGGCGGAGTCGCAATCGTAAGAGTGAGCGGCGACGGCGTGCTCGAATTTGCAAAAAGAATTTTTTTAAAAAAAGAAAAATGGACTCCCAATATGCTTTACGCAGGCGAGATCGATTGCGGTGCTTTTCGCGATTTTGGAATGTGCGTATACTTCCGTGCGCCTAAGTCTTTTACGGGCGAAGATACCGTAGAATTTCATTGTCACGGCGGGAGGGAGATTGCCCGCGGTTTGCTTGAAAAAACCTATGAACTGGGGGCGCGTCCCGCGAAGCGCGGCGAGTTTACTAAACGCGCTTTTTTAAACGGAAAACTTTCTCTTTCCGCGGCGGAAGGCATGGCGGACATGATAAATGCGGAGTCCGAGGCTGAAGTCCGCGCGGGATATACACTATACGGGGAGAAGTTGACGAAAGAAGGAAAGCGCCTTTCTTCGCTTCTTTTGGAATGCCTTGCTAAAATAGACGCAGACCTCGATTATCCGGAAGAGGATCTGTCTGCGGAGACGGGAGAAGAGACGCTCATCCGCCTTAACGAAGTTGATTCGGCATTACAATCGCTTCTTTTACAGTATCGGGCGGGTAAAAAATTGAAATCAGGCGTTTCCGTTGTTTTATGCGGTGCGCCGAACGCGGGAAAGAGCACCCTTTTCAACGCGCTTTTGGGTTATGACCGCGCAATCGTTTCGCAAATTGCGGGTACGACGCGCGATATAGTGGAGAGCAGTCTTGAAATAAACGGCGTGAATTTCCGTATTTTTGATACGGCAGGTCTTCACGAAAGCGAAGATATCATAGAGCGTGACGGAATTTCGCGCGCGGAAAAAGCGATCAAAAGTGCCGATTTGATTCTATGGCTGAAAGAGGGTGATGAATTTCCCGTAAAATTTCCCGCCGGTGTAGCCGTTATTGCCGTGGGAGCAAAGAGCGATATTCAAAAGTGCACAGGGTGTGATATTGTGGTTTCCGCAGAAACGGGCGAAGGAATGAACGAGCTTCGCAATATTATATACGAGCGCGGCTTCGGGCGCGAAAATGATGGGATATATCTTTTGGAAGAGCGGCATTACAATGCGCTGTCCGAAGCAAAGAAGGGCGTAGAATCAGCGATAGGTGCGGTTAAACAGAGTTTGCCTGCCGAGCTCTATGCCGAGGATATCGCAAAGGCATTAAATGCGCTCGGACTGGTCAGCGGCGAGAATGCTTCCGAGGCGGTCATAGATGAAATATTTGAAAAATTCTGTGTCGGAAAATGAGAGGTAAAAGCTATGCTGAATCTTGAACTTTATAAAGTATTTTACACTGTCGCACGGAGCGGAAGTCTTACAAAAGCGGCGGAAGAACTGTTTATTTCCCAACCAGCAGTATCGCAGGCAATACGGCAACTCGAAGGGCAACTTGGCATGACGCTCTTTAACCGCGGGCATAGGGGGATGGAGCTAACCGCGCAGGGCGGCGAACTCATTATCGACGACGTTGAAAAGGCGTTGCGGCTCTTGTCGGGTGTTGAGGATAAACTGTCGAAGCTCCGCCACAGTGCACAGGGAACGCTTCGCATCGGTGCGTCGGAGACAATTTTTCAGTATTGTATCGCGGATCGCCTTGTGGAGTATCATAAGCTTTACCCTGACGTAAAGTTCGAACTGACGTCCGATGTCTCGCCCAAAATCGTCGAATATCTGAAAGCCGACCGCTGTGACGTGGGCTTCTTAAATCTTCCTCTTGAAGCGGACGACGGAATCGTGGTAAATGATACGGTCATGCTGTTGAACGACGTATTCATTGCAGGCGAACCGTTTAGAGAACTGCAAGGAAAAAAGATTTCTGTTTGGGATTTGCAAAAATATCCCTTGCTTCTCATGGAAGCGCACACCGTATTTCGTACGTCTTTTAATCACTATACCGAAAATCTCGGTATTAAACTTCAACCCGCTATAGAAGTCGACAGTTGGGGCTTTATGAAAAAGCTTGTCGCCGAGGGGATGGGGATCGGATGTCTTCCGCGGGAGTACGCACAAAATAAAGTGGCGCTTGGAACGATTTTCGAACTCGACGTAGAGCCGTTGTTGCCCACCCGCTCTGTGGGGATCGCGCTTCCCAAAAATGCGAGCGTTTCCTATGCTCTTAGGGCATTCGTCAATCTGTTTAAGCCAAAAAAGAATTTTTGACAAGTTTCACTCAATTTTGTTGGAATTTTTTCATTTGAAAAGTGACTCAATCGGGCAATTTGTGTTATAATAATAGGGAAATATGAAAACGTTATTCGTAACCGATTTAGACGGGACGTTGCTCACGAAAGAGGAGCGTGTTTCCGAATATAGCCGGGAGAAGCTCAATCGCATGATCGAGCGGGGGCTTATGTTTACTTATGCCACCGCACGTTCCTATGAAAGTGCCCAAAAGGCGGTTGCAGGTCTTGAATTGAATATTCCCGTTGTGCTCTATAACGGTGGCTTGATTTACCATCCCAAAACGGGGCAGACGTTGAATGCCGTTTTGTTCAATGATGAAGACAAATCTTATATCTATTCCGTGCTTCGCGCACACAACATTCAGCCTTTCGTATTCGGCGTAACGAGTGACCGTTCGCGCGAGCGTGTCTCCTGGATTTCGGGAAGCGAGAGCATCGGAATGCAACGCTATCTTTTGCGCAGGAAAGATGATACGCGCATCGTAAGCGCGCAAAACGAAACCGAACTTTTGAGTGGCTCCGTCTTTTATTTTAAGTGTATCGGTCCGCAGTCGACTCTCGAACGCGCTTGGAATGATTTAAAACTCGATTCGCGCTATATCTGCATTTATCATCAGGAGACCTATCAAAGCGATTTTTGGATGGAAATTTCTCCGCGCGAGGCAACGAAGGCGAATGGCGTTAAAAAGATAAAAGAAATCACAGGGTGCGACAGAGTTGTATGCTTCGGAGATTCCTCCAATGATTCGGATATGTTTGACGTGTGCGACGAGAAGTATGCCGTTATGAATGCAGACGAATGGCTCAAACAGAAATCGACGGGGATCATCGGCTATTGTGAAGAGGACGGCGTTGTAAAGTGGCTCGAAAAGAATTCTGGTTTCGGGGATGTTTGACGTTGATCACCAAACGTAGTAGATGCCTCTGAAACCGAGAAAAAAGCAATAGACGTTTAATGCGGCAAGAACAGGCATTAAGATCATTAAGAGCAAATTGCTCAAACGGTATTTTAAACAGAACATCGTAACGTAAATTGCGGTTGCGCCGCCGAGGAGCGCGGCAAGAACGATTTTTCCGTCCGTCTTGCGTGCGGTTTCGTCGCCTGCCTCCCATTCTTCATATTGACGCTTTACGAGCATGAACGAAGCGAAGTTTACGGCAAGGATATATATTCCCAAAAGAACATAGAGAAAGATCATAACGCTTACAGTATGTGCAAGCTTCGAAAACTTAAAAGGAATCTAAAATGTATTCGTTAACAGAAGTTTATAAAATCGGTCGGGGACCTTCGAGCTCCCACTCTATGGGACCGGAATATGCAACGAACGATTTTTTGAAACGGTATCCGTCGGCTTTCCGCTACGAGGTGACTCTTTACGGCTCTCTTGCAATGACGGGGAAGGGGCATTTGACCGACTTTGCGATCATGTCCGTATTCAAAAACAGAAAAGCGGAAGTAAAGTTCGATCCCGATAAACAAGACTTACCGCACCCAAACACCATGACTTTCATGGCGTATTCGGAAGGGGGAGAGAAGGTCGGAGAAGTTACTTATCTTTCCATCGGCGGGGGAAATGTCACTGTGCTCGGCGAAACAAGGACGGAAGAGAGCGCGTATCCGTTCGGCAATTTCAGCGAGTGGAAGGGATACTGTCACGATCAAAAAATACCGCTTTATGAATCCGTATACCGTTTTGAGCCGACTATTCGGGAATATCTTGAAAAGGTTTGGATGACAATGCAGGGGGCGGTTCGGCGCGGCGTTGCGGCGGAAGGTGTTCTCCCCGGAAAATTGCATGTGATGCGCAAGGCAAAACGGCTTTCCTTGCCCATCGCCGGGGAACTGGACGAAGAAAAGGAAAGGCGTATGATCGCAAGTTATGCGTTCGCCGCGGCGGAAGAGAATGCGGGCGGGGGAACGATTGTGACCGCGCCCACCTGCGGCGCGTGCGGCGTGCTTCCGGCGCTCCTTGTTTATTTTAAAGAGCGGAACAATTTTTCCGATGAGAAAATTATAAACGCGCTTGCGGTCGCGGGCATGATCGGAAGCGTTATAAAGACGAATGCCTCCGTCAGCGGTGCGGAGGCAGGGTGTCAGGCGGAGATCGGAACCGCAACTTCGATGGCTGCGGCAGCCGTTGCAACACTGTTTAATTCCAATTCCGAAGAAGTAGAGTATGCGGCGGAGATCGCTCTTGAACATCAATTGGGGCTTACTTGCGATCCCGTCGAAGGATACGTTCAAATACCCTGTATCGAACGAAATGCCGTGGCTGCTATGCGTGCATTGGACAGTGCAAGAGTTGCGCGCTTACTTTGCGGCACAAGGCGGATTTCTTTCGATCTGATTGTTCAAACAATGTACGAGACGGGTATCGATATCAATGCCCGTTACCGTGAAACGAGCGAAGGAGGACTCGCCGCAAATTATAAGTTCTGTTAAAAATCCCGACCTTTAAGGTCGGGATTTTTTTTATTTTGTCTCGGGTGAAAGATAGGGCTTCAACGCCTGTGCCAGCTGATCGGGGCAGGACGTATTCTGTTTACAGCGAATGCCTTCGAGAACGGGTACAATTTCTTCGGGAGTTTTTCCTTCGACGAGACGGGCGAGCCCCTGCAAATTTCCGCTGCAACCGCCTATAAATTTGACGTTGTGAATTTTGTGCTCCGCGTCGATGTCGAAAATAATTTGTTTGCTGCAAGTTCCTTTTGTAGAATAGGTTATCATTTTGTTACCTCATAAGTTTAATCGATTAAAGTATCGTAGACTGCGGAATAGAGCTCCGCGGCTTGGTCTTCCCATTTTTTACAGATGTTGTGTGCCGTTTTTCGGTCGGGAACGACGAATTTGAGTTCGAGCATGGGCTGCATAGGTGCAAGGATCCTTAAAAGTACGGTATAAGTTCCGTCGTTGTTCAAGGAATAGTCCGATTTGCAGTCCTGTCGCGTACGGAATTTGGCGCTGTTTTGCTTGACAAATCGTGAAATCTCTTCCCGTAAGCTGAGCGGAATATTGATATAAAAATTCGCAAGCGATTCTCTGCCTTCGGGCGTGATAGTGTACAGCGTATCGTACTTATTCGGAATTTCGCAAATAAACCCGTCCGAAAGGAGTTTGTGAATGAGCACGATACAATCCATGTAATTCATCCAATCGTTGGACGAAGTGCACATATCGATCAGCGTTCGCTCGGATAGGGGAATTTCCATCTTGTCAAAGACGAAAAGAAGTATTAACTTGTTAATAGAAGTTTCGCCTTTGATCTGCATGGTTCTCTTTGGTTCTCCGAATTAAGCGAAAGAACGCAAAGTCGCTTAAAATCTTTAAGCGACTTTGCGTTTTCGCTTGATTTTTAAAATTTCGTTAAGCGGCAAATTTTGCAAGCGCATCAAGGAGTTCCGCACAATCGTCGCTGTAAATTTCAACGGTGAGCGGTTTGGAAAGATCGAGGCTGAAAATGCCGAGAATCGATTTTGCATCTACGACGTATTTACCGCTTTTTAAAATGATTTCGCAGTCGCAGTTTTGGGTGATAGCAACGAAATCTTTTACGCGCTGAGCCATTTCAAGAGAAATTTTCATAGATTTCATAATTGTAATTCTCCTTATTTATATGATTTCCTACATTATACATAAAAAACGGGATAAAAGCAAGATATTTGGGAAAAATTCTTTAACATTTTTTTGTTTTGTGTTATAATATAGAAAAATAGGCGAACCATTCGGAGGAAACAATGGAAACAAGCGTACAACAGTTGAACCGCTTTTTTCAAGCGTGCGACAAACTCATGAGCGAAAAGTATATGGTGGCAGATGCCCGTATCGAAGAAGTGTTACGTTCGATTGCGGAATGCAGAGCGCTTACCGATCTTTTTTCCGCTGTTGTGGAGCGGTTCGACTATCCCTATGCAAAGAAAAAATATCTCCGCTTTCCCGCTTCCGGCGCGTCCTTTCACGGAAAAGCGTTTCTTCCCGAGGACAGGGGGGAAGTAATTGCGTTCGTATTCTGCCTGCTTGTGGATATTGACGCGGGGCGCATTAAGTTCGACGATTTTCTTTTAAGATATTTCTACGAGGACGGAAGTTATACGGCAAGTTTTGCGTTGTTTTCCGATAGAATGCTCCGCCCCTTCCGCGATATCGTAAAGGAATGTTTTCCCGACGTTTCAAGACCCGTGCGCGATGAAGACGCCGTGCAGAAGGCAAGAATCAAGAGCGCTTCGTGGGAAAAATTCACCGCGCTTGCAATCGAAGAGCGTGCTTGGCTCAAAACGCTTTCGCTTTCGACCGTTGACGCTATCGCAGGCGATATGATGTTATCTGAACTTATTCAGGCTGCGGGTAAGAACAATCTTTCTTCGATCAATGCATTGCTTTCAGGCTATCGTTATTTTTTGCGTGCACTTTTTTTAGACGGAGGCAGGGAGCTCATCAAGGCAAGCCGCGAGCTCGAATAAAAAATTATGAAGTACGAGGAAAAGACGGTTTCGGAAAATTACATTTACCGCGGAAAGATTTTGTCGCTCCGCTGTGACGACGCGCTTCTTCCCGACGGAAAGCCGTGTAAGCGCGAGATCGTGGAACACACGGGCGGCGCTTCGGTTCTTGCAGAAACGGAAAAGGGGATTGCGCTTGTGCGGCAATACCGTTACGCCTATAAAGAAGAACTGTACGAAATTCCGGCAGGCAAACTTAATGCAGGCGAGAATCCGGAAAAAGCCGCCGCACGCGAGCTTTCGGAGGAGACGGGGCTCGTGGCGGACAGCCTGAAACTTTTGACCGTGCTCTATCCGACTCCCGGATATACGAACGAAAAAATATATATTTATAAGGCGGACGGGCTCAGCGAGGGAAAAGAGCACCTCGATCAAGACGAATTTTTAGATACCGTATATATTCCCAGAGCCGAAGTTCTCAACATGATTCAAGACGGCAGGATCAAAGACGGAAAGACGATCGCCGCCGTACTCATATCGGAACTACGAAAATAAACTTAAAAACAGAAGAAAAACAGTCTGAAAAAACAGACTGTTTTCATTTTATTGGCATACGGCATATCATAGAGTATGAAAATTATTGAATACGACCGCGCGAAGGCGGTAGCTTATGCAAAGGAGTGGGCTTTCAAACGAAACCCCGAATTTTACAATTTTAACAACCTTGGCGGGGATTGTACGAATTTTGCCTCACAGTGCATTTATGCTGGAACAGGCATTATGAATTTTACGCCTACGTTCGGTTGGTATTACCGTTCGCTGAACGACCGCGCTCCCGCTTGGACGGGAGTCGAATATCTTTATAACTTTCTCGTCGGGAACGGCGGAGAGGGACCGTTTGCCGAAAATGTTCCGCTTGAAAAAGTAGAAATAGGGGACATAATACAGCTTGGCACGGCAACAGGAGATTTTTATCATTCGCCCGTCGTGGTCGATGTTCGTGGAGGCAGGATATTTATTGCCGCGCATTCTTACGACGCGTATATGCGCCCGCTCTCTACCTATAATTATTATCAGGCGCGCGGAATACATATTCTGGGCGCAAGAAAAGCGGAATAATCATCAGGCGGATTTTTTGTTAAAACAAAATTCGGAAAACGCGTGAAAATAGCTTGCAATTTCCCGAAAAAAAGTTTACAATAAATTCGCTTGCAGAGATGGCGGAGCGGTCGAACGCGCACGATTCGAAATCGTGTGATGCAGGAATGTATCCAAGGGTTCAAATCCCTTTCTCTGCGCCAATGCGGCGGGCAGACAGTTTTGTTTTGCCCGCCGCATTACCGTTATAGGGAGTAAATATGGATTATACTTTGATAACGGGCGCGTGCGGAGGCTTGGGCGGTGCGTTTGTACGCGTTCTTGCCGAGCGGGGCGAGCCGCTGTTTTTAACGGGACGGAGCGACGAAAAGCTAAAAACGCTTTCAGAGAAATTGCAGGAAGAATTTAAGGGTGTCTCCGTTAAATACCGTGCGTGCGATCTGACTTCGGAAAGCGACAGAAAGGCATTTTTCGATTACGCCGACGGGGAGAATATCAAGCTGTCGCGGCTTGTGTACGTTGCGGGGGTGGATACGCAGAAGGCGTTCGAAAACTACACGCAGGAAAAAATCATATTTCAAACGCGTGTCAACTTCGAAGGGGCGCTGTCCTTTATTCATGCGTCGTTAAAGAGAGGAGATCTCGACGGTAAGTTCGAAGTTCTTTCGATCAGCAGTATGTCGGGTATTTGCCTGATGCCGTATTTTGCGATTTACAGCGCGACTAAAAAAGCGCTCAGTCAGTTTTCCGTGGCGCTCAGAACGGAGTTGAAGGGCAAAGCGAAAGTGACTTCCGTTCTTCCCGGCGGAATCCCTACGCGGGAAGATATTAAGCAAGATATAATTAATCACGGCTTTTGGGGAAAGATTTCCGCAAAGAGTCCGCGTGCGGTCGCCGTCGCCTCGTTGAAGGCGGTCAAAAAGAATAAAAAGACGAAAGTGGTAGGGTTTTGGAATAAGGTCATAAAATTTTTTACTGATCTTGCGCCGCTCTCGCTCCAATTGCGTTTCATTAAAAAGCGTTGGGGTAAGTCTGAAAAAGACGCTTTTTAGTTTGGCGGTATGATTCGGAACGACTGTTAAGGCGAAAAAAACCGTAAAAGCGCTTGACAGGGTATGAGATATTACATATAATAAAGTAGAGAAATACATCGTGGTGTAGTATTTTTCAAATAAAAAAGCAATATAGTAATGTAATACAGACAGGAGGAGTATATGATTCAGTTCGGGGGGGGGGTATTAAAAGGTAAAAGAAAAATTGTCAGCGCGATATTAAGTGTTTTATGTGCCGCGGTGCTTTTCTGCGGCTTTTTTGCTACAAATAATACCCGAACAGCCGAGGCTTATACTTCCGGTTCTGTACCCACGGAAAATAACGTCGGCGAAATCACACTTTCAAAATACGAAGAAAGAAAAGACGGAGTTGTATTTGACGGTAAAAAACTCAATCAGATTTTCGGCAAATTGGTACAGGCGGTAACGGGGACTCCTACGGCTAATTCCGATTTAAACACCGCAAAAACAATGGTGAGCACTTCTAAAAGTGTAGTTATAGGTAAAGCAACAAATACCTCTCCGGCAGACCCTACGATTGTTGGCAATGTGAGCACGCAGCCTAATGCCGTCGACTTCCAAACCATGAAAACGCAGTTGGGAAGTCCGATTACGCTTACATTTGGCGGATACGATTGGACGGTAGTCTATGCCACGACGAACGTAACGGACGGTGTAAACACGAATGCAGGCGATTTGATTGTGACCCTTTGGTTAAACGACAATGTTTCGGCTGCCTCCAAGTGGACGGCGTTTACAAACGATTCCGTGGCGGATAATTATCCGCAGACCATGTATTCCACGAGTTTTATTCGCGTTTCCACTTTAAATGCGGGCGGGGATGATGGTACGCTTGCGGGTAATACCGGAGCGGACGGAACAGCTTATTTTGCACAAAGTGTGACTGCTCGGTCAGGTGCGGTGGCGATTGCAGACCGTAAAAATAATGAATTTGCAAAGTTTACACTCTCGAACAACGTATTAAAAACGGTCGATAAGCCGAACCCCAGTCTTGCCGGTTTCTTAACTATGCCCAAGAATGTTGGATATCAGGAAAAGGAAAACTAGGTATGGGCGTACAGTGCTACCGGCTCAGGCGTTTATTTGATGCCCAATGAGGCATGGGGAAATCCAGATACTTCGATAATGAGCCTAAGTTCAGGTGGATGGCATAGTGTTGGTAGTGCAATAAAGGATAAATCTGCCTATTCTGAGTGGAGTAGCGATTTTCTTTGGTTGCCTTCGACAGTAGAAACTGGCGATCAAGACTCCAATTCACATCTTGTAAGTCTTTGGGGAATTCCTATCAAAGATCCTATTAGGGGGACCACGAAGGCGACAAGTGCAACGTACGACGGATTTTGGACGCGTACTTGTACTGGAAACAATATTAGACAGGGAAGAATAAGTTCTTCAATGACGCGTGACTGGATTACATTAAGTTCTCCTAATAATTCATGCGGCGTACGCCCTGCGTTGCACTTAAACCTTTCGAAAGCTTTTGAGAGCGCTGTTGTGGAAATTGAAGCGCCGCCTACAACGGTTACGAAAGAATATAACGGAGAAATGCAGTATTTCAGTAAAGATAATGAATCGTGGTATGATCCAGCTATATTTGAAAATATAGCTTACAGTAAAGTAACCTATACCGATCCTGCGACGAACAACATCGCAACGCCCAAAGACGTGGGTTCCTACAAAGTAACGTTTGAACTTATATCTAATAAATATTCATGGTCAAGCGGGGATAAAACGAACAGAAAGCGGGAAGTGATCCTCGATATTACAAAAAAGACGTTGAGCGTCGAATTCAGGATAGATACCACAACCCAAATGCCTACTTTGGCATTGGCGCCGGGTGAAAGTCCGTATCCGCAGGACAGTGCAAGTCAGGGCGACTTTGAACTTGTAATACACTATTATGCCACCGACGGAACGGATATGGGCACCGATTCTTCCGTTCTGAAAAAAGGGGTGCAGTATCAGGCGGTTGCCGAGTTCGGGGGTAAACGCGGCACGAATTATCAGCCCGATTTTACGTCGCCGCTAACGTTCACGAATCCGGCCACGCGGGTGGGGGCAAGTTTTGTTCCCTCATCGCAAGTTTATAACGGACAGACAAGGAACTTTATGTTGATTCTTACGGGCGGAGCGCCCGTAACGGCAACGCTGAAAGAAGATTACGGAGAAGACGTAAAAAAAGAAACCAACACAAGATTCAGCGCCGTCAACGCAGGCAAATACGAGGTCGTGCTCAGCTTGGATAATAAGGACGACTATGTATGGGCATCCACGGGAAGAACGGACGATATCACGGTATACTTTGAAGTTACGCCGTTGACAAAACAACTGACGATACTCACATATAATTCTACGATCACAGGCGGAAATACGACGACGGCGTCAATCGAAATGCCGCCGCTGTTATCGGGAACTTTAAGGGTCGTGGTGGGCGCGTATTATATGGGTACCTGTTTCGAGAATCTGTGCGCGATAGATTTGAGCACCGCGCCTACGCATTCGCAGGTATTCACATTGGAAACGGCATCATTGGCGTCGAACCTTACCTATGAGCTTGGGATCGATTATGACGATCCGGACGACGTGAATGCCAAGAACTACAAAATAGAGTTCGTACAAACATATTCGCTCACGGTAAAGGAGCCGTCGCTCACGGGCGGGGTAAACTGGCGCTTAATGTCGGACGGGGCAGTCATAGGGAATCAGGCGGATCCCGCCGAATCGAACAGCGCAACGTACGGAAGCAAGATCACTTATAGTGGGAAATATTATTACTTTACGATCAATGCAACGGGGATCGGCTATGCGGGCGTAGATAGCGATTATAACGAAAACGGCTTTACAGACGGGTATAAAACGGTAAAAGCGAGTGCGCCGTCGGTTGCGTTGCCCTCCGTGCAGGTAAAAGACGCAGGAACGTATATCACTTACGTACACCTGAAAAACGACGAGGGAGAAGCGATTTATAGCATACAATATACGATCGACAAGGCAATGTTCGATTTATCGGGCGTGCGCTGGTTGCCCAAGGACGGCAAGATCGCGTTTAGTGCAAAAATGAGCATCGTGATCGATCCCGAAACGCTTCCCGAAGGACTTAACGTGCAAGATTACGACGGGTCGCACAGCGCGACGGAAGTCGGTCAATCGGGTCAGGCGATAGTGATCTTCGGAGTTTCCGATCCGAACAATTATGTGATTCCCGTAAGTTCGGATAGCACGTCGTATATCTTTACGGAAAACGATGGTTTAAGCGATTTCGAATGGGCGAAGGATTGGGAAGTCGTGCCTGCGGAAATTCCCGTCAATTGGACGGTGGGAACGGTCACGGCAAGCGGAAACAAAAAGGTAAACGCAAAGGTGCTTGCAGGCGGGTATGACGCATACCTCGACTACGTTTATTACGAATCGGACGGAAGGGGGAACGTAGCGGAAGGCGCAACGCCGATCAGCGAACTCGAAATCGTAGAGGGCACGGTAAAATATTACGTTGCGGAAGTTTCAATAAAAGCGAACTTCGTAGGACGTTACGTTTTGGAAGAGGGAAAGAGCATTCGTTCGGGCGTGTTCGAAGTAGGGCATACGCTCACGGCGGTTCAGTTGGCGGCAAGAAAAACGGTCTATGTGTATTGGGGTAACGCCGTCACGTTCCAGTTTAAGGTAACGCAGGGAACGATCACGGACGATGCGTTCGAAATTACCTATTATAAAGGAACGCTTCGGCAAGTCAACCCGCCCAAGGACGTGGGCAGTTACACGGCGCAGATCAGCTTGAAAAGCGAATATGCGAACGATTATTATATCGACGGAATTACTTCGTTCGAGTATAAGATCGAACGCGCGGTCATAGCGATCAATTGGAACAACGGAACAAAACCGCCCGCGTTAAAAATAACGCAGGATCAAAAGGCTTGCATTTCGTACGAATATATTGACAGCGCGGGCAATACGCTCGGATTCAGCGGATTGACCAAAGGTGCTTATAAAGTGCGCGCCGTCATCAAGAGCGCGAGTACAAAGAATTATATCTTCGACAACGATCTCACTTATACTGATTGGGTAGAGTTTACCGTAACGGGGAGCGATACGCTTACGGACCCCGATGATTCCAATCTCTACGATCCGCCGTCCGACCCGAACGTCACCAAAATATTGGTAACGATTTATCCCGACGGGAATACGTCTGCGAAGTTCTCGAACAGCGAAAATCTTGATCCTAGCGTGTATTTCAACATCAGGTATTATTCGCTTGACGAAGGTCGTTATCTGGGCGCAGGGGAAGTGCCGAACGTTGTGGGTGGAAGGTATCGCGTCGAAGTAACACTGAAAGACGCTTATGTGAATAAGTACGAACTGACGGGCAACAGCTTTACCTTTACGCTATCGGAAAACACGGACGATATCACTCCGCCACCTGACGATGGAACGGGCGACAATCCTTCGGACGGTACGATCATCTCTTATCTGCCTTTGATTTTGAGCGGAATATCGTTAATTTTGATCGTTGTATTTTTAGTATTGACGATGAACAATCTTTCCGCCGCAAAAGAAGCTAGGGCAAAAGCCAAAAAACTTGCCACGATGTCCTATTCGTTCGCACCTGCTGGTTTGCTCGGGATCGTATTGGGACTGAGCGAAACGAATTGGTGGATCATAGCAGGCGTTCTTATGGGACTTGCGCTTATCATGGGGATAGTCGCGTTTATGTCGAAAGGCAAGAAGAGGAAAGCGCTTTTAGCGCTCGAAGAGGAGCAGGAGCGCATTGCCGAAGAGAAAGAGCTGGCCCGCGAAGAAAAGGAAATGGCGCGCGAGGCAGAGCGCGACCGTCGCGACAATGAAATGCGTATGATGTTCGCTTCCATGCAGCAGGGCGCTTATGGGCAGCAGCAGGTGTATGACGATTCGCATATACAGAACCTGATCGCTTCTACGGTCTCGGCGCTTCTTCCCGCGATGCAGCAGCAGATGGCGCTGCCGCCTGCGCAGGATCCGAACGTATACGCGTCGCAGCCCGATTACGCCGCGCGGGCAGAAAACGAAGAACTGCGCGCACAGCTTGCAAAACAGCAGGAGCTTTTGAATCAGCTTTTGCAGAATCAGCAGGCGCAGCAGGCGGCAATCAACGAGGCGCTCTATGAAGAGCCTGAACCCGTTGACGATATATCGTGGCTGGGCGAAAACGACGAGATGATCTCGCTTGAAGAATCCTACGGTGCGCTGAGCGACGAGGGAAAGAGGGCATACTATGAGATCGGAAGCTATATCATGAATAAACCCCGCACCTCGCAGAATGACGGGAAATATGCGGTACTCTTCAAGTATCGCGGAAGGACGATCTTCAAACTTGCGATCAAGGATGACGCGCCCGTTTTGTACTATCCGTTGAATGGCGGAAGAGGAGAAGTCCGCGTTATGGATGCTCCGTCGCTGGAAACGGCAAAGAGCATGATAGACCGCACCGTTATGAGTTTCGATAGTCAAATGTAAAATGTAAACAAATGCCCTCCCGAAAGCGCAATTCCCATAGAGATTAAAAAACAAAAATTTTATAAGAGTTGCACTTTTAAGCGATGAAAAAGAACA
>CAJUET010000010.1 GCA_910585595.1 uncultured Christensenella sp. | reverse complement strand
CTGTTCCCATACCGAACACAGAAGTTAAGCTCTCTTACGCCGATGGTACTGCTTCCCGCGGGAGAGTAGGTAGTTGCCGCCTTTCATTGCTCCTTAGCTCAGTCGGTAGGACGACCGTATAGGTTTACATGGTAACGCCGAAGAGGAGAACAGCGAGTGCAAGTCTCGCAGGAACAAACAACAAACGTCGGTGAGAGCCGACCATAGTGCTCCTTAGCTCAGTCGGTAGAGCACGCGGCTGTCAGCTCGCTTAACAAAGCGAAAAGTAGCAGCCTTACAGAGAAATCTGTAAGAGAAAATCCCGCTAATTCGGTGAAATCTAAGTCGCAAGATAAGACAACGCCGAGCAAGGAATGGAAACATTCCGTGTGTAGAGACTTTACACGGGATACCTAAAAGCGAAAGCTCATGGTAAAGACAAAGTCCGGACTACAATGTGAAAGCGATGTAGTGAAGTAACCGCGGTGTCGTCAGTTCGAGTCTGACAGGAGCAGCCAAAAATAAGAGGTACTCAAATGAGTGCCTCTTATTTTTATGTGCGCCTATCAGCGCAAGCCCTTAGGCGTGTCGTCAGTGACGCTCGTCGCGGCAAGCTACGTTTTGAGCCTTTCGCTTGCGCAAAAGGCAAATGCGCTCCGTTACCGTTCCTATTCGAAAAAAATACTGCATTTTTTTGCGAGAGCTAAGGCGAATAGAAATAAATACTCCCGCTCTGTTCATCGCTATTGTTCCTTACGGGAAAATAAAATGCGACGGCAAAGTATCGATTAAGGAGTAAAAAGCGTGAAAAGACGTAATCCGTGCTTTCGAATTCGTTAACGGAATTAAAATGCCGATCAAATATCTTGCGTTTTAAAACCGATTGAATTATAATTTCCTCAAAGGGAGTAAAAATGCTTACGATCACGTATGAAGAACTGTTTAGTTACGCCAATCTGTATAAGGCGCACCTGAGGGGGAGACGCGGAAAGCGGGATAAAAAGCCGCTCGTGCGGTTTGAAATGGAAATGCTCGTACACTTGCAGGAAATGTACGAACAATTGCGGGGCGGAACTTACCGCATGAACAGGTATCACAGTTTTATCGTAGAGGAGCCGAAACGGCGGGAAATACAGACTTTGCCGTATGAAAACAGAATCGTTCAGCATGTATTATGCGACAATTTGCTTGCGCCTTATTTTACGAAACGGTCGATTACGGATAATGCCGCGTGCCAAGAGGGGAAGGGCATGCATTTTGCATTAAAACGGTTTGAGGAGAAACTGCACGAATACATACGAAAGCACGGAGTAAACGGATATTTTTTGAAATGCGACATCTTGAAATACTTTCCGAGCGTTCCGCACGAAAAACTGAAAGAAATTATATTCGCACATATCGCGGACGAAAAGATCAAAAATTTGCTTTCGGAGATCATCGACGGCTATCATACCAAGAAAGCCTATCTCGATAAGTACTCAATCCCGAGCGAGGGGAAAAACGATAAGACGTGCAGGGGAATTCCGATTGGAAATCAGACGAGTCAAATTTTCGGAATGTTTTATTTGAACGGTATCGACAGACTTGTAAAAGAACGGCTGAGAATCAGAGTTTATTCCCGATATATGGACGATTTCGTGTTGTTGCACGAAGACAGAGAGTATATAGAGTACGCGTTAAGCGAAATGAAAAAAGCAGTCGAATCATTGGGGCTGTTTTTCAATTCCAAAACGCAGATATTTCCGATTAAGAACGGCGTAACGTATCTGGGTTTTCGTTTCGAAGTAACGCCCACGGGAAAAGTCGTCAGAAAAATAAAAAAACAGAGCAAAAAGCGGCTCAGATGGCGGTCATGTTTATTGAAAAAGGCATATCTGGACGGTATGATTCCGATCGAGCGGGTAAAGTATTCGCAGGCGGCCTTTCACGGACATTTGTCGCACGGAGACTGTTATAAGTTCGAGCAAGAGCTAAACGACAGGCTCGATTTTACAAAGAAAAAGGAGAAAGAAGATGGCTGACGAGGACGAGTATGTGGCGAGGATCGGAAGAATCATCGAGGCGGAACTAAACGGCGGAATGCCGTTGCCGGACGATCCGTTCGGAGTAAAAGGGGAAAAATACGCGTCGCGTAAAAATTTCCGTTTGCATGATTTCGATCCGCCGCGCGATAAACAGATGGCGGTGTTTACTCACGCAAAAAAGTTGAGCGAATACATTTTCGTAATTACCGAAAAGTCCCCCGTTAAATTGCGGTGGAGCATCGTATCGCGTCTGATCAATACGTCAGTGGACGTGATAGAATATCTTTATCGGGCGAATTACGAGCGAGAGGCGGACGCGCGGGCGGAGTGGCAGAAAAAAGCGATGGTGTCGCTCTGTTTGCTCGATTTTTACGCCGAAACGGCAAAGACGAAACAGGCGATCAATTTTCGGCAGATGACGCTGATCGCAGAACAGGTGCAGGACGTTAAAAAACTGTTAAGCGGATGGGTGCGCGCAACAAAAACAAAAAAGGAATAAGCGCGCCGAAAGCTTGTTTTCGTTTCGGTTTCGTGATATAATACGGAAAAGGGCGAAAGTTTTCTGGTACTTGGCTGCGTTCCGGTAATAATAATAACGCGTCTTAATCCAATAGCATCTCTTCGACGGGTGCCAATGTCTGGCCTTCTGTCTCGGAGGTGGGTGGTGTTCGTCCCGCGCTTCACTCGTCCGCAGGTAAAATGCGGAATTCCCGAATCCGGCAAGTTACAGACTGTCGGGCAGAAACGATATGAGTGTGAAGGGGCTTTCGTCCTGCCGTCCTCGAATACGGGCGGTAAAAGCAATCCGACCTTATCCCGACGGAGAAATCTTTCGGGATATGAGCTGTATGACAGCGGTCGGATTTTGTACTTTGCGTGCGGCGCAAAGGCTTGTTTTCGTTTCGGTTTCATGATATAATACGAAAAAGGGCGAAAGTTTTCTGGTACTTGGCTGCGTTCCGGTAATAATAATAACGCATCTTAATCCAATGGCTTAACCTCTGCGGGAGTCATAGTGAATCCCGCTGTCTCGGAGGTGGGTGGTGTTCGTCCCGCGCTTCACTCGTCCGCAGGTAAAATGCGGAATTCCCGAATCCGGCAAGTTACAGACTGTCGGGCAGAAACGATATGAGTGTGAAGGGGCTTTCGTCCTGCCGTCCTCGAATACGGGCGGTAAAAGCAATCCGACCTTATCCCGACGGAGAAATCTTTCGGGATATGAGCTGCATGACAGCGGTCGGATTTTATTTTTTTAACGGATAAGTATGCGGCGATTTGTAGCCGATTGTCAAAAAAGAGGCAATTTAAGCAAAAAATTGGCAAATTTTACCATAAAAAATCGTATTATAGGTTGACAACGTATCATTATATTGATAGAATTAAACTGTATTTTTGTAAATTCGGATATTATATTCGTTACAAAATACGGGTGCGATTACCAAAAATTCGGACGGCATATCGAATGCGGAGTCTGAAAACGGGAGAGGCAAATGAAAACGATAAAACGGAAAAAGGGAATATTTGCGGCCGTCGTTACGGCGGGGATTTTGTGCGCAAGCGTATGCTCCTTTGCGATTTCGGATTTTACGGAGAACGGAACGCAGGCGGACGCCTATACTTCCGCGACTACGCCGACGGCGAACGCGATCGGCGAAATCACTTTGAGCGGTTATGAGAAACGGAGCGACGGACTTACCTTCGACGGCACGAAGCTCAACCAACTCTTCGGTAAACTCGTGCAGGCGGCTACGGGGACTCCCACGGCGAAATCCGATCTTGCCACGGCAAAGTCGAAAATATCTTCGTCCTCGAGCAGCGTTACGGGAACGGCAAATACGGGGAATACGAACACGCAGACGAAGGCGCTCGGTTTTAATACCATGCAGACTCAGCTCGGCGCGCCGATTACGTTGGATTTCGGCGGACTCAGCTGGACGGTCGTGTATGCCACTACGAATACGACGGCGGGCGCAAACACGCAGGCGGGCGATCTTATCGTCACGCTTTGGCTGAACGATAACGTTTCAACGGCGTCCAAGTGGAGTGCGGCAACGGCTTCGACCGACGTTTCGGGCAACTACCCCACGAATATGTATTCGTCGAGTTTCATCCGCGTGTCCGCATTGAACGCGGGCGGGGACGACGGTACAAGCGCAGGCAATACCTCTTCCGACGGCACGACCTATTATGCAAACAGCACGACGGCGCGCGCGGGTTCGGTTTCGCTTGCCGACCGTAAATCCAATCAATTCGCAAAATATACGCTCTCGAACAGCGTATTGGGAACGTCCTCGGATCCCAATCCGAGCCTTGCGGGCTATCTTACCATGCCTAAAAATGTGGAATATCAAAGAGCGGAAAACTGGGTTTGGTCGTATAACGGCACGGGAGATCCTTATATTCTTCCCAACGAAGCGTGGGGATCTGGAACGGACGGCGTGAGCGGTCCGAATACCGCGTTGAGGCATACCAAAGGGAGCAGAACGGGCGGTTGGTATACGGGTTCGCCGAGTAATATCAGCGTTCTTCCGAGCAAACCCGCCTATTACGAATGGAGCAACGACTATCTGTGGCTCCCCTCCCTGACCGAAACGGGCTATTATACCTCGGGGAGCGATTACGGTTCGAGCCTTTGGGGAATCCCTGCGAACGACAACGTTATTAAGTCTACCCGCCCCTCGGGAACGACGACCGACGTCTCTTGGCTGCGTTCCGGTAATAATAGGTACGCGTCTTTATCCCCTAGCATCTCTTCGACGGGTGCCCTTGTCTGGCCTTCTGTCTCGGAGGTGGGTGGTGTACGTCCCGCGCTTCACTTAAATCTGAGCTCTGCCGCGCTGAGCGCGGCGGTCGAAATTCCGGAGCCGCCGAGCTCGGTAACGAAGGAATATACCGGTTCAAACCTGTTTCTGAGCGGAGAGAGCTGGTACGATACGACGGTGTTCGACAATTCGTCGCTGTGCGCCGTCACTTACGTCAATCCCGATACGAACGCGACCGTAACGCCTAAGGACGCGGGAAAATACAAAGTCAAGTTCGAGTTGAAAACCTCGAAATACTCGTGGGGCGGGGGCGACAAGACGGTCAAAAAACGGGAAGTAACTTACACCATTTCCAAAAAAACGTTGCGCGTTGATTTCAAAGTGGATACGGCGACGGGCGTTCCTACGCTTGCTCTCGCCTCGGGCGAGAGTCCGTATTCGGGCGATAATGCAAGCCCGGGCGATTTCGAGTTGAAAATACGCTACTACGATACCGAAGGAAACGATCTCGGCACCAACCTTTCGGCACTGTCGAAAGGAGTGCAGTATCAGGCGGTCGCTGAGTTCGGCGGAAAGCGCGGGGACAACTACGAACCCGACGACAAGTCGAGGCTTACGTTTACCAATCCCGCGACGAGGGTTACCACAAAGTGGCAGCAGTCCGTCAAAACGTACAGCGGTTCCGCACAGGTATTCAACCTTGCAGTACAGGGCGGAGCGTTTACGTCCGCACTCGCGGGGTCGTACTCCTCCGACGTGGAGCAACTCTCGAACACGCGTTTCCAGGCGGTAAACGCGGGGAAGTACGGGGTCAGGCTGACTCTTACGAATAAGAACGAATGCGTCTGGGACGAAACAGGCAGATCGGACGATCTGACGGTGTACTTCGAGGTCAAACCGCTCGAAGTAACGCTCAATATTCTTTCGTTTTCGCCCGCGGACAGATCCGTAACCTACGGCAACAAGATGAAGGCGACGATCGAGCTTCCGTCTATTCTGGATACGGTCACGTTACAGCTTGCCGCCTATTGGTCGGGTACGCTTGTAGATAATCTGTGCGCGATCAATCTGAACTCCGATCCGATGCATTCGGAGGAATTCGAGCTTGGAACGGATAATTCTTCGTTCACGCCCGATACCTACGAACTCAAACTCGATTTCGACGATCCGAGCGACCCGAGCGCGCAGAACTACAAGTTCAAGTTCGATCAGGATTATACCATCACGGTCAAGGAACCCTCCGCAACGGGCGGAATCAACTGGCGGCTCATGGCGGGCAGTCAGTCCGCAGGTTATAAATCCGACTCCGGGGATACGAATTCCACGACCTTCGACAGCAAAATTCCTTACGACGGCAGGAGCTATTCCTTTACCGTAAACGCTTCGGGGATCGGCTATACGGTCGATAATTCCTATAACGACGACGGATTTACGAACGGATACAAAACGGTTGCCAAGGGAAATACCGTTCCGCTCGGCGCGGTGAAGGACGCAGGCGAATACGTGACCTACGTCCGTCTGAAAAAGAACGGCGAACCCGATGCGGAATACAGTATCTCATGGAAGATCGATAAGGCGGTGTTCAATCTGAGCGGCGTCCGCTGGATAGACGACGGAAAGATCGTCTATAAAGAGGGCAGTATCAGCGTGGAACTCGATCCCGATACGATCCCTGCGGGGCTTACGCCGACCTACGGCGGTTCGCACACAGCTACCTTTGCGGGACAGACGGGAATCGCCAGCGTGACCTTTACGGTTGCCGATACGAAGAACTACGTCGTTCCCGATAAATCGGTCGGCGGCAGCTATACTTTTGTCGATACGAGCGGAACGCTTACCGACTTCGAGTGGAGCAAAAATTGGGAAATCGTCGCCGCCGTAATTCCCGTCGACTGGACGAACGGCACGATCACGGTCAATAACAAAAAAATAAACGCCGCCGTGCTTGCGGGCGGGTACGACGCGTATCTCGACTACGTTTATTACGAAACGGACAGCATGGGCAATATTCTCGATCCTTCCGCCCCTGCGCTTTCGGAACCCGCCGTCGTCGACGGCACCGTCAAGTACTATATCGCCGAAGTTTCAATCAAGTCCGCCTTTTCCGCGGGTTACAAGCTCGATCCTTCCGCCGCAAGCTACCGCTCGTCCGTATTCGAGGTGGGGCATACGCTTACCGCAGTTCAGCTTTCTGCGCAAAAAACGAGCTACATCTATTGGGGTAACGCGGTCAAATTCCAATTCAAAGTCACGCAGGGCGCGATCGCCGAGTCGGCATTCGATTTGATTTACTATAAGGGGCAGACCCGCCTTGTGAATCCGCCTAAGGACGTCGGCAATTATACCGTTCAGATCAATCTGAAAAACAGCTATATCAAACAGTACTATATCGACGGCGTTTCTACGTTTGAATTTACCATCGAACGCGCTACCATCAAAAACGATTGGAACATGGGGACGAAACCGCCTTCGTTAAAGCTCAATGCGGGGGAAAAGGCGTGCATATCCTATGAATACTGCAACGCTTCGGGCAATCCCGTTTCCCTCTCCATGATTCGCGATAACCCGGGTAATTACTCCGTGCGCGCGGTCATCAAAAGTTCCGCGCTCAAAAACTATACCTTTAAGGACGCTTCGGGCAACGACGTTGCTTATACCGATTGGGTCAACTTTACCGTAAACGCGGGCGATACGATCATCGATCCCGATACGTCCGTACCTACCAATCCGTCCGTCGATCCGAACGACCCTTCCTCGGGAACCGATCCTTCGGGCAAGACGAAAGTGACGCTTACGCTCATGAACGCAACCGCGGAGTTTAACGGTCAGAATCAAGCGGCGCAATTTGCGAATTCGGCGGGACTTCCCGAAAGTGCGTTTATTATAACGTACAAACAAAACGGGCAAGTCGTATCCGAATACAGCGCCGCGGGCGTATATCAGATCGAAGTGAGCCTTGCTCCCTCTTATGCGGAATTGTATGAGCTTTCGGGTACTACGAGCTTTATCTATCTGATTACGGGCGGAAACGGCAATAACACGACCACCCCGGGCGGTGGGGATAATCCTTCCGAAAATACGATCGAGTCGATTCTTCCGATTATTTTAAGCGGCGTTTCGCTCGTTATGATCGTCGTATTCGCGATTATGGCGGCAAACAACGCCTCTGCCGCAAACAATGCAAAGGATAAAGCGAAAAAGCTCGCACAGGTTTCCTATTCGGTTTCGCCTGCCTCGCTGTTGCTTCTGTTCGGTCTTTCCCAAACGAATTGGTGGATAATAGCGGGCGTTCTTATGGGACTTGCGCTTGTTATGGCGATCGTCATGTTTATGTTCCGTAAAAAGAAGTTGAAGGCGTTCGCTATGCTCGAAGAAGAGCAGTCGCGCGTCGATCAGGAAAGGGAATTCGCAAGGCAGGACGAACAGCGCCGCCGCGACGAGGAACTCAGAATGATGTTCGCCGCGATGCAACAGGGATCGCAACAGTCGTTCAATTTGGACGCATTACAGGGCTCGATCCAGAGTATGATCTCTTCCACGGTATCTGCGCTTCTTCCCGCCGTACAGCAAATGCAGGCGCTTCCGCCTGCGTCGGGCGACGGGAACGTATACGTTATGCAGAATCCCGAGGCGGACGCTTTGCGCGAACAGCTCGCGTCGCAACAGGAACAGATGGCGGAACAGCAACAGCTACTTGCGCAGATATTGCAGAATCAACAGAAACAGCAGGAGGCGCTCGCCGAAGCGCTATACGAAGAGCCCGAATCCGGAGACGATCTTTCGTGGCTCGGCGAGAGTGAGGAGTTCGTGTCGCTCGAAGAATCGTACGGTGCTTTGAGCGACGAGAGAAAGAGGTTCTATTACGAAATCGGCAGTTATATTATGAACAAGTCGAGAACGAGTCAGAACGACGGAAGATACGCCGTATTGTTCCGCTACCGCGGCAGAACGATCTTTAAGCTCTGCATTAAAGACAATGCGCCTGTGCTGTATTATCCTTCCGATAACGGCGGTAGAGCCGAGGTTCGGATCGCAAGCGCATCCGATTTGGAGATCGCCAAAGGCGTTATAGATCGTCACATCCTGAGAGTCGACGCTCAATTGAATTGACCCGGATTGCGGTTTCGGGGCAAGTGTAAATCCGTAAAAGCGGTTTCGGAATTGTTCCGAAACCGCTTTTCATGCTAAAAGAAACCCACCTTGGAGCTTTAGTTTAAAAAAACTATAAAGTAAGTCATCGGACAAAATTCTTAAATTTTTAATTTAAGATTATAGATAAATAAAATTCATGCCCTGTTCATTATAGCATATTATATATGACAAATGTAGTCATATTTATTAAAATTTTTTTCGTAATATTTTTTTAAATTGTTGACAGAACGTAAGGATAAATGTTATTATATATGAGAAAAAAACAAACAAATGTTTGTAATAGAAAAAGAATCGGAGGTGTATTGAGAAGGAAAGGTGATATAATTTTAGTGTCTTGTGGCAATTTTTCCTATAACCACACCGCCCCGTGTAGGAGAACAGATCGACTTTGAATTTCTGTCGATAGTTTCAATAGGAGTTAAAATGAGGCAAGAGGATAGCATGATAGTTTGTTTAAAAGATGACGGTGTTGTTCGTATTAACGAACAACACCGTTTGTTAATTGACATATCGCCTTAAGTCAGCATCTATTGGGAAGATCCTTGCAGCAAGAGTGGCTACTCATTATAGAGGAAACGGCTATAAATATCAGGATTAAAATTTTCTTGATTAAAGGTTGGGTGTGTGATATAATAGCCCAAGTAGGATATTAAAACAAAAGTGCTGTGTCTTTCATGAGAACGGTACTAGAAAGAGTACCAATATTTACGGATAGTATTAATTTCTATGAATGCACAAAAGTTTAATTATTTGCTCAGAAAAATTAAATATGATAAAAATGCAGCAGAACCGATTTATGATGAATGTTCTTTGGAACTACAAGCGCATATTCAAAGGCGCTTCGGAGAATTAATAAATTCAGAAGATGTGGTTCAGGAAATATTTTTAAAGTTGATAGAAATTGAAACGCCCCAAAATATAAAATATCCTACGGCATGGTTATTTAAGATTGCCGACAACTATGTTGTAGATAGGTTAAGAGAAAAATTTCCAACGGAAGAATTGGATGAGTTGATTGAAGAATTTGATATTGATAAAACAATATTAGATTTAGAAGTAAAACGAGCATTATTAAAATTAGATAAATTGAGTCAGCAAATAATATATTTGCATTATTGGGAAGGTTACAGTTTGAAAGAACTAGCAACAGAGTTCAATCTAAGCTATGGTAGTATTAGAACAAAAGTCAGTCGTGCATATGATGAATTAAAAAAATATATGTAACATTTTATCGCACTTTTCCGTCCATATAATTAGAATAAAGTTTTAAAGGAAAAGTGTATGAAAAAATTGTTAACGGCAGCTTTAGTGATTATACTTGGTGGATCATGTTTATGCGGGAACGCGATAACTGATAGTAATGCGACTTATTGCGACAGCGGGGTTTTTCTTGCTACGGATACGAGCATTACGATCAATTATGAAAATAAAGACGAGAATACGTTTGGAATGGCGTTGAAACATCCAAATTATACTTTTAGTGCCAACACATCTGACTGTGCGTGTATAGCAGGGGCAAATGTATTAGGATTTTACGATAGATATGATGAGGATTTAATTCCGAATCATAAATCTGGGAACTTATTACTTGGGAAATACATTTATAGCAGTCAGGATACATACATACATGATTTAATTCGTCAATTATATAATGACATGGGAACCGATAGCACCGGTACAACAGTTACTGAATTTAAGAACGGAATGATTACATATTGTAACAGAAAGGGAAAGAGCATTAGCTTTATTTCTTGCATGAAAAATAATAAGTTTGATTATTCCGTAGCTAAATCCTATATGGAATCGAATCAGCCGATTGTACTGTTTTGCGGTGGGTACAATGTGGCAGATATAGCGATAAATGAAAAAAGCGATAGAATAAATTATTATGAATCCACGGCAAATCATGTAATGGTTGGATTTGGTTATAAAGAAATCAGTTATAATTTGACAAATTTTGCAAATATATCGTATCAATATATGACGGTAGCATCAGGGGTTTTTATAAAAGATAGTGGCTATTATGATATCAATTATAATACAAACATTAATGACGCATACGCGGTAAACATTTATTAAAACTATGAACGTAAAGAAATATCTAAAACAGCAAGCACAAAAAGATTTGCAGGCTCTTCGAACAGATAGGGATGAGGAATTTTTGCAACGGTTAAAAGATTCCATCGAAGAAAGTGCGAAAGAAAGAGCGCCTAAAACAAAGCACAATAAAAAATGGTTATGGGCTATTCCTTCGGGGGCATTGGCATGTGCGGTTGCGGCGATCTTAATTGTTGAATTAGTTCCTTTTCCGAACAACGGGTTGGGAGATACCAAATACGAGGAAGCTAATTTTGTGCATTCAGATTCCGATATTATTGAGTTGTCAAATGCTTTAACCAATTTGACACTTAATTTTACGGAAGATCAGACGGTTGATATTGCTAAGATTACTGATTCAGTAAGCGGAGACGAGCTATACTATGCATTAACCATAGATGACAATTCTTCGACGGCTTTTTATAGTATGCGAGTAATGATAGTGGTTAATAATAAATATCATTACGATAAATTTAAAATTGAAGATGACTTTGCAACTGAAATATACTCTGATTATTCAGTTATTTATAGGCAACAGATCAGTGTCGATGTCGATACTGGACTGAATGTAATTGAGGGTAGCGCCAAGTTAGTCAATACTAAATATGAAATTTATGTTTTAACTTATAAAGAGTATTCATTCGATAATGGGATGTTTTTAACTGTTATTGATAATACATTTGACTTTAAATAAGTAAAATTGACATTGAAAAAGGGAGTAATCATTAATTACTCCCTTTTTTTGATCCAACAAAAAAATTCAATTTTTCTGTAACATTTTATCATGCTTTTCCGTCTATAATTATAGAAGGGTTAAAAGATAAAAAGATGATAAACCATTTTGAGAGTCTTTAATGCGCAATACGATAATAAATTCAAAGAATTTTTTAAAAATTATTTTTTCCGCGATAATCATTATTTTGATGGGGTTTCTGTTTGCTTGTAAAAAACCTGTTCGGGAGTATCGTATAGAATATTTGACTTCTAGCGGTGGAACAGTTGTAGGCGACACTATTCAAATAGTTAAAAGTGGAGAAGATGCAACGACTGTTATAGCGGTTTCCAATGAGGGATATGAATTCGTTAGCTGGTCGGATGGGATTGAAACAGCAGATCGTACAGATTTTAACATAACAAAAAGCATGTCAGTAACGGCAAAGTTTGAACGTATTTCTTACAAAGTTGAATATAAAACGGACGGGAACGGAACGATAAACGGCGAAGCGGTTCAAATGGTAGATCGCGGAAGAAATGCAACGACGGTTGTAGCCGTTCCTAATGAGGGATATGAATTCGTTGGTTGGTCGGATGGGATTAAAACAGCAGACCGAACAGATTTTAGCATAATCCAAGATATTTCAGTGACGGCAAAGTTTGAACGTATTTCTTACAAAGTTGAATATAGGACGGATGGTAATGGAACGATAAATGGCGAGGCGAGACAAACAATAAAGTTTGGGGAAAATGCGACATCTGTTACCGCAGTCCCCAATAGAGGATATAGATTTATCAAGTGGTCTGATGGGAACACTAATGCGATGCGATATGACTTTAATATAATAGCCGAACATGTTTATGTCGCAGAATTTGAGTTCTTATTCGCCGGTGGTGAAGGGACGGAAGAAAATCCGTTTAAAATAGAAAATTACACTCAACTGACCAACATGTCGTATTTTCCATACGATAATTATGAATTAGTAAACAACTTGGACTTAACCAATATAGAGCATGAACCCATCTTTGATGACGAAAACCGTTTTTGTGGTATATTTGACGGTTCGAACAAAACAATCAGTAATCTTTCAGTAAACACCCAAGAGAATTTTCCTTCATTGCTTGGTTTTTGCAATCAAACAAGCGAGGTAAAAAATCTTAATCTTACAAATGCAAATATAGTAACCACAGACTTTAACACTATGGCGGAAGGGCAATATTGCGTTGGGGTAGTGGCAGGATTATTCGAAGGCAGACTAACAAATGTAAATGTTGGCGGAACAATTTGTGCAGATGGTTTAAGCTTTGATGGAGTTGCCATAGGCGGTTTAGTGGGTTGGGGCTATTATAGTACGATTATGAATTGCCATGCAGACGTTTGTATCATAGTCTCTAATGTCCAACGTGATAATAGTACTGGTATAACAATTCCATTCAGCTTCGGTGGGCTACTTGGCGTTTGTGGTTCTGCGACGCTCACGGGGTGCAACGCAAGTGGTGAAATTCAAATGAGTCAATCAAATGATAATTTGTTTTGCGGGGGACTTATAGGTTATTATTCTACGAGTCAAAACTCCACGATAAAGATTTCTGATTGCAGTGCAGATATGATGATAACAGGGGATAATAATTATCAAGTGGGCGGATTTGTTGGTTCATTAGATGTGGCTAGCGATTCGGACCTCATCATAGAAAGCTGTTTTGCAAAGGGAAATAAAATTGCCGGCTATGTCGGTGGTTTTATTAATAAATGCAACTCAAATGGGAAGTTGCAAATTAGAAACTGTTATGTGCAAAATGATATAATTGGGTCGAAACGGTTTTCAGGTTTTATTAATAATTTATATGGTAGCGTAGATGGTAAGACGCACATTGAAAGTTGTTATTACCTTGGAGATATTAGATCAGAAGATGTAAAGGATGGAAATTGTGCGGGATTTATCTATCGTGTATCTTATGCGAATATTATGTTTTGCTATGCTTTTGGAGACATTATAGCAAAAGAAGCAGTTGGATTTGGGCGTATTGTTTCGGATTGCAATTTGAACGGTTGCTTCTTTTCTGGTGAAATCAGCGCAACTAGATTTGGAAATGGTTTTTGTTCATCGCTTTATTATTCGAAAGTCCAGAATTGTTATTCTACGGGCAATATAAATTTTATTGAAGCCGGGAATATAAATGCGACATATGGTTTTATTGGAACTTTGGGTAGAAACTCTACATTAGAGAATAGCTACTATTCCGGTAGCGTAGTTGATAGACCAATCATTGGTTCGGTTTCGGACGAAAGTGAAATCATCAACTTTCATACAATATGTCCGCAACAAAACGAACAAAAAATTATCGGCAATAACCGTAATGAAACAGATGTAAGATTGGAAGTAAATGGATATCATACTTCAGAAGATATGTATTTTCTCGCTGATATATTAAATGCGAATTCGGGTGAGGCTATTTGGATAAATATAGAGAATGGTTGTCCACAGCTTAAATTTATGCAAAGCACAATAAATTAGTGTGAGCGAATAAAAAATTTTTGGAGGCTTGTATGAGAATTACCAAAAGAAGAATGCTAGGAATGATTAGTTCGTTGGTGCTTTTAAGTTTATGCCTTATATTGGCAATTGTCAACTTAAATAATCATGTAATCGTATCGGCAGAGGAAACAAACGAGGACTTGCAATTTACAGTAACAGAAGGTGATATAGTTAACGCGACATATTTGTTTATTCCGTTAAATGAAACCGAATGCAGTGTGTCAATAAATAATCAAGATGAAGCAACTAAAGCAATAATTCCGTCAACTGCCATTATTGATGGAACAAAATATGATGTTACGGAAATTGCCGCTAATGGATTTATGGCGTCTCAAAAGTTGATACGTGTATGGTTGCCTTCAACCATTAAGAAAATAGGCAATTCGTCATTTTCAAATTGTCCAGAATTAAATAGAATTTCTTTAGGAAGAGTTGTTGAAATAGGGAATAATGCATTTTATAAATGTCCTAAATTATCTGAATTGATAATTCCCCAAAGCACGCAAATAGTCGGGTCAAATATCTTAAGAAATAATAATACGCAGGTCAAGGTTAGAGCAGAATCCATTGGCGAAGGTTGGTCTTCCAAATGGAATATTAATAATGCTAATCAAGACGTGGAATTTAATACTGATGTTGAAGAAAAACTGGAATTGGAAACCGTCTATGACACTATATCTAGGTCTGGTGTCCAAGAAATAGTTGGTTATAGTGTGGCGAACGGTCAACCGAGGACCAGTGGATTTTATGTTGGGCCAGCTGATGAGATTGGAGATGATCCCACTCATGTTGAAAGAAAAGGAACAGATATTTTTATACCGGAATTTTTTGAGGGTACAAAAATCCTTGGTATAAATGAGTTCGCCTTCGATGATTGCGGTTTTAATAACCTCATAGTTGAACATTCACAAGACCCAATTGAAATTGCATCTAATGCGTTTACAGGGGCAAAAGGCGTAAATATAATTATTAATAGATCAATTTCTTTTAACGATGGAGCGGAAGCTTACGAAATTTTTTCTAATTCAACGATTGAATCTGTTGTTCTGCCTAATACAATTAAGGGGTTGACGGATTCTATGTTTGCTGAATGTAAAGAGTTGGCTAATATTTATTTTATTCAACCTAGCAGCATGAGTCAACAAGAGGAATTAAAAATTATTGAAGGACAACAGGCGCAAAAAGGGGTTGTTGAATTGCCTACCTATAACTCGTTTAATAGTATAGGGGAATCGGCTTTTAGGAATACTGTTTCAATTCAACAATTGAGTATATATGAAAATGTAAAAAATGTAGGGAAATCAATCGTCTTTGGCTGGAACTCAAGTCAAAGTATATATATTGATTTTTTGTATTCGGAGATTCCCGAATATAATTCTCAAAGCAAAACAGGTTGGGATAATACTTGGGGAGCGAATTCTAAGGCTGAGTTTATTTATAAAGAAAAAAAGCTTACAATTTCGCTTGACGAAAATGGCGGATCAGTACCTTATAATAGTTTTGAAGCTACATACGGTAAGGCATTGACGGATTTGCCTATTCCTACGGATAAAAGTGCCACGTTCGTCGGTTGGTTTACGGAAGATGGAGCAGAATATACTCGGGATACTATATTATCAGAAAAACAAGATGTTCATTTAATTGCAAAATGGAGCTTCCCAATCTATTATACTTATAATGGAAGTGTAATAAATGAAGTAACCCAATACAGGGGCATTGCCTTTAAGTTATCTCCGCGCATATATAAATCGGGATATGAGGCAATTTTAACTGATAATATTGAATTGAATCAATATAATGAGTATGACTTCTATACAGCACAGACAAGTGTAACGTTTATAGTTGAGCTTAAAGAAAAAGATTTGTCAAAGTGTAAGTACACCTACTTAGGAAAAGAATATTATCGTATTTATGGACCTAAGCAATTGAGTGAAATAGGTTCTATTGCTGATAATAGTAACATTACAATTGAATTAATGAATGATATAGATGCAACACAAATACAATGGGTTCCAATAAACATTTTATCGGCTACATTTGATGGGTGCAATCATACAATTACTTATATGAATGAAAAATTGAATGGTACTGAAAATTTTGGCTTTTTTCTAAATATTGCAGGAAGGGGTTATATTAAAAATACAAAATTTAAAGCCAAAATTAAAACTGCTATGGCAACGACGGAGGGGCAATCAATCGGTGTAATTTCTGCGGAGATGTCCAATACGGGAGGTTGCATCGAAAATTGCGAAGTACTAAAATGGGAAAATAACCCAAGTTATACTGATTCGTCTACAAATAATGTTGACATTTTATGCCGAAATCCTAAAACTAAAGTGGGAGGTTTGGTTGGAACCAGTTGGGGCAAGATACAATATTCTAAAAATCATGCTTCCATCGGTGCGCAAGGTCGTATAGGAGGCATAACAGGTGAGAATTATGGTTATATAGGATATTGTGAAAACTATGGTAATATTTTTTATGACCATAATGGGGAGAATGGTTGTGTCGGCGGTATAACTGGGGTTCACATAACTAATGATTACCTTCAATTTTGTAAAAATGCAGCGGTTATAACATTAGCAAACATTTCCAAATCAGGTAATAAGCCTTTTATTGCACAAATTGCGGGTTATATTAGTTATGAGGGGAGCAGCACAATGTTGAACGAAAACACATGGACTGGTTCTGTCGTAACGGCATCTGGGACCTCGGATTATGCTTCAAAAGTAAAGAATGCTGAATATGCGGCAACAAGTAAAGATGGTGGTGGCTGTGTCGCAGAAGGAACATTAATAACGCTTGCGGATAGAACTCAAAAAGCAGTAGAACAGTTAAATGGAGATGAAATGCTTCTTGTATGGAATTTGCAAACAGGAACATTTGACACGGTTCCAATACTGTTTATTGATAGTGATCCTGCTGAAACATATGAAGTGATAAATCTTTATTTTTCAGACGGAACAGAGATTAAGGTTATATATGAACATGCATTTTGGGATTTTGATCTCAATCAATATGTTTTCTTAAGGAATGATGCGGCACAGTATATCGGGCATTGGTTCAATAAACAGACAACAGATGAAAATGGACAACTTGTATGGACAAGAGTACAGCTTGTAAATGTGGTAGTAAAAGATGAATATACGACATCTTGGAGCCCTGTTACATATAGTCATCTTTGTTATTACGTTAACGGAATGCTATCAATGCCGGGGGCAACAGAAGGACTTATTAATATCTTTGAAGTTGACGCGGAAACTATGTCTTATAATCAGGAGGCATTAGCTGCGGATGTCGAACAGTATGGGCTTTTTACATACGAGGAATTTGCTGAAATACTTCCTGTGTCTCAAGAAGTGTTTGAGGCGTTTAACGGACAATATTTGAAAGTATCAATTGGGAAAGGATTAATTGATATTGAAACGCTTGCTGAATTGATTGAACGCTATAGCGAATATTTTGTCAACTAACGAATGTTTGATAAATCAAAAAACAGGCGGTCTTTTGACCGTCTGTTTTTTGATTATATATTTATAAATTATACTATAAAATATATGACATATATTGTCATGTTTATCAAAATTTTTTCTAAAATATTTTTCTTTAAATTGTTGACAGCTCATAGAGATAAATGCTATTATATTCAAGCAAAACACAAACAAATGTTCGTTATCGAAAAAGTTTTTACATATAGTTGGAGGTGATGACATGAACTTTGAAAACATAATTCCTGTTCGGATTTATTGTGCGAATTGTGGAGCGAAAGTAACTGGCTACAAAAGTGCGGATGGGGCACTTAGAGTAGATTGTCCAAGATGCAGGATAAAGATATTCAGTAAGCAGAAATCGAGAAGGGAGATTGATATTAAAATGACAGCATCTAATTAGCCTATCTATACAATTTAATAATTTCGTGTATGTACACCGATTCGCGGGTCGTTATTGAAATAGTATAGCAGGTAAATCCCACGACAGGAACATACATATGTGTTTGTAAAGTATGAAAGTGTACCAAAGCGAAACATAAGCGTTTCGGCAAACGGTTGAACCGTATAGGTCTACTGTTTGGTACGCAAATCTTTTTATGAACAAAAAAGCCCGATTGCGGTTTAACACCGCAGTCGGGCTTTTTTCATTTTTAGAGCTTGGAATCTGTCCGATTGTTATTTTAATTAGACAAAAAATCGGAGGATTTCAAAAATGGAATGGATTGATGGAGTAGAAAGAAGGAAATTTGCACGGGAACAGTCAAGGTTACGAAAGGAATATCTTGCGGCGGGAATGACGGAAGAACAGATCGCAGAACTTCGTGCCTTTGATGAGGATTGGTACAATAGCCGTCGTCGTGAAGCGGTGCATACGCAAGCATTGGATATTTACACGAGCGAGGACGAGGAACGAAAAGATAATCCGCTTATCGAGAAGTTTCCGGATAGGCTCACTATAACGGACAAGCATTGGCAAGGGCGTTATGCGTGGATAGAGCAGATTGCAGATGAGAGCCTATACAGGGCGGTTGATGCCTTATCCAAAGAAGATAAAGAACTTCTTACATTACTTTATAAATTTGGTTATTCACAGACAAAAATTGCCGCAATGTATGGTGTTGTGAAGGTTGTGATTTGCAAAAAAATCAAACGAATAAAAAAATTTTTGAAAAATTTTTAGAAAATGGCTAACTTTTTGCCCTGACATTCGCCTCCCTAATGAGGGGTGTTGCACAAACGCACTCAAAGGAGAAGGAAAAGATGAAGTTAAATATCAATGGTTGTCGCGAATATGCGAAGAGCAAGGGGATAGATAACTACTATGCGTTTGCCGAAGATCTTGACTTAGAGTACGAAGCAATCCGCGTACTTGAAAGGGGTGTAAAAATCGGTTACGACGCAGTAAAGAACATTTACAACAAGCTCGGCGAAAAGGCGGTCAAAAAAATCATCGACTTCGAGGAGGAAATGTTGGATGGGTTCAAAAGCAAATTCGTCCTTGTCGGCGACACGTTATATTGAGGGCTATCGCCAAAGAGGAATGTCACTTAAAAGCCGTGCGCTCAAACATTGGTTAAAGCGGCGCGGGATCGGGCAAGCGGTGATTGCGGAAATGTTTGGAATTAAGAATCGGGAATTTCGTTGGCGATTATACAAGCATAAGAAGTTCCCTGCCGAAGCAATCAGAAACTTGATTTTATTTATGGGCGCACGGGCGGCAATCAATATATTATGGTTCCCCACGCTGAAAGAAAAGCAGAGAGTAAAAAGAGCAATTGCGGAGGAAACAATGGAGCGGGATCAATATGAAAATTTGATATTTGCGGATGAAGTGGAAGAGCCGGAAAAAGATACCGACAACATAGACGGTGAAAATTGGGGCTATACGGACGACTATTTGGAACTTGTCATGTATTCGGATGAACTTCCAAGCCGTAGATTTATGCGGAGAAGAAATAATGGCTAACAGCAGATTAACGGAACGAAATGCGACGATAGCCGCTATGTTTGAGGACGGAGAGCAGCTTAAAAACTTCTATCGTTTTATATCGCAAAACCCGCATATTAACCTGCGTGACGCTTGTCAAATTATTTTAGAACGACCGAACGCTACGGTGTGCTATACGTTCAGCGAATGGGCGGCTATGGATCGGCGTGTAACCAAAGGAAGAAAAGGTATTGCCTATTATGATACGGACGGTTATAAGCAGTTCGTATTTGACGCAAGCGACACTCACGGCGATACGCGCTATACGCGTCCGATACTTCCCATGAAACGCTTGCTCGGCGGGTTAGACGAATTGAATGGCACACAGCTCTCCGATGACGAGCGGAGCGATTACCGCAAAATACATGATGGTGTATATGCCTACTTGCAAACACAAGACGAACTTACGGGCGATAAAGAGCGGGATAAACTCTTAATTGAGGGAATAGCATTTTCGCTATATTCAAAAACGGGTTTTCCCAAAAGCTCAGGAATCAAGTTGAGCGGGCTTCCTTATTCCTACGAGGATAATGCCGAGTTTGTAAAAGAAGTCTATATCCGCTCGGATATGCTTGTGCAGGACATTGAGGAAGCGTTTCAGAACAAGCCGAAAGAGGTCAAATTCATTGACGATACGGAAGATGAAACGGTATCGGACGAACCTATTATCTCTGTCGAACAGACAGAACAAGTTTCCGAAGAACATTCGGAAGCAGAGGAAGAGCCGCAGGTTACACCGTTATACCAACGCTACTTGGACGCACAGAAATTAAACCCGCAAGCAGTTGTAGTTTTGCGGCTCGGTGATTTCTACGAGATCATGGGTGAAAACGCGAAAGTTATCTCGGAAGAGTTGGATTTAACGCTTACGGGGCGTGAGGTAGGGTTGCCCACAAGAGTACCCATGTGCGGAATGCCGTATCACGCCATGGATAGGTATTTGGACGAAATACTTAAAAACCACGGCGTAATTGTAGTTGATGGCGATGAAGAGCCGAAATACATTGCTTCATACGCGGAAGCTCTTGCACAGACGACGAAAGCGAAAGAAAGACCGAAGATAAAGATTACAGAAATCTCAAACGACGACCCTACACCGTTTGATGTCGAACAGACTAAAACGGATGACGATTGGCGCAATGAGCTTGCCGCCGAACTTGGTGATCTCAACGACGAACAGTCAGACGAGGAATCCGAAGAAGAAACTGACGTGGACGAAGAACTGGACGAAACGGATTACGATTCGGACGAGCAGGACGAAGAGGAAGAAACTGAGCGGGAAGAAAAGCCGAAAGGCAAAGACAAAAAAGAATCCACGCAGAAGAAGCCTGAAAAGGGCATTAAAGACCGCAAACGGAAAAACAAAACACAGCTTACGTTATTGGATTATTTGGAGCCGCAGGAGAAAAGTCGTGAAGAGCAGTTCATCGAATATGAAATAAAACGCGGCAGTCATGTACAACACGGCAAATTCCGTATCTTCGACAAGTACAACGAAAACCCGTCCGAAAGTGCTTTTGCGGATTTTCTCAAAAAAGAGTACGGCATTGGCGGTTCGTATGTGGGGAATACAAATGAAACCCATAATGCTAAGGGTATCAGTCTGAAATGGATTGATGACGATCGTCCCGAAAACAATCTTACTGTAAATCTTAAATGGCCCGAAGTTGCAGTACGCATAGCAGACCTTATAGACGATGACAATTATTTATCCGAACAGGAGAAGAATGAATATGTTGACTACAAAATCGAACAGAACCGTTTGCGGGAATTGCGGGCAGAAGAAGAACGTCGTAAGAATGAGCTTATATATAAAGTTATATATTCGGCTAATTCAGACCGTAAGCAACGTATTTTGGACGAGTACGCAATAACGACGCAACTTGTGACTCTTGCAGAATTTCTTAAAAACGAATACGGAACAAATGACGAGCGGGGTGATGGATATTCTGCGGTGTATAACGCGCAGGGAATTTGGATCAGTAGAGGCGAAAACGTCCATGACGATTATCTTAACCGTATCTATCTTGATTGGAATGAGTTTGCGGATAAAGTATGTGACCTAATTGAGAATGATCGTTATATCGAACAGATCCAACCGCAGGAAGCGGAGCAACCCCGCGATTTAGACACAGAGGAAGATGAGGATTGGGACGCGCTTATAGACGCAGGCGTATTAAACCGTGTTGAGCCAGCACCCGTGTTCAATCGCTTCAAGGAATTAGCAGCAGAAGGGAAAGCGTTCTTTGAGAGCTATCAACAAAGGCGATTGCGCGAACCTACGGATTCGATGTGGGACGAGGTGCAGAATTGCAGAAGAATCGCAAACGGCATTTATGAAGTATCCACGGCAGGGCATGGCGGTGTTATGATCTCCGCTAAACTTGCGCCGTACATCCTTTCACCCGAAGCGTTAAAGAATGGTGTCAGCGACAAAGGATACTTATGCTACGAAGAAGATTGCGCCGCAAGTATTCCTCTTCGTGAATTATGGGATAAAGGCATTTTGCAGCCTACAAATGATTACTTTACTCACTACTACGTTAATTCAAGTAGACCCGAAGCAGATAATGGCTGTGTGCCGTTCAATAAAGCGACCGAAGCGGAAAAGGCAGAACACTTCAAATGGTGGAATAGAGCCATTGATGAAACATTAGAGCTTTGGGAAAAGGACTACTGGCAAGCGTACAAACAAGCTGAAGGTCCTGAATTGGTCGAAGTTGCGGCTGAACGGGAAAAGATAAAAAGCATTGTAGAACGCATTGTAAAAGAGGGAAAGAAGGTCAACAGACTTTTGAGACGGATTGCGATTATCTTTTGAATTATATCCGTTTTTGGCAAGCGGGTGGAGAAAGTCGTAAAACCTCCATGCGTGTAAAAACAAGGCTTGGACAACTTGTTGAGGAGGGGCGATTTACGGGTGGTGCGGCAGTTTTTGGGTATCGTTTTGTAAAAAGCGGGATAATCACAAAGAAAGGAAGAGAACTTGTCGCACTTGAAATTGTTCCCGAAGAAGCGGCTATTGTTCAGTATATATTCAAAAAGACAGTAGAAGAGGGCTATGGAACATGGCGTATCTGTAATCTGCTTAATGCGCAGGGATATAAAACGCATAGTGGCGCTAAGCTCCAAGCGAATACAATAAATCGCATGTTGCGGAATCATATATATACAGGACACTATGTTCGCGGGGGAAAGAAATCTACGCTCTTGGAAAATTTAAAAATAATTGACGAATCGCTTTTTGAAGAAGCACAGAAAATTCTTGAAGCGCGGAACGCGATAAATGCAAAGAAGTCCAGCATTGCATATACGACGCGCGGGGCGGCATTATTGGGAGGGAATATCTTTTGTGCGCATTGCGGTTGTAAAATGCATGCCGTGTCGTATCAGGATCCAGTGATTTTAGCGGACGGAACGCGAAAAGTATATCGAGGTATTACATATATTTGTCCTAATCGTGCAAGAAAGCGTGGAGAGTGTGCGGGGCAATCTCAGTATAAGTCCACGAAGATCGATGAGGCGGTTTTAGCGTTATTACATGAAGTTTTCGAACGGATACGGGGAACGAGCAAGGATGAAACGCTAAAAGAAAAGTACGAAGAAACAGTAAGGGAAAAGAAAAAACAATATAATTCTCTTTTGAAGGAGTATGAGCGAGAACAACTCATAATGCAGAAATTGGTGGAATCGGTAGGAAAAGCGATGATAGGTACGTCAACATTATCACTTGAAACGCTTAATGCGGCAATCAATTTAGAGAAAGAAAAACTCGCCCGACTGGAAAAACAAATCCCAGAAACCTTGAAGTCTGTCAATGACGAAAGAGAAATGCTCGACAGCCTGGATACCTACTATAAGAATTTTATCAGTTGGGCAGATGAGTTTGATCAGGCTCCCCATGAGCGCAAAAAAATGATTATCTGTAATCTCATCAAGAAAATCATGATAGGCAAGGACTATCATTTGGATATCATTTTGAATATGGATTATCAACAGTTCTTGGGACAATAAGAGATAAATTCTAATAATTGTAACACAGCAGACTTTACTGTCTGCTGTGTTATGTTTAGATTAAGTGTAAAAGTGGTATTATAAAAATAAAATTGTTAGCGGGAGATGCTTATGACGCTAAGGCAAATTGAAAAGGCAAGATACTTTTTAGGTGCGATTGAATCGGCGCAGGGGTTGAGAGAAATGCAGGCTCTTGTTGGCGAAATGCGCGCATTTTATGGTAATGATTTTGATCTTGGTTTATATGTGAAAGTACATAATACTGTAGATTCTTATACTTCTGAGTTTAACTCTTTGGATAAAAGGGCGTTGAAAGGATTTATCGATGGATGTTTGTCGAAAGAAAGAAATGCTGATACGATTTTTTGTATTTTAGATTTGATGGCGGAAGGCGAAGTGGTTGAGCGGAAAGAAACCATATATAAGTTCATATCGAAAGTTTATTTTTCATATTCAGGAAAAATTCATTTTAATAAATCGATAGAAACTATTGCCACTGTGCCCAAAGAAATGATAATGATGGGGCAATATCCAATAACACAAGAGACTGCGCTCGGACTTGTAAATCAGTTACGTTTGTATGCTAACGAGTTATGTGCCCCCATAGTTCCGTCTCCTTCTTTAGGTAACACGCAGGAAATACATTTTCAACCGCAAATACGAGTTGATTCTCATAATGAAACGAATATAGATATAACAACTGTTTTTGAAAATGCTCGTCAGCAAGCTGCCGATGAGGGACTGTCGGATGAACAATATAAAATTATTATGGAGAAGCTTACTGAATTGGAGGAATTGGCAAAGAGCAAGGAAAGTAAAGGTAAGCGTTGGGCAAAGGCAAAAGAATTTATGAAATGGCTTGTTGAACAAGGTATTCAAGTTGCTGGAATTTTACTTCCCGTTTTGGCACAGACCATTAGATAATTTTATGTGCAGTAGTTAAATTGGTGGTGAATTTAGTTTTTGCTATCAAGGAAACGGAAAAGGAATAATATAAGTAGGATAGAGTATTGAATATGTACTGATAAAAAATCGAGCAAAGTCACAATAAGACTACGCTCGATTCACTTTTTCAATGATTAAAATGACCACTCTTTTCGACAGCTTGCCTATTCTATCATAAGAAATAAAAAAAGTCAAGTAAATAAGAAAAATTTTTTAAAAAAGTTTACGTGAATACTTGCAAAATGTGTTTAAATAAGATATAATAAAAATACAAATAAATGTCAAGAGCCGAAGAAACGAGGTTATTAAATCCTCCGGAGGTTTTAATAAACAGGGAATGTATGTTAAAACCGATGTCATCATGGCATTGGTTTTTTATTTGGAATAATGTCAAAAGAAAAACTACGAAAACAATTTTTGGTACAGGTTATACAGACGCTGATAGCTATATGTATAGTGTTTATGGTAAAGACTATTTCTGCCAAACAATTCTTAACACTTAAAGAATATTGTACATCAGATATTGTATTGGCATTTTGTTCAGGTTTTTTGGGCGCTTTCCTAAGCCGATGGTCTGAACATTGGTGGGAATATGTGATATTACCAATAATAGGGTTACTTTTTAGTGCAATATTATATGGCGTATCTCTTGGTATAACCAATGAAATGGTGCCTATATTTATATATGTGCTAGCCGCTTATTATGGGATTTCGATAGTATTAGAATATATCATATGCCCAATAATTGGCAATAAAAGTAAATGTAAATCTTCTTTTTCGGAAGAATATATAGGTTATAAATACAGAAAAGAAGATTGATAGAGGGAATGTATGGAATTTTTATATATTATAGTTGCTTTAATAGCGGTCTCAGTTGTTACCTATTTTTTGATGCAAAGATTTAATTTTTCGGAAAAAAAGCAAATCCCAACGGTAAAAATTGAGACATTTCGAGTAAAGGGAACCGCGCGAGGCGCAATCGGCCGCGTCGAAACAAGTGAAATGCTTGAAAGTAGAAGAAGAAAAGTGAATGGAACGAGGTCGAAATTTTAAAATGTTACAAGAAATAGTTGAATGTAATAAAAAAATTACCGATCTCTACACTGTTTATTTTGAGAATAGAAAACTTTATATTCGAGCAGAGGAACTTTCTGTCAGTATGAATATGTATATTGCTCCCTTGGTAGAACATAGAGATGCTTTTGATCATTTGATGCGCTGTTTTGAAAAACTTGATGAAAATGAAAAAGATTTTGTTAAAGAGATTGATAGCGCATTGGAACATGAGCTAAGGGCTTATTACGATATAGCTGACTATATTTGTATCCAAATTCGGGAATATATTGCAGATGTTTTGAACAATATGCGAGCAAAGGATATAAAGGATATTTGGGTAGAATACGAGAGCAAAAAAAGAGAAATATTTGATCTTTCGGTAGAGATTGCGAAAGTTAGAAACGAAAGGAAATCATCATTGGATAGCGTTTTTAAATATAGAGATGAAGTGATGCCCAAATTATTCAACATTTATGAAGATTTTATAAAGAAATTTGACACACGTATTCGTGGACGAATTAATCCATAATTTTACCCTGTAAACCTGTACGCATGGTAGAGCACGCGGCTGTTAACCGCGGTGTCGTCAGTTCGAGTCTGACAGGAGCAGCCAAAAAGCGGAGACATTCAAAAGAATGTTTCCGCTTTTTTACGTATGCCAATCAGCGTACGCTCTTAGGCGAGTCGTCAGTGATGCAAAAGAGCAAGATACGGATATCCTATCAGTTTGTCGGTTGCTGTTCCGTCGCTATCGCTCCTTACGAGTCTTTGAGAAGTAGCCGAAAAAAGAGGTGCTCAGATGAGTGCTTCTTTTTTTTGTTTTTTCGTCAGAGCATATTATTAAATGCGTTGTGTTTGCTTTGGGGTGAGATAAGAATTAACGAATCTTCGGAAGATTTGTTTTGCAAAAATCGTAGGCGTGTTGTTGGATTCGGCTGAATTTTTTGGTGGTGCGGTTGATCAACAAATATTTTCGTTGAAAATCAATGTTTTCTATCTCTACAATATGCAATTTGCTTTCTTGAAGGGAAGTCTGAACAAGTCCTTGCGGCAAAATGGCGATGCCGAGGTCGGCGACAACGGCGGAGATGATCGCCTGATTGCTGACCGATTCCATAACGGGAGATACGGATAACCCTTTTTCATGAAGAAGCATTTCGAGCATTTCCCGTGAAGCACTTCCGCGTTCCCGCAGAAGTAAGGCGTGAGAGACGAGGCGTTCAAGCGTCATTAGCTTTTCTGCCCGATACCCGCTTCCGCAAACGGCAATCAGATTGTCCGTCGAAAAGACGAAGGCAGACAGAAGAGGGGATAATATCTTTCCTTCAACCAAGCCGAAGTCGAGCGCGCCGTTTAAGATTTTTTCTTCGACCGAGGCGGTGCTTTCGACAGAGACGTACACGCATAATTGAGGAAAGTTTTCTTTGAGCGATCTGATGAGCTGCGGGATATACAGTTTTCCGATAGTAAGCGATGCGCCGATCCGCACGGTGGGGTGCAAGCCCGATTGATTTGCCTGAATCTCGAAGTCTTCAAATGCGCGCAGCGTTTCCTGTGCCCGCAGTAAGAGCTCTTTCCCGATGGAAGTGATAACGAGCCGTTGATTGATCCTCTCGAAAAGGCGTATGTTATAAAATTTTTCGATTTCCGCAATCGTTTGGCTGATCGCAGGCTGGGCAACGTGAAGATACTCTGCTGCCTTGGTCACGCCGCCCTGTTCACATACGGCGATAAAGGTTTTCAAATGTCGGATAGTCATAATAATTTCCTTATAAACTATATAAAATTATATTATTTTACTTATTGTTTGTCAAATGATATAATGAACTGGATGAAAAAAACGGGAGTCGTATTAAAGAAAATACCGAAATTATTTTGGACGATGTTCAAAATAGGTCTGTTTACGTTCGGCGGCGGATATGCCATGATCGCTCTTCTTGAAAACGAGCTTGTATCGCGCAAGAAGTGGTTGAAGCACGGAGAGTTTATGGATATGGTCGCAATCGCAGAGTCTACGCCCGGTCCCGTAGCCGTGAACGCCGCAACGTACGTCGGGTATCAAATGGCAGGAGTGCTCGGTGCACTCCTATCGACGATTGCAGTCTGTATTCCTTCGTTTGCGATTATTTTTGCGATTTCGTTATTCTTCAATACGTTTCTTGAAATTTCCGTCATTGCCGCCGCATTTCAGGGGATAAGGGTCGGAGTGGTATTTTTGATTCTTACGGCGGGATTAAAATTGTTCAAAAAACTTCCGAAGACGGTATTTAACTTTATCGTATTGTTTACGACCCTTGCCTGTATGTTGTTTTTCGGCTTGTTTGCAATCGACTTTACCTCGGTATTCTATATTTTAATCAGCGCTGCGCTCGGCGTATGCGTGTATTTGATCGGGCTTTTACATAAAAGGCGGCGAGAGAGAAAATGATCTATCTTCAACTTTTTCTCACGTTTTTGAAAATCGGGGTCGTATCCTTCGGCGGCGGATACGGAATGATCGCAATGATTCGGGAGTCCGTTCTTGCAAACGGTTGGATGGCGGAAGAGGAACTCATGAACTTTATTGCCGTAGCCGAATCGACTCCCGGTCCGATTGCGGTGAATATGGCAACCTTTATCGGCTCTGTTCAAGGCGGCGTAGGGGGTGCGCTGATTGCAACGATCGGCGTGGTGCTTCCCTCCTTTATCATTATTCTCGTGCTTGCCGCGCTTTTCAAGAATCTATTAAAGTACGAAGGGGTCAGAGCGGGATTGGACGGCGTTCGTCCCGCTATCGTCGGTTTGATTCTCGCAACAGCGCTTGCCATGCTTTTAAGCGTTTTATTCGGCGTTTCGGTTGCGGAAGACCGCTTGTCCTTTGACGGGAATGTCGCGTTAATCTTAGCTGTTCTTGCTACGGCGGCGCTGTTTGTTCCAATGTTCGGAAAAAAACAGGGAAGATTCTTGAACGAGCGGAAGCAGAAATTAAGCGTTTCGCCCATTGCAATCATTTTGATTTCGGGATTGATGGGCGTATTGCTCTATTGACAGAGTAAGGGGGATTTATGGAACGGGTATTGCTCGTAAAGCCCGCGTCGGGCTTGTGCAATCTGAAATGCGATTACTGCTTTTACCGCGACGAAATTGATCATCGCAGTTTCGGGGATTGCGGGATCATGACCGCAGAAACGCAGGAGCTCATGGTAAAGCGCGCTTTTGAACAGTCCGCGGATCGCGTCACGTTTGTCTTTCAGGGGGGAGAACCGACTTTGGCGGGGCTCGATTACTTCAAAAGGCACGGGGAGCTTTGTAAAAAATACGGCGGACGGACGAAAATTTTTAACTCGTTGCAGACAAACGGCTTACTGTTAGACGAGGAATGGGTTACATTTTTGACCGAAAACCGTTACCTTGTCGGGCTTTCGATGGACGGCAATAAAACGACGCACGATATGCACCGCACAAACAAAGACGGGAGCGGATCGTTCAACAAAGTAATGCGGGCGGCGGCGCTTATGAAGCGTTACGGCGTGGAATTTAATATTCTTTGCGTTGTAACAAAGACGGTTGCCCGCCATGCAGACGCAGTCCTGAATTTCTTTTTGAAAAACAATTACCGTTATTTACAGTTCATTCCCTGCCTGTTGCCGTTCGCCGAGGAAAAAGAGGGGGTTTCGGCGGACGACTACGCTAAATTTCTGATATCCTGCTTCGATAAATATTACCGCGAATTCAGAGAAGGAAAGTTTTTGAGCATTAGAACCTTTGATGACTATATTTCGATTCTTGCGGGAAGGGGAACGGCGAGCTGCGGCATGAACGGAGCATGCGGTGCATACTTCACGGTCGAAGCGGACGGAAGCGTATTTCCCTGCGATTTTTACGTACTTGACGATTATCGGGGCGGAAATCTTGGCTCGGACAGTTTAGAGAATATCGGTAAATCCGAGGCGTTTCGCAAATTTATGTGCGAATCATTTCCGCGCCCTGCGGAGTGCAAGGACTGTAAGTGGTTTGCGCTTTGCAAGGGCGGGTGCAGAAGGCATAGAGAGCCTTTTACGGACGGGCGTCCGTCTTCCAATTGTTTCTGCTCTGCCTATCAGACATTTTTTGAAAATGCGTATCCGCGCTTGGCGGAGATGGCGTTTGCGGTAAAAAACAGATTATAAATTTCAGGAGGTTAATATGAATCTTTTATTTGTGACTGCCGATCAGCTGGCTTATAACCGCTGCGGCTATGCAGGCGATCCGTACGGGGCTACGCCGAATATCGACGCATTTTCAAAAGAGAGCGTTGATTTCTACAACTGCGTTTCCTCGCACCCTGTCTGCTCCGCTTTCAGGGCAAGCCTTTTCACGGGAAAGTACACGACGAGTACGGGTATGGTGATCAACGAGATCCGCATGAATCCCGCGCATCATCCCAATGCCCTGCCCATTGTTTTGGGGAAAAACGGCATTCGTCCCGAAATGGTGGGCAAATGGCATTTGTGGGCGAACAAGCTGGGTGATTTTGCGAACATAGAGAATTCTTTTGTTCCGCCCGGAGAATATCGGTTCGGCTTTAACGGATATTTCGCCCATTGCAATATGCGTCACGAATATACGACGGCGTTTTATCATCTCGACGAGAAGAAAAAAATCGAAATCGAGGGATATGAGCCCGACGTGCAGACGGATATGGCGATTAAGCGGCTGGAAGTCGCAAAAGCGGAGAATCAACCGCTGGCGCTGTTTGTCAACTACGGCACGCCGCACGCGCCCTGGGGGGAGTACAACGCGCCGAAGGAGGAGTTGGAACGCTTTCAAAAAATAGATTTTCCTCTGCCGCCGAATTATTGCGCGGAGGACGATATTCACAACGATGATTGGTCGAACGAGTGCAAGACGCCGGAAGAGCTTAAACGGATCATGCCCGTTTATTACGCAATGACCGCGAATCTCGATAAAAATTTTGCACGCCTGCTCCAAGCCCTGAAAGAGCTTGATATGGAGGAGGATACGATCGTCGTATTCACTTCCGATCACGGCGAAATGTTCGGCGCACACGGCAGAAGGAATAAAAATATCTTCTACGACGAGGCGGCAAGAATCCCGTTTTTGATGCGCGTACCCAAGTATTCCGCAAAGAAATCAGGCGCGCCGATCAGCAACGTTGATTTTATGCCCACGCTTCTCGAACTTCTGGGTGTTCCCGTGCCTGCCGACGTAGAGGGAATGAGCATTGCGGGGCTTATTCGCGGAACCGATAACAGAGAGCCCGAATATGCCTTTCTGCAAAATACGGGTCCCTGCGCAATTTGGGGAGACGGACACGAGTGGCGTGCGGTGCGCGACAGAAAGTTTACGTATGCTATCTTTCGTTTGGACGGAAAAGAGGAGCTGTACGACAATCAGTCCGATCCTTATCAGATGAATAACCTCGTTCAAAACGACAATTATCAAGAGGTATTGCAACAAAAAAGAAGGCAGCTTGCGGAGAAAATGCAAGAAATCAACGATACTTTTCCTCCGAACAGCTTTTACCGCGAACATTGGGTAAGCGAGGACAGGATCATTCTGAAAACCGCAAAAAATAATTGATCCGTCTTGAAAAACGATCCGGATTGTGGTAGAATAGACGAGGAGGGAGCTTATGGCTATTCGTGAATTTCAATTGAAGATAGATGAAGAGAAACGCTTAAACGACATCGTGCAGGCGCTCAATGCGTCAGTGCGGCGGAAGATCATGACATTGCTGTCCTACTCGTCCTATTCCATTGCCGATCTTGCCAAGATGCTTAAACTGCCCATTTCGACGGTGTCCTTTCATATCAATATTTTGCGTAAAGCGGGCTTTATCAGCGTTACGGTCAAACACAATACGCGCGGCAACGCAAAGATCATTTCCCGTCAGATCGACAGCCTTGCCGTCGGGTTCATCGTGGAAAACCGTCAGTCGGAGAACAAGCATTTTTCCATGGATATCCCGATCGGCAGCTTCACCGACGCTCAGATCGAAGCGGGCTGCGGCATGGCGAGTACGCAAGGCATCATTATAGCGGACGATACGCCGGGGGTATTCTTTTCGCCCGAGCGCTACGAGGCGCAAATCCTTTGGTTCAGTAAAGGTTATATCGAGTACCGCGTTCCGAATTATATGCTGAAAGACAAGCAGGTAAATTCCGTTATGTTCAGTATGGAGTTGTGCAGCGAAGCGCCCAATTACCGCAACGAATGGGAGAGCGATATTACGTTTTGGGTGAACGGGACGGAGGTCGCAACTTATTTATCGCCGGGGGATTTCGGCGGAAGACACGGAAGGCTCAACCCCGAATGGTGGTCTGATTTTTCGACCCAATACGGTATGATGAAATCGTTGAAAATCACGCCCGAGTGCGTGTTCCTCGACGAAACGCCCGTGAGCACGCAAAATATCAGGAAATTAAAATTACAGGACGGCGACTATATCACCCTGCGTATCGGAATCAAAAAGGACGCAAAGCATCAGGGAGGAATGAATTTATTCGGCGAGCGTTTCGGGGATTTTTCACAGGGGCTCGTTTATTCGGTCGATTACAATTAAAAAACAGGTTTCTAAAACTGCCGTTGAAGCGGCAGTTTTTTCGTATAAATACTTCAATTTTCATATGACAAAAACCGAAATTTTTGCAATTCTCAACAAAGTTATTGACATACGACCTACAAAATCGTTAAACTGTTTCAAAGGTCGGAAGAGCTTCCGATTGAAAACGATATGATTCGGGAGGAGTGTATGAAGGGGAAGGTTTTTGCAGTTGCCGCGTTATGTTTGGCGGGGCTTTGCGCTCTTGCAGGGTGCGGCGCGGACAATGCGAACACGGAAATTTCTGTGGATGAGGACGGATATCTTGTTGTGAACGGGGATAAAACGGACGTTTTGATTTCCCAGACCCCCGCAAAGGACGGAGCGGACGGAGAAGACGGCAAAGCGGGAATAGACGGAAAATCCGCTTACGAATTGTTTTTGGAGGAAAATCCCATGTACGAAGGAGACGAGGCGCAGTGGCTTGACGATTTAACGTCGGGGAAATTAGCGGCGAAAAAGGAATATTCCATTCTGTCCTACGGGCGTAATCTCGCGGCAACCGTGCAGGAGGGCGATGTCAGTTATGCGGCGCCGACGGCAACTACGAGCGCATCGGTCAGCACGACCTCCGCTGTTCTTGCCCTGCAAACGCCCGTGATCCTTCCCTTAGATGAGGAATCCGAATGGAGCGTTACGATCGACGGAACGATCAATGCGACGGGCGGACAATTTTTAACGAGCTATGCGAACGGGTTAGAGGGCAGAGTGTATTTCGGGGTGAATCACGGAAACAGCATTCTGTTCATGGGCGTTTATCTCGGCGGCGACTATATGAACTACTGTTGGAGCGTCGATCAGGCAACGATAAGCAGTAAACATACCTATGAGTTTCGCTATTCGGGCGGGGAGTATCTTCTCGTGATCGACGGCGGAGAGGCAAAGCACCTTGCGAGCATAAATATCGGTCAGAGTAACATTACGACCGTTACCGATCCCGTATTGGCAAGCGCGGAGCTTACGGGCAAGATTCGCGCCGTTACGGGTCAGAATTTCGTAAAGATGACGCATATCGGCACGACGACTCAAAAAAATACGAGCACTTTTGAATCTTATCGCGTAACGACCTCGTCGATTTACCGTTATCGGGAGCTTTCCGCGCATCCTTTGCGCGATAAAACCGTTTATTATCTCGGCTCTTCGGTGACGCGCGGCCACGGCGGAAACACCGACGGCACGTCGTTTGCCGATCTTACGGCAACGCTTACCGGAAACAGTTATCAGAAGGAGGCGATTTCGGGAACCTATCTTGCAACCGTTTCCGACAGAACGAATTCCTATGTGGAACGCCTTGCGAATTTCGATTTCACGAAGCGCCCCGACGTGTTGGTTTTTCAGCTCTCCACAAACGACTTTTCCAACGGGCTGCCCGTCGGGAGCATAGGGGCGGGCAAGGCTTCCTCGGCATTCGATACGGCGACGATTACGGGCGCGATCGAGTATATCATCGCCAAGGTTCACGAACAATCCCCCGACACGAAGGTCGTGCTGTACACCTGTACCGTGAACAGCGCATACGGTAAATATAACGAGTACAGCGCTTTCGTAAACGGAATGCTCAAACAAATCGAGAAAAAGTGGAAGGGTACGCTTTCCGTATTGGATTTGTTGAACACGGATTATATCAGCGTAGCTGCTTATATGCAAGCGGACGGTGTGCATCCGAACAAATCGGGCTTCGGGCAGGTCTATATGCCTGCTTTCATCAATCTGTTATTGGATATTATTTGAGAAGAAAGGAGGAAGGAATTATGAAAAAGACAATTTTAGGTATGGCGGTTTCCGCAGTCGCGCTTGCAGGGGCAGGAGGTGCGCTTGCAATTCAAAAAACCGTGTCCGTTGCTGCGGCGGGAACGGATTACGATTACGTTGAAGACTTTTCGGAATATCCCGAGAACGATTGGCGGCAGTGCACGACTGCGGGGAATCAAGTGGGAAATTCAAGCGCCTATATCGCACCCTATCAGGAGCTGAGATTACAGAACACCAACGGAAATTCGCAGGGGCAAACGGACGGTTCGGTGTATTTGGGTTCCGTATATTTGATCAATCCCGACGTGACCGATTACACCGATTTCACGTTTACGATGAAATTCAGAATCACGCAGTACAGAGACGCTGCGAGATGGTTCGGCGTTATGTATCACATGCAGATGGTGGATAATGCGCCGAGCGGATACGTTGCCGCTTACCGCATGAACGGCAATTCCCACTATACGGCAAATTCGGGCAAGGTGATCAGCGGGGTTACGGGCGGAGACCACGGCTATAAGGACAGCGACGCCAAGACTGCGGGCTATACCAACGCGCTCACCGACGGAAAGTATCATACGGTGACGATTACGATGAGCGGCAATACCGCCACGCATTATATGGACGGCGTGAAGATACGCGACGCGGTAACTTCGGATAAGGACGAAGTTGTCGGTGCAGAACGCACCTCGGGCGGATTTGCGCTCATTCTGAACTTTTCCGCAATCAATATTGCAAGCTGTACCATTCAAAGGGAGGTTGTAGCTCCTTCCGTCACCGAGCCGGAAGAGGTATACGGTCCTGTTGTTTCAACCTATCAGAACCCCGACGTTAAAATCGTGAACGCGCCCACCGTTGTGTGCGATGTGACGGACAGAAACGCTCTGGAAAGCTTGCAGGGAACGGAAAAGCCGTCTAACGCAATCCTGCATTTGAATGGGGATTGCAAGATCGTCGATGCAAACGAAACGGTCTTGGGCTCCTTTACGGAGATTTACGAAAGCCTGAACAATGCGGTGATTCCCGTGATAAACGTCGGGGACGAAGGGGCGGCGGACGCATTGATTGCGTGTCTTAACGATTCGCGAACCATTCTCGATATAGCGGTCATGAGCGCGAATCCCGCATTGGTCAAAAAGGTACGCACGGCTTGCCCGCATATCCGCGGAATCATAAGCTACGATAAGGAAGATTTTTATACGAACGGGCAGCTTGACCTCTATAACAACATCGTCGGCAAAACGAATGCGAATCTTGCGAACGTCGTAGTCATTCCCGAGTGCATGGCAACGCCTGAAAACGTCCGCTACATTCAGGCGCGCTTCAAAACGGTTTGGGTCGTTGCCGACGGCACAAAGAGCATCGATCTCCATACCTGTATCGTCAGCGGTGCATACGGCGTAATTTCTTCTGATTTCGGCGCGGTGTACGATGCTTTGGAGAGCTACCCCGAGAACAGTTATACGCGAATGTCGTATAACGTTGCCCACAGAGCAAGCTTCTCGAATATAGACAATCCCTCTATTTATCCTACCGAAAACTCGATCGGAGCCGTGAATACGGCAATCGGGTTGGGCGCGTCGCATCTCGAATTGGACGTGCACCTTACAAAGGACGGACATATCGTCGTCATGCACGATTCTTCGATCGACAGAACGACTACCGGTACGGGAAATATAGGCGATATGACGCTCGCAGAAATCCAAGAATACACCTTGAAGGACGGACAGCATATCCCCGTGCTCGAAGAAGTGTTTGAGATTCTTGAACAAAACAAGGACGTGGTGCTCGTGCTCGAACTTAAAGCGGGCGCGACGATCGCTGAAAAAATCAAAGCATTGATCGGCACGGGAGAGGGACAGTACGACGTGCTCGATCAGCTCGTGATGATTACTTTCAACAACAGCGGCGACGATCTGCTCACCGCATTCAAAAACGAGCTTCCTACCGTGCCCACCGCATATCTTATGAGCGGAAACGGACCCGAAACGCTGCAAAACGATTTGGTCAATATAGGGTGGTATAACAGCGGTGTAGATATCGGTTACAGTGCAACGGTCGCACAGGCGGCATACAATAAAGCCTGCCTTACCGATCGCGGTATTGCAAATTGGTATTGGACGTTCAGCACGCAGTATGCCATTGTCGAGGCTGCGGAGCTCGGGTACACGGGCATTACGAACAACGCGGCAAACGTGCTCATGAATACGGTTTATAAGGTCGAGGGCGTATCAGGACAGAACGTGCAGACCTTAGCGGCAGGGGACGAGGTTTCGGTTCGGAGTACTACCTATCTCGGTGCAACGCAAACCGTAACGGGCAAGGTATTCTCCGCCGAGCAGGTCGGCAATTATTGGAACGTTATCGTTTCTTATACGTTCACGAACGCGAATGAGCGGACTATGACGCTCTATACGGCGCCGTTCGTTATCGGAGATCCTTCTTACGTATTCGAGGAACCCGATCCCGATCCTACGCCCGACCCGGACCCGGTTCCCGATCCGATTCCCGATGAAGGAAACGGGGGAGATCAAAACGAGAACAAAGAGTCCGAGGGGGAAAGCGGTTGCAATGGCTCGATCGCGGGGGGATTCGGCGTTGGCTTGGCGGCTTGCTGTTTGGCGGCGTGCGCATCGGGCGCCGTGCTTGTCACGAAAAAGAAGAAAAAATAAAATGATTTTCAGTAACAAAAAACAGCCGAATCGGCTGTTTTTTGTTACATGAAATTTATATTACTTCAACTTTCATATAATAAAAACAAGAAATTTTACAAATTTCAATAGAGGTATTGACGGCTTCGGATAAAGCAAGTATAATTATGATAAAATATTACACACATTGTAAATGATAAACATTTTGTCTTTTGCAAAAGATTGCGTAACGTTGGGGTACCCCAACGTAGTCTTGCAGATTGCAAGACTAAAAACTATTAAAAGGAAAAAAGGGCAATGCCCTGTAAATAAGGAGAAAAGTTATGAAGAAAAAGAGCATTCCGGTACTTGCACTTGCACTTACGGGCGTCCTGGCAACGGGCTGTCTTGCCGCGTGTGGCGACGGCGGGAACGATCAGGGCGAGGTCATCACTCCCGAAACGCCCATTACGGAACAGGTCGATATCAATTTCTGGGGCTGGGGCAGTCCTGCGGAGGAGGCGAACTACCGCACTCTCGTGCAGCAATTTATGGCGGAACCGGGCAATGAAAATATCAACGTGAATTATACCTGCACGACGGGCGACGCCGCATATCTGAACAAGCTGGAAGGCGCAAAAACAAACCCGCCCGATTTGTTTCTTCTTCCCGATTACGAGTTCTACGGGTACGTTGCGGACGGTATGCTGAGAGACATCAGCGGTTACGTTACCGACGACGAGCTTTCCGCCGTCTGGCCCGAGGCGGTCAATCTCTACTACTATAACGACGACACCATGCTCCTCGGCAAGAGCGAGGGTGCGAAGCTGTACGGGCTTCCCAAGGATCTCGGTCCCTTCACGCTTGTCTACAACAAGACCTTGCTCGATAAGCAAATCGAGAAAAACAATTTGAATAAAGAAGAAATTTATTCGACCTATCTCAATCCGAAGGATCCGATGACGTTTGAACAATTCCGTACCTTGCTCAAAGCGCTTGTTCCGGGACTGGGCGCCGATCAATACGGGCTCAGCCATTACGAGGTGCTCGCGGCGCTTTACTCCAACAATGCGGATTTCTTTAACGCGGGCGCCGAAACGTCGCGTATCACGGAAAAAGTATTTACGGATGCGTTGCAGTTTGCGGCGAACCTCGGCATTCCTACCGCTCAGGGCGGCGACGGCGTTATGACGCCCGAAGAGAAACAGGCGGATACCGACGGCTTCACGCGCTTCCAGGGCGGAAACATTATTTTCAGCTTTATGGGACCCTGGAATGCGGCGGACTTCTGGTCTTTGGTGGGCGATAAGTTTAAATCGAACATTCTTCCCGTTCCCTACGGACCGGGGGCGGACGGACAATACGATACCGCGGACGACGGTTCGAGCACTGCGTGGGTCGGCTCGATGGCGTATTGCGTAAGCAGCAACAGAAAGACGAACGGCGTGAAAGCGCAGGCGGCAATGCGTCTTGCGAAGTATCTCTCCATGAACGAGAATGCACAGCGCAAGTTCTACGAGCTCGGTCAACAGGTTCCCAATATCGTGAGCATGGCGCAAAACGAATATAAGAACGATACGCAGAATCTTCTCACGGGCAAGGACCCCGCAGACCGTTCCGTATGGCTCGATACCATCGACGGGACTTCCGCAACGGATAAAATCGGCGGCAAAACGCGCGCGCACTATTACACCTATTCGAGCGGCTGGTACACTGATTTCACGACCTACCTCGGCAATGAGGGGCTTTGGAAGGGGAAAAAGACTGCGGTAGATATCTGTAATGCCTATAACGGTATCTTACAGGGCAAGCTCAATACCATGCGTGAAGAGCTGGGTATCGCATAAGGAGAATCCCATGAACGACGTTGAAATTACGGCGGCGGAGGAAGAGCGGGTTGCCGTTATTCCTCCCAAGCCGCAACCCAAAAAGAGGAAGGTGAGCAAGATCGAACGCAGAGAGAATCTGATCGCGTTCCTCTTTATCGCTTTACCTGTTGCAGGGTTTATCATTTTTACGGCAATTTCGATGGTGTTCACCTTCGTGTTCAGCTTTCAGGATTACTGGTCGAGGCGTGGCGTTTCGGAATTTGTCGGATTCAAGCACTATATCAATCTGTTTTCGGGTATGGGTACGCCCGGCGAAGTAGGTAATCAATACCTGAAATCGATCGGAAATACCTTGTTCTTATTATTGAGCATGCCGATCAGTCTGTTTCTCGGGCTTGTGGTCGCGGGACTTTTGCGTCTCGGAGATATCAAGGGGAGCAAGGTATATCAGGTGCTCTATTACCTGCCCGCGGTATCGAGTGCGGTTGCGCTCAATATCGTATGGAGATACATTTTCCGTAGCGACGGCGTGCTCAATTATATATTCGGAACGGAGACCGCTTGGTTTGCCGATCCTATGCTGGTAAAGTGTGCGATCATTATCAAGAACTCGCTCAACGGAATGGGGCACGCAATGATCTTGTTCCTTGCAGGAATGCTCAACGTTCCCAAGGACCTCTACGAGGCGTCCTCGCTCGACGGCGCGAGTAAGGTAAGGCAGTTCTTCTCGATTACGATCCCCATGATCACGCCCGTTGCGTTCTATCTGCTTATTACGGGACTCATCGGCGGGCTTCAATCGTTTGCCGATTCGCAGGTCTTTGCCAATAATTATTCGGGCGCGCAGACGATCGTGCACTTTATTTGGGCAAAGAGAACGGACGGCGTATCCGGTTACGGCATTGCGTCCGCCGCATCCATTCTGCTTTCGATCTGCATTATGATCATAACGCTTATCCAGTTCAAGCTGTCCAACAAATGGGTTTACGAGGAGTAATGATATGGAAAATCAAGATATGCTCTTAAATATGCCGGAACCCGAATCGGGCAAGACGGAAAAAGAAAAAAAGGATATCAAGCAAAAGGCATTGAGGATCGGCTTGCGCGTGTTCACCTATCTGATTATGTCGGTGGGGGCGTTTATTCTCGTATTTCCGTATCTTTGGATGATTCTAAGCTCCTTCAAAGGGGCGGACGAGGCGGCGCTTGAATTTACGTTCTTCCCGCGCCGTTGGTCGACCGAGGCTTATACGCAATTGTTTACCGATCCGAATTTCCCCATTTTCAGAGGACTTCTCAATACGGTGATCATCGAGGTGAGCGTGATATTTATCGGTACGTTCGTCTCTGCGATGGCGGCGTTCAGCTTTGCAAAGTTGAAGCTGAGATTCAAAACGTTTTGGCTGTTGTTTCTCATGAGCGGGATGATGGTCCCTTACGCGGCGCTCATGCTGCCGCAGTACCGTGCGTTTGAAGCGCTTGGCATGACGGATACGCTTTGGCCGCTTATCCTGCCTGGATTTTTCGGTAACGTTTCGATGATTTTCTTCCTCACGCAGTACATGAGGGGGATTCCGAACGCTTATTTCGAGGCGGCGCGCATCGACGGGGCGAACCATTTCACGTGCTTCGTCGTCATTATGTTCCCGCTCGTCTATACGGCGATCGCGGCGCAGGTCATCTTCTGGTTCGTCGGAATCTGGAACGATTATTTTGCGCCTTCTATCTATCTGAGCAGTCCCGAAACAAAGACGTTGCAGGTCTTACTCGGCGGCTTGAACGAGCAGGGCTCGGGCGTATATCTGCCCATGTCGCTTGCGGGCTCGTTCCTTGCGAGCATTCCCATGCTCGTTATCTACATAACCTGCCAAAAGTTCTTTATCGAATCTTTGGCGATTTCGGGAGTTAAGGGTTGACGCCCTTTAAGTTATAAGGAGGAAATTATGAAGAAAAAAGGATGGCTGGCAGTATGTGCGCTTGCGGTATGCGCCCTGATGGGCTTTGCCGCATGTAAGGGCGACGAGCCGGGCGGACCCGTCGGACCGGGCGGACCCGGTGAGCCCGAGGGTCCCGGCTTCGTGGGCTCGAATGACGACGAGTACGTGGATTACAATCCGGATAAGCAACCGGGCGGCGGTCAATTCGACTACGACGGCAATTACACCGCGCCCGAGCTCGTGATCGACGGAAAAGCGGACGACGAGCAGTGGAAAAGCGCGCCAGTTCTTCTCACCTACGGCGGGGCTGACGGCGAAGCGGTGAGCGTAAAGGCGTATCGCGGCGAACGGGCAATGTTCTTCTATTTCGACGTGAAGGACAGCGTTCTGCTCACGCAGGGGTCCACCAACGGCGACGAGGTGTGCCGCGGCGACAGCGTGGAGATTTATATCGACACCAAGGCGGACGGCGGACAAAATCCCCAGCCCGACGACTTCCAATTCAACTTCGGCATTCACGGAAAAGCGCGTATCATGATGGGCGCGGGCGGTCAATGGGGCATGTGGAACGGACTCATCGACTACGAGGTCTCTATCAACGAGGGGAGCACCCTCAACAACGGCGCGACGAAAAACGATACGGGCTATTCCATGGAGGTCATGGTTCAGTACAAGGAAATCATGATGGAAAAGGACGACACCATCGGGATCGCGTTCGGTCACGTGGATAAAGTGCAGGTCGAGGACGGAAGGGACGGACAATTTTATTGGTACGGCTGGAATTACAAGGGCGCCGATGTCAACGTACAGAGACCCGACACCTATATCTATTTCGATAAGGATTGCAAGCTGTTCTCGCGCGACGAAGTGCCTATGCCCAAGGTAGACGTTGCGGGCAACGTGAAGGATCAGGACGGAAACGCCGTTGCGGGCGCGACCGCCACGTTGAAGGCGGACGGAGAAGAGGGCGCGGGCACGACGGCTACGACGGACGCGAACGGCTACTTTGTGTTCGCCGGCACGGACTCCGAAAAATCTTACGGCGTTACCGTGACGAAGGATAACTATATTGCCGCAACGGGCTCCTACACGAGAGCGGAGCTGCGTGCGGCGAACGGAGAGCCCGTCATCAAGGATTTCACGCTGACCTCGACGGCAAGTCTCACATATACGACGCTAACGGGTACGGTCAAGAACATCGCGTACGGAACGGTGGAGGGCGCAACGGTCACCGTCAAGAATACGACGATCGAGGCGACTACGGGCGCAGGCGGCACGTTCTCGCTTGCAAGCGTTCCCGCAAACAACGGCGACGTCACGATCGTGATCTCCAAGGCGGGCTACGACGATACCGAATTGACGCTTGCGGAGAATACGATGACGGCGGACGGTACGACCGCGCTGGGCGATTTGAATCTCAATCTTGCCGTGACGAGGGGGCTCGTCGTGGCGGCGGCGACCGACAAGGGTACGAATAAGGGTCACTTCGTGAATGCAGAGGTGACGGTTGCCCGCACGCTCAACGGCATCGAATTTACGTTCGACGGCGAAAGGAAGCTCCATGCCGAGGGTAAGATAGAGGTGTATATCAACAAGGGCAAAACGAACGGGACAGTCAAAAAGCCCGACGACGGTACGCTTTGGAAATTCAATCTATTCCCGAACGGCGCCTTGAACGGAGAACTTGCAGCTAAAAGCTCTACGGCAGGGCTCGTATATACCGTTCATTCCAATACCGAAAGCTATCAGGCAACCTTGCTCGTGCCCTATTCCTATCTGGGAATGGAGAACAATCCGCTCGAATGTATCGGTTTCGCGATCGGCGAGTGGATCGAGGCAATCAAAGCTTGGGACCCCATGGCGCTCAACGGCGGCGCCGCCATTCAGCCCGACTACACGACGGATTATCTGCGCCTTGACGCAAAGAACAGGCTTTACAGCGCAAGCCACAACGACACCTTAGTGTTGCTCTCGGGCAACGTCGGAACGGCGGGCGTTGGTATCTCGGCGGGCGGAAAGAGCACGGTTTCGGGCGCGGACGGCGCATGGAGCATACAGCTTCCTCTTACGTGGACGGGAACTCCCGCCGTCTCTGCGGCAATCACCGTAAACTATACTAAGACGGGATATAAGCCAAAAACCTCGACCGTGCCGGCAGGTCACTTTACCGTAGACGTACTCGCATGGGAGGATGAGACCGTCACGTCGCTGACGCAGCATTTGGTCACCGTAACGGGTAAAGTGACCGATCAGGACGGCAACGCCGTTGAGGGCGCTACCGTCGAAATCAGAGGAGAGGGAGTCGATCATACGATGACGACCGGTTCGGACGGCACGTACACGATCGAAGATATTACGACGCTTGTAGGCGTTAAGGTCATCTTCTCCAAGGACGGTTATGCGACGGGCGTAGAAGAAATCACGGCAAAGCAATTGGCGGAGACGGAAGGATCGTTTACGCTTAATCGACAGATCACGAATCTTACGAATCTTAAAACTACTACGCTGAAAGGCAAGGTCGTGGGACTTTCGGGCAATCTTGCAGGCGTTACGGTAACGGCAGGCGACACGTTTACTTCGATCACGGAGGCAACCCTCACGGCGACGACGGGCGAGGACGGCACGTTTGAAATTGCCGACTTCCCCCTTGTGGACGGAACGGTTACGCTTACGCTCGACGGCTATCGGACGCATACCTTCAATCTTCGCGGGGCGGAAATGACGGAAACGGAGCATTCTCTCGGCAGCGTATTCCTTGCAAGAGAATACGAGGCTCTGGGTTCGGCATTCGGCACGAAGAGCGACTCGTTTGCGGGGTTCGTTCCCTACGTTACGAGAGGAGAAACGGGATTTGAATTTAAGTTTGTCGGCTCCAAAGCGTTTACGGGAAATATCGAAATGTTCGTCGATACCAAGAGAAGCAAGGGCGATGGCGGCAGAGACGCAACCGATTACCGCTTTAACCTGTATGCGGACGGCTCGGTGATCGTTAAGAACTGGCAAGGCGGAACCGAGACCGAAGTTGCTTCCGCTTCGCTGGCGGCAGCGCGCATTGCGGGTACGGCAGCGGCGCCCGAGGTCACCTTTACGCTTCCCTATGCCTTCATAGGCGTGACCTCTACCGAAATCATCGGCGTATCGTTCGGTCAGGCGTGCGCAGACGGTTGGGACGGATGGACGCTGGCGGAGGAGTTCGCAACGTTAAAGGGCGTAAACGGGTCGATGTACGTGAAGCCCGAAATGACGTGGGACTACGTCCGTATCGGCGTTGACAACAATCCCTATTGGAGCGTAGAAAACGATATTCGCATTACCTCCGATTATAACCTGCACTTCGGCAGACTGAACGACAGCATTCACGCAAAGCTCACCCGCGACGAAACGGGGGTCACGTTCGAGTTTGTTACGCTCGGAACGCTCGGAACGAGTATGAATCCCAATGCGAATGCCGTTCAAAACGAGCTGATCCTCCTTTATATCGATACGGGTGAGCCTGCCGCCGGATGGGGGAACGATTATCAGTATAAAATCGGTCCCGACGGAAGAGTGCGCGGAAAAGCGGGCGCATGGTGGGGCTTCGATTCCGGTGATGCAAAGGCAAATGCCGAAATTACCACGAATGAAGGACTTACCACGATCAAGTTCAAAATGCTCTATTCCGATATCGGTATCACGAAGGACGAAGTATTCGGATTTACGTTGGTAGAGGGCTGGCAGACGGGTGACAACTGGTCGAACGAGTACGGCGCCAATACGCTCTACATGAACGGAGACACGTATTATCAGGTAGGCGACGCCGCGAATACGGCGAACTATCTGCGCGTGAAGGCGGACGGCACGATCGTAGTGGCGGCAAGCAATGCCGCGGTAACGGAATAAGGAGGAAAAGAAAATGAAAGCAATAAAAAGTATTTCGCTCTGCGCACTCTCCGCCGTGCTTCTTTTAGGCTGTGCGGCTTGCGGAACGGATAACGCGGACGGCGCGTCTTTGAGCGGGGAGAGAGTAAGCACGTATTCGGCTGCGCAGGAGCCTGTAAGCAATTATACCGATCCCAACACCGTCGTAAAAACCTACGACAACAAGGCGTACAACGAATATCTGCTCGGGAAGGGAAATTCGTCGATCGCAAACCAATGGGAGGGCTACGGGATCGGCGACCCGTTCGTCATGCGCTGGAACGGAATGTATTATCTCTACGTTTCCTCGCTGGACAGCGAAACGGGCGTGCGCGGATATAAATCCGCCGACCTCGTCAGCTGGGCTCCCATGACGGGCGCGGGACTTTCGGAGGGCTACGTTGCCGAAGGCGACGAAACGCTTGCGGCATACGCGCCCGAGGTGTACTATTTCAACGGCACGTTCTATATGTATTCCTCTCCCGGCGGCAACGGACACTATATTTTCACCGCCGACAACCCCGAGGGACCGTTTACCGTGCAAACGGGGAATTTCGGGCACAGTATCGACGGCTCCGTTCTCATTGACGACGACGAGCAGATGTATTTTACCTATGCGAGCAACGGCGGTATTCAGATGGCGCGTATGCAAAATATGCTCTATGAAGGCTTTAACGCAGGTCAGCTGTTGAACAATACGAGCATCGGCGGTTGGACGGAGGGACCGTATATCCTCAAAAAGGACGGCACGTACTTCCTTACGTTCACGGGCAACCACGTCGCGTCCGACGGTTACCGCATTGCCTATGCCACGGCGACGAGCCTTCCTGCAAATTACAGGAAAGCGTTCACCCGTGCGCAGAACAATCCGCTCGCGCTCGAAACGGAGAGCGCGCTCAAAGGGGTAGGACACTCCTCCACGGTCATGGGACCGGACATGGATTCCTATTACCTCGTGTATCACTATCTGAACTCCTCGGGCGGTCCCAACCGCAGTCTCGGGATCGACCGCCTCACCTTCGACGGAAAGATGATGTCGGTCGCGCCCCGTCTCGAGGACAGCGTGAAGCCCTCGCTCCCCGCATTCTTTGCAACGGAAAGGGATGAGGAAAAATTCGAAACGGCTGACACCTTCCTTTTGAGCAAGACCGCCGCTCCCGCCTCCTTTACGGCGGAGTACAACGTGACGGGATCGGGCGTTACGACCTACGTGTTCGGTTACTCGGACGCAAACAACTATATGGACGTTACGGTGGACTTGTCCGCAAAGACCGTTAAGCTCAATAAGACCGTCGGCGGTACAACGAGCGAGGTCGCGGGCGGCACGCTCAAAAACGAATTCCTTGCCGATAAGCTCCACACCGTGCGCGTTGCGGCGCGCGACGGCAAGGTGGACGTTGCGTTCGATAATATGACGAAGATAGACGACGCGACGCTCACCGTGCCCGCAGGGAGGATCGGTTACAAATCGCTCGACGCGAACGCTACGGTCGGCTACACGGCGTTTTCCGACGTCGCCATGGGCATGAGCGACGAGAAGGAGGCGAAGCAGATCACAAGCTACGTCGGCGCAAAGAACTATCTGCGCGACGATACTTTCACCGCGGCGCCCAAGCTCTCTTCTTCGAGCAAGCTCACAAGCATAAGCATACCCGAAGACCCCGAGGCAGATTACGATTACCGTTTCGACGGTTGGAGCAATTTGAAGCTCGGCGGCTCGGGGGACAGCGTTTCCTATCTTCTTTACAACGGCGTAAAGGGCAGATACGGCTTAGAGCTCGTATATCCCGCTTCCGACGCAGGCAAGAAGATCGGCGTGAAGCTTGACGGGGTAAACGGCGGAACGGTTTACAAATGCACGCTTCCCGCAGTGGACGCGCAGTCCGTTTCGGACGACTACGGAATCGGCGATCCCTACGTAAAGGCGATCGTCGGCGAGTTTGAAATGGAGGCGGGCGCGCGCATTCTCCGTCTTGAAAACGTCGGTGATTCCGTGAGCTTTACGGCGTTCCGCTTTATAGAAACGGCAAACGTTACGCCCGTATTTGAAAACAGTCTGTCGGATTACGTCGATAAGGGAGTGGACTACAAAACCATCTGGAAATTAAAGGACGGCGGACACTACGCTAAGGCGGGCAACCGTCAGCTCGTGTACTTCGGCGACAATACGCTTACCGATTTCACGCTTGAAATCGAAATGAAGCTGGAGGGACAGACGGGCTCGGGCTCCGCGGGTATCGTGTTCCACGCCAGGAATTACGCGGCGTCTCCGCACGATTCCGTCAGCAGCATGCAGGGCTATTACCTCTATGCGAGAAACGACGCTTGCGGCATAGAACGACTGAATTATGCGGACGATCGTAACGAAAACTTTGCTTCCAACGCGCGTCTCGGGTTCACGAGCGATCAGTTCTATAAGATCAAAATCCAAGTGCGCTGCAACCTGATCACTGTTTGGCTTGACGGCGAACAGATTTTCAGCGTAACTGACGCATGGAACCTTGCAAACGGCAAAATCGGTCTCTATACCGACGGTGCGGCGGCGGTGTTCAAAAATCTTAAAATTTATGCGTAATGAAACGGGCATTCCCGCAAGCCGCAGAGTATTCTGCGGCTTGTGCGGGAATGTGCGCGGTGTGTTATGAAAAGAAAAGCTGCAATTTGTGCAACGGCGATTATGGCAATTTTTCCTTTTGCATCCTGCAAAAATGCGGAAGAGATTCCCTATACCCCTCCGACCGTCGATCGGTACGAAAACCATATCGAAATCGAAGGACAGTGGGGAGCAAGCGTAAACACGGGCGCGGACGGTCAGTACGGAATCGGCGATCCGTTCGTCATGCGCTATAACGGAAAATACTATCTGTATCCTTCGACCTCCGATCCGTGCGACGGTATCAGGGTGTTCGAGTCGGAGGATTTGGTGCATTGGACCTACAAGGGCTATGCCGTCTCCGAATCGGAAAAGACGGTCCACGGCGCGTATGCTCCCGAGGTCGTCTATTACAACGGCTATTTTTACCTCTGTCAGTCGCGTGCAGGGAACGGACATTATATCTACCGTTCCGAAAGTCCTACGGAGGGCTTCGAGCTTATCAGTTGCTCATCGGCGAACGAGGGGGATATCGATTACGGAAATATCGGCTTGGGAATCGACGGCGCGTTCCACGTTTCGGACGACGGAAAGCTGTATCTCATGCACACGTCTACGCCTGCGGGATTAAAATTCAACGAAATTACGGACGTAAATAATATTTGTCCCGATACCGTCGGAACGTCGAAATCGCTCGGCGATTCCTATCTCGGCGGTTGGATCGAGGGACCGGGCGTTTTCCGCCGCGGAGACTTTTCCTATCTGACCTACACGGGCAATCACGTCAATTCAAAAGGGTATCGCGTGGGCTATTCCTATGCGGAAAACATGAAGGATTTATCCTCGTTTATCCAGCCGACGGATAACGTGACTCTGATCGATACCGACCCCGATCACTACGGCTTGGGACATTCGAGCAATGTGAACGGACCTGACCTCGATTCGGTCTATACGGCGTATCACAGTCTTGTCGGCAGAGGTCCTGCCCGCCGCTACAACGTAGACAGATACTTTGCATGCGGTAGCGTGCTAACGGCGAACGGCGCAACGCACCGCCCCGTGGCGATGCCCAAGTCGGCGGATCATAGCGGTTACAGCGAAGAGCTCGTTGAAAAAGACGGCGTTTTCGCGATCGGCGGGAGCGAGGGGTATTTTACGGCGGAGTACAATTTTATTCCGACGGGTGGACAGGAGCTCGTGTTCGGGGACTGCCGCGTTTCGTTCGGAAACGGAAAAGTGCGTCTTACGCGTGGAAACGACGCGCTCGGCGAAGCGCAGATCGCGTTGCCCGAAGGAAAACTCGTCTGCGTGCGGGTAGAGAACGGCGACGGCGTGGGACACGTGTACGTGAACGGAATGCGTAAAATTACTTACGAAGCGCAAAAGACGGCGGGCGCAGTCGGATATGCGAAGCGCGAAGGCGTCGGGTTTACCGCGCTTTCAAACGACGTGTTCGGTACTTCCGACTTCGAGGCGTTCAAAAATTTTCCCACGAAGTTTCCCGCAATCTCTTATTTGAAAGGGGAGAACCGCGGGTTCTATCTTCAAAGCGCAAAACAAAAATCGGGCGGCGTTCGCGTGGGCGAAAAGGAGAGCACCGTTCGCATCGGCGATGCGTTTGCAGTTTCGTTGAAACAAAACGACTGGGTGAAGTACGCAATCGACGTTCCCGCGGAAGGCGCGTATTCGATTGCCGCCGAGCTCGGTAAAGAGAGCTCGGGCGCGCAATTCAGAATTACGATCGGCGATGCTCAGTGTATTGTAACCGTCCCCGAACTCAAAGAGGATACGACCAGAGTTTATCTCGGAACTCTCAAAATCAAGTCGGGCGTGCAGACGATGAAGGTCGAATGCGTTACGCGATCCGCGCAAATTATTTTTTTCGACGTGGTCGAGAGTATATCCGAATCGCTGAATGTCAGTTTTAACGGAATTTTCGATCACGACGGTTCGGTTCCGCCCTATGCGAGCCTGATTGAGAATACGAACAGGGTCAATTTCGAGTCGGAAATCAATTTCTCGTGTGCGGCTTCCAACAGTACCGATTTCGGCTTTATGATCCGCGCGTCGCATTATTCCTATCACAACTCGCAGCCGACGCAATCGTGGCGCGGGTACTATCTGCAACTCACCCCCGGCTTGATTGCGCTCCGCCGCTACGACTACGGCGATACGGGTACGCTTGCCTCAGCCCGCACGGGATCGGTCGATTTAGCGAACGGAGCTTCCCATACGATTGCGATTCGGGCGGAAGGGCATCGGTTTACGATAACGCTCGACGGCACGGTCACGCTCACCGCAGAGGACTCATGTGCGTTTTTCGGGGGAAAGCTGGGCGTATACACGGGCAAGGGCGAATGGACGATTCATTCCATAGAATACAGAGTAATTTGAAGGTGATAAAATGAAACACGTAGCTTGTTATCAGAAGGGTTATCCGAGGCCGCAGTTCGTGCGAAAGGATTGGTTGGATCTCAACGGAGAGTGGGCGTTCGGCTTCGGCGAAGAGACAACGGAAGAGGAAGCGCTTTCAGGAAAACTCAAAAAGAAAATAATCGTTCCCTACTCTTATGAAACGAAGCTGAGCGGGATCGGCGATACCGCAATGCACGAGACTGTTTGGTATTCCCGTGAGATCGCGGGCAAAAAAGGTAAGCGCACCCTCCTCAATTTCGAGGGCGTCGATTACGATGCAACGGTATATATCAACGGAAAGCCCGTGGGTACGCACCGCGGAGCATACGCGCGGTTCTCCTTCGATATTACCGATTATCTTACGAACGATCAAAATATTCTCACCGTCCGCTGCGACGATCAAAACAGTCCTGCGCAGGTACGCGGCAAGCAGCGTTGGGAAGAGGAAAGCTTCGGCTGTTGGTACGTTCAAACGACGGGGATCTGGAAGAGCGTCTGGCTTGAATATGTAGAGGATATACGCTTGACCTCTCTTAAAATCACGCCCGACTTGAACGATTATTCGGTGAAATTCGATTTTGCGGTCAATGCCCCCTCGTCCGACGTGGAGGTGCGGTTCGATATATCCTTTGAGGGAAAACCCATTCAAACGGTAAGCGCTCTTGCGTGCAATACAGACGGGTCTGTTTCCGCCGCGCTTTCGAGTGAAAATCTTACCTATCAGGTAATGCTTTGGGGTGTTGATTGCCCGTACCTTTACGATTTGAAAGTAACGGTATTTAAGTCGGGGAAAAAGGTAGACGAAGTCGGCAGTTATTTCGCACTTAGAGAATATACGGTGAAAGGGGACAAAATTCTATTCAACGGCAGACCCTTTTATGCGCGGCTCTTGCTCGATCAGGGTTATTGGCAGGAGAGCGGACTGACTTCGCCGAGCGAGCAGGCGCTTGTAAAAGACATCGAGCTTGCAAAAGCGATGGGCTTTAACGGTGTGAGAAAACATCAAAAGATTGAGGACGAGCGGTTCTTTTACTATGCCGACATTCTCGGTTTTACCGTGTGGTGCGAGCTTCCGTCCAATCATTGGCAGAGCGACGACACGGCGGTTGAAATCACCCGCGAATGGATGGACGTCGTTCGTCAAAATTATAACCATCCGAGCCTCGTCACTTGGGTCGTATTCAACGAGAGCTGGGGAATAAGAAATATCGCTACAAACGTAGCGCAGAGCAATCTTGCGACCTCGTTGTACTATCTTACCAAGGCGTTCGATACCATGCGTCCCGTCATTTCCAACGACGGCTGGGAACACGCCATGAGCGATATTTTTACCCTGCACGATTACGAGCAGGATGCGGAAAAGCTCTTTAACCGTTATATAAAAACACAGAATTTAACGGAGGGCTGTAATGAAGGCGGTTTGCCGCTTTCTTTCGCCGAGGGCTATCGGTACCGCGGACAGCCCATTATGATGAGCGAGTTCGGCGGAACGGCTTACGTGTGCGACGAACAACGGGGATGGGGTTACGGAAACGGTGTCGGCGGCGACGAGGAATTTTTGTCGCGCTTCGGCTCTCTTATCAAAGCGATCGACGATTTGCATTTAAGCGGCTTTTGTTATACGCAGATAACAGACGTACAGCAGGAAGTCAACGGCCTCCTGTATGAGGACAGAACGCCCAAGGTTCCGATCGAGAAAATTGCAAAGCGAAATAAGAGGTAAATTTGTATTGGATGTCCGCTGAAAATTTACATTCAAGAACTCTCCGGCTGCGGAGAGTTCTTTATTGACGGGAAGTATCTAAAAGTTTGTGTCTTACGGCGTGAACGTGTTCGGGATCGACGATTCCCGCCTTGGAGAAATCGCGCGCCATATTGCCGTAAAAAGGTACTTGATAAAGCATGGGCTCCGCTGAATGAAAAGGATATATTAGCAATCTTGGTTAATTCATTATAAATCGACAATGGCATCAAAAGAAAAGTATCGGGCGATTATAGAAGGATATTATTATGCTTGCTGTCCATATTGCAAAACGACACTCATACAAGGCAAGAACGGTACGGACTGTTTTTGCCGATGCCCAACGTGCAGAAATTATATTCATGTCATTATAATAGAAGATTAACTAAAAAAGCGTAAATGAGTAAAACGTAGCATTATATAAGTTAAGCGGACGGGTTTTTGTCGGAGGCGGTCTAAACGAGCAATTTATAGAAAAGGCAAAAGAGTGTATCGAACATGTGATTTGCAGGGAGTTGTGGTTACGGAAAAGGTGTTGCAAAAAAGAGAAAAAAGCAAGCAGGTAAAGGAAAATGCCACAAATGGCATTTTCGAGCCGTCCTACGGACGGAGAACAAGGCGGGAAACCCGCTTTTAGAGTGTTCACGTCAAAAGAAAATTTTGGTTGAAAGAATTCAAAAAAATTTCCCAAAGCCTCTTGACAAACAGCAAAAAATATGATATTCGTATTAATACGAAGTGCAAATTTTCAGGAGGTTTGTTATGGAGAAGCAGGTATACGGCAAATATGGAACGCTTGTGAAGAAGTATTTAGAGAAACACGCAGTAGGAAAGCTATGGGCGTTAGAGAGCGTTCCCGATTATTTGCATGGAATAGACAGACAGGCGGGTGAGTTGTATGAAACGTTGTATGCAAAGCTCATGGAAGATAATCGTTACAAGCGTACAGGAGATTTCATGGAGGATTACCGCAGGCAAACAGCGGTACAGCGATTGATCGAAGAAGAAATCTTAACCGAGCTTGTGTATGTGAATTAGGAGAACGATATGAAAAAGAAAGAAGATACGCCGCAAAGAGTGGCGAAAAGGAAGTTTGAAGATAGTCATAAAGCCGAGCGGAAAGCGGCGCATATCGTTTGGGGAACGAGCGTAGAACGGCAGTACGCCGAGGAGATCAATTTGTTCTTAAAAGAACACCGTATATCAAAAGTGGAATTGATAAGAGCAGGGTATGAAGCCTTGCAACGGGAGTACGGTCCGCAGAAAAAAGAATAGGAAATTGAATCGTGAGGGCATGGCCCTCACGATTGCTTTTTCAAAGGGAGTAAGAATATTAAGAATTTATATTTGGAAAACAGTTTGGAGTTGGATGAGCGTCAGTATTCGTTTGTACATAACGGAGTTAAGGTAAGGGTATCATTCTGCTCGGGGAACAATTCAATTCACACCGTGAAGAGAATGTTGTTGGATTCCTATGATGAGCGGATAAGGAAATAAAGGAGGAAAAAATGCAAAGAGTATATTGTTTGTATCGGGTATCGACTAAGGGGCAAGTGGATGGAGATGATATTCCCATGCAAAAACAGGCTTGCCGTGCCTTTGCGGGAAGGATGGGTTGGACGATCTGTAAGGAATACATGGAGAAAGGGATATCGGGATTTAAGATTTCTGCAAACGATAGGGACGCCATTCAGGATTTGAAAGTAGCGGCAGAGAAGAAGGAGTTCGATATTCTGCTCGTGTTCATGTTCGACCGTTTGGGAAGAATCCCAAGCGAAACGCCGTTCGTGCTCGAATGGTTCGTAAAGAGCGGGATACAGGTATGGAGCGCCAAAGAGGGACAGCAGACGTTTGAAACAGACTGCGACTATTTGTTGAACTATATCAGATTTTGGCAGGCGGGAGGGGAGAGCCGTAAGACTTCCATGCGGGTAAAGACAAGGCTCGGACAGTTGGTGGAAGAAGGACGGTTCACGGGCGGAGCGGCGGTATTCGGATATCGCTTTATAAAGAGCGGAGTCATCACGAAGAAAGGACGGGAGTTGGTCGCGCTTGAAATCGTACCCGAAGAAGTCGCGGTTGTGCAGTTCATTTTTAAGAAGACAGTAGAAGAGGGTTATGGTACTTGGCGGTTATGTAAGTTGCTCAACGAGCAGGGATACCGTACCCATAGCGGAGCAAAGTTTCAGCCGAATACCGTAAATCGAATATTGAGAAACCATACTTATACGGGATACTTCGTACGAGGTGGGAAAAAGTCGATATTTTTGGAACACTTGAAAGTAATAGATGAAACGCTGTTTGACGAGGCGCAGAAGATTTTAGAGGCACGGAATATTGTCAATGCAAAGAAATCAAGTATTGTCTACACGACACGGGGCGCGGCGTTGCTCGGCGGGAATATCTTTTGTGCTCATTGCGGCTGTAAAATGCACGCGGTATCTTATCAAGATCCCGTAATTTTAGCAGACGGTACGAGAAAGGTCTATCGCGGAATAAAGTATATCTGTCCGAACAGAGCAAGAAAACGCGGCTCATGCACGGGGCAATCGCAGTATAAGTCTACGAAGATCGATGAGGCGGTATTGGAGTTGTTGCATCGAGTGTTTGAGAGGATACAGGGCACGGCAAAGGATGAAACACTCAAAGAGAAGTATGAGGAAACGGTAAGAGAAAAGAAAAAGCAGTATAATCTTTTGTTAAAAGAGTACGAGCGGGAGCAGCTTATTATGCAGAAGCTGGTGGAATCGGTAGGACAGACAATGATAGGATCGTCAACGCTTTCACTTGAAACGCTGAATGCAGCAATCAACGCAGAGAAAGAAAAGATTGTTCTATTAGAAAAACAAATTCCGGAAGCGTTGAAGTCCGTCAACGACGAAAAACGAATGTTAGAAAGTTTAGATACCTACTATGAGAATTTTATCGGTTGGGCAGACGAGTTCGACAAAGCCTCCCGCGAACGCAAGAAGATGATCATTTGTAACCTAATCAAGAAAATCATGATAGGCAAGGACTACCATTTGGATATTATTTTGAATATGGATTATCAGCAGTTTTTGGGTTAAACTTTTTTAATTTTGTTCGGACGATAAATGCCACATTAAAAATTTGTAAATTAATAAAATTTAGTGTAACATTTTGGCGGTATTTTTCGTCTATATAGTTGGAAGAATAAAATGTTATAATTAAAAGAACACAGCAAGTTGCAGATTATCAATTAAACAAGAGAAAAGTTGAATTGATTTGAAGAGTAAAGGATTAATTATGCGGAAGGCATTAATAGTTGGAATCGACAATTATCTTCATTTGGGCGATCTTAATGGTTGTGTGAATGATGCGTGCGAAGTGGCAAATGTTTTGGCGCGCAATGCAGATGGGTCATTGAATTTCGAGATTAAAAGGATGCTGTCAACTTCGGAGAATAATATCGTAACAAAAAATGATTTGGAAACTGCCATCATAGAATTATTTTCAGGGAATGATGAGGTTGCGTTATTCTATTTTTCAGGGCACGGATATACGGAAAATAAAAATGGTTATATCATAACTTCAGATGTGGAAAAAACGGGTCGAAACGGCATAAAAATGGACGATATCATGCAATGGTGCAATGAATCCAAAGTTAAAAATAGAGTTTTAATATTCGACTGTTGCCACGCAGGGGAGTTGGGTACCGATAAATATTTTAACAGTGTTTCAATAATCGGTGAGGGCGTAACTATTTTGAGTGCTTGTACGAAAGGACAATATGCTATAGAACAAAAAGGGCACGGTGTTTTCACTAGTTTACTTGTGGATGCATTAAATGGAAGCGGAGCAGATATTTTAGGACAAATTACACCGGGTAGTATTTATGCTCACATTGATCAATCATTGGGCGCATGGTCGCAGCGACCGGTTTTTAAAACGAACATTGAGCAGTTTATAAGTTTAAGACAGGCGTTACCGTCTATATCTATGGATGATTTGAGAACGATTACATCATTATTTTCAAATCCGCATGAAGAATTGAAACTTAATCCAAGCTTTGAACCAGATAGCGAGTGTCCAGATGAAGTAAATACAAAAAAATTTGCGATACTGCAAAAAATGGTGAAGGTCAACTTGGTCGTCCCTGTTGGTGAACAGCATATGTATTATGCGGCAATGAACGCGAAATCTTGTAAATTAACTGCGATAGGTGTTCATTATTGGAATTTAGTAAATAAGGGAAGAATTTAATCAGGAGATACTTATGAAGAAAAAAGCATTTATTAGTTTTGATTACGATCATGACGAAGAGTTGAAGATTGCCTTAGTAGGACAAGCAAAGAATCCGGATTCACCGTTTTCCATCAACGACATGTCTATTAAAGAAGCTATAACGAGCCATTGGAAAGATCATGCGCGTCAGCGAATTAGAAATTGTGACGTGGTTATCGTTATTTGCGGTTATTACACGGATACTGCGACTGGTGTTTCCGCAGAATTAACTATTGCGCAAGAGGAGGGAATTCCTTATTTTCTTTTGCATGGTCGCGCAAACGGAAGAGTGGTTAAACCACGTGGGGCAAGGACATCTGATAAAATTTATAATTGGTCATGGGAAAATTTGAAATTACTTATAAACGGAGCAAGATAAATTATTGGGAGGAAAGTATGGAAAAGTATAAAAATTTGAGTAATGATTCGAGTGTGAGAGAGTTTGCAATAGGTTTGGATTACATTGACGTTAAATTTTCGACGGGACCCGTATACAGATATTCTTATCGTAGCGCGGGACAGTACAATGTAGAGCAAATGAAACGCTTGGCAAGATGTGGGGATGGTTTAGGGAGCTTCATACAACGCAATGTAAGGTTCAAATACGAAAAATAAAAGATTAAAATTGTAAGCGTATTTGATGCGTGTGATGAGGTATTTTTTTGCTTGCAAGTCCTATTCCATTTCATATCAATAAGAGATTAAAAGGAGGCAATAAAATGTTCGGTTTTAAAAATAAAAATGCTCAGGATAGAGTACGGATTGCAGATCGTCGTATTCAGCATCTCCGTGATAAAAGAGAAAAAACAGATGACGACGCAAAGAAAATGCAGTTTAACAAAAAAATACATAAGTATAATGTAGAGAAAGAAATTGCGATGGCTGAATTAAAGCATCCCCGTAACGAAAATAAAACCGTTAATACAAATGTAAACTTTAATAGGACCGACAAGAGTAAATCTGTTCACTTTCATAGTCATTACCATAAAGATAAATAACATTAGTGGACTATATAAATCTACATTGGATATTAGTTATTATGTGGAACAAATTGAAGTATATTTTAATCGAGTGATATACTTTCCCCCCCCCATGTAAACCTATACGCATGGTAGAGCACGCGGCTGTTAACCGCGGTGTCGTCAGTTCGAGTCTGACAGGAGCAGCCAAAAAATCCCGATTTTTATCGGGATTTTTGCTTTTTAAAGGGAATTGGAGCAGAGGGGATATTATGTAAGTACGGTAGACGGGAACAAGCAAGCGGTGCAAAAATATATCTAAATCCAATTATATCTGCCTGTATAGCTATTTTTGGTTCGGTAAATGACCAAAACAAGAGCACACCCATTATAACAACGCACACCGCAAGAAAAAACAATGGAATGAATAATAGGCGTTTATCATCCGTTAGACACGCCCAAACTATCATTAAAGCGATTATAACGCCGGGGACTATAAACGAGTCTAACCTACATCTCTTGTTGCTAACGTGTAGCGTTTTTCACATTTTCCGTCCATTTTTATTCCCATAACTTACTGTTTAGCGCTTTAATATGCAGGATTCCGTATTCAAGAGCCGCATAAAATAGGGGTGCCCCGATTTTTACACCCAAGAGGATTGCTTCATATAACGTTTTCGGTAGCGGTGAGCCGTCGAGCCGTAGCGTAGCTGGAAATTGCGTTGGAAAAAGCTCTGGTTTTCGTAACCGACTGCGTGAATAATTTGTTCCACCGTAAGCGAGGTGGTGGCAAGAAGGTCTGCGGCGCAGTCCAATCTCTTATTCTGCAATAGTTCCCGAAAGCTTGTGCCCGTAGTTTGACGAATCCGTCTTGAAAGATATGCCTCGTTATATCCCAAATTGTGCGCAAGTTCTTTGAGCGTTGCCGTTTGATAGTTTGTTTCTATATAGGTGAGCACCGCCTTTTGAAAGCGCGTGTCGAGGGTAGAAAAGCGGCTTGCATTCACTAAAGTATTCTCGTAATGAGAGAGATAGGCAAATAGCAGGGAGACGATACCGCCATAGAGATCTTTGGAACGATTTACGATGGCGTAAATCAAGTTATCCATCAAATTGCCGATGGGAAGATTGTTCTGGGTCTGAAAGTACAGATATTCACCCTCGCCATAATCGGTCAGATTTTCTTTGATAAAGTGCTTCAAAACGGGGTTGTTTTCGGCACTCTTTGTCAACGTCTGCAAAAAGGCGTCCGAAAGAATGAAATTGATCCCGAGATCTTGTTTGTCCGCCCGTAAAATACTGTGGCGGATATGTTTATTTAAAAAGAGAATGTCACCCCGTTGCAGGGTGATTTTTTCTTTTCCGACTATGTGCGTAATATTTCCTGCGTATACATACATGAATTCCATGTAGTCGTGCGCGCGCGACGATCAATCCTATCCCGAACCCCGGCAACGCAATCGGTACGAAGATTCAGAACCTGTTCCGTTGGGGCGCGTGCATGACCAGACGCTCTGCGGCGGCGGTTGTTATCGCCACCGAAAACAACCTCAAAGATTTCGTCAACCCCGTCGACGAGAACGGCAGAATCGTCGCGCCCGACAGCTTCAACGACGTTATCAAGTCGTACGGTGTTCCCGCGGATTACGGCGACGCTTCGAAGATCGGAGTTTACGAAGGGAACAACACTACGACCGTTACGCTCACCGTTACGGGAACCGACAGCGCGGCAGTCGCAAACGCGGCGCTTGCTATCACGAAGGGAGACGGTTCCCGCATCGGTTATCTGAATAACGCGAACGGAACGTACACCTTCGTTCTCGGCAGAGGCGAAACGGCCACGGTCGAGGTTTCTGCAACGGGTTATACGACCGCGACTGTAAACGTTACGGCGGCGAACACGGCGGCGGCAACCTATGCGGTTACGCAGGCGCTTACGGCTCCCGTAGCACCCGCAAAAGTTTCCACGAAGTAAAACAGCTTTCCAGGGGGTTTGAGCTTATCAAGCCTCCACCATACAAAAAAATAAAGAGGATAATAATGAGTGATTTTGACGAGAACAAACACCCGCGCGCTTCGGACGGAAAATTTACCGACGGGAACGGTGGGGACGACGGTAATGACGGAAACGGTGGATATTCTGACGGTGTAAACGAGCGTATCAAGTGGGCGAAAGAGAATGGGATAGATTTACCTCTGAACGAAGACGGCTCTGTTGACGATTTGAAGTTGCAGGAGCTGTATGATTCTGCAAAACAGAAAACCGATTCGAAAATTGATGAGAAAGACGAAGAAAATAATTCAGATGATTCCCTTGAAGAATTGTTAGGAGAAGAATTTAAGGGAGTAAAAGGGCAAGAAGCAATAGATAAACTCGTGCTGGAGAAAAAAGGTCATGTGAAGGGAGCTTTTCACCGAGAAGATATAGGTGACATTGATTTGCTGTGGGGGAGCGACTCCTTTGGATTGCGACATATTATCAAGCAAAGAGAAGATCAAGGAATTAACAGTCAAGAATTTTTGAAGGATCTCTCGGAAACGGTGGAAAAAGGTGAGTACTACGGAAGAACGAACAGAGGGGACTTTGAGTTTCTCCATAACGGGAAAATGGCAGTAATCGCTATTGAGTATCACGGGAACAAAATTACATATCTTCTTACGGCATTTAAAACACGAAAAAAAGCACCGCCCAAAGACGATGCTTGATTTGTGTAGGTGTGGGAAGCCCGCATCCCTTCCATTCATTAGCAGCAAAGCGGTAAATTTCTGCTGTCGCACTTACACTTATATTATACACCAATTTTAAGAAAAGTCAACACTTATCCGACAAAAAAGGAGAATTATTATGTATCAGAATTTCAACGACTGTCCTCAACCTTACAGCGACGAGTATATGATTTTCGACGAGACGACGGGGCATTATGTACTGACAAGTAAATTTGCGCTCGATCGCTACGGAATCGATCTCTTCGAGGGAATCAACGACAGGAACTCCGCGAACTTGCAAATTGCCGTCAGCGCGCTCTTAAAGAGGGTATCAACGCTTGTTTATAACTTCATACACTCCTTCACTATTCATGATCGAAGACAAGATTTTATGATTGCGACAAATCCTTATCTTCGCTCTGTAATTCAAGATGCAATGGGGGAACAACTTGTTTATATGCATATGAAAGGCGACCTTTCCCGTTCTACGGATAAAGAAAAACGCGAATTAGCAATAGATGAAAGTGTGAAAGACATTCTTATAAACAGTGGGATTTGTTATTCGGGGGTGTGAAATGGGTTCCGCATTCTTAAATATGCTTTCTCTGAAAGACGACGAATTCATGACCGGGTATTATTATGAGCGGCGTCCCGTTTCCCCGGAAGACGGAAGGGCGGTATTCAGATATTCTCGCTTAGACCCATATTCGCGGGTTTTTGATACGCAGCTCGGGCAAATGAGAATTGACACGTCCTGTTTGGTAAACATCTGGATTCCCGACAGCTTCAAGGATATCCCCGCCGACAGATTATCTCCCCGGTTAAGATTAAAAAAAAGTCTTGACGAGATTCTTGCCTGCGGATATAATAAAAACAAAGTGACCGTCGCCGTCGAGAGCAAGGTGTTCGGGATCGGCGTGGAGAGCTACACGGTGGGCAGTAACGAGTTCTACCAGAACTATGCCGCAAAGAATAACATCTGCTGTTTGCTCGACAACGGACACTGTCATCCCTTGGAATATGTTTCGGATAAAATTCCCGCCCTGCTTGCGTTTTACGATAAGGTCGCTTTGCACGTTACGCGCGGAGTGCGTTGGGACAGCGACCATGTGGTTCTTTTTGAGGATGAACTCAAAGAGATTGCAAAGGAGATCGTAAGAAACGAAGCTACCGATAAGGTGAAGATCGGGCTTGACTATTTCGACGCGAGCATCAACCGCCTGTCGGCATGGGTGACGGGGCAGAGGGCAATGCAAAAGGCATTGCTGTATGCATTGCTCATGAATCACGATGAACTGAAAAAATTACAGGACGAAGCGGATTTTACTGCGCTTATGGTAAAGGGGTAGGAATACAAAACGCTTCCCTTCGGCGCGGTGTGGAGCGAGTACTTAAAGCGGGAGAACCTTTCCGAAGATTATCTCACCGAAATTAAAAAATACGAAAAGGAAGTTTTAAGCAAAAGCAACATAATATCACTTTTTATGATATTAGTATGTGTGAGCGGGTGCAAAATGTTTCAGAGCCGTGATCCGTGGAAAAAAAAGCAAATAGACGGCGAGTTTTATTATTATGTAAAAAATGAATCGGCAACCATTCTCGGCTTGGTGAGCGAGGGGAAAGAGCGCGAAGAATTAGTGATACCTGAAACACTGGGAGGGTATCCAGTTAAACAAATAGGAGAATCATTTACGGCATTTATAGGATCTCCTACCCGTGATTATGGTATAGATGCGACAAACATAGAGAAAATTGTTATAATTCATGAATGTAGTATTACAGATGAAACTGGTTTATTTAATCTTAAAGAATTGGAAATAAACGCTGATGTTGAATTATATGTAACAGTTTATATTCCACAAATAGAAAAGATAGTCTTTAATATAAATTTAAGTTCTTTGACAGATTATAAAAGCTGGGCATCAATGTGGGATATTGATTGGATAGAAAAGCAAGTTGTTAAGTTTGACGCTGTTGGCGGGAAACAAAAAACTTATGCAATTGCCTTAAATCAAGCAGAAAAACTATTGGAACCCGAAGAACCAAACAAAGAAGGATTCACATTCAGTGGTTGGTACGTTGACGAAGAATATACAACGAAATGGAATTTTGAAACGGACGTAGTAACTGAAAATATTACGCTCTATGCGAAGTGGATCGAAGTATAAGGAGGGGGCGAAAGAGAGGCATGAAAAAACGATGGGTAATATTACTAAGTAATATACTTTCGATAATTCTGATAGCGATAAGTTTGAGTGGGTGCAAATGGTTTCAAAGACGTGATTCGGAAAGGAAAGCGCAAAAAGAAGGAGGGTTTCTTTATTACGTTAAAAGTGAATCAGCAATCATTCTCGATTTATTTTTTGGCAAAGAAGAAATCAAAGAATTGGTGATCCCCGAAACACTGGGAGGGTATCCGGTCAAACAAATAGGAGATTATCAGCAGAAGGGGATTATGGGTGGTCAGACATCTTTTTGTGGAATTGAGGCAAAAAACATTAAAAAAATCGTTTTAAACCATTTCATGCGTCTTTCGCAGTATAGTTTTATCGAATTTTATGGAACGTTAGATATAAACAGTGAGCAAGAATATGTAAATTCAGATCTTTACAAAGAGGGCTCAATGGTAAAAAATATAAAGACCGTCTATATAAATGTTCCAAAAGATATTGATAATTTCTATTCAATATATGACCTATTTATTTTTATGGATGAAAATCATTACGGAATAATCTTTCATGAGAATGGGGACGAGGTTGCGACGAGCGGAATTATTAATCATATAGAAACCGATTTGGAAGTTCCGGAAACACCGATAAAAGAAGGATATAAATTTGTGGATTGGTTTACCGATAAAGATTGTAGCCAAAAGTGGAACCCTGACGACTCGATATTTGGGGAAAAAGTAACAGACGTCTATGCAAAATGGATCGAAGTATAAGGAGGGGGCGATAGAGAGACATGAAAAAACGATGGGTAATATTACTAAGTAATATACTTTCGATAATTCTGATAGCGATAAGTTTGAGTGGATGCAAATTGTTTCAGAGCCGTGATCCGTGGAAAAAAAAGCAAATAGACGGCGAGTTTTATTATTATGTAAAAAATGAATCGGCAATCATTCTCGGTTTGGTGGACGAGGAGAAAGAGCGCGAAGAATTGGTGATACCCAAAACATTGGGGAGATATCCAGTTAAACAAATAGGAGAATCATTCGCGGCATCTGTAGTATCCCCCACCCGTGATTATGGTATAGATGCGACAAACATAGAGAAAATAATCGTTAATCATTCGTGTATAATTGTAGACTATAATAGCATAGCGAATTTTAAAGGGCTATTAGAGGTAAATGCTGATGTTGGATTGGGCGTATCTTATTATTTAGATGCAGAAGCAGTAATTTTTAATATAAAGTTAAGTTCCTTGACCTACTATACGGGATGGTCATATATGTGGGAATACGAATGGGTAGGTAAGCATCTTGTTGAGTTTGATGCTGTTGGCGGGAAACAAAAAACTTATGCAATTGCCTTAAATCAAGCAGAAAAACTATTGGAACCCGAAGAACCAAACAAAGAAGGATTCACATTCAGTGGTTGGTACGTTGACGAAGAATATACAACGAAATGGAATTTTGAAACGGACGTAGTAACTGAAAATATTACGCTCTATGCGAAGTGGATCGAAGTATAAGGAGGGGGCGAAAGAGAGGCATGAAAAAACGATGGGTAATATTACTAAGTAATATACTTTCGATAATTCTGATAGCGATAAGTTTGAGTGGATGCAAATTGTTTCAGAGCCGTGATCCGTGGAAAAAAAAGCAAATAGACGGCGAGTTTTATTATTATGTAAAAAATGAATCGGCAATCATTCTCGGTTTGGTGGACGAGGAGAAAGAGCGCGAAGAATTGGTGATGCCTGAAATACTGGGAGGGTATCCTGTTAAACAAATAGGAGAATTATTTACAGCATCTGTAGGATCTCGCACTAAGCATTATGGAATAGATGCGACAAACATAGATAGAATTGTTATCAATCATAAATGTGAAATAGATATGTATCAAAGCATTATAAATTTAACAGGTGAGCTAATAATAAACTCTGACGTAAGAATAAGCACGTCAAACAGGACAGATATAAAATATATTGTTTTGAATATAGACAAAAATGCCCTTACTTATTATAAGGAGTTGTCCGAACTATGGGAATATGATTGGATGAAAATTGTCGAATACAATGCAACTGGCGGAAGTCAAGAAACATATTCGGTACTGTTATCTAGTGGCATGATAATGAAAGAGCCAAAACAACCAACGAATGAAGGCTATATGTTTGATGGTTGGTATATTAACGAAGAATATACAACGAAATGGAATTTTAAGACGGACGTAGTAACTGAAAATATTACGCTCTATGCGAAGTGGAATTAAAAGGAGAAACAATATGAAAACGAAACACATAAGAAAAATCGGGTTGGCGGCGCTTATAATGCTTATTTTTACGGCGCTTTCGCTGTTGATCGGGCAATTGGGTCAGCCCATCAAAACGCGCGCCGAATACAGCGAAGATGCACATTACGCCGTCAGCCAAAGTACATTTGCGGATATGTATTCCAACATTAAAGAAAGCGTTAAAAACAGTATGAGCGACGATGATTTGCAGGCAAAATTTGAAACGCTGGAATTCCAGAATAACACGGATAATTTCGATATTATTAGGGCGAATGATATTGCCAAAATCAAAGATTTACGTTACGGAGTAACGTTAGAGGAGGAATCTAAGGCGATCCAACTCAATCGCGAGAAGTCTGCCAACGGCGACTTCGGTAAAACTGTCGGACCGAAAATCAGCGAACAGTCTACGCTCACGGTGTTTACTTACGGTCAGGGCGGAACTTTGGCACATTGGAGCAACAGCGGAGCAATGAATCCTTTAGAAATAGGGGAAACTTGTTCGGGCGGTAATTCCGCATATATATTTTTGTCCTTATCGTCGAAATAAATGACGGTTAAGCCACTCGGTATTTTATTCATAAAATGCTCCTTGATTTTCCCACCCATACCCACCCAAATGGTACAACAAGGCATAAAGAGTATATTGTCATTTTTTATTGAATAATAGCCGATTTTACATTAAACGCCTAAAATTACGTTACACGTTACGGGGTGGCGTAGGTAATACTATACGCCACTGTGCGGGCGGCTGTCGCCGCCCGCACACATTGTCTTTTATGTTCCGTGCGACGCAGTGCCTATAAGGTAATAGTAATAGGCACTGCGTCGCGGGATTTATGAAAAAGTGTGACAGTGTGACATAGTGGACTATAAAAGTAATACTAATGATTACTTATTATCGGGTGCTTTTTGCACACTGACTTTTCCGTCCTTTACGGCGATAAGCATTTTGCCCTTACATTTCGGGCATAAGATTTCTATTGTTGAGCCGTCGCCCGCTTTTAATAATTTATACCCGCATTCGAGACATACAACATAATAGGTCATAAATTATTTCTCCAATTTCTAAATTAAATCATATTATATCTCTAACTCATATCCCTGTTTTTCACTATTCGATGATAAATCTTTGCCGTTAAAAAATATACAAACACATATATAAGTGAGAATGCGGCAAAACAGCCGAGCGTACAGAGCGCAAATAATTTTGTGTTCAAAAGTGCAAGCAAACTCATAATCTAATTTATCATAGGAAAAGCAAAAGCAACGTGAATTCCTGCCATTATTAAAGGCAAGAAAAACACCATAAGAATTTGTGTGTTAATAGACTTTTTAACTTCGGCATAACTCATTCCGACCTTCTGCATAATCTCAAAGCGTTTCTTATCTTCATAGCCTTCCGAAATCTGTTTGTAATAAATAATGAGAATAGCACCCATTAAAAAGAGAAGTCCGAGATATACGCCGAGAAAAAATATCCCACCGTAAAGACTCATAAATTCTTCGGCTTTAATAACGCGAATTGAATAGCGTGCGTTATAATTCTTCTCCTGCAACATAGACGAGAGCGCATCCGAAAAAACAATTTGCTGTTCTTTGGTATCCTTAAAATTCACCCCGTAACTAAACTGTATCGTCGGTGTATTTTCGCCATATTCGGCTTTATATTTTTGGTAGATCGCATTTAACGCAGTTTCGTCGGACACGACAAGATACATTCCGTCGGAGACTCCGGCGATATCGTTTGCCATTAAACCGTCTTTAACAAAGTTATCAACTTTCTCTTTTACAGTATAATTTGTATCAAAGATATTAACTGCTTCGTAATTGAATTTTATATTGCTTTCGCTTATTATAATTTCGTCGTTATCGAGCTGTTTTTGCGAGCCTGTAATGTCATTATACGTTTGCGCGGTAACAAACAATAATAATAACGGATTTGCGCCCGCTGATTTTTGAAGATTTATTTTGTTACCGTCGGAAAATGCCGCCAAAGGTAAATAATTGCATAGTATTTCTTGCTCTGTCGTCATACCGTTTTTTTCGATTTCCGAACGGATATCCGCCGTTAATGTGCTACTGTCATTTTCGCTTACGTTTGCTTGAACAATTAAATCGTAAGGGTATTTTTGTGCTATCATATCGTTTCTGCCGAACATAAAAGAGGTCGTCGCCGATATTGTAACAAGCAGCATTGTGGCGAGTATACATATACTTGCCAGCCCGACCGAGTTTTGTTTCATTCGATATGTCATACCGGAAACGCTGATAAAATGGTTTGGCTTATAATAATACTTCTTTTTCTTTTTCAAAACTTTCAAAAGAGCAATACTGCCTGCCGTAAAGAGAAAGAACGTTCCTATAATCACTAAAATGACGGCAATAAAAAATAATAAAACAGCGTCAACGGCGTCCTTTGTAAAAATAGCCAACGCATAGCCGGCAGCGAGCGTAATAATACCTAATATCGCCATTATGTGCCGCGTTTTCGGTTCTTTTTCTCCTATATTATCGCCCTTTAATAATTCGACGGGTTTTGATATGTTGATACGGATAAGAGAAAAGATATATATACCTGCAAAGATACACGCAAATAACAAAGTCGTAAACAGCGTTGACTTCCACGAAATATAAAAACCTGCGCCGTAGTTTGCATGTAAAATACGCGCAATAATCAAATACATCAGCTTATCCAATAACATTCCTAACGCTATGCCGACTATAATTGAAAATAAGGCAATGTATAAAACTTCAAACAGCAAAACAATACCTAAATGCCTTTTCTCCATCCCGAGAACGTTAAATAGTCCGAATTCTTTTTGACGGCGTTTGATAACAAAACTGTTTGTATAAAACAGAAATATAACGGCAAATATCCCGACGATTACCGTACCGAAATTCAAAGTATATTGAATTGTTTGACCGCCGTGCATTGCCGCAATACTCTCATTGGTGTAAAGAGAGTAAATCATATAAAACATCATAACCGTAATGATACAGGTCAATATATACGGCAAATATATTCTGCGGTTTTTCTTCAAATTTCCGAACGCAAGACGGGCATATAAGTTTTTAACCATTTTTTCGTTCCCCCGTAGCAAGCAATGTCAGCGTATCCGAAATTTTACAATACAATTCTTCGTTATTGCTTTCACCGCGATAAATTTGGTGAAAAAGTCGTCCATCTTTAATGAACAATATTCTTCCGGCACGGCTTGCCGCTTTCGTGGAATGCGTAACCATTAGAATTGTCTGACCGTTTTTATTGATTGTTTCAAACACATCCAAAAGGCTGTCGGTCGAGCGCGAGTCCAATGCGCCCGTCGGCTCGTCCGCAAGAATTAGTTTCGGATTGGTTATGATCGCCCGTGCGACAGCGGCGCGTTGCTTTTGCCCGCCCGAAACTTCATAAGGATATTTTTCCAAAATATCTTTAATGCCGAGTTCGGTCGCAATAGGGGCAAGACGATTTTCCATTTCTTCATAACTTTTTTTTGCAAGCACAAGCGGCAAGAAGATATTGTCTTTCAAAGAAAAAGTATCTAATAAATTAAATTCTTGAAAGACAAAACCGAGATTATCACGTCGAAATGCCGCAATTTCTTTTTCGCTAATGTTTGAAAGAAGTTTACCGTCTAAATCAACCGTTCCGTTTGTAGGCTTATCGAGTGCGGCGAGAATATTGAGCAGAGTTGTTTTGCCCGAACCCGATTCACCCATAATCGCAACGTATTCACCGCATTCAACCGAGAAAGTAACGTCGGAAAGAGCGGTAACCTGATTGCCGCCTAAACGCGAAGAATATACTTTACTTAAATTTTGTACCGATAAAAGAGCCAAGTTAAACTACCTCCGAATTTTAAGATAATTTAATTTTATCAAAACAGCCGAAATAAACACAATTACACGGTGTTACATTTCGGCTGAAAGAAATGACATTTTCGTAAGGTCATTCAACTTTAAGATTATAAGTATTCGTATCAATATAAAACTTACTACCCGTTCCGATTTCGGAAGTAACGGAAAGTTTATGTGAGAGCTTGTCCGCCGCCCGACGGGATAAATATAATCCTATTCCCGTTGATTTTTTTTCGATTCTACCGTTATAACCCGTATAGCCTTTTTCAAAAATTCTCGGCAAATCTTCTTTTCTGATACCTATACCCGTATCTTCAATGATAATCACTTTGTTTTCTACGGTAATTGTAACGCTGCCTTTTTCGGTGTATTTGATTGCGTTGGATAAAATTTGCTCGATTATGAAAGACAGCCATTTTTTGTCCGTAATAACTTTACAATTCACCGGCGAATAATTTACTTTGATTTTTTTGCTTATAAAAAGCGGCGCATATTTTCTGACGGCTTCTTTTATAATTTCGTCTAAATCATAGGACTTAAACACCATATCCGTCATATCGTCCATTCGTAAATACCATAATGCCATTTCTACATACTGTTCTATTCGGAAAAGTTCTGCGGCAAGCGCACGACTTTCTTTCGTATCGGAGTTTTGCAGTATAAGCCCCATTGCCGAAATAGGCGTCTTTATTTGGTGCATCCACATAGTATAATACTCTAAATATTCCGAATGTTCTTTTTGTTTTTTGCTTATATCGTTTTTATATTGTTCTCTGATTTTTTCGATAACCGCATACAATTCCGCTTCCGTCAGATTTTGGGGAATAGGTAATTGCAAAGTCAAAGGGTAATTTAAGAGCCGAATAAGCTCGAAATGCTTTTTACAATATAAATAAAAGTGTATCGCCACCAAAATGATTATAATGACAAAACACAGCGCAAATGCGTATAAAATCGCTTCAACCGCCATTTGATATAGATATGCAATCAACGCAAAAACAGCCGTAAAAACAAAAAGCAATGCTATTACGAATTTATATTGCCATAGATATTTCGGAATGAGTTTTAGTGCTTTCATAATTTTTTCTCACAGTTCAATGATATAGCCGCAACCGACTTTTGTTTTGATAAAATCGTCGATACCTAAATCTTCTAATTTCTTCCTAAGTCGCGTTACGTTTACCGTCAACGTATTTTCTTCGACATAATTATCGTCTTGCCACAATTTCATCATCAAAGTATCGCGGCTTACTATTTTCCCCTTATTTACAAGCAATGTTTCAAATATACGAAACTCGTTTTTTGTAAGTTCCATACTCTTATCTCGATAAGAAAGAGTAAAATCGTTCAAGTTCAAAATTATACCTTTATGTTCGAGAATGGAAATGCCACTCGGCATATCGTATGTTCGTCTTAATATCGCTTGAATTTTGGCAAGAAGAACGCCTACGTTAAACGGTTTGGAAATGAAATCATCACCGCCCATATTGACAGCCATAACAATGTTCATATTATCGGAAGCCGACGATAAAAACACGATAGGTACGTTGGAAATTTTACGAATTTCTTTACACCAATAAAAGCCGTCATAAAACGGTAATATTAAATCAAGTAAAACAATGTGAGCATTGCACTCGGTAAACTCATTTGTAATATTTTTGAAATCCCGTGCTGTTATTACTTCAAAATCCCAATTTTCAAGGTGTTGCATAATTGATTTTGATATTATTTCGTCGTCTTCTACAAGTAAAATTTTATACATAAGGAACTCCCGATTTTGAAAGCATTACATATTTATTATACTGTAAATTGCGTTAAATAGCAAGAACCTGAAAGCGGCGAATGACGATAAGGGCGACAGTGTTCTGTTTCATTCAAGTTTCGACAAAATCATTAGTTTTATAACAACATAATCAAATAGAACGCCATATTTACCGTGATATAGTTATCGTGTATGATTATATTCTTTTCTGTAAGAATTGCATAGTTTTGTTATTCGCTTGTGCTTACCGTCTGGAGACGGAATACGCCGCCTTGACAAATTGTAAAGGGCGACGATTTATCTCCCGTTAGGCATAAAACCGTCGTTTGCTTCGCAAATAAACCCTTGACAATTTATCTGCGGCGGCATTTTTCTCTGGTTAAGACGGTAAGCACCAAAGCGAACAACAAAATTTTTAAGCCGCCGTCCGCACACCAAGCAGACGGCGCAAAGGAGCAACACACTATGAAAGACGCAGTTATTTACGCCCGTTTCAGTTCACACGCACAGAACGAGCAAAGCATTGAGGGGCAACTTGCCGAGTGCTATAATTTTGCTCAGCGCAACGATTTGCGCATTACGCACGAATACATAGACCGCGCTTTGACGGGAACAACGGACAAACGCCCCGAATTTCTGCAAATGATTGAGGACAGTAAGCGCAAAGGCTTTCAATATGTGCTTGTCTATCAGTTAGACCGTTTCGCCCGCAACCGCTACGATAGCGCAACCTATAAAGCAAAGCTGAAAAAGAACGGCGTACGCGTCCTCTCGGCAAAAGAGAATATCACGGACGACGCCAGCGGCATTTTAATCGAGGGCGTACTTGAAAGTATGGCGGAATACTATTCGGCGGAGCTGTCGCAAAAGGTCAAGCGCGGCATTGCTATGTCTGCGGCAAAGTGTAAGTATTTCGGCGGTGTTATTCCTCTCGGTTACAAGGTAAACAGCGAAAAGAGTTTTGTGCTTGACGAAGCGCTTGCACCCGTTGTCAAGACCGTTTTTGAAATGTTTGTTGCGGGGAACAATTACGCCGAGCTTATACGTTATCTGAACGGACGAGGCGTTAAAACGACCAAAGGCGGCGAGTTTAACAAAAACAGCTTTCAACGCATTTTAAGCAACCGCCGCTATTTGGGTAAGTACATTTATCAAGGCAACGAGATTGACGGCGGTATGCCGCGCATAATCGACGACGAGTTATTCGAGCAAGCGCAACAAAAACTTGCTTTATATGCCGCCGCGCCCGCAAGGGGCAAGGCAAAAGTCGAATACATTTTATCAGAAAAATTGATATGCGGGAAATGCGGCAATAAAATGACGGGCGTGAGCGCAATGAGCAAAAACAAAACGCTACACAACTATTACAAGTGTGTAGGCGTTACAAAGCATACTTGCGACAAGCGCACGATACGCAAGCAATATTTAGAGGACGAGGTTATAACTGCTATTACGGGCGACGGCACGGAGCGGAACAAGTACGGCGTTTTGACCGACGAATTTATAGATATGGTTGCCGCAGAAACCTACACGCTTATTCAAGCGGCGCGGAACGACAGTGAGATAACGCGGCTTGAAAATATAATCGAGGACAACAAAAAGGCGATTGACAACCTAATGCAAGCCCTTATGCACGGCAAGGCAACAGACATTATACTGTCGCAAGTGGAGCGGTTAGAGAATGAAAACAAAGAGCTTACGGACACCGTCGCAATGGAAAAGGCAATGCAAATGAAATACAGCTATTCTGATATTCGCAAATGGTTGTTACATTTCCGCACGTTGGACTACACCAAGACAAAGCACCGCAAGGAGCTAATCAATATCTTTATTTATCGCGTTGTGCTTTACGACGATAAAATGAAAGTGTTATTCCACCTAAAAGGCGGGCAGAAAGAGGAACTGCTTTTGAACTTAATTTTCCCCGATTACCCCGACGGAAACGAGGACGAAAGCGAAAAAAGCGCAAAAGAAGAAGAAACCGAAAATTCGGTTTCTTCTTCGGGGTGTTCTTATACCCCTCGTTTGGTGACCTCAACAGAAATGAATCCGAACCCTTGCAAATGGATAATTGGCGTTATTTCTATATTTTCAATAACATTTATTAAAGTTTGTTTCTGTAATTGAATTTCTTTAAAACTTGTTTTTTTCGTGCGGTTGTGACCTCGGTATAAATTTGAGTTGTGGCAACGCTTGCGTGACCAAGTATTTCTTGTACAGAGCGCAAATCGGCACCGTTCGCAAGTAAATTCGTGGCAAAAGTATGGCGCAGATAGTGCGGAGTAGACTTCGTATTTATCTGCGCCTTTTTTATGTATTTTTTATAAATGTCTTCAATTCCATGAATCGACAACGGATTCCCGTAACGGTTTACAAATAAATAATTGTTGCTTGATTTTTTACGTTCTTTAATCAGAGCTTTAAGCCTCTCCCAAGTAATGGGAGAGGATATGTAAATTAAACGTTGTTTGCGCCCTTTTCCGTGAATAAGAATTGTATGTTCTGGACTAATGATGTCGTCCAAAGTTATTGCCGCAGCTTCGCCGATTCGTATTCCAGAGCTGATTAATAAGTCTAAAAGTGCGGCATCGCGTACGAAGGTGCTTTTTGCGAACGGTGAGAGGTGGTTATAATCTTTACTTAGACAGTAAAGTATTTTCGTAATATCTTTTATTGGAAGTGTTTTGGGTAGTTTACGCTCTTGCTTGAAGCGGAATTTTAACTTTGCAAAGGGAGAAAAGGTAATTATATTTTCGTTATATAAGAAATCATAAAAATTTTTAAGGGTGATGATTTTTCTTCGTATGGAAGTGTCCTTAAGTTTTAAATCAGCATTAAGATGCGCAATAAAACCGCAAATGTCGGGGGAAAGTATTGTTTTTTCAAAATTAAAAAACTGCTTCAAATCGCTGGTATAGGCTTTTAAGGTTTTATTAGATAGATTTTTTGTGGCATGTAAATAATTGATAAATTTCGATAAATAGTCCATAAATTCTCCATATTTTTTTGATTTGCTATTGAAAATTATATCAAAATATGGTAAAATTTGGTAAAAATAACTAAGAATTATTTTAACTAAACATATGAAAGATAAAGCTAATAAAAACACAAAAAAATATAATAAAGAAAAAGTTTGGCGCGAGATGGAAAGACTCGCTTTTTATTATATTAACAAAAATTACTTTGGAACAGAATATGATAAAGGCGAAAATGAGAATTTAACGCAGGCAACTAAAGATAACGGTTACGATGCAATTTGGGAAATTACTTCACCTGACGGAGAAAATAAAATTTATCTTATGGAATCAAAAATGAGAAAGCTAGAACAGGTTTCTCTCAGTTTATCGGATTGTGCCAAAGCTATTGTAATAGCATTTAACTATCCCGCCCATAAGCTTTTTATTTCAACAAACTTGAAATTCAGTCCTCAATCATTGAAAGAAATCGCAATGTTTGAAAATGGAAGCGCTTTGCATATCGAAAAAATTACCGGCGGTCAGTTAGCAGACTTTTTTTTCGCAAATAAAGACCTGTTTAAAGTTCCCTTTTCCGATAAACTCAGTATAGCAATGAAAGATTGTAAAGGAATTTTTAATAATCCCGAGCAAAATATTGTGAAGACCGAAATTCAAACCAGTGCTTTCGGCGCAAGACATAATGCATATATAGACGACATATACAAATTTCTAAGTGGCGCATCCTCGATAGTAATAAGAGGCAAAGAAGGTACAGGGAAAAGCCTTGTAATGGATGCAGTTCAGGAAAAACTAAGAAACATAAATTACAGAACGCGCGATGTGTTTATGGACATAATAACTTCTCCGCGCGCTCTTTTTGTGACTCTTCTTGAAATTATTTGGGGTGTTAATATTAATTTTCTTTTAACTGAAAAAAATATTAAAAAGGTAAAAAATATTCTTAATATAAAAAAAGTGCATCTTAGTGCTGATATTGTTGATGCAGTATCAAATGCCATAATTTCTTCTACAGATAATTTCTATAAATACAGAGATTCCTACACGCAGCTTTTAATCAATTATTTACAAGAAATACTTGATAATAAAAACCTTCAAATCAGTATAGTATTTCGTAACATTAACAATTCACAGAAAGAAACTCTTTCATTTTTGATCTGCCTTGTAAAACTGCTGGTTTCACACGGAATAAAAATGACGTTTGAAATCAGAGATCCGGTAATAACTGACACTGCTAAAAATGAATTGAATCTTAAAATTGATGAGTTGTCACGCTTAAGCGCTACAAAACTAATAGAGGGACTAGATCATAATTATGCTGCTGAATATATTAGCAAAAGTATTGATAAAAAATTAAATTTGACCCACTGTGCTACTTTGGCAAAGCTGTTGGAATACAGTCCGTTGGAAATTAATACAGCAATAATACGTTTAAAGAATATGCCGCCGGAATTTTTTTATAGATTCGAAACCTGCACAAAAGAGGAAGGTTTAGAAAACTTTATTAAAGAAGATTTCATCAATGCAAGTATTGTTCCTTCAGTTATAATGTCACTACTCAAGGACTCGGTTATGTGTGAAATTTTCGCACTGGTAATAATCTTAAAAGGCTATATTCCCTATTTCGTTATATATAATTATCCCAAAGAAATTAAAGAAAAAATAGCGCAGTCAATGTTGTTTTCAGACATAGGCTCTGGTTTTGAATGCCATTTAAAATATCAAAGAATAATTTATCAAAATTCTAATTATATTGAAACATACATAGCGGCAAACAATCTTTACCTATTGGTTAAAAATGAAGACTCAGATAATAAATTAAAAAATAATACAGCCGTTTATCTTAATATTTTGTTTTATGCGCAAAGGACACACGAGTATACACAAAACGCGATATTGTATATACAAAGTTTAATGCGTGAGAATGTTTTCGATGAAGCGGCTAAAGAAGCCAAGCGATGCCTTGATACGACATTATACATCAGTAGAGAAACGGAAATTGAAATTCTTTTATTGTTCTTCACTTGTTTGGGCGCAATGAATATGATTGGTAACAGTAAATACGACCCATACTGGAAAAAACTTGAAAACGTTTTATGTTTATGCAATGATTTCTCTGTTGAACGAATCAAATACACTCTTTTAAAATGGGAAAAGTATTTTTTTGCGGGAAATTTCGAGGAAGCGCTCTCTGTAATCAAACCGTATTATGATGAAATTGAACGTGTGCCTTTCGATATTAAAAATGACTATGTTGGGCAAGTCATTCAAGATTATGCTTTGACCATCAAAGAACAAAGTACAGGTGAAAATGCTCTTGAAATTTTTGAAAATGCAATTAAAAAGTTCCCCCAATCATTTTATCCTGTCATTCAAAAATATTCGCAATTAGGCAACGCTGCTCTTAAACATAATCCTTATCAAGCGGAAAAATATTATAGGCAACTTATTAAAACAGCGCAGGGCACAAATTTTCCATGGCAAGGCAAGTTACACGCTAAGATTGATATTGTTATGAGTATGGTTTTAGATTATGTAAAACCCGATTGTAGACATCATGAAGCAAATGAAATTTTAAAGTATATTGAACAATACATAGCAGAAGCCGAGCAAACAAATATTAATTGCCAGAAGGGCAGAGCGCTTATCTTAAAAGCGGTAATGTATATAGCCAAAAACGATTTCAATTCTGCTGAGAGGTTACTGCATTCGGCAAATTTATATTTGTTTGATACGCAATCCAATATCTATCGCTGGCGAGCTCAATTTAGTCTTGCTTCGCTTTTGATAAACACTAATGGCGATTCAATTCAGTTGAGGCAGTTGCTTGCAAGTATTACAAATACATTGTTGATGCATTTTGCTTGCAAAGTGCGCGAGGACAAAGCCTCTGTTGTAAGGCAAGTTTTACTCGCAAGCTGTATGTATTATCATCAAATTAATGACTCTGAGACTTTGAACAAAATCCTTAGGGAAATCAACGACAAAGATTTTGAACACGATTTTAAGAGACTGCTTTCAGTAGAAAATTGGCAAAGAACTATGCAATCCAAGGTAATGTATGTTAACAACATTCTTGTAGCAGTTGGGTAAGTTTTTTCTGTCTTACTATCAGCTCAGCTTTCAACGGTTGCTCTGTTATTATTGTTTCAGATATTGCTTCTTTCCATCCGTTAAGTATTAGCCAACATAGAAGTAGGGGTTTACTGATGTAATCGGATGTAAAATTATCAAGAATATCTTCCCAAAAGTTTTCTGATTCTTTGTGTCTTTTATAATATGTAATTAAATAGTCCGCATAATCTATTCCCGGCCATCCCCAGTGTGCACGTTCAAGGTCTACAAACATTGTTTTGTTGTTATCATAAACAAGATTCTTGACGTCGCAACCGCCCAAATTTAATACGGGTCTTAATTCTACCTCTTGTTTTGCCGCCGAAATTAATAAATTATAATTATTATCAATTGCAGGAGATATAAATTCTTTAATTTCTTTGTCAAGAGATTTGTATTCCTCATACCATCGACGCGTTTCTACACGCAAAGAAAAATTAAGTGTTTCCGCTAATCCTTGTGAACAATACTTTTTATAATACTCGCATATAGCTTTAATATTTTTACTATTTTCTATTAAATGATTTAGTTGTTCAAAATCTCCTTTAAAAGCAGTTGTGGCAACAGTTGATTCCAGACTATCGATTATCAGACAATTATATTGCGGTAACGAATCAAATATCAAAGAAGTTATTTGCGATATTGAAAATGTTTATGCCACAAATGCTTTTAAAG
>CAJUET010000009.1 GCA_910585595.1 uncultured Christensenella sp. | reverse complement strand
GACGTTCCAAAGCCTCTTCTATGGGCAAATTAAATACTTGCCCTCCAAAGAAATTGACTAAATCAACACCTGCCGCATTATTTTTACCATTGATAGGTGTTGCACTTAAACCAAGCATATACTTGAATGTAGTATGCAATTCTTCATCGCGTTGAGTAAACCTATGTGCCTCATCCACGATAAGCAATTTTTCTTGACTTGATAAATCCATTACAGATTTGAACTTATCGGAGTAAAAGGATTTTATCGTTGTAATCAAAATAATTTGCTTTTCAGGACTATACTTTTGCGCAATAACTAATTGCTTTGCAATGCTGTACCACTGATGGTTTTCAGATGATATAAGCACGATACCTGCATCATTAAATGCTCTCTTAACATCTTCAGCCCATTGTTTAACAAGGTGCTTATACGGCGCAGCTATAACAACAAGACTTGGAAAATCTTCTATGAGTTTTTTGGCAGAATATATGGCAGTCCAAGTTTTACCTGTACCGGTTGCCATAATATAGAAACCTTTATAGCCGTTTTCTACCCACTTTTGAATAGCATTTTCCTGATAATCAAATAACTTAATCGGCTCGGAGTTTTTCTTGATAAACTTTCTTTCTTCAATGACATTGAAAATACTTTTCTTAATGGAATCCATAAAGTTATAGACATCTAAAAATTCGTTTTGGTTATCCCAAAGTTTATCGAACTCTACAACCTCATCATCTACACTATCACCCTCGCCTGCAATCCAACTACGGACCACTCTAACTCTTTCGTAGTTGTTTTGATAAGCATTCACGGACGAGTTCGGCGAACCATAAAAAACAATTTTATTATCGTCTTTGTCGATCAGTATTCCTAATTTGTCGTGATAGATACCAATATCGTTTTTAACCGAAGCGACTTTAATATCTAAAATATCCCTTGCGACAAGCTCTGACAACACTTCCAAGCTGGCATCATCAAAATACTTAATTTCACTATTAAAGTCCTCAAAAAACCTACGGTTAATCAAATCCTCTTTACGTTCATAACCCAACTGTATTGCCGCTATATCATCTTCACTTAATGTAGGGCTTACAATCAAATTAACTTTACCGCCATTACGAATAAACGATGGCAAAGCATTTATGATTAACTTAAAAACAGAGGACGAGAAAAACCCAACGCTTCTTCGATACGTTGTAGCCAACTTAAGCGCAGGATTAAGCAAACAGTCCACAAAATTGTCTGTTCCTCGATTGATATAACTTTTTTTAATTAGTAAGTCCTTGAAATTCATATTTACTCCAAATCATCGTAATCGAAAGAATCTAAAATATCTTCGTCATTATTATCAAACTGTTCCGAGTCGCCTTGGTCTATTTCGGCTAAAGCGCCAAAATCAATGTTGGACTCATCGAAACCTTGTCGCACTAAAATCGGCTTTGCCTCATTGAGATAATTAGACGTTAATGCCAATTTGAACTTTGTTGAATACTTCTTAATGACACTATACAAAAGCCATGTATTCCATAAACAAGCTAAATCAGGTAATTCACGATAATTATAAAAGTCTGATAGTAACCTATACTGCTCGTTGCCTATAAACTCATCTAAAACATCGTCCAATCTCGAAAAATCCACTTCATCAAGTCCGGCTGCGTTTACAGAAATAATAGTTTCTCTGTTCTTAAATATGAAGGCGTCATTATTCCTATCTATAAACTCTATATATCGTTCTATAGTAGTCCCGACTTCCTTTGCAAACTGCCTAATATTGGCTATGCTACACTCATCATACTGCATTATCAAGTTAATAACTTGAGCTTCGCCGCTGATCACTTCAACGCCCAAAGCCCCAATAAACGGTCTGTTATATTCGTAATCATTAGGAAATATTTCTCGAAGCAAGTAAAAGAATTGCAAATAGTGATTTACGCCAACCCTATTAAATAGTCCCGATAAACTACCCCTAATTCTGGAAAATACAATATTGGCGTGATGAATTTCCCTATCTCTCAATTCATTATCTACTGCGTACTTTAACGAAGAAATTTCATCGTCAGTTATCTCTAAATTATCAAGATGAACGTAATACCCATTCATATTTATAACTTTAGTTGCCGCCGCCATCTGTTGTATAACAATTTCCGTTGCGCCCGGAAAATTACTTTGAATATCCCTCTTGGTTACGGGGAAAGCAGATTGCTTAACAAAGGCCTCAATAACGCTATAAAACGTATCACCGGTACTTTTCATCACATAATCACGATTGATAGAATATTCGTTAGGCAAGATTTTTTTCAACTGACTATGCAATGAATATTTATTATAAATTTCAATTTCACCAAGTTCAGCACTGAACTTATCCATTATTGCTTGAATAGGCAAAACAGGCGAATTATATTGCTTTATGTAATCAAGGATTGCGACTTGCAGTTCATTAGAAATAAGAACTTGCTCGGTATCATATTTCCAAATGCCGCGAGCGACCATGACACAAAAAGCCTGTAACCTTGCGCGCACGGCCCTATTATTATCAGCCAATTCAAAGCCATCAAACTCTATGTATGCCTTTTCGCGCAAGAAATCTATATTAGCATCTTCATATATATCCATTCCGTCTGGGAAGTATTTTTGCATTAGGAAAGACAATATGACTTTAAGGGTTATTCTGTTCTTTGCAATATACTCACCGTAAATCCTATACTTACTGCAAATCAAATCAGTAATTTCATTTGCGGTAAAAGCATTATTCAATTTCTCGGATATTAGAACACTATACTCTTGAAGATCTGTTTTAGTAAATTCATTTGGAAGCTCTTCCAAACAGAAATCAAGTTTATCTTTTGAATCTCCGCTAAAAAAGCAAGCGCTGTATCCACTTTCATAAAAAACATCGCCCGTTGTCTTGTCAAGAAATATCGCAACATTAGCGCCTAAACCCAATTCCTCTAATTCGGAAATAGTAATATATGATTTATGCGGACTAAACAATTTTAATTGAGATACTAAAGCAATTCTGAATTTATTTCTTTTGGGCGACAGCATTCCTCTAATAGCCTTTGACTCAACCTGCCGTATCCTCTCTCTTGAAACATTACAAATTTCACCAACGCTTTCTAAAGTAAGCAACTGCCCATCCAAATATCGTTTTTTAAGGACATAATACTCACGCGGCGCCAACTTATTTATCCACGAATTGAAAATATCAATGGGTAGAGCGGTATCGACCTGCTGTAATGCGCTATAAATCTCAAACATCTCTTGAGTGGATATATAAATCGGCGAGCGTTCTAAAAAGTCAGCGAGATTATAAATGCTTGATTGATTACATTTTTCAACTATACTTTTATCGTTTATAAATCTTTCAATCTGCACTTCGGCAAAAGGCACATTCAAACTGTCAATATATTGCCTTGTCCGCATTAAACAGTTTTCTTTTTCCAACACACTAAAAAGCTCATCTGCCGCATTGATAATTGCATAATAGAAATCGCCAGCCAAATCGCCATCTAAACACTGAACTGAATCGCTATTATATCTATGAACAACTTCCACATTGCTCGCATCTAATTTTAACTCGGAATTATTATGTAATTCCTCGCCGGAATTACGAATAGATAATACATTATTCTGATCTATATTTAATGACGCCCCTTCTGCTGCTTCACTAAATATAGAATTCACCGAAAATAAGTTGCTTTCAATCTTTATACTATTTGTTTCGCCAATAATTACTTCCTCTTCCGAAATTAAACGTATACGTAAAAAATACTCCTCTGTAAACCGAGAAATAGTTTCTACGGGTTCGTCACTCACCTCAACAAGTTCTTCTTTACTATCCCTTTCCTCGACAATAATGCAAATTGGACCATCATACCATTCATCATTCAAAAAGCAAAAGGCTCGTTGCAAATCACACATACGATAACCTTGCTTCAAACACTCCAAATATATTGACATATCAGCATCATGCGGACTGTAATATAAGGATTTAAGAAGTTCGACAAAACTATGAGTCCGTAAAAGGCTCATAAAGTATTCATCTACTATTTCATTGTCCTGCATTGACGATAATTTCTCGTCATACAGAGTTTCAAAATCCTGCATTCAATCCTCTCATTGTTACCTGTGTTAATCGACTGTGTACATAGTTGAAAGCGTTTGCAAATATTCTATAAATTGATTTTTAAGCTCTCTTGGCGCAACGATTTTCATCTTATCGCCAAAACTGCAACACCAACCGAAAAACATATTGCTTATTTGTACTTCGGCTGAAAACTGAATTTTATTATTGCCTATATCGGCAATCTTGGTTTTCTCGCCGAACTTATCGAAAATGACATCTATCAAATCGGAAGTCATTTCAAAAGTTACCTTTTGCGTTTCGCCGCTAAACATTGAAAAGGCTTGCTTACGGCTATCCGAAACATCTGTGCCCTTTGGTCTTGCCTCTTTATTGATAGGTGCTTCGAGTATATCGACTTCCGTCATACGGTCTATACGATAGTTCGTAAGTGTTTTATGGTTATCGTGATAACAGACAAGATAATAATTATCATTAGAGAAAACCAATGTTACGGGATTTGCAACGTAACGGTGCCCTTCCCTACGGAATACTCTTTCACCGTGCAAATCATAATCGAAATACTTGAATATGATTTTCTTCTCTGACAATATAGCTTCGTCTATCTTATCAATGCTGTAATAAATGTTTTCGTTTGTATGCTTGGTCGTGTTGAATAAAACGATATTTCTTTTCAGCAGTTCGGCACGATTGCTACCGCCGAGCGCCGAAATCTTGTCTATAAATTCGGCTGTCTTTTTTTCGGTAACAAAACTTGCAGCTTGCACTGCGTCCATTAAGATACGGAGTTCTGGTACGTCAAAGTTACGGTCTATTACATAGTAAGAATTGTTGTGTTGCCCTCTGCGCTGTATGATCTCATACCCGTAGGCATTGAGTGTTGCTATATCTTGGTATAGGGTTTTGCGGTCGCACTCTAACCCTACCGCATTTAATTTCTCTATTATTTGATTGGTCGTCAAAGGATGCTGTTCGTCAGTGTCCTGCTTCAGCATCTCCCAAATCTTTAATAATTTAATTTTAGAAAAATTCTGTTTTCCCATACGAAATCATTATAACAAATTATTCGACAAAAAGCAAGGGTGTAATGTCCAAAAAATAAGACAGCAAAACAAATCAGTGTAACTTTTATTAGACAGCACTTCACGGTAAAGCGGTATTCGTCTTTCGACATGGTTTTGTGTCCGAAAACGCCTTTGCCGTCAAAGGTAGAAAATATTACTTAAAATTTTAATCAAGAAAGATTACAGCGTAATATTTTCTACTTCTCTTTGACGGACTTACTTACAATCATATAAGTTACTTTTGACAAAGACATTTCCGGACTTCTCCGTTGTTCGTCGAAAGACGAATAAGAAAAGATTGTTGATGAGGCAAAAAAAATATTTCTAATAGGAAAAAAACCTTCCTATTAGGTATTTAGAATGTCCTCAAAAGCAAAAAGGAGTGTTAAAAATGAAGAAAGCAGTTATCTACACTTGTCATCTCGAAGGGCGCATAAGCGAACCCGATAACGAGATGCAAGAACAGTTGTGCAGAGAATATGCACAACAACACGGAATAAAGGTCGTAGGCTTTTATATGGATTGCGTAACGACAAAGCGTGAACCCTTGCTTATGAAACAGCAGTTGTTAAAGGGCTGCAAACAACACGATTGGGATATAGTTTTGTTTTCGTCCCTTTCGATTTTAGGGCGCAAAATAAACGATACGATGAAATTCTTGTCGCAACTTTCCAAGTATGTCAAATACAAAGTTGTCGATCAAGAAAACGATCCGTTTTTAAGAGAAGTCGGAAAAATACTTGAATTTTTGTATAAGGCAGGTCAAAGATGAAAACAGCAGTTATATACGCAAGATTTAGTAGCGATAGACAAACGGAACAGTCTATCGAAGGACAAGTTCGTGTATGTAATGACTACGCCGAAAGAAACGATATTTTAATCGTCAGTCAGTACATAGACCGAGCAACAACGGGTACAAACGATAATCGTGATGCTTTCCAAAAAATGATGAAAGACAGCGATAAAAAGGCTTGGGATTACGTTCTCGTTTACAAGCTGGATAGATTCTCTCGTAACAAGTTTGAAATGGCTATGCACCGCAAGCACCTCAAAGATAACGGAATTAAAATTCTATCCGCTATGGAAAACATACCAGACTCCCCCGAAGGCATTTTGCTTGAAAGCCTTTTGGAAGGTATGAACCAATACTACAGCGAGGAGTTAGCGCAAAAGACCAGACGTGGACAAAAAGAAACCCGACTGAAAGGACTGCACTGCGCTGGCAAACTTAATTACGGTTACTACACCGAAAAGAAGAAAGTATTTATCCACGACGAAGAAGGTCCGATAGTCAAAGAGATATTTGAAAGATACGCTGCCGGTGAGCGTGGTAACGAAATCGCTATCAACTTTGCCGAGCGTGGTATTCTCTATCGTGGCAAGCCGTTCAGTGCAGCGAACATATATGTAATTCTTCACGGCGAGAAATACACAGGTAGATATGAGTTACACGGCGAAGTTTACGATAATATCTATCCGAGAATTATTGAGCCTGAACTTTACGAGAAATGCAAGCAAAAGATTGACGCTAACCGTTACGGCAATCATATCCCCGACTACTCCTACCTACTCCGCCATAGAGTTTATTGTGGCAAGTGTGGAACTCGAATGACCTCATACAGCGGAACGTCGAAGTCTGGGCGTGTCAATAAATACTATAAGTGTTGGAACGCTGTCAGCAAGAAGAACTGCGATGCAAAGTTCATTAAGAAAGATTACCTTGATACAGTTGTAATCAAAACCCTGCAAGACACTTTGACGGGCAAAAACCTTGACGTTATCGTGGACGAGATCTACAAACAGCATAACGCCAAGCTGATGAGCGAAAACACCGTTAAACTACTTGAAAAGGAACTGACTCAAATCAACAAAGGCATAAGCAACATTATGCGAGCGATTGAGCAAGGCATTATAACGGATACCACAAAAGAGAGATTGCAAGAGCTTGAAAAGTCAAGGCAAAAGTTACAAGAGAAACTGATATTTGAGCGACTGCAAGAACAAACCGTTTTGGATAAAGAAACAATCGCACAATACTTACAAGACGGTATAAAACAAGAACCCGAAATGATGATTGAGTTGCTTGTCGAAAAAGTATTCGTATATAGCGACCACATAGAAATCATACTCCACTACGTTGACGAGCCGATAAAGACAAAACCCCGAATAGATGATAAAGAAGAAAGCCTCGAAGGAACTGACCTTCGGGGCGTTATTATTTTTACGGCAATGACTTGGGTGGACGAGTTTTGGTGGAAAGGATTAAAGAAAAAAGACCTTGAGCCAAAACTCAAGGAAACCCGTAATATGCTTGTATATATAGAAATATGATAATAAACGACTAAAAACGACTAAAAATAGGCTTAAAAGGTGTTCTAACGAGGTTAAGCAAACGCATATTTCTCTATTTCGGTCACGCCGTTGAATAAATGGACGCGTTCAAGACTTTTACAGCCGAAAAATACGCTCTCGCATATTTCGCTCACGTTTTCGGGCAATTCGATGCCGTTAAGACTTTCGCAGCCGTAAAACGCTCCTTTATCTATATATGTAACACCGGACGGTATTTTTATGCTTTTAAGATTTTTACAACCGTAAAATGCTCTTTCACCGATTTGCGTTACGCTATCGGGTAATTCGATACTCTCTACAAGGTTATTTTCAAACAGATCTTTTCTGAATGCTTCTTCCCCTATTTCGGTTACGACCTGCGGGATCATTACTTTTTTACGGTTGCCGGTATATTTGATCAATATTCCGCTCTCGATAACGCATTCTGCCGCAATCTCCGCTTCGGCGATACGCTTTGCCTCTTCCTCCGCTTTGCGTTTTTCCTCTTCGGCAATACGCTTCGCCTCTTCCTCCGCTTTGCGTTTTTCCTCTTCGGCTTTGCGTTTTGCTTCTTGTTCCGCTTTCAGTTTTTCTTCTTCGGCTTTGCGTTTTGCTTCTTGTTCCGCTTTAAGTTTTTCCTCTTCGGCTTTGCGCTTCGTCTCTTCTTCCGCTTTCAGTTTTTCCTCTTCGGCTTTGCGTTTTGCTTCTTGTTCCGCTTTCAGTTTTTCCTCTTCGGCTTTGCGTTTTGCTTCTTGTTCCGCTTTAAGTTTTTTCTCTTCGGCTTTACGCCTTGCCGCTTCTTCCGCTTTGAGTTTTTCCTTTGCAGCTTTACGTTTCGCCTCTTCCGCCTTGATTCTCTCTTCCTCGGCTTTGCGCTTTGTCTTTTCCGCCTGAATTCTCGCTTCTTCCGCTCTGCGCTTTACTTCTTCAACCGCCTTTCTTCTCTCCTCTTCGATCTTGCGTTTTGCCTCTTCGCCCTTCTGCCTGCGCGCTTCGGATTTCGTATTCGACAGCGCGTTTACGCCAACTTTTCTGACGGTCGGGGGCAATTCTATATCAAGCTCGAAACAGTCGGCAAAAGCCTCCTCGCCTACCCACATCAAGCTCTGCGGAAAATTGATCTGTATCAATTGTTTACAGTTCTGAAAGGCACGGTCGCCTATCTTGATCAAACCTTCGGGAAGAGCGATTGCCAAGATCGCGCTGTTTGCAAACGCTTCGTCCGCAATTCCGATCACACCCTTGGGAACGGTAATGTCCAAAGCGTTTACGTCCTTTAATTTTTTGATCGTAAACTTTCCGTCAGCGTGCTCGTCATATTCAAACGCCGCAAGCAATTTTTCCCTTTCTACGGCAAAAAGGTCGTTAAAATCTTCATTGATCACAGGCTTTATAAGTTCGAATCCGCAATTCGAACAAAACTTATCCTTGCTTTTAATAAGCGCGTTGCACTGCGAACAGTGCATTAAATTATTTTTCACTTCGTATCGCACAAGATTCAAACCGCACTCCGAACAATATTTCGCCGTGTCGTTTATGAGTGCATTGCATATAGGGCAGTTTTTCATATTAAATCTCCTCTTCCTCTGCTTTTTATGATTCAACCGATAAACGGCGTTACTACAAAAATACCGAGACGGACCTATAAGCCGGGTTCTGTTGAATGCAGTCATTTATCTAGCCCTGCCGTCGCCGACAGGGTCAAGCGTTATTGACGGCTGTGTTCGGGCGGGCAACCCTATGAACACAGCCCAAACTTGCATCGAACGGGGTTTACACGGCACGGAGCGTTACCGCCCCGTCGGTGAGCTCTTACCTCGCCTTTTCACCCTTACCCCGAAACGCAAAAACCTTTCGTATTTTTGCGCGATCCCCTCATAAAAGGGTTCGGGGCGGTTATTTTCTGTTGCACTTTCCTTAGGGTCGCCCCCACCTGACGTTATCAGGCGTTCCGCCCTGCGATGCCCGGACTTTCCTCATCGTACTCGAAGGTACGCCGCGACTGCACAGTCCGCTCGGTAAAATAATTATAGCACAAATTTTTAGAAAACACTTGAATTTTTCTTATAATATGATAAAATACTTTCGGTAAATATTTTTAATTCAGAGGACTTACAATGAAAAAGACGAAAATCGTATGCACGCTCGGACCCGCTTCGGATACCGAGGAAATTATCGCGGCTATGGCAGAGGCAGGAATGAACGTTGCCCGTATCAATTTTTCACACGGTACGCACGAGGATCATGCAAAAAAAATCACTATGATCAAGCACGTGCGCGAAAGCAAAGGAATCGCGCTCCCCATTATGCTCGACACAAAGGGACCAGAATTTCGTATCGGCGTATTTAAAAACGGAAAAATCAATCTTGCGACGGGCGACGCCTTCACCTTTACTTCGGAGGATATCGAGGGCGACGAAACGCAGGTGTCCGTTTCCTATAAAAATATCTGTAACGAAATGAACCCCGGTGACAAGATTCTTCTTAATAACGGACTGATGGTGTTCGAGGTCGTAAAGGTTGCAAAGCCCAAGGTTCTATGCAAAGTTCTGATCGGCGGCGAACTTTCGAGCAGAAAGAGTATGTTCTTCCCCGAAAAAGAATTACACCTTACCTACCTCTCCGAACAGGACAAAAAGGATCTTTTATTCGGAATCGAGCACAGCGTGGACTTTGTGGCTTGTTCCTTCGTCTCCAAGGCGCAGGATATTTTAGACGTTCGGAACTTCCTGAAAGAGCACGGCTCGACCGATATCGACCTCATCGCAAAAATCGAGAACCGTACGGGCGTTAATAACCTGAACGAGATCCTCGACGTTTCCGACGGAATCATGATCGGGCGCGGCGATATGGGCGTGGAAATCCCCTACGAAGAACTGCCCGATATTCAAAAGACGATCATCAATGCCTGCCGTATCGCAGGCAAGCGCTGCATTACCGCAACGGAAATGCTTGAATCCATGATCAAAAACCCCCGTCCCACGCGTGCGGAAATTTCCGACGTTGCCAACGCCGTGTACGACGGTTCCAGCGCGATCATGCTTTCGGGCGAAACGGCGGCGGGCGCCTATCCCGTACAAGCGGTTGCGGCTATGGCGCGCATCGCACAGCAAGCGGAAAACAGATCGCAATTCATTCAGGCGGTGGACGAGGGCGAATATCTGATCCGCGGACTTTCGGACGCGCTCTCCCATTCGGCATGCCTTTTGGCGCGCGACGTCAACGCAAAGGCGATCGTCGTGTGCACGCGCACCGGAGGAACGGCGAAGATGGTTTCCCGTTTCCGTCCTATGATCGACATTATAGGGATGACGACGGACGCGCGCTCCTATCAGAAGCTCGCGCTCAGTTGGGGCGTTTATCCCGTACTCAGCGAGGAATATAATTCCGTAGACGTTCTGTTCCACTTTGCCAAGTGCGCCGCGCGCGATTCGGGGCTTGTAAAGAAGGGCGATACAATCGTCATTACGGGCGGCACCCCCAACGGCAAGAGCGGTAATTCGAATCTGATCAATTTGGAAACGGTGTAAATTCAGTAAAATAAGCGATCGCCCGTCTGTTCAGCAAGTTGAACAGACGGGCGTTTTATTTATTCAGACTTTAATCGTTCAAAAGGCAGGCACGCATTTTTTCGGTTGCCTCGCTACGGCTTGCGCACTCCATTTTTTCGTACAGGGTAGAAATATAATTTCTCGAAGTTCCGTCCGTCAGTTTAAGCGCAGAGGCGATCTGCTTATTCGTGAACCCGTCGTAGAGCATAAGCGCGATCTCCACTTCACGGTCGGAGAGGGAGAATTTTTGTTTGAGTTTGATCTGCCTGTCATTCGTAACGAGCCGCGCGGCGTTCGCAATGCTGCGCGCGATCTTCGCAGGCAGAATGGTATCCCCCGCGTAGGCGTTTTTAATGGCGTCGGTGAGCATTTTAACGGAAGTATCCTTTAACAGATACCCGCTTGCGCCGTTGTTGATCGCGCCCAAAATATATTCCGTATCGTCGAAGGTCGTAAGCACCAAAACCTTTGTTTCGGGTCGGACGCGTTTGACCTCTTTCGTAGCGACGACGCCGTTCATTTCGGGCATGCGAATATCCATGAGTACGACGTCGGGTTTAAACTCCTCCGTCTTTTTAACGGCGTCTGCGCCATTAGAAGCAATGCCCACTACCTCAAAGTCTTCGCAAGCAGATAGCACGCTCATAAGCCCGTCGGCAAGAATAGGTTGATCGTCTGCAAGTAAAATTTTTATTTTCATAGGATAGCGCTCCTTCGCTTATTTGTTTTTCGGATCGGACGGTAACGTCATGTGTATTTCGAACCCCTCGTCCGGCTCCGTTTCGAACCAGACGTTTCCGCCCAGACTCTCCGCACGGCGGTGCATTCCCGAAAGTCCGAACCCCTCTTTGAGCTGTCCCGCGTCCATGCCCGCCCCGTTATCGGAGAGAAGAAATTCCACTCTTTCGTCTTTTTCTTTGAGTTCGAAATAGAACGCCGTGGCGCTCCCGTGCCGAAGCCCGTTGGAGATCCCCTCTTTGAGCGTATTGAGTATGAGTCTAGCCTTTACGTCGCCGATCGTGATTTCGTCAACATCGTAGCGTATCGCTATATCCGTACCGTCCATCGATTCGTTTACGACGCTTTCGAGCCTTTCTTTGAGCGAAACTTCCTTCGAAGCGCCCGATAGAAGATGAACGCTCTCCCTAAGTTCTTCGAGCGCGTGCTTCGCCTGCAAGTTCGCCGCCGTAATGCGCTTTTTCGCCTCTTCGGGATTGTTATCGACGGCAATCTTCGCCGCCTCCGTCTGCATGATGACGGTCGTGATCGAATGCCCCGCCGTATCGTGAATATCCTTTGCGATGCGCTGCCGCTCTTCGAGCGCGGTGATCTCCTTCAACTCGTCGTAGGCAATGCGAAGTTTCTCGTTGCTGCTCGTAAGGTCTTCGGCTGTCTTTGAAAGCTCTCTCGTCTTGCGCGCCAACTGGACCACGAAGTTCATTGCAAAAAAATGCACGATAAACAATATAATATCGTTGAAGGCATTCGACAAAAGTCTGCTCAGACTGAACCCTTCCGATTTAAAAATGCTCGAAAGCGCAAAGGTCACTAGGAAGATAAACATACTGCTAAGCCACATAGCGACGCTTGCCGTAACGCTCTTCTGATTCAGATAGAATTCGGATAGAATGCTCAAATACAATATAGATATAAGCGTTCCGTCCGAAAAAAGCGTGAGGACCATTAACGACAGAATATCGAAAACGTAGCAGACCGTTTTTACGGGATAACGTTTGGCGACCCAGAATTTGATTGCGTTCTCACCCAAAAGAACGATCGCCGCGGGAAAGGTGACGTACCACGATCTGACGCCGAACGAATAATCGGACTGATTCAAAACGATCAGCGTGATCAAAATTGCGATCAACAGGCAAAAAACGATCGCCTTTCCGAACTGCGGGAAGATGGGTTTCTTCTCACGGAGAAGTTTTTCATTGACGTTTTCGTTCATATTCTGCTTCCCTCACGGAAGGTAATATCGGCACAGCTCTCCCTGAGTTTATCGAGTTTCCCCATCGAATGGTAGCTGTACGTTCCGTCGCGCCCTACCACGATATGGTCGCCCAAATTAACGTTGTTCATACGGCATACAAGGAGAAGCTGTTTTGTAAAAATATCGTCCTGTGCGGAAGGATTGCGGGTTCCGTTGGGATGATTGTGCGATACGACGACGGTGTGCGGTTCTTTTACGACAAGCAACGCGTTGATTTCCTTAGGGTCGATTTTCACTTCATTGCTGTTGCCGATCGAAAACTTTTTTCTGAACTGCAAACGCCCTTGTTTATCCAAACAGAATATTTCAAGGACTTCCTTTGTTTTACCCCTGTATTCCTCTTCGAGAAAGTTGCCGAAAGCCTTTGAATTGTGAAAGGACGGAACGTTCTGCGGAACGGGATTCGTCCGCTCAAAACAAAGCCCGATACAGCGGATATATTCCGCCGTTCTTTTTCCGATCCCCTTTACAAGCATGAGTTCGTCTATCCCCGCGCGAAAGACGTCCGCAAGAGAGCCGAACGAATCGATTAGCGCGTGCGCAAGCGGATTTGTATTGCTCCGCGGAATGGCGTTAAAGAGCAGAACTTCCAATATTTCATGATCCTGAAAGCGCTCTCCACCCGATTCGAACCGCTCCAACATACGCTGTCTGTGCCCCGAATGAAGGGATTTTTCCGTTGCTTTGCGAGCGCTTTTTTGTTCTCCTTCGTTCATAAAAATATTTTATCATGCCGCCGCCCGATTTGTCAAGCGCAAATAAAAAAGCCGTCGGAAATTCGAATCGGCTTCGTTGAATCAATTATGCTGCGTCGTTCCCGGATTACGCCATCGTCTTTAACATTTCAAGCGTTACTTCATAATAACACGTCTCTCCCTTTTTAAATCGCTTGCTCTCCTCAAACATATATTCTGCCATGCGGCAGACCTCCGAGCCCGCGCTTCCCGCAATATGCGGCGTTAAAAATAAGTTCGGAAGTGCAAAGAGCGAACTGTCCGCCTGCGGAGGTTCGGGATCGGTCACGTCCAAAACCGCCGTGATCGTCGGATTTTTTTGCAGCATTTCTACAAGCGCCTCTTCATCCACCTGCGCCCCTCTGCCCGTATTGATGAACGTCGAATAGTCTTTAAGCTTGGAGAGCAACGTTTTGCCGATGATCCCCTTCGTTTTTTCGTTATTCGCCAAGTGATTGGATATGACGTCGCACTCTTCAAAAATCTTGTCAAGCCCCGCAAGCTTTACGCCGAGATTTTCCGCCTTCTCCTCTGTCATGGTGATCGAAAAGACGTAAATATCAAGCTTCATTTCTTTCAGCTTTTTTATGACTTCGGCGCCAATCGCTCCGTCGCCGAGGATTCCGACCTTCGCGCCGTCATTGCCTTTAAAGTTACGGAAAAATCTGTTTTCCCCAAATCGGCTTTTCCGTACAATTCTTCGTCTATCGAAAACTCCTCGGATATGCCGTTTTTTACTGCGGGGCAGTAGACCCTCTCCCAATCGGAGCGGTTCTCGCAAAAATATATCGCCCTCATTCTGTTCTTCTCCTTTGAAGATCCTTACAGGAATTCCACACCTTTTCAAACCACAGCTCTCTTTCGGGAATCGGGCGCACGGGCGACCTTCCCGTCTGAATGCCGTTCTCCGTCTTTTTTGCGGTGACGATATATTTTCTTCCTTCCACGTCCTCCGCCTTAGGCTTTCTCTCTAAAAAGTCCCCGCCGTCAAAAACGAAAGACGAGCCGCGCGATCCGAAGTTTTCTGCCGCTTCAATCATCGAAAGCGCGATCGCTTCCTGCATATTCAATAGATCGAGATTCTTAAAAAGAGCGGAAATCTCCTCCTTCTCCGCCCAGCGGTTATCGTTTGAAAAATTTTCCGATCTCTGCGAAATTCTTTTCTTTGCCTCTTTCATCTTAGCGGGATTCCGCAAAAAGGCGAACGACTCGCTCATCTCTTTCTGATAGACTTCCCGTACAGTCAGCAAAGTCGATTGCATACCCTTTTTCTTTGCAATGAGATTATCGAGTTCTTCCGCCGCCTCCTTTGCGACGCGCGGAAAATCAGCCGTAACGCTGCGCTCCGCAGAATAAGCAATATGCTGCGCCGCACGGAATCCGCCGACCTGACAGGAGTTGAGTGCCGCGCCGCCCGGTCGGAACACACCGAATGTTCCCGCCGCTTCTCCGATCGCATAAAGTCCTTTTACGTTCGTCTGCCAATTCTTATTCACGCGGATCCCGCCGTTGCAGTGCTGTGCGCAGACGGCAATCCGAAGCGGCTGATTTTCGAGATCGATCCCGTGCTCGCGGTAGAGTTCGATCGCGCCCGCGTTCATCTTTTTCAGCCGTTCGATCGGCAACGGAATGAGCGCATCGGAATTTTTAAGATAATCATACGCGGTCTTATCCAGCTTGCCAAACCCGTTTTTAGCCCCTTCGGTTCGCGCGTAAAGTCCATATACACTTTGCACCCGTTCACGACCGTTTCCCGATATACCAAGAGATCGATAAAGGACGAGCCGTAAATTTTTCTTACGTCGAACGGCCACTCGTAGCCCTTTAAAAAAACGTTCTTCAAAACCTCTTCGGGCGAAGAAAAATACTCGTTTAAAAATTCACGCTCCGCGCTCTCTTCGATGGCGGCAATTTCGTCGCTTACATTTACATGCGGATAAGTGATCTCCGTCTCCATGCGCGGCACAACGACGGGATCGGTAAAATTTTTAATATTCGAAAATACGTTTTCAAGCAAATACTTTGCAGCTTTCAGCCAGCTTTCGCGCGTCATGCCTGTATAGGGGCTGAGCCCGTAATCTGTTTTCGTAACCGTAAACGCCATATTTTTCTCTCCCGAAAAAGATTTTAGCACAGTTTTTCCGTTATGCAAATAGGGAAAAGAATTTCGATCGCATAAAAGTCATAAAAAAACTCAACCGCACGCACTTGCGTATTCGGCTGAGTTTTTTTGTAATCGGACAATATAATTTTAGGCTCACACGCTTCATTTTTTACGGTGCGTATGATATTATAAAAAACCCTTTTATTCTCGGATATGGATTGTATCCTGTATTTGGTGTTCGGCATAATTGCAATTTTGGTATCAATTACTGTTCCGGCGGTATATTTCATCCAAAAACCGCCTGCACAATAATTTGATCTCACCGCAATTTTCTGAATTTACTTTTGCGCAAAATATCCGCCGCACACTCTACCCCTGCGTTTAAAGCCTTTTTATACCATTCGATTGCTTTTTCCAAATCTTTTTTTAAGCCGCTTTTGCCTTTTTCATACATATAAGCAATACCGATCATGCAATCGGCATCACCGAGTTCTGCGCCCATTTCGTACCACTCGACAGCCTTTGCGCCGTTCTTTTTTACGCCGTTGCCATGACGGTAACAACACCCCATGTTGTAAGCCGCCATTGCGTTACCGTTTTTTGCCGATTTCAAATACCAACTTACGGCGGTATCTACGTCCTGTTTTACGCCGATCCCCTTGAAATAACAGTAACCCACGTCGCTCATTGCCTGCGCATTCCCCTGTGAAGCTGACTTCAAAAGCCAGTTCAAGCTTTCTTTGCCGTCTTTTTTAACGCCGTTCCCGACCATGTAACTCCATCCGACGTGCAATTGCGCTCTGTCGTCGTTCTGCTCCGCGGCCTGCATGTGCCAATAAAACGCCTTTTCCGTATCGGCAATAACCCCTTCGCCGTTTTCGTAACACATTGCAAGATTATACTGCGCGCGCTTATCCCCTTGTTTCGCCGCCCGACGAAACCACCGCGCCGCCTCATAAGCATTGCCGTTTAATTGCTTTCCGACTTTAAAACACCACCCGTACGCATTTTGTGCAGGCGGATAACCGAGCTCGGCAGCCTCTTTATAAAGTTTTACCGCTTCGGTTAAGTTTTGCGGAACACCGTTTCCGTTTTCATACATCAAAGCAAGCGCATATTGTGCGGGCGCATACGCCTTATTTTCGGTCTGTTGGAAGCATTCCGTCGCCCGCCTGTAATATTCCATCGCTTTATCGAAATCTTTCTTAACGTAATCGCCATTTTCGTAAAGCTGTCCCAGCTTGAAAATTGCCGCCGCCGACTGTTTTTCAGCCGCTTCTTCGAATATTTCAAATCCTTTTTTTCTGTCGCATTGCGAAGACTGTTCGTCGAAATAACATTCTCCCAAAAGATACAGAGCATGTACTGCGCCCTGCCGCGCCGCCTGAGTGTACCAATAAACTGCCTTTGCCTCCGATACGGGAAGATACTTATGACTGCTGTATATCTTTCCCAAGCGATATTGCGCCTCTACGCAATCGTTTTCCGCAGACTTTTGATACCACTCGAACGCTTCCGTCATATCTTCGTCTGTGCCGTCGCCGAACTCGTAGCATTGCGCAAGATAATACTGTGCCCGCGGATTGCCCTGCGCCGCCGATTCAGCAAGCAAGCCAAACATTGCACATTCATCTTGCCGAACGCCGCGTCCCTCGCCGTAACATACGGCAAGACAGAGTTGCGCATAGTCGTCTCCGTATTCGGCTGCCGTCCGCCAAAGTTTTACCGCGTTTTCATAATTACCTTTTTCGTATTCTTCCGCCGCCGCAGAGCACAACCGTTTACGGTCGGTCTTTTCCGTATCGCCCATAAGTTGCGAGGTCTCGCTGTCCGCCTCAACGGATGCGCGCCTGATTTTAAGCGCCCGCAAAATATCTTCGCTTATCTCAAACTTTCGCTCTTCCGACATATTACCCTTTCAAACGCTTTTTCGCTTCTTTGTTGCCCTGTTTTGCGGAACGCGCATACCATTCAAGTGCCTCGTCCAAATCGACTTCCACGCCCATCCCCTCTTCATAGCACAATCCTACTGCATATTGGGCGTCGCCGTCTCCCTGCATCGCAGACTTTAAGAACCAATAAAATCCTAGTTCGGGGTCTTCGTCCACCCCGACTCCGTTCATAAAAAAACTGCCTATTTTATACTGAGCGTCCGCGTCGCCATTCCTTGCCGACTGCATAAACCAATAGGCCGCAGCTTCGTCGTCCTGCTCGATATACTTTCCGTTGTGCAAATGTTGGGCAAGATTATACTGCGCCTCCGCAACCCCGCCTTGCGCCGCCTCTGCGTAATACTTTAAGGCAAGTTCCATATTGACTTTAACGCCCTTGCCGAATGCATAAACATTGCCTAGATTATAAGCCGACATATAATTGCCGTGCTCAAATCCGCGTTCGTACATCTCGATTGCCTTGGACATATTTTTCTTTACGCCCCTGCCTTCCTCGTACATACAGCCGAGATTGCAGTAAGCCTGCCCGTATTTATTTTCCGCCGAGACGTTGTACCACTTTAACGCTTCGTCAAAGTTACGTTTGACGCCCTCGCCGTATTCGTAACAATAACCGACGTAACACTGCGCTTTTGCGTGATTTCTTTTCGCCGCTTCTCTATAATACTGAAACGCCTTAATCGCATTCTGCTCTACGCCTTCTCCGCCGTCGTAACATTCGCCTAAACGGAAAAACGCGTCCGCCGAACCTTGTTCTGCGGCAAGCGAATAGTATTTCACCGCCGCCTTGTAATCGCAGGGTACTCCGCGCCCGTGATAATAGGCTCTGCCTACGCTTAACTGTCCCGTTGCGTTTTTTAATTGTGCGGATTTCATATACCATTCAAAAGAAATCCGCATTGATTTTGCATACTTTTTACGTCTTACGTCGCCGCGCTCTCCGTTTTCGTCGTCCCCATCGTCCTCATCTTCCTCAAAGTCGTCATACTCGCCGACGTATTCTTCGTATTCCTTGTCAGATTCGTTAAGTTCTAAGTCAACTTCTTGCTGTTCATACATAAGACCGAGATTATTCATAGCCTGCGCACAGTTCTGAGCAGCAGACTTTTCAAACCATTCGACGGATTTTTTCAAATCTTTATCAACACCCAACCCGCAGCGGTAACAAAGCCCGACAAAACACTGTGCGTCTGCATGCCCCATTTCACCGGCTTTCATAAAGTAACCGCTTGCAATCACACCGCGCTTTTCCTCGTCCTGCACGTCAACGCCGCGATTATAGTTATAGCAAATGCCCAACCTATACAACGCTTCCGCACAGCCGACATCCTCTATGCTCTTCCATAATTCAACGGCTTCGGAAAATTTTTTTTCATCATATAAAGCCGCCGCTTTCTTCAAAATTTCGTTTACGTCGATTGATTTATCCATAAATTGCTCCTTCATCAATATTTGATTTTATTGTTCGATAACCGACAGGTCCAAAAATCAACACATAGATATTATATCATGCTATTTTTCATTTTTCAATCTTTTTTATAAAGTCGGATTTATAAAATCTAAAAATAACAACCGCTGATTTACTTTTCATCCTCGCAATGATTGCCTGATTTTTCATAATAAAATATAAACGCGGCACAACGTTCCGCGTTTATTCTCTATTTGCGTTTTCTACTTTCATACTTATTTTTGCAACGTCGCGCAAATGTCGCCACCCCCGCAAATTTAGGACAAAACCGCCTTTAACTTTTCCCACAAAACTGGAACAATCGCCGCAAGCCGCTCCGTCATGTCTATATGTAAGGTAGATTGAGATGAGTTAAATATTGCATTACTTGAAAAACCCACGGGGATACGAATGCCGTGAAGTTTTGAAGTAAATCTGCCGAAAAACATTCTTATATTTCGTCAGAATTTATTATATTGTCCGAAAACCGTATTATATTTTTTCCGTTGACAGTTATCTTCTGGAAGAGCGGCTTTGCGGCAACGAATTCTTTTTTAGCAGGACACAGCGGATAAAATCCCAGACAAGCAAATACGTACCATGCCGCCATCGTTCCGTTGTCCTCGTCGCCGGGGAAGCCGTCCGATGCGGAAGAAAACGCCTCGTTCGCAAGTTTTTCCACCCAAAATTCCGTTTTACGACGATCCCCGAGCGCCGTATACAGCCACGGAAGATGAAAGCTCGGTTGATTGGAAATGGCGCACTGACCGAAATCAACGCTTGCCATTTCGCTCATTTCATGAATTTCCTCTCCGTATCCTCCCGTTTCGAATATCGGCTTTGACGAAAATAATTCGTCCAATTTCATACGCAACTTATCCCGTCCGCCGTATAGTTCGGCAAGCCCTTCTACGTCGTGATAAACCGAAAATCCGTTTTGCCAAGCGCTCCCCTCGCAATAGTCTCCTCCCCAATCGAAGGGATCAAACGGTTTTTTTACGTTGCCCTCAATATCTTTTCCGCGTAAAAAACCGCTCTCGCCGTCGAAGAGATTCCTGAAATTTTTACTGCGCTCATAAAGCTTTTTCGCTTCCTCTTCGTCCCCTTCAAGCCGTGCGACCTGCGCGATACAAAAATCTCCGTAAGCGCAATCGCAGGTATGATTTACGCTTTCGCGGAACGAATTCGGTACGTATCCGTATTTGGCATATTCTTCGGAACCCGTCCTGCCGTGCCGCGTTCCCGCACCCGAAGCATATGCGTTTTTTAAAAGTGCGCGATAAGCCCTTTTCCGCAGATCCCCGTCCACGATCCCTTTCACGCACGCATCTGCGATCACCGCTTCGACAAGCGTTCCCGGCATCAGTCCGAATTCTCCCGGACTAAGCCATTTCGGTAGCCACCCCGTTTCCTCCGCATAGTTTATGAAACCTTCGATCATTTCGCGCACGCGGTCGGGCATTAAAATACTCAAAAGCGGATAGACTGTTCTGTAAGTATCCCAAAAGCCGTTATCGGTATAAAATACGCCCTTTTCCGTTCTGCAAGTATCGGCGTTATAGTGAACAGGCATGCCTGAGGCGTCGTATTCGTGGAATACGCGCGGATAGAGCATTGTACGGTAAAGACAGCTGTAAAAGGTTTTTTTACGCTCAGGATCCTCATCGGATACGGCGATACGTGAGAGCATATTCTCCCACTCGCGTTCGGCATCCGCTTCTACGGAAGAAAACGAAGTGCCCGCCAATTCACGTTCATAATTGAGTTTTGCCTGCCCGACGGAAATAAAGCTCGCCGCAACCTCCGCCGTTACACGTTTTCCAGCAAATGAAAGCGCGACTCCGCCATTCTCGATCCGCATAACTTTCACGGGAGATTCGGAAAAACGCAGATAAAAATATTCACGCAGACCTTTAAAATCCCAAATCGACTGCGCGTCGGTGAACCCTGTGATCTCGTTGCCTTTCACCGTAAACGAGCTTTCCGCATACGGAATCAGGGCAAAACCCGTCGCTTTCTCCGTTTGATTTTCCAATAAAAACGTAGCGCCGCGCACCGTGGGCGCAAGTGAAACGCCAACGCGGTAACGCTGCAAATAAACCTGTAACAAGTGCGGCTTAATAACCGCCCTTTCGGGACGGTAGCTCGACCAACGTTTGTGCGGTTCTTCGGCAAGTTCGCCCGAATACGGTAAAAAGAGCATATGACCGTAATCCCCCACCCAAGGACTGGGCTGATGGGTCAAACGGATCCCCTCGAACGCGTGCGAGAACGGATGATAGAACCAATTCGACGACCCGTCGGTCTGCACGGTAAAATGCGCCGTGCCGAAAGGACGCGCCGTAACAGGGTAAACATTTCCATTGGAAAACCGACGTTCGTTTAGCGAACCGATTTTTGCATTAACATATTCAAGCATGATTTCCCTCTCTATTTCGGACGGAGAATGCGCTATCCCCGACGAGAAAACGTTTTGATCGCTGCTTTTACGTCCTCTTTCATCGCGTGCATGGCGGCATATTCCACGTCGTGCAGATATCCGCTTTCGTTCTTTTCGATCTCGGCTTTCGCCGCCAGGTATCCCGCCTTCGACATATACGAATAATAATTGATTTTACGGATACCGTTTGCGATCGCATTATGAAAACCCTCTTCGTTCACGCCGCTTCCGCCGTGCATGACGAGCGGCAGTCCCGTTGATTCGGCGCACGCCTTTACGACGGAAAAATCAAGCTTGGGCTGCGCCGTATAAAATCCGTGCGCGGTGCCGAACGCAACCGCCAACGCGTCGATCTTCGTTTTCTCTGAAAATGCCGCAGCTTCGGCGGGATCGGTATAAAAATCTTCCGGCTTACCCGATACGCTCTCGCCCGAACCAGCCTCGCCCGTTACAAGCCTACCGAGCTCCGCTTCCACGCTCACGCCCGTGGCATGGGCAATTTTAACGATCGCAGCAGTCAATTCCGAATTCCGTTCATAGGGGAGAGCGGAGGCGTCGATCATCACCGAGGTGAAGCCGATCCGCAATGCACGATAAACCATGTCCTCCGAAACGCCGTGATCGAGATGCACGCACACGGGTACCTTCGCCTTCTGCGCAACTGCAATCATGGCGGGTCCGACCATATCGATATCGTTATACCGATTATGTACTTCCGCATGCGCCAATATAACCGGACGGTTCAGTTCTTCCGCCGCGGAAATCACCGCCTGCAAGCTGTCGAACCCCGTAGCGTTAAACATTCCTACGGCATTTTTCTCCGCTTGCGCTATTTTCAAAATTTCTTTTAAGTTTACAAGCATATTATCTCCTCCGGAATACGTTTGATCCTTTCATCTTCAAATACGTCGCTCTCGTCGCGGCTCTTTGTGGAAAATTCGCTGACAATCGCGCCTTCGCCGCCTGCGCGGAACCAATGGCGCGTATTCGGTCGCATCGTGTACTGCTCTCCTTCGTGCAGAACAATTTCATGAAAGACGGTAACTTTCGTATCGGGCAAAGCAATTTGTCCGCAATTGCGCGCACCGTCTACGTATAAATAACATGTTCCTCTCCGCACGCGGAATGTTTCCTCCTTCCCCTCGAACGGAACTCCGTTTTCCACGCCCGAAACGTGACGGTGTTCGGGGCAGACCTGATCGGGACGCAAAACCATTTCCTTAGCACAGCAACGATCGGTATTTACATAAGTGATAATCTGCAAGCCGATTTCCTCCAATTTACCGAGTCCGAAATCCGCCACCTCGATTTTTTTCTTTTCCTCTTCCGTGAGAAGAATTCCCGCGTTCCGCAATGCATCGAGCGTATACGCCACTGCGCTGCGGTATTGTTTTTCGGTCAACATATCATTTTTCTCCTTCCGTATATTTTTTCAAGAGATAAAGACTCTTCGAGTCCCTTTGCTCCGCTCACGGAATCGATTGCCGCCAAATTGCACGCCGCGGCGCACGAGGCGATGCGCATTCCCTCTCCAAGCGGAATCCGTTCGCAAAACGAATAGAGCATGCCCGCGCAAAACGCGTCGCCCGCGCCCACCGTGCCGACGATATAACCTTTCGGAAGATTCAGCGAAGAGAGTACCGAAAAGCGCCCCTTACAGTCGAGCGCGCAACTCAGTTCGGGGCAGTGGATCGTCACCGAACGTTTTACGCCCGTATCAATGAGGACTTCGCAGATACGGCGCAAATTTTTAAGTATCGGCGCGCCGTCGACGCCGCGCGGATCGACCCCTGCGAGCATTCCCCCCTCCACCTCGTTCATAACGACGTAATCGCAAAAACGAAGCGCGGGCTTCACGACGGCGTTGAAATCCGCTGTCTGCGCGCTCACAAGATCGATACTCGTTTCAATCCCCCGCGCCTGCGTTTCCGCCAACAGCCGCGCCGCCGCAGTGCCGTATTCTTTATCTGCTGCGTCAAGCGCGTCGAGCAGCAGCAAGTATCCCAAATGAAAGAGATCCGCGTTTTCCGCCCGTGCGTCGCCGATCCCGAACTCGGAATTGGCGCCCTTAAAATGAAAAAAAGTCCTCTCGCCGCCCGGCAACGTCATAACGTCGGTATAGGATGTGGGAAGAGTGCCTTTTTTAACGTTCGACGTATTCAGTCCCGCTTCCGCAAGCGCGCTTAAAATATACCTTGCGTAATCGTCGTCTCCCACTTTCCCGAATGCGGAAACTTCGAAATCGGGGCAAAGCCGTTTGAGATCGATCGCCGTATTGCAAACGCAACCGCCTACTGAGTAAGACGTTTCTCCGATATTTACAAGCATTCCGATTTGCGGAAAACTTTCAATCCGTTTCATGACGTCGAGGATCAAATTCCCCGCAACAGCCACCCGTTTCATATTGCCTCCGCAACGAGCCGTAACGTAATCACCTGCTTGGGTCTCCACGTCAGACGGCACTTCCCTTCGCCCAAATATTCGTTTTCACGTTCCGACATACCTGTGCGGTATATCTTTCCGCAGAACGAAATGAAATCGCTTACCTCATTGTCGGAAAGATTGACGATGCGGACGGCAACGCCGCCCTGCTCCGCTTTTTTACAGCAGGTCACCGCAAGCTCTGCCGCGCCGTATGTAAACAAAGGCCGCGCGGGAATATTTTTACCAGAATAAGGATCATCGACGTAATAAAACTTTTCAAGCTCCGCCGCCTGTACGGCAAAGCGTCCGCCCGAATATTTTTTCGTATCGAAAGAGTCGGCGCGCACGAGAAATCCGTTACGGAAAAACTTAGCCCGCTCGAAGCAGTCTGCCGCCGTCCCGCTCTCTCCCAGCGAAAAACCGATCTTCCCTTCTAACGTTCGCAGGCACTGATTCTGCGGCACGTCCCACTGTTTTCCTCCCGTAGGTCGGAAAGTTTTCGCATCGCGGTTGATCACACCCGTCGCACGCACAAGCGTAAGCGCAAGACCGCCGCCAATAACTTCCGTTTCATGCTGCCCCTGCGTGTAAACAGTGAGGGTATCCTCTTCCCCCGAAAGCCGTGCAAAAGTCGCGTTATGGTGCGTGTCGGAATCGGTAACATCGCAGCTTTCAAAGGGCAAACGCTCTGCATAATCATACGCGCCGTCGGTAAATATCCTGCCCGAAGAAATGCCCGCGTCCAATAGGATGCGCAAGCGATGATCGCAGGCGCGGTTTTCCAATCGGTACTCCGCGCAGATAACGGGACTGTTTTTTTCAAGCGTAAGCGTAACGACGGCTTCCGTGTGCACGGTCTCTTCGCTCGGCGCGTCCCGATCGAAATCGTAACATGCGGGGCTGTCGTATTCGAAATAAAGCGATACGGAATTTTTCAGCGCACTTTGCCGGGAAACAGCGATCCTTGCAGGCAGCACGGAAACGGGCGCGTAAGGAGACCGTCTGTATACATAAGCGTCGCCCTTATCGAAGCTGTCCTCCAAACGGACGGGATCGCAATACAATCTCCCCGTACGCTTATCGCGGATATTCAGCGTGTTTCCGTCAATGTCAAACGCGTAATATTCATTGCCGATTTCGGCGGTTTTATCCGCGCAGACAACGCGTCCCGTCCGACGCGGCACTGCGGCGAAAATTTCAGCCGAAAACGGCGGCACGTTCCGAGCATAAAACGCGATCCGCGTTTTTTCGACGTCGAGCACACCCGGAAGATTGAGCGGACTGAAAACGTCGAGAAGCCCCCGCTCTTTCGCAACGATTTCGTAGGGAACCGAGTTCCCTTTCCCGTCTACAAGATCGAACTCACCGACATTTTCGGAAAGCAGAAAATTTATCTCCGCTTCCGCTACGCCGCTCTGAACGCGCGAAGTGCCGTTGAAAAGAGTGACCGAATAATTTTGGTCTTTTTTCTCGGGGTGCGGTAAATGCGCGGCAACGGTTTTTAAACCGCGTTCCAACAGATCCTCCCCTGTTTCGTACAGGAGTTCGTACCTGTCTTCCATGTGACGGTGCGTAGGGTCGTTCGAACACCCGCAGATACTGTCGTGCGGAAGATTTCTTAAAAGCTCTTTCCACAACCAATGCAATTCGTTCTCGGGATAAATATCAAACCCGCCCGCAGATAGGCAGGAATAGAGAGGTTCCAGCTTTGTAAGTAGCAAATCCTGCGCCTTTACGTTAGCGCATTTAAGATACACGCGCGACGACCAACAGCCTTTGAGCGTATCGTAATCGCACCCTTTATTCAGCGCGCCACGATAGCTTTGCAACTCTTTCCCCGCGACGGCGGCGCGCACTTTTTTCAGATAATCGTCGAGAGAGGTCTGCTCTATATCCCGACCTTCTTTTTTAAGCCCCTCTATAATTTCCCGCACGTCCTCCTGCGCCTCTAAGTGATCGACGCCGTTCATGAGCAAAATATAGGGTGAAACGGTAAGCCCTTCGAAATTTCTTTCGTTAATATCGAGAAGAAGTTGCGCGCACTCCTTTTCGGCGGGAATATGCTGCGCATTATTATACCAATATTTCAGATGAACCGCAAGCATACGGGTACCGTCGGCGCCCACCCACTCGAACTCGGCGGGAAGCCGCACTTCGCGCCGCTCTCCGTTTACCGTCTCGTGCATTTTGAATCCGCGTCCGAATACGAAGTCCTTAATACCGAACTGAGAGAGAATCTGTGGGAGTTGCGAAACGTTGCCGAAATGATCGGGGGCATAGCCTGTGCTTCCGCACTTGCCGAATTTATTCGCGAGCGCCGTTCCGATCATGAGATTGCGCACCGTAGCTTCTCCGTCAGACAAATAAAAATCGTTCTGCAAATACCACGGACCCACCCGCAAATTTCCCGAAGCGATATATTTTTTCAACAAATCCTCGTTCTGCGGACGCATAACGAGATAATCTTCGAGTACTACCGTCTGCGCGTCTAAATGGAAAATATAACCGTCGTCTCTTTCAAACAGCGTAAGAAGCTTATCGACAAGGTCGACGAGCTTTAAGCGAAACGAAGAAAAGGTCATATACCATTCCCTGTCCCAATGAGTGTGGGATATTACGATAAATTTTTTCATATTACCTCTGTAAATGCCGCAAACGAACGACGGTCGTTTCGTTTTTTGAACGTCCGTCTCCCGAATAATCGGGAGACGGACGTTCCCGAATTTTTACGCCTTTTAATTGTTCTTTTTCTTTTTGACGGCAAGGATACAGATCGCAGTTCCGCCGATAAGAACGGTACACGCAACGGGAATCGCGGTCACGGAGCTCTTGCACCCCTTTTCCTTACGGGTAACGGTTACGGTCGTCGTAAAATCTTTTGCGCCGTTATCGAAATCTACTTCGATATAGGTATCGTTTGAAGGCGCGTAAGCGTTAGGGCCTTTAAAGCCCGTATCCGGATCGTTGCCGAACTTTTCTTTTTCCCAATCGGGAGCGGTGAGCAATGTTTCGGATGAACCGATCGTAATGCGGTCGATCTTCAACGTTGACTGCTGAATCCCGTTTACATAGATACGGAATCTTACGAGCGCGTCGAAATTAACTTCTCCGCCCGTAAACTCGCCGTCCGAACCTTTAAGCACCAACCAGTTCCAGCCCTTTTGGAATTTCTCTATGCCCCACTGACTGATTTCCCATTTCAACTCGTTCGTATCGTTTCTGTCGCTGCTCGAAATCTCGATCTGTCCGTTTAAGTTTTTCTTTAAGGTCGTTCCGTCCGCCTCGAAGTAATAAGCGGGATCTTCGATCCAGATCCAAAACGCAAAGATGAACGTGGATTTACGCAAATCGGTTTCTCCGCACTCGAACTGTGCATGCAGGTCGTAGCCCGCGCCGGACGTATAAACGCAGCCCGACTCGTAACGGTGATCTTGCCGATCAACCTTATTGCCTGTAAATACTCCGCCGTTGCTCGTGGTATTACAATCGATGATGACCTTTTCCGCAATGGGATTCAAGCCCTCTTCGATATTCGAAACCGTTTCCGCAACCGTCATCTCCGTGAGATCGGTCGCGATAATCGAGAACTGTGCAAGCGCGATCTTATTTTTTCCTTCTGTCACCGACGCCGCCACGTCTTTGCCCTCGCACTCTACGCCGAGCGAACTGATCGCGCCGAAATCGAACTGCGAATCCGTACCCGCCTTTACTGGCAGGACGATATAGTTCCAACCCACGATACAGTCGGTAAACAGTGAATGAATTTCAAACGTGAGTTTGTTCGCACCCTTGTATGCGCCCGAGTAAGCCGCGACCGTCCAGCCGCCCGTCATGTCTTTATATGCGTTTAACGTATTTTCGTTTTCGATATAGAGCCAGAAAGCCAAAGCACCGTTTTCCGCAAATTTAGAAGCGTTATACGTCTTTGCGAGCGTGACCTGTTTTTGCGCAAACCTTCCCCAGCCCTTGTCGATGATCGAATAAGCCGTAATGTTCTTTTTCGAACGAATAAGCGTTACTTTGTCAAACTCCTCCACGGAACGCACGCCGAGACTGATGCCCGTGTCGTTTTCGACGGAACGCGACGTTTCGTCGGTAGAAATGAGCTTGAACTCGGCAAACGCCACTTCGCATTCGCCCTCTCCGAACGCCTTATCCCAAGCGATTTGCAGGAACTTGACGTTCGACCAGTCGATTTCGCCCTTGTTGTCGGCGGTACTCACAGGAAGACTGATCGTGTTCCAACCTACCGAGCAATCTGCAAACTGCGCCGAAATATCGAACGCATAGCCGTTTTCGGCATTGAATCCGTTGCCCGACCCAAGCGTTATGAAATAGTTGCTTGCAATCGCGCGGTGCGCTTCAAGCGTTGTCTCGTCGGCAAAATACATTCCGAAGGAGAGCACGCTCTTTCCGTAAAGATCGTGCTTAGCGAGATCGTAGCCCTTGTCAAAGGCAATCAGTTGCGTCTTTGCCCCCCAGTTTTTGCCGATCGCGCTGTAAGAAGTCTTACCCTCCAAAAGCTGCGTATCAGCAGTAAGATCCGCCGCACTGCCTACGCCGAACGCAACATCGTCGGGCTTTGTCATTTGCGTTTTCTTATTGATGACGACAGGTTCCGTTTCCTCGGTTAAGAAGAACCCGAAATTTGCAAAAGCCAGATCTGCCTGACCTGCGCCGACGCCGTCCAAAACGACGAAACGCAGATTTTCCACCGTGTCGGCAGTCTCGGGCCCTCCGCCGTGTTTCACGCACATAGAAGAGGAGAAGGGAATAATGATTTTATTCCAGCCGATCATGCAGTCGTCTGCAAGCGAAGAGATGTTAAATTCCCACTTCTTCGTCTCGGAAAAGCCCTTCGTCGAAAGGTTGAGTCCGATGGGTTTTCCCGATCTCATGTTGTCGAGCGCCGCCTGATTATGAACGTAGATCCAAAATTCGAACGCGCCTTTTTGATTCGTGCTGATCGCCCCGACGTTATAGGGCTTATCAAACACAGTTGCTCTCACCATACCGCCCCAGGAAGACCAATTTCCGTTCATATTGCCGATAACGTATTGCGCGGTCGTGTTCTCGTCAAGCTGTTTTATCGCGGCAAGCGCGGCAGACGTTTGATCGGTCGCAAGTCCGTCTATATTGGAAGAGAAGGATACGATTCCTCCCTCTTCGGTCAAAGTCACCGTACGGTCGGGCTCTGGCTCCGTGGGCTCCACATAGCCTACCACAGTGGGTTCGGTCACACCGCTGTGAACGATTTGTATATTTGCCGTCGCAACACGGCAAGCCGTTGCGCCGGAGACGTTCAGACGGATATTCCTGACGTCGCTCCAATCCATATCGTTCTTTTCATTCGCGCTTTCAAGGGGAATGATCAGCTGATTCCAACCCACCGAGCACTTTGCGAAAAGAGGTTGAATATTGATGCAGTACTTGTGCTGATCGGAATAGGACGCGCCGCTCGAAATATCGATGTTGTAAGCGCTGAGCGCCGCCTTATCCGTTTCGCGGTCGAAGTAAACCCAAACGGAAAGAGCGGAATCCGAAGTCTTGTTTACGCTGTATACTTTATCAAGGGAAAGTACGGTAAGGAAACCGCCCTTATCCTTGTTATAGTATGCCGTAAACGATTCTCCTAAGTCGGGAATATTCATTGTTTCGGTATCCACGCCCGATACTGCGCCGTGTCCGAACGTTACGACGGGATCTCCTGTGATCGTGTTTTTGGAAAGACTGGTTGTGGTAAAGGAGATTTCGGCCACTTTGCCGTAATAACCGCCGCTTACGCCGAATCCGGTGGTGTTGATACGCGCCGATTTCACCGCCGACCAATTCATACCCTTTTTATCGCCCTCGCCTACGCCCGAAAAAGGCATGACGATTCTCTGCCAGCCGATACGCGCGTCGGCAAAATCGGTTCCGACCATCGTAAACGTCCATTTGTAATCGTCGCTGTAAGTCTCGTTGGAGGAAACATCGAAGTTCCAGCGATGATTTTCAGTTCTGCTCTTATAAATATCCAAAGCCGCCTGATCGGGAATATACAGCCAGAAGGACAGCGCTCCTTTCCCGGAATTCAATATCGGGGAAACGTCTTTTGTTTCCGTAAACGTCAAGCACTTAGGAAAACCGCCCCAACCGTTCCAACCGACAGCCGTCACGTTTTCTTTGCCGTAAATATTATTATCCGTCGTTTTTTCCAAATCTTCGTGCGTGCCGATTTCCACGCCGACGTCCGCAAGCGTTTCGTCGGCTTTCGCGCCGAACACCGTCACGATTGAAAACGCAAGCGAAACGGTAAACAATATTAAAGTAAATAACAACGCAAAATTTCTGATTTTCGTTCTATTCATAATTTTATCTCCTTATCTCACAGTGATCAACCCATGTTCCCCTGCTGTTCCAAAAGCCCGTAGAAGGTGTAAGGATCAACGACTTTAAAGTTATACTTCGCGTACTCGGGACTCTGCAACTCATTATAGAGCGTAAACACGTCGGTCGGCGAGCGGAGAATGAAACGAATCTGGCGGAACGTACTCGAATCTCCCGCCTTCTTTTCGGAAAAGCCTTTTACGAATTCGTTTACGTTGCCCGCATAGTCGTTGCTCAGCGCCACTGAAAGTCCTTCCGCAGTCGCACTCGTAACTTTATTCAAAGCTACGCCCTTACAGAATTTTGCATAGCAATCCAAAATATCTTTCGTCGCCGCGTTACGGGTAATCAGGAAACCGGTGTAATCAATATCGAATCTTTCGTAAGCCGCTTTATTGTATGCCGCCCACTCGTCAAGACCGCCGTAAATCCCCTCGTGTCTTCCGGAGGAATCCGCAAACGATTCGGGATTGAGATATCCCGTTCCGTTGTCGCCCGCGACGAAGTAATCGTTCTCGGTAGCCGTCGCGTACATCATATCGATCACATGCCCCGCACGCTTGGAAATATCCAGCGAGAAGGGCCAGCAGAGCGGAATTTTACCGCGGTTTGCGTCCGCCCAGAATTTGATCATCGCCGTATTGAGCCAACTCGATGCATCGAAATCGCCCATAAAGAAGATCAAATAGTTCGCGCCCTGTTCGTTGCCCGTAGGAAGATGTTCCTGCGGATCGACGGTTTTCGTAACGGCTTGCTTGCCTGTCTGCTTATACGAGTCCTGCATCGGATACTGTTCGTAGATCGAAGCGTTCGACATTGCCGTATAGTGCGGCGCATCGGCGTTGATTGAAGCATTGTAAATAGAAAACTGATAGACGGTCTCCCATTCGCACGTCACCTCGCCCGAAGCATCGGGATTCGTATATTTCGTATACTTCAAGTGCCACGGGGTGAATCCGCCCACGTCGATCGGTTTGGATGCGTCCTCCTCTTCCGCCCACGCCGCCTGCGCCTTCATGATCTTCTCGAATGTGAGATAGTCGATCGAGCCGTCACGTATCCCTACGCGCTCCGACTGATCGGGATCGTCGTCCGGAATTTCAAACTCCATCACGGAGAGATCGAAAAAGAACGCCTTATTCGCAATATAGTAGTCGCGGTTGGAAAGATACATATTCTGCAAATCTCCGTACGCCGCGAACACGGTATTCGAGCCGTACGCGTCGACGTGGTACGCCATCATATGCGAATTGGTTTTATGCGTATCGAGATAGGTCTCCTTCGCCCAAATGTAAACGTCGTTTTTGCGGCTGCCCGTCGAGGGCGTTTCCGTACCGTAGACAGTACCCCCCCCCATGAATTTTCCGCCGAGATCGACCTTGACGGATTTATCCGCGAATTCATCGGCATTCTTGACATACCAATACACGCTGTTGCGTACTGCGGAATAACGCACTGGTAACAAGTTTTCGACGCCGCACGCCGTAGCGACTGCGTTCACCGTGGCGGGAACGGCGGGATCCCACGCCGCAAAACCCGTGTAATACCGTTCGAAGAGATTCAAAAGCGTCATAGGAGATTTTACGGTAACGACCTTCTTACCGTCGAGCCACGCTCCTTCTCCTGTGAGCTGCCTGAGCCAGAAACCGTCGGTATCTTCCGAATAATTATTCGACTCCTGAAAACGGATGAATAAACGCTGCCCGTCGCGGTTCACAAGCCCTTGCAGCGTGCTTACGAGATTGGCGATATCGTATTGTTCTTCCGCGTCGAGCGCCACCGTATTCATATACGAGAACAGATCGAAGTAGTAAAGAGCGCTCTCCTCGTATTCGATGTTGTTCTCCTCCTCGATCTCCGTACCGAGCAGCCGCTTGCCCGTTTCGGCAAAATCAATGCCCTCCAGATCTTGATTCGTCTTACTCATGATTCCGAATTCCGATATGCGCACATAACTCGTTCCCGGCCAATAAACCTGGAACGATGCGTTACTCTCCTTATCCACGGGGAAGGTAAATTCAAAATCTTTATAGGTGAGTTTTTCGTCAAACTCAGCAACGCGCACGTTGCGCCGCCCCAGCTCGATGCCCTTGTCGTCCACCACGCGCAACACGCAGGCAACGTCCTTCACGGGATTACTTGCCGAGCTCAGATCGTTCACGAGAAGACGCGCCGCCGCAGTGTATGCGGTTTTATACAGAGTTTGCGTTTCGACTTCACAGAGTACGCCCGCTTTATCCACTTGCGGAATCGCGCCCCAGCCGGAGTCCACCGACAAATCGCCTACGTCGTGTTTGACCGACGTTTGAGATGCACGCCACACTTGAGAATACGCTGAAAAGTCTTTTTGGACTTCTTCTTCCACGTCGTGCGTACATCCTGCAAAAGCACATAGCGAGAACGCCGCGCATAGAATTGCAGATACTGCTTTCTTCATACCTTTTCCTCCCTTATTTATCAATTTTTATTAAATTCAAGCCTTAACGCCGCCGACCGCCAATCCCTGCACGAAATACTTCTGGCAGCAGATATACGTCACGATAGGCGGAATCATCATTACTACGCCCATCGTCATGACTATGGGGTAGTTCATCAATCCACCGCCCGTTCCCGATGGCGAGAGATAATCGGACTGGATTTTTACGGCAAGCACTCCGATGGGCCATAAATCGGGCTTGCTCGACATAAAGATCATGGGGAACAGATAATCGTTCCACTGACCGATAAACGTCTGTACGACCATCAACGCGATCACGGGTGCGAGCATCGGCATATAAATCGAAAAAATAATGCGGAAGAAGCCCGCGCCATCGATTTCCGCCGCCTCTTTGTACTCGTTTCCCATCTGCGTAAGCATCTGCCGTACAAGAAAGATATTATAAGCGGAAAAGCATCCCGTAATAAAGAGCAACGCCGCATTGTCGCGGAAACCGACGCCTCCCTTCCCGAAGATATCGTTCCCGCCCACAAGAGGAAAACGCATGAGCTCGAGATACTGCGGAATGAGCAATGCGATCCCGGGGATCATCATCGACGACATGATAATGTAAAACGCCGCTTTTTTGAATTTGAATTTTACCTTTGCAAAGGCATACCCCGCCAAGACCGAAGTCACGATCAGAATAAACGAATACCACACGAACCGCGCAAGCGTAAGCAAAATGGAGATATATATCTCCGTTCTGCGCAGTATCAACCCCAAATTGGAAAAGAAATACTTAAAGCCCTGCGGAACGGGCAATATACCGACTTCGTAAAAACCTTCGATAGAGACGAACTGTCCCAAAAAGGCGAACGCAAGCGGATAGAGCATGAGCAACGCGCCGAGGATAAGGAAAATATGAGAAACTACGATCGTTCTCTTTTTTACGACTTTCATTTTTCCTCCTTCTCCTCGCCGAATTTCATATTGAGCATCGTCAGAATCATGAGCAGAATGAGTACGACGACGGCAATAGCACTACCCATACCGAAATTTCCGTTCTGGAACGCTTCATTATAAATTTGAAAGAGGATCACTTTTGTAGTACCGTCCGGTCCGCCGTTCGAAATCAGTTGCACCGGTTCAAAAATGTTGAAGGCGCCGATAATGCTCGTGATCATGACAAACACCAACATAGGACGTAATTGCGGCAACGTGATCTTAAAAAATTTAGTCGCCGCGCCTGCGCCGTCGAGTTCCGCCGCCTCGTACAGTTCGGGCGGCACTGCGTTCAAGCCCGCCACGAGTAATATCACCGTAGCGCCGAGCCCCTTCCATACGCAAATGAAAATGATCCAGAAATACATCCAAAAGGTACTCTGCTTCCAGGCTACCGCCTCCATGCCCAACGCTCTCAGAATATTGTTAAACGTACCTTCGTTATACGAAAGCCATACGTTTGCGATCTGCGCGACGACCGCCATGGAAATGACGACGGGAATATAGTAAACCGTTCTGTACGCGCCGCGACCGCGAATAGGCTGCGTAACCGCCACTGCGATCAGCATCCCCAAAAGCAAGCTCAGCCCTATGGTAAAGACCGCAATGAGAATGGTGGCGAAAAAGAGCAGGTAATAATCGGAATTCGTAAAAATCTTTACGAAGTTATCGAATCCGACAAAAACGGTTCCCTTAAATAAATCGTCTTCCAAAAAGCTGTAACGGAACAGAATGATCATGGGAACGATGCCGAAAATAAAGTAATATAAAATGATCGGTCCGAGAATGCCCCATCCTCTTAAATTTTCACGCAAATCGTTTTTACTGCGTTTGCGTTTCGCCTTTTCTGACGAATCAACCGATAACGTTTTCGATCTCATACTTTTCCCCTCGTTCCGTTAGCCCAATGCGTTACATCTTCCCTTTGATCGTATTCTGCAAGTTATCTGCAAGCGTTTTGATATCTCCGCTGCCCGTAAGCACCGAACGATAGAATGATCCCCAGGACGACCAAATATCGTTGGAGTTCTTCGTAAAACACGCCATGCCGCCCTCGAACCCTCCCTGATTCAGCACGTCAATATAGGAATTGATATTCGGATGCACGGTGCGGATCTCCTCGCTCTCCAAGACTGTTTTATTCACGGGAAGTCTGCCGTCGAGTTCGTAGAACCAGCCCTGAACTTCTTCGCTCGTCAGATATTCGAGAAATGCCTGGGCGGCAGCTGTGTTCTGCGACGCCCGCGTAACTCCGAAGAGCACGTTTCCCGTAAAGATATTCCCCGTTCCCGTACCGTCGGAATTTTTGGTGGGAAGAGGCGCGCTCTTGATATTGTCGTCCGCGTCCGCCATTGCCCACTGTCCGTCGATGAGATACGCCGATCGATTCTGTTCGGTAAAGTAATAAAGTACGGTATCTTCGTTTTCTGCCGTGAGCGACTGAGGATACGCGTATTGCGCCAGATTGCGCAAATACGTAAACGTTTCGATATTTTGCTCCGAATTTATGCTGAGCTTGCCGTCCACCATAATATCTCCTCCGTTCTGGCGGAGAAAGGGCACTGCGCGGAACGCCGAGGGCAATCCCGTCACGTTGTTCATGCAGATACCGCGGTAATCCTTTTTGTGCGCAGGATCCTGTGCATACTCCGAAACTTTTTTGCAGTTTTCAAGCAATTCGTTCCAATCGGAGGGAATCCACTCCTCTTCGGGAATCCCGACTTCCTGCAATATATCGGTGTTGTACTGCAAACCGATAATTCCCGTACACATAGGCACCGCATAGAGCGCGTCGTTCACCGTAACGTCCGCGCAAGCGCTTTCGAGCACGTTCGAAAATTTGCTCTTGTCGAGCGCAGCAAACACGTTGTTTTCCGCAAAATATCCCATATACGTTTCGCCGATCATTATATCCACCGCCATTTTTCCGCCGGCATTATAATCACGGATATAACGCTGTTGCTGTTCGAAGAGAGCGTCCCCCCAACCGTCTTCAATGAAATTGAGCGTGATATTCGGATATTTCACCGCAAACCCCTCTACAAGCTGTTTGGAGAACAGCGCCTGGTTATAAAGCTGCGAGCCTTTCGGTTCGCTGCGCAAAAGGGCAGCGTAATTGTAACGCAAAGGCGCCGCAGACTGTATTCTCAGCGTGATCGATTTATTCATATCAACCTCGCCGTCAATCGGATCATCCCCGCCCGGATTGTTGGGAGGAGTCTTGCCGCAAGCCGCCGCCGCAAACATCATCGTCGCGCATACCGCGCCGATCGCAATCGTTGAAAATAATTTTTTACGCATATATTTTCCCCTTCATTATTATTTGTACGAAGAAATAATTCATTCCCCCGCCTCATCGATTTCATTATAACTTGTATAGTGCTTTTGTCAATATTCGCCACAAAAAAATATGGTTTAATAAAATAATATGTTATATCTTTTTTGTGATTTTTTCAAAATCATGATAGCAAGAATTTGCATTTTTCAATAAAATATCGTATAATTTGTCTTAATGAAAAAAGATAACGGAAAAAACAAGCCGAAAAAGAAAGAAACGTTATACAACAAAGTGTATAACGACCTGATCGCAAAAATCCAAAGCGGAAAATTAAAAGTGGGCGATAAGCTACCCACCGAATTGGAACTGACGGAAATTTACGGCGTCAGCCGTATTACGGTTGCGCACGCGCTTAAAAATTTAGCAGACGCCAACCTCATCTACCGCGTAAAACGCAGCGGAACGTTTGTCAACGGAAAACTCAACCGGAATGCGCCGCTGATCGTGCCCGTCGTTCTGCCCTTCGTAGAGGATTTGAACGAAATTATGATGGGCATTCAAAATACGGCGCTTACGTTCAATACCTTTACTCCCTTTTATAACTCCAAAAACAATTTGGAGCGTGAACGCAAAATTTTAACCGAAGTCCTTTCTCTGAAACCCGACGGGATCATTGTGTATTCCTGCGACTCCATGAAAAACATCGATCTTTACGCCGCGTTTTTGGCGCAAAATATTCCCATCGTCTGCATCGACCGCCCCATCGACGGTTTGGAAACCCCTCTCGTCACGACGAAAAATGCCGACTGTATGTGCCGTATCATTGACCGCCTTGCCGCGCTCGGACACAAACGAATCGGATTTTGTTCCATCAGCGATAAAATGTCCTTTCCGGAAGCGGAACGTTTCAAAGGCTTCTGCCGCGGAATCGTCAAGAACAAACTCCCTTTGAAGAATGAGTTCATATTTCACACTTACGACTTGCATAAAAAAGAAATCGCCGCCACTTTGGATCAGCAGCAGCAACTATTTCAAAGATATATCAAAAACGAAATGCACCGCTATCTCTCGCTCGAAGAAAAGCCCACCGCGATCTGCTGCATCAACGACAGCACGCTCGAAATGCTTTACCGCGTTTCGGAACAGCTCGGAATCCGCATCCCCGAAGATCTGACGATAACGGGATTCGACTGCGCCGACGTGGAGAAGGCGAAACGCATGGGATATTTGTGCATCCGCCAGGACTTTGCGAGTCTCGGTTCCGCGGCGATCAAGCTGATGTTAGAAATTTTAGACGGGCATCCTCACCGCGATCTCACGCTAATCGACGGGATTTTGATCGGATAAGCCACAATTCAATCGGCGTTCACCCCGCACATGGCCAGACGGACGGCGCCGTATATCCCCGCATCGTTTCCAAGCGTTGCCGCAAGAATTCTTACGGGTGCATAGCCGTCTCCGCCGAAGATATTCTTTTTCACAAACTTTCTCAAAGGCTTTAAAAGCGTTTCTCCCTCTGCACAGATCCCGCCGCCGAGCAGAACCGCATCGGGACGGAACACGTTACACAGATCGGTAATTCCTTCACCCAGATAACGGATATAATTTTTAACCACCTTTTTCGCCGCTTGATCGCCTGTACGCATGGCGTCGAACGGCGTTTTTCCGTCCGCATTCTCCGCATCATTTTTACAAATGCTCCACATAGCGCTTTCGGGATACTTTTCCATTTCTCGCTTCGTTTGCCTGATGAGTGCGGTTGCGGAAGCATACGCTTCAAAACAACCGCGTCTGCCGCAAGTGCATTTTTCTCCGTTTATGCGAAGCAGCGTATGTCCGATCTCCGCGCCTGCGGAGCCGCCGCCTTCGTACTGCTTACCCGATAAAACGATCCCTCCGCCCACGCCTGTGCCGAGCGTAACGAGCACGATGCTGTTATATTCCTTTCCCGCGCCCGCATAACTTTCGCCGAGCGCGGCGGCGTTTGCGTCGTTGGTGAGAAAAACGGGCATTTGAAGCAACTTTTCCAATTCTTTACCCAAAGGAACGTTTTTCCATGCGATATTATTGCTGTAAACGACAACTCCGTTTTGACTGTCAATGATACCGGGCGAACCGACGCCGACCGCCTCGACCTTCACCCCGGCTCTTTTCGCAAGCCGTCCGACGAGGCTCGCCATATCTTCCGCAATCAAACCGTAAGGTCTTTGACTGCCCGTGGGAATTTGATCTTTGACGATAAGCTCCCCCTTCGAACTCACGATCCCGCACTTGATAAACGTTCCGCCGAGATCGATCCCCGCATAGTATTTTTCGGCGCGTCCCTCGTCCGTTATCATAATTTTTGCCTTTCCTTTCAAGACGAAACTTTCTCCGCACGGCACGAAAAAACTGTCCCCGTTTCGGAATTTCATTCCGTTTACTTCGCCTTTTCCCTCCAACACGTTAAGAGCGACAAACGACCTTTCGGCTCGCTCAGAATATTCTCCGCTTAGCAATAGCTCGCGGCAACGGAAATATTCGCATTCCGTCAACAGTCTGACAGCGCCGCCTCCGCAATGCACAGACTTTCCGCTTCCTGTACGGTCGGAATATGCCCTGTAATTTATGATTTCCGCCGCTTTATCGACGTGCAGCGTACGGAAATTCCCGTCGGCGTCTTTCCTCAGATAATCGTAAACCCTGTAAGTCACATTGCTGCTCTCTTGAACTTCGCAAATGACGCAGCCCGCGCCGATCGCGTGAACCGTTCCCGCCTCTATCAAAAAACAATCGCCCCGTTTAACGGGAATAAAATTCAAAAGCTCCTCAACCGTACCGTTTTCGACTTTTTCCAAGAACTCCCCGCGGGATGTATCTCTTTTGAAACCGCAGTAAATCCCCGCCCCTTCGTCGGCACAGAGTATATACCACATTTCGGTTTTTCCGTTGTCGTTTTCCGTCTTGCGTGCGTACACGTCGTCGGGGTGCACCTGCACGGAAAGATTCTGTTTCGCGTCGATATACTTGATCAGGATCGGAAAAGGTTTCCCCTCTCTATCGACGGCTTGCGGATTTTCTGCAAGATAATCGGAAAGCGTACCCGAACCGCAACCGCACAGCCCGTCCGGATGAACCGAAACCTCCCAGCTTTCCGAAATTCTTTTATCTCCGTTATCCCGTCCGAAGAGTTCTTTCAGGCGTGTACCGCCCCAAATATAATCTTTGAGCGACGGGGTAAGCTTCAAAATATTGTTCATTCTTCCAAACTCCGTTTCGTATTTTAATCTTCGGATTCAATTATAATGCACGTAAAGCGACCTGTCAATAAACCCGAAATTCATTTGTTTTATCTTACGGAACAAAAGAAAAAAAATCATATAACATAAATCTCATCATTCTGTACATTCATATCTACAATGTGTTAAACTTAATTCACTCATCTTTGGGTCCTCCTTTGATTTTCTGTTCGCGGTTGGTAGCCACTTACATTTTATCATTGGAGGTTTTTCTTTGCAACGCTTCCGCTTCTTTTTTGCCTCCCGCTTAGCGGGAGGTTAACTTTTAACAAAAGAAGAAGAAACCGAAAATTCGGTTTCTTCTTCAGGGTGTTCTTATACCCCTCGTCTGGTGACCTTGCCGGGAATCGAACCCGGGATTGCGCCGTGAGAGGGCGCCGTCTTAACCTCTTGACCACAAGGCCATATTGCAAAAACTCCCGCGCAGTAAACGCAACAAATTTTCGCAAGTGATTGGATTATATCATAAACTTAAAGCGACTGCAACAAATTTTACGCTATAATTTTATAATTTCAGAAAAAAGACATCCGCTTGTGCCGCAAAGCGAAAAAGTATTAACCCGCTTCTCGCAGGTGGGAACAAGCAACCGGACGTCGACCTTTCCGCATATTCACGCAGACCTCGTCTATTCCGTTTGACTTTCGTCCCCTTAGTTACTTTGTGGATTACGTTTTTCCCGCTTCCCGAACACCGCAGATATCAAAATCAGTATAGCAAACTATAACGAAAAAATCAAGAAATCGACAGCGTTATTTTTTGGAAATACCAAAATAAAGTTATTTTCCGATCTCTTCGAGCATATCGGCGATATCCTGTACCGTCTTGACCGATTCTACTCTTCCTTCGGGAAGCGTTACGCCGTATTCGTCTTCGAGCGCCATCATAAGTTCTACGATGTCGAGAGAATCCGCACCCAAATCTTTAACGACTTCCGCTTCGGGCGTAATCTTGCTCTCCTCTATTTTGAGCTGTTCTGCAAGCATTTTAGAAACTTTTTCCAGCATTTCCGTTCCTCCGCACTGCCAAAAGGCAGATTCCTAAATTATTATAACCGAAATAGGTTGTAATGTCAACAATTTTTATGATTTCCGCAGCGATTTCAAAAACGCTTTCTCTTCGTTGGAGACCCGAAAGGATTCGCACGCCTTTTGGATCGCTTTATTATGCGTTTCTTTGGGCAGGATACCCTCTTTTAAAAAACAAACGCCCTCTGCGTAATGTTTGACGAGTACTTCCGCGATCAACCATGCCGCGCCCATCATAATATAATAATCGTTGCTTTTCAGATTGCTCACGCTTTCGAAAATCACAGGCAGATACGCCTCTTCGACGTAATAATGCAAAAGCATGACGAGCCCGTAGCGCACGGTGAACTCTTTATCGCTTTGAAGATACTTTTTAATATAGGGAAGAAATTCTTTTCTATGCTTTTTCACGCAAGGAGCGGTAAAAGTATCGCAGATCGCCCAATTATCGAGAAGCGGAACAAGCCTGTCCGCCCGTTTTATAAATTCCTCATACTTTAACGCACCGACAAGTGCGCATTTGAGGAAAGTGATTTCGTAATATTCGTCCGGAAAAGTCAAAAACATATCGGCTTCCCCTTTCCACTCTTTTGCGAGCGCACGCAAAACAGGAATCCTGACTCCGATAAGTTTAATCCTGTCGTTCTTTAAAAGTTTGGAATGAAAAATTCTGTACCCGCCGTCGCTGTTTTTATGCAGTCTTGAAAGTACTTCTTCGTATGTAATCATAGAAAGACCCCGTCTAACGATTCAAACCACGCTTCCGCTTTAAAACGCGGATTTGCGGGCGATGTGGAAGGAAGTTTTTTCGTAATTTTCAACAGTGCGGGAAACTCCCGTTCCAAAAGCTCGAAAGATTTATTTCCGTTACAGAAAATTGTTTTTATTTTGCTCCTATTCAGCAATGACGGAATATCGGCAACCTGTTCTTTGCGAATAGACGCGTCCTTTGACCCCACGATTTCACATGAGATCACCATGTCCCACAGTGCGATTTTGCGCCGTTTTAAAAAATCCTTCTTTTCGTCGACATTTCGGGGCACGCATTCGCCGAAATAGCCGCACACGGTTTTCCAAAACCTGTTCTGCGGATTGCCGTAATAAAATCCCTCTGTGCGGCTCATGACCGAGGGAAAGCTTCCCAAGATCAAGAGCACGCTCTCCCCGTCGAAAAAGGGGGCAAATCCTTCTGCCGTCACAGCGTGATCGCCTTTTTGAGATTTCCGACGCTTGCGCACGCAACGCGGGAGAAATCGAAATTGGTTTTGATAACGCGACGAATATCCTCTTGCGTTACGGAAGCAATTTCCGCCATACGCTTTTCGAAATCGTAAATCTCGTTTTTATAGAGCATCTGCTTACCGTAGAGAAGCATTTGCGAGGCTGTATTTTCCTGTGCGTAGATGTTGCCCGAACGGAGCTGCTCCTTTCCGCGGCGGAACTCCTCTTCCGTCATGGCCTCTTGCGCAAATGCGCATATAACTTCTTTGACCGCCTTCGCCGCCTCCTCCGCCTTTTTCGGGTTCACGCCCGCGTATACGGTAAAGAGCCCCGTTTCCGTATAGTGCGAAGTATAGGAATAAACGGAATAGGCGAGTCCCAATTCCTCCCTTACTCTTTTAAAGAGGCGCGAGCTCATTCCGCCGCCCAACACGGCGTTCAAAACCTGCGTTGCAGCGACGTCTTTATGATCTCGCTCGACGGTGGGAAAGCCGAATGCAAAGTGCGCCTGTTCGATGGACTTTTTGCGGTACAGATTCTTGCCATGCCAAACGACCTTTTTTTCTCTCTGCACGAAGTTCTTGCACTCCATTCCGCCGAAGTAACGGATCGCAAGCTCTTCCGCCTCGTCGATCCCGATATTCCCTGCAAAGGAAATGACGATATTCTGCGGGCAGTAACGCTCGTTTTTATAGGCAAAAAGATCCTCACGCGTAAAGCCCTTCACATTCTTTGCGGGTCCCAAAATGTTTCTGCCGTAGTTCTCGCTTCCGAAAGAAGCACGGGAGAGAAGATCGAGGCACAGATCGTCGGGCGTGTCCTCGTCCATGTTGATCTCTTCAACGACGACCCCCTTTTCCCGCTCCATTTCCTCTTCGGGAAACGTGCTGTTCAAAAAAAGATCGGCAAGCAGCGTAAACGCCTCGCCCGCGTGGTCGGAAGTCGATTTGGCGTAGTAGCAGGTAACGTCCTTGCCCGTGAACGCATTCACCTGTGCTCCGAGCGCGTCGAATGCGTCCGATATTTCAAACGCGGTGCGCGTGTCTGTTCCCTTGAACTGCATATGCTCGATGAAGTGCGAGATGCCGTCCTCTTTTTCCGTTTCGTATGCGGCTCCCGTACCGACGAGAATCCCCATTGTAACGGACAAAAGTCCCTCCATGCTCTTTACGACGACGCGAACGCCGTTTTGAAGTGTTGTTGATTTAACCATTATTTCTCCTCGTATGTATTTACATAATATTTTCGCTGACCGTAACCGTTTTAAGTCCTTTATCGCGGTAATCTTTTAATACGGAAGGGAGCGCTTCAAGCGTGTGCGCCATGGGGTGCATTAAAACCAAGTCCCCGCCCGCAATGTTTTTGGTCGCCCGCGTAAAGCAGACCGAAGCGTCTTTATCCCGCCAATCGATCGTATCTTTGCTCCACATGACCGTTTTAAGTCCCAGCTCCCGCGCCGCCTTGACCGTATCGTCGTTATACGCGCCCGACGGGGGAGCAAACAGCGTAGCCGAAATGCCCGAAGCCTTTTCGATAAAATCGATACTTGTCTTTATTTCCTGATAGTTTGCGGAATAATCAAGCTTATTATGATCGCGGTGGAAGTACCCGTGCGAGCCTATCTCGTGCCCGCGCGAGGCGATTTCCTTTAAACACTCCACATTATCGTCCGCCCAGCTTCCGCCGATAAAGAAGGTCGCCTTCGCCTCGTATTCATCCAAAACGTCGAGAATGGCGTACACTTCTTTGGTCCCCCAATAAACGTTGAACATTAAGGAAACGCCGTCCGCGGACGCGCCCTTATAGTAGACCTCGTCCTTTACGCCGACGACGCTCTCCGTTTTCGGCAAAAAACAGACGGTGCTGACGACGGCGATAATGACGATCAAAATACAGTTAGTAATTGCGGCGACAAAGCGCGAACGTCTTTTCAATCAGTTTACCTCAAAATAAAAAACTTTATCACAGCATTTATATTGAGATAAACAAGAATTTATGACTTGTACAGGATGATACTATTTCAGCTTTACGATCGTAACGCCCGATTCCCCCTCGCCGTAGACTCCCAAGCGGAATTCTTTGACTCTGCGGTGCGCTCTTAAAAGCTCGTGAATCGCCTTCCGAAGTTTTCCCGTGCCCATGCCGTGTACGATGCGCACTTCTTCCAAATTGGCAACGATTGCGGAATCGAGAAAATTTTCGACCTCGGTTTGCGCCTCCAAGACGGTGAACCCGATGACGTTTAACTCCCTTACAGGCATAGGGCGGTCGTTTAGGTGTTTGACGACGCGGACCTTCTCTTCTTTCTTCTGAGCCTTCGAGCGGGGAGCAAACAAATCGTCCGCTTTGACTTTTACAAGAATGGAACCGCACTGCACCTCTGCCTCGCGCCTGTCGCGCTTCATGGAACGGACGACGCCCTCTGCGTCCATACTTCCAACCGTCACGGTGTCCCCCTCTTTGAGCGCTTTCCAATCGACGGGAACAAGGCGAACGGGAAGTTCTTCCCTCTCGACCGCGCTTCTATCCATGCGGTTTTTCAATGTGCGTGCTTTGATAAGGTCGCTCTGGGAAAGCTCCTTTTTCTTAAAAATCTCTTCCATTTCAGCCAAGAGTTCCTCCGCTTCGGCGGTGCGCTCCGTAACGATCCTGCGCGCTTCCGCTTTGGACGAGAGTAAAAACCGTTCCCGCTCTCTGCGGAATTTTTCCTCTTCCTTTTCAAAAGAAGCGAGCTTTTCGCTCCATTCCTCTTTAATCGCCCTTACCTCCCGTTCGAGTTCCTCCGCGCGGATGCGGCTTTCCTCCGCATTCCGCAAAGTTTTTTCGTAATTCTTTGCGCCCTCGGAGAGAAAGCGCCGCGCCTCTTCGATAATATCCTCGTCTACACCCAGCCGTTTACAGATCGCAAGCGCGTTGGAAGACCCCGGAACGCCCATTTTTAAACGGAACAGCGGACGGAAGGAAGCCGCGTCGAATTCCATGCTCCCGTTTTCGAGCCCCTCTTTTTCGTAGGCAAACTCTTTGAGCGCGCCGTAGTGCGTTGTCACGATCCCGACGCAGCCCCGCTTTACGAGCGCGGAGAGAACGGCAACCGCAAGCGCCTGCCCCTCTTCGGGATCGGTTCCGCCGCCCGGCTCGTCAATCAAAACGAGGGAACGGGAATCCGCGTTTTTCAAAATTTCTTTGACGTTGACGATGTGAGAAGAGAAAGTCGAAAGATTCTCTTCGATGGATTGGCTGTCGCCCGCGTCGCAATAAACGCCGCTGAACACGGAAAGGAGGGTGCCTTCCTGTGCGGGCACGAACAGCCCGCAAGCCGCCATGAGCGGAAAGAGTCCGCACATCTTTAACGTGACGGTTTTGCCGCCCGTGTTCGAACCGCTCAATACGAGAAAGCGGCTCTTTTCCCCCACACCCACGGAAACGGGCACGGCTTGCTTTTTATCCAGAAGCGGATGCCTGCCCTTGACGATATTCAAAACGCCCCTTTGATTGAGCGCGGGCTTTATCCCCCTGATCTCGTGCGCGTATTCCGCGCGGGCAAAAATTGCGTCCGCCTCCGTCACCGTCTCCGCATCGGCTTCTATCTCCGTCGCGATCCCACCGATCTTTGCGGACAGCTCCTTTAAGATACGCGCCTCCTCTTCTTTTTCGTCGAGGGCAAGGCTCAAAAGCTCGTTGTTCATTTCAAAGATTTCTTCGGGCTCGATAAAGAAGGTCGCGCCCGTTGCCGATCTGTCGTGAACAAAACCCTTGATACTGCGCTTATACTCCGCTTTGACGGGCACGACGAATCTGTCGCCGCGCACCGTTACGATTCCCTCTTGCAAGTATTTCCGCTCGCTCCCCGTAAGATATTCGGAAAGGCGTGCTCTGATCCGCTCGCCGGCAAGCCGCTTTTCTCTGCGGATCGCAAAGAGCCGTTCGCTTGCGCCGTCCGCAATTTCGTTTTCGCCGATGATTTTATCGGCGATTTCCCTTTCCAGACTTTCGCGGGCAACGATCGGGGAAACAAGCTCCTTCATTTTCACGATCCGCCCGTCTGCATTCATGACCGCAGTATATAAAAGTCTTGCGGAAGTTAAAAGACTGCCCACTTCCGTAAGCTCCGAGCAGGCGAGGGAAGCCCCCTTTGCCGCGCGCTCCGCTTTATCTGAAAGCGGAGGAAAGTAGCAAACCGACCCCGCACCTATTTCAAACAACAGAACATACGCCTCTTCCGTAAGCGTAAGACGGGTCTGCGCCGCGCCGAGTTCCGTAGCGGGCTCCGATGCGTTGACCCGCTCTTTGCCCTTTTCCGTCACGGCATAATTTGCGACGAACGAAAGAATTTTATCAAGCTCCAAACGCCTGTGATCGATAGTCATTGCATACTCCTTTCCGAATGCCCCTTCGTCTCCCGCATTCCCTCTATGCCCGACAGGGTGTTGTCGTAAAGCGCATTTGCGCATATGTTCTTTGATAGAAGTGCGCAGTTGTACACCTCGAACCGGCACGCGCCCGAAAGAACGTACCGCCTGAGCGGAAACTTGCGCCCCTCTTCGTCCGTTAAAGCATACTGCTGCCGCCTGTCGCAATTGTTGCAGTCTTGCGAGAAGGGACAGTAAACCAAATCCATAACTTTGATCGCGCCGCCCGAGAGCGTGAAGGCATTCTCCGCCGAAAGCGCGCTCGCCTCCCGCGCGGAAATCTCTTTGGATAGCGCAAAATAATCGGCTACCTTTTGCGCTTCCGAAACCGCATAACGATTGGTGAGATTAAATCCCGTACCCGCGAAGAGCTTTTTACGGTACTTCTTCGCAAGTAAAATTCCGTAGTAACCCTCGCAATAGAACCCGTCGAATCCTGCAAGCGCGGGCGCGATCAGTTCCTCGTCCTCCGAGGTAAAAAAAGGCGGAAGATACAAATACTTCTCTTTGCCGCCTTGCGTGGGAATATGCGCATACTCGCAAGGTTTAAAAATAACGATATCCGCTCCCCCGTCCGCCGCGCCGCTCACGATACACGCGCGCTTTTCGCCCGTTCCTTTTTTCAAGCCGACATCGGGAAGAGGTCTTGCTTCCAACCGATCGCGGCAAGGCGTAAGAAAGTTTTTCAGCGCCTCATAGAACGCTCTGCGGAAGGCGTTAAGTTTGGATTTTGGCAAAAACGCGCCCTGCGTTTTTACAGCGATCACTGGCGCAAAGGGAAGCGTATCCGTCTTTTCGAAACAAGAAATAATCTCTTCTTCTGTAAGCGGCGAACTCTTCGCTTCTTCCAGAACTTCACCGTCCTCAAAAATCAAGCCCTCTGCTTCCGCTCGCGCTTTTTCGCCTGCGATAAAGGAAAGTCCGATTTTTACGGGACGCAAGCGTTTCCCCGCAAGCGCGGCTTCGCTTGCCGCTTTGGAAGTCGTAACGCAAACTCTGTCGCCCGCCGAAAGGCGCGCGGAAGAGGTAAGATAGAACCCGTCTTTTTCCGTGCCCGCTGCCGCCGCGCCGCCGACCTCGCTGCCGCCGCGTAAAATTTTGAATCCGTCGCCCTTTTCGGGAACAAAAGCACTTCTGCAAAAATAACCTCGCTTCGTGACTGTTACTTCGCCCACGTCCTCGCCGATATGTCCCTGCACGTTGCGGGAAAGAAAATTCTCCTTCTGTCCGAAGCCCAATCCCTCGGTGTAATTTCCGCGGTTGAACGCACGTTTCAGATCGATCAGTTCTTTTGAAGAGCCGCGCCCCTCGCGGAGCGCTTTATAATATTTGACTGCCGCCGCCGCGTATTCCTTACGGCGCATACGTCCCTCGATTTTAAAAGAACAAACGCCCGCCCCGATCAGTTCGTCAATTTTTTTACCCAAAGACAAATCGGACAGAGAAAGCGCATACGCGCTCTTTTCGAAGCCCGCGCGATCGATCGAATAACGCTTGCGGCAAGGCTGTTTGCATCTGCCGCGGTTGCCGCTGTTGTTCCCCGCAAACGACGAAAAATAACACTGTCCCGAAAAACAAGAACAGAGCGCGCCCTGCACGAACGCCTCCGTTTCGATGATTGCGGAAATCTTTTTTATTTCTTTGAGCGGCGTTTCACGCGCAAGCACGACGCGCGAGAATCCGTAGTCCTTGGCGAGAAGCGCACCGTATTCGTTGCAACACCCGCCCTGCGTGGAGAGATGCAGTACCATTTCGGGATAGCTTTCCTTTAAGAGTTTGCCCAAAAAAATATCCTGTATGAGCAATGCGTCCGCCCCCGCGTTCCATGCCCCGACCGCGCACGAAAAAAAAGCGTCCGCCTCTTCGTCCTTTACGAGCGTGTTTAAACAGACGTATACCCTCGCGCCCAAAAGATGCGCATATGCGCATATTTCTTTTAAAGACTCCGCGTTGAAATTTTCCGCCGACTGGCGCGCGGAAAATTCTTCGAGCCCCAAATAGATTGCGTCCGCTCCCGCGTTCAAGGAAGCGAAAGCGCACTCCCTGTTCCCCGCAGGCGCTAATATTTCGAATTTCATCAGTTATCTTCCGATCGTCCTTTCGATGAGCTCTTGCGTCGCATCGTAGCCCATACTCTTCAAACGCTGGTTTCTTGCCGCAACCTCGATCAAAATGGCAAGATTCCGACCGGGGCTGACGGGGATCAGAAGCTTTGGAATTTTAACGCCCAAAATTTCTTCGAAGTCGTTTTGATCGCCCAGTCTGTCGTATGCCTTTCCGTTCTCCCACGGCCGCATTTCCATGATAAACTCGATTTCCTTCTCGTTCATGATCGCGCCCGAACCGTACATATTTTTTACGTTGATCATGCCGATTCCCCTAAGTTCCATAAAATAACGGATCTTATCGGGAGCGGTGCCTACAAGCTCGTTTTCGATTTTGCGAATGAGCACGGAGTCGTCCGCGACAAGGCGGTGTCCGCGCTTAATAAGTTCCACCGCCGTTTCGCTCTTGCCCACTCCGCTCTTGCCGGTAAGCATGATCCCGACGCCCAACACGTCGAGAAGCACTCCGTGCACGGTAGCCGTGGGCGCAAGCAGGCGACTCAAATAAACGAACAGATCGGCAATGACGGAGGTCGTCATTTTGCTCGAACGGAATACGGGCGTATACGCCTCCCTCGCGCACTCCATAAATTCTGGAAACACGGGTAGATCGCGCGAGAACACGATGCAGGGAATCTCGCCGCAGCCGAAGAGTTTCTTTATTTTATCCTTGCGCTCTTCCGAAGAGCACGAATGGAGATATTCGTGCTCGGTGAGCCCGATCACGAGAATACGCTTTGTATCGAAGTAACTGAAAAATCCCGCAAGCCGAAGTCCCGGACGGTCTACACTGATACTCGAAAGACTTATCATTCCCCTGCCCGCATAGAGCATTTCGAAATTCAGCTCGGAAGCAAACTTATCGAGCATGACCGTTTCTTGCGGCAGTATTATATTGTTGATCATTTTATTCCCTCTCTCCCGCGATTTTAAGCGTTTCGGCAGCGCCGTTCTCTTTGCCAAATCCGTACTTTATATATTTACCATTTTACAACTTTTGAAAATATTCTCTGATACGAAGAGCAAGCTCCCTGCCGATCCCCTCGCAGGAGCAAAGTTCCTCTTCGCTTGCCTGCATGATTTTATCGATCGACTTGAATTTTTCAAGCAGTGCGATCCGCTTTTGCTTACCGACCCCTTCGATCTCGTCGAGCACGGAGCTCAAATTCCGTTTGGAATGCAGATTGCGGAAATAGGTGATCGCAAAGCGGTGCGCCTCATCGCGGATACGCTGCAACGTTCTGAGCGCATAGTCGCTTTTTTTGAGCCTTACGCTCTCAGAGGAACTGAGCGTGAAAATCTCCTCTTCCTGTTTTGCAAGCGCGACTAAATCGATGTCTCCGACTCCCAAACGGTCAAAGATTTCCCTGACGGCGGAGAGCTGCCCCTTGCCGCCGTCGATGACGATCAGCTGCGGTTTTGCAAATCTCTCCTCTTCCTCCGTGCCGAGCTTTTTAAGGCGGCGTTCCAAAACTTCCCTCAGGGAAGCAAAGTCGTCCGCCCCCTCCACCGTCTTGATTCTGAAGCGGCGGTATTCGTATTTATCCGCCTCCCCGTCCGTGAACACGACCATAGACCCCACCTTGTCCACGCCCGAAATGTTCGAAATGTCGTAGCACTCTATGCGCTTGGGATAGCGTTTTAATCCCAAAAGCGTTTGAAGTCTTTCGCAGGCATTCTTCGTCATGTCGTTCTTATGACGGATCTGCGAAACGGACTTGTCGAGGTATTCCTTTGCGTTCTTCTCCGCCATATCGAGAAGTTCTTTTTTGACCCCCAGCTTCGGACGGGTGATCGTCAGATTCCCTTCGCGCTTCTCCCGTAAAAAAGAAGTCAAAAGATCGTCGTCCGCCTCCGCGCTCAAAATAAGTTCATGCGGAACTTCGTGCGAGGAATAGTACTGCGTTAAAACGCTCGTGAACGTCTCGCTCCCCTCTCCCGCGCCCTCTTCGAGGGAAAAGGTTCTCGCGCCCTGCATAACTCCTTTGCGTGTTACGAGAAGGGACACGGCGGCGTAAAGCCCGTTCGAGGAGATCGCCCAGATATCCGCGTCCACGTCCCGCGGCATGGAAGTTATCCTTCTGCCCCCCAAACGCTTGAGCATGGCGATTTTATCGCGTGCGGCAAGAGCAAGCTCGAACTGCTCCTCGTCTGCAAACTGCTTCATCTTTTCCTTTAAGAGCCGTTCCGCGTCCTCGTAGTTGCCCGATAAAAAGGAAAGCGTCTTTTCTACGCGCTCTGCATATTCCTCTTTCGTAACATACCCCGCGCAGGGTGCAAGGCATCTCTTTAAGTGATAATTGAGACAGGGCTTTTTTTGTTTGCCGATCGGCGTTACGCAAGTGCGGATATTGTAGGCCTTTGCCGCAATATCGACGATATCCTTACAGCTGATCCCTCCCATGAACGGTCCGAAATACCTGCCGTCCTTTTTGATGCGTCGGGTAACGGAGATATGCGGAAACTCCTCCCGCGTGTGCACTTTGATATAGGGATACGTCTTATCGTCTTTGAGAAGAATGTTGTACTTGGGCTTATGCTTTTTAATGAGCGTATTTTCGAGTGCGAGCGCGTCCACCTCGCTCGGCGCGACGATATAGGAAAAGTCGGCGATATTCTCGACCATGCTCCTGACCTTTACGGGCTTTTCGGAAGTATGAAAATACTGGCGCACGCGGTTCTTCAATACGCGCGCCTTGCCGACGTAGATGACCGTCCCCTCTTTATCGAGCATGATATACACGCCCGGGGAATCGGGCAGCAGTTTGAGTTTTTCCTTCAGGTCGCTCACTTATTTTTATTATACACGTTTTATCCGTATTTTTCAAGAGATTGCAACGGAAATTTTATAAATTCGGAATCATTGACAACCGTAAAAAAAACTGCTATCATTGATCTGTCGGTTTACGAGGTCAGAATATGCTCGATCAATTTTCAAGAACGGAATTATTATTCGGTAAAAAAGCCATGGAAAGGCTTTCTTCGTCGCGCGTGGCGGTTTTCGGGATCGGCGGCGTGGGCGGCTTTACGGTAGAAGCCCTTGCACGGTCGGGCGTGGGCGCGATCGATCTTATCGACCACGACAAAGTATGTTTGACGAACATCAACCGTCAAATCATCGCAACGCATAAAACGGTCGGCAAATACAAAGTCGACGCCGCCGCAGAGCGCATTCTGGAAATCAACCCAGATTGCAAAGTAACCGCGCATAAAATTTTTTATATGCCCGATACGCAAGACGGGTTTGATTTTTCGCCGTTCGACTATATCGTAGACGCGATCGATACGGTCACGGGCAAGCTTTTAATCGCGGAAAACGCCGTAGAATGCGGCGTTCCTGTCATCAGCTGTATGGGGGCAGGAAACAAGCTCGACCCCGCCGCTTTCGAGGTCGCGGACATTTTTGAAACTTCGGTCTGTCCGCTTGCAAAGGTCATGCGCAGAGAATTAAAAAAACGCGGAATCGGGCGCCTCAAAGTCGTTTATTCCAAAGAGGAACCGAAAAAGCCCGTCGCTACGGAACCCCGCGTCCCCGCGAGCAACGCTTTTGTTCCCTCCGTCGCGGGGCTCATTATCGCAGGAGAAGTCATCAAGGATCTAACAGGTGTCAGATGAAAAAAGAAATTTCGGCTGAAAGCGTCGCACGGGAAGAAACGGCGCAGCGCGCAGAGGAAAGCATCAAAAAGAAATTCCATAAAAAGCTCTTCACTCCCTTTGCAAAGGCGATCGTAAAATACGGCTTGATCGCTCCGAACGATAAAATTGCCGTCTGCATTTCGGGCGGAAAAGATTCTTTTTTAATGGCAAAGCTTTTTCAGGAATTAAAGAGGCACAATAAGTTCCCGTTCGAGCTCGTATTTATGGTCATGGATCCCGGTTACAAAAAGGAAAACCGCGAAATCATCGAGCGCAACGCGGAAATGCTGAATATCCCCTTGACCGTTTTCGAAACGGACATCTTCGAAAACGTGTTCCGTATCGAAAAATCCCCTTGTTATATCTGCGCCAGAATGAGGCGCGGACACCTCTATCTCAAAGCAAAAGATCTGGGCTGCAATAAAATCGCCCTCGGACATCATTACGACGACGTGATCGAAACGATTTTAATGGGTATGCTCTACGGCGCACAGGTACAGACGATGATGCCCAAACTTAAAAGCACGAACTTCGAGGGAATGGAACTGATCCGACCGATGTATTTTATCCGCGAAGAGCATATCAAAGCATGGCGAGACTATAACAGCTTGCATTTTTTACAGTGCGCCTGTAAGTTCACCGAAGCCTTGGAAAACCAAACCTCCGCGGACACGGAATCGAAACGGCAAAAGGTCAAGAAACTCATTCATTCGCTCGCCTCGGAAGATCCCGAAATCGAACAGAATATTTTCAAGAGCGTGGAAAACGTAACGCTTAAAACGGTGATCGCCTATAAGGACAAAGACGGGGTAAAACACTTTTTTACGGAAGATTATTAAACGTAGTTCTGATATTGATATATGAAAAATAAAAAGCGGTTCTCGGAAATTTTCCGAGAACCGCTTTTACTCAGTACCCCAAAAATTCTACGCCCTTCAAGAGCACGTCGTTCACGATTTCGCTCTTTAAGGAATAAAAAATGACCTTTCCGTGTCGGTCGGCAGTGACGAGCCCTGCGTCTTTTAAAAACCGCAACTGGTGCGACACGGTCGTCTGGTTAATATCGAGCACGCGCGAAATATCGGTAACGCACATTTCACTGATCGCAAGCGCGGATAATATCCTTAAACGCGTATTATCGGAAAACACCGAAAAGAAGCGCACGAGGTGCCAAAGCACTTCCCCTTCCGGAACATAGCTTTCCACCATGCCCTGCGTGCGTTTATCCAAAAGCAAAGTTTCCGTCATATCTTCTCACCCCGTGATAGAATACAGCGATTTTATCATATGCGCACCCGCGCATGTTGCTGTATTCTGTCGATTATGAAAATGTTTTGACGAAACGATTATTCGATCCCCTTTACTTCGTACCCCGCCTCTTTTACGGCGTCAATAAATAGCGCGTGGTCTGTTTCCTTTTCAAGCGTTACGACGGCGCGTTTCTTTTTATGGTTCGCCTCCGCCGACAGGACGCCTTCCACCCCTTCCAACGCGTCTTTGACGCGCTTTTCGCAGTGCCCGCACATCATGCCTTCGATCTTTAAAGTTAATTTCATACCTTCCTCCGATTGATTATTTTTATTTTTTCTCTTTTCGAATACCGTAAGCCGCAGAGCATTCCCCACCACAAACAGCGAAGAAAGACTCATGCACGCCGCCGCGATCATGGGATTGAGCGCAAATCCCATGATCGCGAAGCAGCCCGCCGCAACTGGGATCCCCACGCAATTATAAAAGAACGCCCAAAAGAGATTCTCTTTCATAATGCGCATAGTCTTGCGGGCAAGGCGCAGCGCCCTTCCCGCCCCCTTCAAATTGCCATTTACAAGCACCGCGTCAGCGCTTTCAATGGCAATATCCGTGCCGTTTCCCATTGCAAACCCGATGTCCGCTTCTTTAAGCGCAGGCGCGTCGTTGATTCCGTCGCCCACCATCATCACCGCGCGGCGGGCGCGTTTCGGAAGCCCCGCGTTCTCCCGTATTTCCCTTTGTACGGATTTGAGTTTATCCTCGGGAAGCACTTCCGCATATACGCAGCTTTTGGAAATACCCGCCTCCTCAGCGATGTATTCGGCGCAGGAGCGGTTATCGCCCGTGAGCATGACGACCTTTCCGCACAGCGCATTCAGTTCCTTGACCGCTTCTTTGCTCCCCTCTTTCAGAGTATCGGCAAGCGCAAAAAGCGCAAGCGTTTTTTTGCTATCCGCCAAAAACAGCACCGTCTTCCCCTCTTTCGAGAGCTTCCCGAACGTCTCCTCGTCAAACGTTACGCCGATATGCCGCATGAGCCTGTCGTTGCCGAGGAAGTAAGTTTTTCCACTTAAAATGCCACGGGCGCCCATACCCGCAAGATATTCGACTTCCGCCTCCGAACTTCCCTCTTTGCAGAAGTTTGCAATGCAGTCCGCAAGCGGATGATTGAGCTTGCTTTCGATCGCATAGGCGATTTCTTTCGCCTTTTCGCCGACGTAACTCTCGTAAAACACGACGCGGGGCTTGCCCTCGGTCAGCGTTGCCGTTTTATCGAGGAGCGCCGTTCCGACCGACGCCGCACGCTGGATCGCCTCTGCATTCTTAAAGAGTACGCCCATGGAAGCGCCCCGCCCCGATGCCGCCATCACCGCAACGGGCGTTGCAAGCCCCAACGCACAGGGGCAGGAAATGACGATCACGCTGACGGCGTAGTTAAACGCCGTATACACTTCATGCGTTACGATCAACCAAACGGAAAGCGTGATAACCGCAAGCGCAAGCACGATCGGTACGAACCACGCCGCGACCTTATCGGCAAGCTTCTGAATGGGCGCCTTGCTTGCGCCCGCCTCCCGCACCATACGGATAATGCCGGCAAGCATGGTGTCTTCTCCCACCTTCTCCGCTTTGATTTTAAGATACCCGCTTTTGAGTACGGACGCACTGACCGCCTTTTGTCCCGCGCCAAGCTCCACGGGCAGGCTTTCGCCCGTGACCGCCGCTTCGTCCGCAAAACCATGACCCTCCAAAATAACGCCGTCCGCAGCAATCGACTCGCCCTGCTTTACGATCAACATATCCCCCTCTGCGACTTCGGAAAGCGGAACGCTCACCTCTTCGCCGTCCCGCTCGATCCTTACCGTATCGGGCGCAAGGGATAATAGCTTTTCGATCTCCCGCCCCGTCCGCTTTTTGCTCTTGTCTTCAAGCCATTTGCCGAGCGTGACAAGGGTGACGATCATTGCCGCCGATTCGAAAAAGAGTGCGTGGGTCGCGGAATCGAGCGAAGCAACGACCACGCTGTAAACAAAGGAAACGCCCGCGCCCAATGTTACGAGCGTATCCATGTTCGGAACGAGCTTGACTGCCGATCGCACGCCGCTTATGAAGTACTGATAATTGAGGCCCAGAATCGCAAGCGTTAAAACGATTTGCGGCGCGATATTCCACCAACCGTGCGGTACGATTCTATCGGATATCATATGCCCCATTGAGAAATACATCTCAACGATCAAGAGCGCAAGCGAGAGGAAAAACCGCAACGGAAAAGTCAGCCCCTTCTTTTTATTCCGAGGCTGTTTTTGGTAATCATACGCGCCGTACCCCAAAGCCTTTACCGCGGAAACGATCTCTTCCGCCGTCACCTTTTCGGAATCGAACTCCGCCGTCATGCTCGCGCCCATCAGCGATACCGAACAGGCATTCACGCCTTCAAGTTTTTTGACCGTGCGCTCGATGCCCGAAGAACATGCGGCGCAGGTCATGCCCGTAATCGAAAACTGCTTCTTCATTTTAATTTTTTAACGAGTTCCACCGTCTCTTTGATAATTTCCTTGTCGCCGCTCTTGATCTTATCGGTTACGCAAGTCGCAAGGTGCTCTTCCAATACAAGATAACCGATTGAACGCAAGGCGCTCTCCGCCGCCGAAATCTGAATCAGGATATCGCCGCAATAGCGGTTTTCTTCAAGCATCGCCTTGATTCCTTCCATCTGCCCCTTCACGCGGTTTACGCGGGACACGAGCGTTTTAAGCTCCTCCTCTCCCCGCGGCGTCTCCCTGTAATTTTTGCAATAGTCGCACCCTTCCATACTATGAACTCCTTTTTAAACAATATAGATACCCCGTAATGGTATATTTATTATATACCCCTATCGGGTAAACGTCAAGCAATTTGCAGAAAAAAAGTCGGGAATCCCCGACTTTTTTCAAAAAGAAATTCAATTCAAATATTCCGCATACCGCTCCGCAAGTCTGTTCAAGGTTTCACAGTCAATCAGACCTTTTCCGATCGCGACTTTCAGATATTCTCCGTTAAACGCCTCGAAAACCTCTTGCGTAACGGGTACAAGTTCGGCAAATTCTTCATAAGTGAATAATCCGTATTTCTCGATTTCCGCCTGCATTTTTTCCTCATCGTAGCGCATCGTCTCCGCATCCACCTCGAATATATTGAACATTCCTTCGATCCCTCCCGGCATCGAGAGCATACCGTTCACATAGTAACAGAGGTGTCCGTAGGTTACGGGACTGTATGACGCAGTGTACTCATTCCGTACCGTAACGCCCGTAAGCTGTACGCGTTGCGACATGAAATTACCGTTCCCGTCCGTCCTCTGCTTATTGAACCAATGACCGATATACTGTGCCGCGTCGTCGTTAAGATATATGTATTCATTCAGATCATAGTCCCAGAAACCGTGTTCGTAAATCACTTTTACGCTTGTCCCGTCCGAGAACGCCAAATCAATGACCTTATACGATTGCCAAGGGTCACTGTCGATAAACAGGATGGGCGCAGCGTCAAAGCTCCCTGTTTCCAAATTCCATACAAGCAGCATTTCGTTCCCCGTAAGCGTTTCTACCGGCACCTGCCGTCCGTCCGCAAGCGTAATGTGCGTACCCGCCGCGACGCACGGTTTATCTATTGTTACGTTAGTTTCGCAATTTTGGACTCCATAACTCGCCGCTTTTTCTGGAAAGGCTATCAATTCCCCGTAGTTTTCGGTACTATTAACTTTTAACTTTGTTTCACATTTACTGTCATGAATCAAACCGTTATGATGCCACCCTACCATTCCGCCTAATGAAAATCCAGACGAGTCATAAACCCCGCCTTTTACTTCGCATTGATAAATGCTTCCGCTCGACATATAACCCGTTATTGCGCCGACAACCGATTTGCTTACTCTGCAAGTAATGTTGCAATTCAATAAAGTTACGTTCAATTCTTTAACAATTTGATTCCAATCAAGGATACTGATTGTAATTGAATCCGAACCCTGCAAAATCTTTTCTTTTAACTGTTTACCTGTAAGCATAGGATCGAGCGACAGCAATAACGCCGCAACACCTGTGACGTGAGGAGCCGCCGCAGAAGTTCCATTAAATGCACAATACCCGTTAAACTGATTAAAAATAAAACACCAATTACAACTATTCCAAAATTTTTTGTTTTACTTCTCGTAATTTTTTCCCCTGTAATTTTTATTCATATCTAAAAACAAACAAATTGTTTTCATTTGATCCTGACCAGACAAAACCGCCAATATAAACAGAGGGAGGCACACTGGTACCATAATCCCAATAAATGCTTTCGATTTTTGTGATCACAAACGTGCCATTATAGCTCCCGACAAATTTAAACGATACGTTCTCTGCAAATTCCTCAAAAGCTATATCGTTAAAGTTCATTCCTGTGTCGTCATAAAAATTATGTTTGATGTCGAGTTCAACCTGTTCACTTATCGCAGGACATTCTTCTGTGGGCGTAAAATCAATTTCTTTTATTGCTTCCGTATTATTCTTTTCCCAATCTGATTCTTTACAGGCGTAAACTCTTCCCTGTGCATAATACATGGCGTACGCAATATCCGTCTTCGTAAGCAAGTCGTTCTCATACGCCTCCTCAACGGAATATCGTCTCATAGAATTCGTCTGATAAGACAGTTGCCTTTCCGTGCTGTCGAGCCGTTCGTTCGTAGTCGAAAGAGCCATTCCCCCGCATCCGCAAAGTAGCAACAACCCTATGATGACCGCCGCAAAGGTACTTACTGATTTTTTCATCTTCTTCCCCTCCTTTTTAACACTTTATTTTATCCTAGGTTTCTCTTTTCCTTATTAACGATCGTATTTTTTCGCCTTTCCCTCTCTTTCTCTTCATATATTAAGACGAAAAAATTTCATATTTTGTTACATCCCCCATTAACGTTTGTTTTATTGCAAAGCCGTGATCGCTCATTGTTCTTTCCATAAAATCCGAAAAATCATCTCGCTGAAATCTTTCATCTTGGCTCTATCTAATATGCTCACGCCGACTGTCAATAAAGAACAGAAAAGGCCGAAAGAAATCTTTCGGCTTTCATTCGGAAATATTTTATTTAATCGGGCAGTTTTGCCTCGTTATAGGTTGGTGCTGTCTTGGGCGCTTTCCCTTTGATCACTCTATGATAATATTCGTAAGTCATGGGCTTTTCGTTTTTGAGCAAATCGGCATCGATCACTTCGCCCAAAAACACCGTGTGCGTAGGTGTCTCCATTTTATCTTTGACCTTACAGACGATATAGGCGCAGCCGTCGTCGGGAACGGGAAGTTTTCCGCGGACCGTGTAACTCACTCCCTCAAACTTATCTTTATCCCTTCCCGAGAAAAAGCCGAACTTTCCGATGAGCCGCGGATCGACCTTTTCGCTCAAAACGGTGATCGCAAAATAGCCGCAGTCCCCGATACATTTATGAGTATAATTCTCGCGGTTGATGCTTACCGCAACTGTGGCGGGCGCAGCCGTCACCTGCATCGCACTGTTGGCAACGCAACCCGTGGGTCTGCCCTCATCCCAAGCGGAACAGATATAAACGCCGTAAGAAAGATTATAAAATGCAGATTGATTCATAAAAAACCTCGCCCGAATACAGGCTCGCCGTATAGCAAAAAAGAGGCGGGCTTATGCCGACCTCTTTCGTAATTACGACTTCTTTTCTTCTTGCGCAACAACTTCTTTACCGTCGTAGTAACCGCAGTTGTCGCAAACCCTGTGCGCCACTTTCTTCTTGTGGCAATGAGGGCATTCCATAAGCTGAGGAGCGGACGCCTTGTAATTTGCAAAGCGCGTATTCGTTCTTCTCTTAGATTGTTTTCCCTTGGGTACTGCCATTTGAATCCACCTCTCTTCTTGTATTTTCCTTAACGGAATGCGGGAAGTTCGCAATCATCCCCGCATACAAAGCTGCTCGGAAGCGCAAACGCAACCGCGTCGCGCACAACTTCGTCTAACGTGATCCTGCCGTTCGTATAGGCATAATCTTCGCCGCCGTCCCCGTTCGGGACGAACAAGGCGTCGATCTCTCCCGAAAATTCGCGTTCCGCCTCTTTCATGCAACGGGAGCACAGCCCTTTCAGCCTGAAACCAACCCTGCCCGTGACCTCTGCCTTGCCGTCCTCGCCTACGTCGTAATGCAGAGAAACGCTCACGGGAGAGGAAAACGCGACGAACGGAACGTCTATCAATGCGTCGTCCGCAGAATATTCAAACGTGAGATCGCCGCTCGGCTTTCCGAGAGCGCGGGCGCGCGAAACGTCTATATGAACCATTGACTAAAAAAGTATAGGATATTTCCGTGTCTTTGTCAATGATTTTTACCCTTGAATCACAAGATTTTTTAAATTTCGTTTCAGGAACAGAGTTCCGCCGTTTCTCTTGCGATCACGAGCTCTTCATTCGTGGGAATGACGAGTACCTTAACCTTAGAATTATCCGCCGAAATTTCGTGGATCGTTCCGTCGTTGGGAAGTGCGTTCTTCCCGTCGTCAAGCACGATTCCGAATGCCTCCATATTCGAAAGGATCCCCTTTCTGACTGCGGGAGTATTTTCGCCGACGCCCGCCGTAAATACGACGCAGTCAAGTCCGCCGAGCACCGCCATATAGGAACCGACGTATTTTTTGCAGTCGTACTCGAACATATCGAGCGCCAGACGCGCCCTATCGTTTTTCATCTTTGCCGCCGCCGAAAGATCGCGGAAATCGGACGATACGCCCGAAACGCCGAGCATACCGCACTTCTTATTGAGGTACGCAAGCCCTTCTTCGAGGCTCATACCCTTTTTCATGCAAAGATATTCCACCGCCGCAAAGTCGATATCGCCGCTGCGCGTTCCCATAGGAACGCCCGCAAGCGGAGTAAATCCCATGCTCGTATCGACGCACTTGCCGCCGTCGACTGCGGAGATCGAAGAACCGTTCCCCAAGTGACAGGTGATGATTTTAAGCTGTTCGGGCTTTTTATTGAGATACTTTGCGGCTTCCCCCGCAACGAACTTATGCGAAGTGCCGTGCGCGCCGTAGCGGCGCACCTGATACTTTTTGTAATCGTCATAGTCGATCGCATACAGTTTGGCGTAGTCGGGCATCGTCTGATGGAAGGAAGTATCGAAGACGAGCGCCATCTTTTTATCGGGCATGACCTTGCGGCACGCGTTCACGCCGAGAATCGCCGCCGGATTGTGCAAGGGAGCCAAGTCCTTGATTTCGTCCATTAGCTTCATCGCGCGATCGTCGACGAGAGTCGTCTTTGAGAACGCCTCGCCCGAAGCAACTACGCGGTGTCCCACCGCGTCGATTTCGTCCATCGACTTTACGACGCCCGCTTCGCCGTCGGTGAGTTCCTTTAACACGAGGGAGATCGCCTCCGTATGATCGGGAAGTTCCTTTTCGATTTCGTAGGTCCTGCCGTGCGCCTTATGCGTAAGCTTACCGCCCGCAATGCCGATTCTTTCGCAGGTACCCTTTGCAACGGCTTCTTCCGTCGCCATGTCGATGAGTTGATATTTGAGCGAGGAACTCCCCGCATTGATAACTAAAATTTTCATGATTTACTCCTTTACTGTTTGAAGCGCCGTGATGGCAACCGCGCATACGATATCCGAAGCTTTGCACCCGCGGGAAAGATCGTTCAAGGGTTTTGCAAATCCTTGGCAGATAGGTCCGATCGCCTGGAAGCCGCCGAGGCGTTCCGCAATCTTATAGCCGATATTTCCCGCCGCAAGGTCGGGGAAAATAAATACGTTTGCGTGTCCCGCGACCGCGGAACCGGGCGCTTTGAGTTTGGCGACTTCGGGAACGATCGCCGCGTCGAATTGAAGTTCGCCGTCGAGTTTTAAATCAGGCGCTTTTTCCTTAGCGATCCTGACAGCTTCCTGCACGACCGTTACGTTATCGTGCTTGGCACTGCCCATCGTCGAGAAGGAGAGAAACGCGACCTTGGGATCGAGCCCTGCGATCTCCTTTGCGCTCTTCGCCGTTGCGATTGCGCAGTCCGCAAGCCCTTCCGCCGTGTAAGTGGGATTGAGTCCGCAGTCTGCAAATACGATACAGTCGTCCTCTATGTATTTGTTGCCTCCCATCGGTACGACCATGAGGTTAAAACTAGAAACGGACGAAACGCCGGGAGCCGTTTTTATAATTTGAAGTCCGGGGCGCAGGGTATTTGCCGTGGAGTGGCACGCACCCGAAACGAATCCGTCCGCGTCGCCCGCCTTTAACATGAGCGCGCCGAAGAAGGTGGCGTCTTTTGCCTGTTCCTTTGCCTGCTCCTCGCTCATGCCCTTCGCCTTTCTCAATTCATAGAGAAGCGAAGCGTATTCGCCGAGCTTGGACGAAGTTGCGGGGTCGATAATTTCCACACCCGTCAAATCGACGTCGGGGTTGTTCATTTTGATTTTATCCGCATTCCCGAGAAGGACGATTCGCGCGATCCTCTCTTTTGCGCAATCGCCCGCCGCCTCTACCACGCGGGAATCCTCCCCCTCGCAGAGCACGATTTTTTTATTCAGCGCCACCGCCTTCTTTTTGATCGTCTCCACGATCGTTCCGCATTCTGCGATCTTTCTTCCCAAATCGCCGACCGCCTTCTTTGCCTTGTCGAAAAATCCCATAATAATTTACTCCTCGATTTTGCTTTATTTTTCTTCGCATTCGGTATATAATGATACCGAAGGTTTTCCCGAATGCAATTATACACCTTACAAAATAAAAAGTAAAGAAAAGGCGGTAAAAAAATGAACTTTTGCGCGGTAATTTGCGAATATAATCCCTTTCACAACGGACATCTCTATCAACTCGGTAAAATACGCGAAGAGAGCGGGTGCGATAAAATCCTGTGCGTGATGAGCGGAAACTTTACCCAACGCGGAGAAGCCGCGCTTTTCTCAAAATACGAACGGGCAAAACACGCCGTAGAGAACGGCGCGGACGTCGTTCTGGAACTTCCCACCGCGTTTGCCGTCGCTCCTGCGGAAATCTTTGCAGAGGGCGCTGTTTCCCTGATTTCGCAAATCCCCGCCGTAAAAACGCTTGCGTTCGGATGCGAAAGCGGCGATAAGCAACAGTTTCTTGCCGTAGCAAAGGCGACTCTTTCGGAGAGCAAAGAGTTTAAGTCGCTTATGAAGGAAAACATGAAGAACGGCACGTCCTTCGTAAAAGCCCGCACGGATGCGGCGCTCGCGCTCAATTCCGACATCGACGAGGCGCTTCTCAAAAACCCGAACAATATTTTGGGTGTGGAATACTGCCGTGCGCTTCTTGCAAAGTCAAGCGCGATCGAACCCCTGCCCATTCCGCGCGTGGGAGGCGGATATTCCGATACTTCCGTTCTTGCCGACTTCTCTTCCGCGACCGCTCTCCGCGGTGCGCTCCTTATGGAAAAACGCCCCAAAAAGGCATTCAAGCGCAATCTTCCCAAAAACGTTTTCGAAGATATGATGAAGTGGAGACCAAACTCGTTCGAAACCGCCGCACTGTGCGCGCTCCTCTCTGCGCCCGCCGCAGAGATTGCGGAATGCACCGACTGTTCGGAGGGACTCGAAAACCGTCTGCAAGCCATGACGCGGAGCAATCCCGATTACCGTGATATGCTCAAAAAGACGGTCTCCAAGCGCTATACTCTCTCGCGGCTCAAACGCATTCTGTGCGAAAATCTTTTAAAACTCAAACTGAAAATGGTAAAAGAATTTCTCGCCTCCCCCCTCTACCTGAATGTGCTTGCGGCGGAAAAGTCGGACGGAGAAAACATTTTTTCCGAGCTTTCAAACAGCGCGCTTCCCCTGCTCGTGCGAAAGAGCGACGCGCTCGCTTTGAAAAAGAACGCGCTTCTCTCTTTTGAAACGGACGCGCTTGCAAACGATTTATACAACGTTTTAACGGGTTCCGTCTATCACGAATACGAAACTCTGTTTGTGGAACGTCCCCTTAAAAAATAACAACTGTGTTTGATATACGAAACGCCTGCGGCAAAGCCGCAGGCGTTTCGTTTGAGAATAGGAGAATTGTCATAAATTGCCGTGCACGTTAAATCTGTCTCTATCATAAACCGCAAATATGTTCGCCGTGTGACAAAACGATTAAAAATCAAACATATTTTTTAAAAATCGCCTCTGCCGCACGAAGTCCGTCCGCCGCGGAGGAAGTGATCCCTCCCGCGTAGCCCGCACCTTCACCGCACGGATACACGCCGCGGCGCTCCGCCGCCTCCAAGCTCTCCCCGCGCAGGATTCTTACGGGGGAGCTTGTGCGCGTCTCCACGCCCGTAAGCACTGCATCGAACGCCGCAAACCCCGAAAGGCGGTAATTCATATCGACGAGCGCGGAGCGCAAGGTCTTTGTAATGACTTCGGGCAGGATCGCGCGCATGGGAACAAACTGAGTCCCCACGGAATAACTTGGCTTCACTTCGCCGAAATAGTAACTCTCCTTATCGGCGAGGAAATCACCCACGAGCTGCACGGGCGCCCTATAATTCCCTCCCGCAGACTCGTAAGCCGCCCGCTCGATCTTGCGTTGATAGGCAATGCCCGCAAGCGGGTGTTCGCTTCCGAAGTCCTCTTTTTTGACCTGTACGACAAGCGCAGAATTCGCATTCCTTCCGTCGCGCGCAAACAAACTCATGCCGTTCGTGACCACGCCTCCTTCTTCGGAAGCGGAAGGAATCACTTCTCCTCCGGGACACATACAAAAAGTGAACGCCGCCCGATCGCCCGCATGGGAGACGAGCTTATAGTCTGCGGCGGGAAGCGCGGAATATCCCGCGCCGTACTGAGCCTTGGAAATTTTCGACTGCAGATGCTCGATCCTGACCCCTGCCGCGAACTCCTTTTGTTCGAGAAGAAACCCCTCGCTATGCAGCGCCTCGTAGGTATCGCGCGCACTGTGCCCGATTGCAAGCACCAATTCGTCCGCGTCCTCTCTGACGCCGTTGATTTCAACGGAGACAAGCCTGCCGTTCTTGAACTGCGCGCCCGTAAAGAGGGCGGAAAAACGAACTTCGCCGCCCTCGCTTAAAATATAGTTTCTGATATTCCGCACGACGGCCGTTAAACGATCGCTCCCGATATGCGGCTTGCCGAGATACCCCGTCTCTTCGGGAGCGCCGAACCGCACGAACAGATCAAGCACCTCGCGGTTCAGGGAACTCTTCGTCTGCGTAAACAGCTTTCCGTCCGAAAAGGTTCCCGCGCCTCCTTCTCCGAACTGTACATTGCTCTCCGTGTTCAACTTGCCCGTCGTGCGGAAGGTTTCCACGTCCTTTATGCGCTCCTCGACGGGCTTGCCGCGCTCGATCACAACGGGCTTGATTCCGTGATCCAACAGCCGCAGAGCCGCAAAGAGCCCGCAGGGTCCCGCACCTACGACGTACACGCGCGGCGCGGATTTTTTTATTTTTTCAAAGACGCGGGGCGGAGACGAAAACGGCTTATCCGAGCACTCCACCGCATACACCCAACGAATATCGTTTTTATCGCGCGCGTCGAGCGATTTTTTTAAGATTTTAAAGTAACGGCAGGGAGCGCGCAGCTTTTTTTCGCAAACCGAAAGAAGGGTTTTCTCCGACTGCGAAGGCTTTAATTTAAGATCGGAAAGGGTCAGGAACATATTCCCTCCGATACGGCAAATGCCGAAGTAAACGCCCATTGCAGGTTATAACCCCCGCACTCGCCGTCCGCATTGAGAATTTCCCCTGCAAAAAAAAGTCCCTTCCGGAACTTACTCATGAGGTTTTCGTCCGTCTCCGAAAGGCGTATCCCGCCCTTTGTGACTTGCGCTTCGGAAAAGCCCTCTTTGCCTTCCACCGTCAGAGGGAAGCGCTTTAAAAGCGTTGCGATCCGCTCTTTATCGCCTTTGGCAATGTATTCGACCGTGCGGGCAAGACCGTTGTTTACTATGCAGCAGAGTCCTTTTGATGCAACGACTTCACGCGCTCTTTCATAGGATATATCGGGAAGAAAGTCCAGCAAAATTCCGTCGCCCGCTTTTGCATGAGCGGAAGCGCGGAACACCGCGTCGCCCGAAATACCGCTGTCGGTAAAAAGCGTATCGCCCCGCGTTTCGTAAATTTGTTTGCCCTCTCTCATGACCTTTAATCCGCTGTCGACGCGGATGCCATGAATACGTTTTACAATATCGCGGTCGCATTTGAGTCTTACGAGCGAGGGTTCCAAAGGCGTAGGAATATGCCCGAAGTCCTTGACGAGCGCGTAAGCCGTGCCGTCGCTGCCGAACTTGGGAGCGGCTTTTCCGCCCCCTGCAAGCACGACTGCATCCGCACTCATATGCCCGCCCTCCCATTCAAGCGTAAAACCGTTGTCATATGCGATTTTCTTCACTTGCGTTTTCAAACACGTTTCGACCCCTAAGCGTTCCAGCTCGAAACGGAACAGATCGACGACGGCGGAAGCCTGCTTCCCCGCCGGATACACTCTCCCGCGCGGATCGGGGAGAAAGATTCCGCCCATGCTCTCCAAAAAACGGACGGCGTCGCGGTATCCGAACCGCGACAGAAGCCGTTCCACTTTTTCACCGTCGTCCGAAAAGTAATGCGAAGCGTTCATATCGGTGTTCGTCACGTTCCCCTGACCGTTTCCCGTAGCGGCAAGTTTTCTGCCCAACCGCTCCCCCCGTTCGAGAACTGTGACGGAATATCCCTTTCTTGAAAGCAGGACGGCGCACGTCATACCCGCCGCTCCGCCGCCGATAATTGCGATCTTTTTCATATATTTATCATACCGCGAATCATTTTGTTTGTCAATAATTTGACAGCGCACCTTTTTTATGATATAATTTTTGCTCGTCGGAGGTATTGTTATGTTATATTTATTGAATGCCAAAAGTATTTCGGAATATTTGAAGGAAAACGTAGTGCTCACCGTAGTACTTGCAGTGATCCTCGCACTCATCGCCGTACTTTCGGGCATCATGATATATTTACAGGTAAAAGCAAAAAAGAACGCTCAAAACGCTTCTAACGAAGCGCCCGCAGAGAACGCCGAAGAAGGCAACGAAGCTCCCGCGGAAACGAAGGACGAACCTACGGAGGCGCCCGCGGCAGAAAAGAACGCACCCGCAGAAGAACCCGTAAAAGAGGAAGAAACTCCCGTTACGGAAAAAGCGGAAGAACCCGCAAAAGAGGAAACACCCGCCGAAGCCCCTGCGGAAGAGCCTGCAAAAGAAGCGCACGCAGAAAAGACGGCGGAATCTTCCGAAAAGAAGGAAGCGCCCGTAAAGAAAACTCCCGCAAAGAAAACGACTTCAACGGCAAGAAAGACAACCTCTTCAAGGTCCGGAGCAACCGCAAAAAAGACTACCGAAAAGGATGAAAAAAAGGTTGAGGAAAAACCGATCAGCTTCGAAAACGGAAAGTGGGTCATCCGTAAAACGCCGGACGGAAAATTCTCGTTCAAACTGTTTGCCTCGAACGGCGGAGTCATGTTGGAGAGCAGCAAGGAATACGCCTCGCTTTCCACTGCAAAAAAAGGAATCGAGACCTATAAAAAGAATTTCGAAGAAAATAACTGCAAAATCATATCTCCCAAAGCGGCGCACTTCGTTTACAGACTTTCGAACGCAAACGGTATGCTGCTTGCGGTAAGCTCGAACTACACGAGCAAATCGAGTTGCGAAAACGCTTTGGAATCGACCAAGTATTACGCGCTCAACGCCCCTATCGAAGTTATTGATGTTTAAAAACCGTCAATCGATGGCTATTTCGTAAATTATGCGCCCGCAGACAAATGTCTGCGGGCGCATAATTCGTTATTGGGGCTTTTTCATCGTCAGGGAAATGCGTTTTTTCTTCTCGTCCACTTCCTTGATCCAAACCGTGACCACGTCGCCGACGGATAAGACTTCGGAAGGATGACGGATAAACTTATCGCAGATCTGCGAAATATGTACGAGTCCGTCCTGGTGAACGCCGATATCGACAAACGCGCCGAAGTCGATGACGTTTCTCACCGTACCGCGGAGTTCCATACCGGGAGCCAGGTCCTTAATGTCGAGAACGTCCGTTCTCAAAATGGGAGCGGGAAGCTCGTCGCGGGGATCGCGCCCCGGCTTTTTTAATTCCTTACAAATATCGAAGAGCGTTAAAAGTCCGATCCCGCACTCTTTGGCGGCGCGTTCTTCGCCGTACTTATTGAGCCGTTCCATAAGATGTCCCAAGTTCCCCTTTTTAACGTCGTCCATCGTATAGCCCGTAATTTCGATGAGCTTTTTCGCCGCCTCGTAGGACTCGGGATGCACGGAGGTATTATCGAGAATTTCTTTACTCTCGGATACGCGCAAAAAACCCGCGCACTGTTCAAACGCCTTGGCTCCGAGCTTGGGAACTTTTAAAATCTGCTTGCGCGAAGTAAAAGCTCCGTTCTCTTCTCTGTATTTGACGATGTTTTCCGCCGTGCCCGTATTCAATCCCGAAACGCGTGAGAGAAGTGGCGCGGAAGCCGTGTTAAGGTCTACGCCGACGGCGTTTACGCAATCTTCCACAACGCCGCTGAGCGCCTGCGAAAGCCGTTTTTCGGGCATATCGTGCTGGTACTGTCCCACCCCGATACTCTTGGGATCGATTTTAACAAGCTCCGCAAGCGGATCTTGCAAACGGCGGGCAATCGAAACCGCCGATCTTAAATTGACGTCGTAATCGGGAAATTCCTTCGCCGCAAGCGGGGAAGCGGAATATACCGAAGCGCCAGCTTCGTTCACGATCGCATAGGAAACTTTATCTCCCGTCATCGTAGAAATGAGTTCGCAGGTCATCTGCTCCGTTTCGCGGCTCGCCGTACCGTTGCCGATCGCAATGTGGCGTACCTTATCTTTTGCGATGAGCGCCGAAAGCGTGCGGATACACTCCTGTTTTTGTTTCTCGCCGTAAGTGGGATAGACGACCGTCGTATCGAGCACCTTACCCGTACTGTCGACGATCGCGACCTTGCAGCCCATACGGTAACCGGGGTCGAGCCCCATCGTAACAAAGCCTTTGACGGGCGGCTGCATTAAGAGCGGGCGCAGGTTGAGCGCAAACTGTCCGATCGCCCCCTCGCTCGCAGTTTCCGTAAGTTCGGCGCGGATCTCGCGCTCTACGCTCGGCGCGATCAGGCGATCGTAAGCGTCCTCTGCGGCGGCACGGACAAATGCGGAAGAAGCGCAAGCGGGCGATTTTACGGCGTGCCCCGTCACGACGGCGATCGCCGTATCGCGGTTCATCTCCACTCCCGCTTTGAGCTTTTCTTCCCGCTCGCCGCGGTTGATCGCAAGCACTTGGTGCCCCTGTATTTTTTTGACGAGCGCAGAGAACTCGTAATAGTTACGGTAGACGGTGTCCTCCTCGGTTGCGGCGCGGGAGACGACGGACGCCTGTTCGCGCCAGAGCGACTTCAAATCTTTTCTGATCTCCGCATCGTCGGAGATGATCTCCGCGATAATGTCGCTCGCCCCCGCAAGCGCGTCCTCTTTGCTCCCGACCCCCTTTTCGGGATCGATATATTTGACTGCCTCTTCCTCGGGGACGGGGCAGTCCTTCTCTTGCGCGAAGAGAAGAACCGCAAGCGGTTCGAGTCCCTTCTCCTTTGCAACGGTCGCGCGCGTACGGCGCTTCTGTTTGTAGGGTCGGTATAAATCTTCGACTTCGGCAAGGGTCGCCGCCTCGTCGATTTTTTGCGCGAGTTCTTCGGTCAGCTTACCCTGATTCTCAATGGAATTTTTAACCTCGCCCTTGCGCGTTTCGAGCCCGCGCAGATATTCGAGGCGATCGGCAAGATTGCGGATCGTCTGATCGTCCATCGCACCGTGCATTTCCTTGCGGTAACGGGCGATGAAGGGAACGGTGTTCCCCTCGTCGAGAAGATTCACGATATTCTGCGCATACTCCGCTTTTACACTGAGCTCCTCGGAAAGTGTTTCAATAATCGACTTCATAAAAACCTCACTGCGCAATATCTTATCATAAACGCAAAAATTTTACAAGAATTTTAACGGATTTTTTACGTAAAAAAACTCAACCGATGAGGTTGAGTTTTTCGTTTTATTTTCTGCCCGAAGCGGAAGCCGCGCTCTCCTTGCCCCACTTGCGAAGCGTTTCGATATATTCCCTGTTTCGCGACAGAATCCCCACCGTACGCTGGAACACCGAATCGAGGCGGGTATAACTGCCGCACATACCGAGGGTGTACTCCTCTTCCGCAACCGTCTTGATCGCCCACTCGATATCCGCATACGAAAAGCCTTCGCTCATTTTGGCAAGCGCGTCCACCTCCTCGTCGGTAAGCTGCACGGTAAGCGACAGCTTTGCAAACAGATTGATCGCATTCTTCCGCTCCGATTGGGATGGAAGATCTACAAAGAACACCTCATCGAACCTGCCCTTGCGGAAAAGTTCGGGAGGAAGTTTTGTCAAATCGTTTGCCGTTGCGAGCAGGAACACACGGTCGGCATTCTCCTGCAACCAAAAGAGAAAAGCGCCCAAAATGCGCTGTGCCGTCTCGTTATCGCGCCCCGCCGCAAGTTCCTTTTCGATTTCGTCGATCCATACGACACAGGGACTTACGCTTCCGATATGGTCGAGCGCACGCCTTAAATTCGCCTCGCTCGCCCCTACGTTCTCGCTGAACACCGCACCGAGATCGAAACGGTACAGGGGCAAATGCCACTCACAGGAAATGAACCGCGCCGTAAGCGATTTACCGCAACCGGGAACGCCCACCATGAGCGCGCCGCGCGGAGGGTTGATATATTTTGCTCTGAGCTCCTCGTCGGGCGAGAAAAAGATTTTCTGCTTTTTCAAAAGCCAGTCCTTGACCCCGTCCATACCCGCGACGTGCACGTCGCGCACCGCAACGTGCTTTACTGCGGGACTCTTGCCGAACACCCTGTCCTTTTCCATGGCGACCGCGCACAGATTTTCGAAAGTGAAACCTTCGCCTGTATTCAGCGCGTAATTCATGACGTTTTTGAGTTGCAACCCCGTGTAACCGCCCAACACGACCGCCGCCTGCGCGATCTTTTCGGGAAGCAGCGTTTTAATGTTGTTTTCCGCAATGAAATCGCGGATCATACTCTCGCGTTCCTTCTTCGAGGGAAGATCGAGTTTTACGAAGATCGCAAGCCTTCCGAGCTCTTCGTAAACCGTTTCGTTCGTTATGAGAATGAGCGTTGCGCCGCAATCGGAGGCAAGCCTTACGACGCCGACCGCCTTTTCGACTAGCTCGTTATTGCTTCCGAGCCCGCGCATATCGCCGAGTGCGTATACCGTGCCGCTCTTCTTTTTGATTTCGTCCGCAACATACAGGAAGGGATCGGCAACACGCCTTCCCTCTTCGCCGTCTCCTATTTTTTTGAATCCGCCCAACGCGGTGTTATATTCGATGGGAATATTCGTATTTGCCGAGACGACTTTTAGCGCAGATTCCGCTCTGTCGCGCTCGCACGTCATAACGACGATAAGGGGCGTGCGGGACTTTACGCACGCCGTGATCTCCTGCACCGTTCTTTGAAAATCGCTCATATTTTACCTGCCGACCGAATGATAAAACCATTCTACCATAATTTGCGACGCAAAGCAATATTTATTTGCAAAAATGTGCGCTTCGTTCACATACGTTGCGCAACCGAGATCCTGCGCTCAATTAAAACAGCTGCGATCGATGTAAATTATCATTATAACTTTTTCAGAACCAAAACCCCGTAGGGCTCGATCCGTACTTTTCCTTTTACTTTTCCGCCGCCGATCAGATCGAGATATTCGCCGTCAAGTTTTAGCTCGCCGTACTTATCTTCCGTCTCTACGGCAATCACACCGTTCTCTTCGCCCGTGCGCTCGGTCAGAATCACATTTGCGCTCGCCTTTGCAATGGGTGCACGGTCCACGAGATTTAAAAGATCCGCGTGTGAAATCACGCTTCCGACGAGAATGACTTTCCCCTTGCCGACCTGCCTTTCGCAGATCACAGAGAGACCGCCGAATTCTCCGCCGTCATACTCTGCAAGACTCTTCGTGCCCTCCTTCGGTTCGTATGCGTCAAAATTCATACCTACGGCGCACGCCCCGCCCTGTACCCATTTTGCCTTGAATACGTCGTTGTCGACAGGTTTTTGATACTTCGTGTATACACCCGCAAGTTCCTCTAAAAAGGAATACGGCTCAGAAGTGTATTTGCTTGCATTGCCGTCCATAACGTCGGTCATGGGCCCCGCGATCCAAGTACCGCCCTCTTTGACCCATTCGATCACGCGCTCTTTGAAACCGTTTTCATCCGCAGTCGAAAGGAAGGGCGAAACCAACACTTCGTACCCAGATAAAGAATGCGGTGTGTCGATCACGTCTACATTATAATGGCGGAACGCCGAATAATACTTTTCTATAAGGGTCTTGCGATAGTCGAAGTCTTTGAGAATGGGAGCATTCTTCCAAACGTTCACCGCCGTGCCCGAATAGTGCAGCGCGATCTTTGATTTAACGGAGCTATTCGCCAAAAAGTTTGCGCAGTCTTTAAACTCCTTCGCCGCTTTTTTCACCTCTTCCGAAACGCGGTACGCCCTCCCCGCCGCGGAATAGAGCGCGCCGTGCGCAAGCTCGTGCCCGTTTGGATGCGTGCGGAACAGCCAATATAAATTCATCTCCGCGCCCTTGGCGACGGGAAGCCAAGTGTTTGCATAGCAATTCCCTTCGGGGCGATAGCCGCAGTTTGCGAACTCGCTTCCGTTCCAGCCCACCTGCGTCTCCGTGACCCAGAAAGGTTTATCTTTCACACAGCGCAAAAAGTCGTACGAAAACGCCGTATCGGGCAATTCGCTTGCGGAATTGTAATGATTGAACTGCACCACGTCAAGCTTTTCGTTCGTCTTGTAATAGTCGAGGGCGTTCGTCATCATCATGTCCGTGCCCACGTTTTTACAACCGAATTTATGTAAAATTTCCGCCTGTTCGTTTACATACGAATAGATCTGATTACACTGAAATTCCCACCAAGCCGCGCACAGAGAGGGGTGCTTCCACTCGTCGGGATAGGGAGGCTCGATCGCTTCGAACGATTCGTAATCGAGCGACCAGCGCGTCATTCCCCAAGCCTTATTGAGTTTTTGCGTGCTGCCGAATTTCTCCTTTAAGTAGGAGCGGAACGCGCCCTTGCACTTCTCGCAGTAGCAACCGCCGTGATAGGGAAAAATTTCGTTGTCGATCTGCCAGCCGATCACGCCTTTGTGCCCCGAAAAAGCCTTTGCCATTTCGGTGACGATCATTCTGTTTTTCTCGCGCGCAAGCGAAGAAGTTTTGCAGATGTGACAGCGGGAAGAAACTTCGTTCCGCTTTAATTCGGGAGAAACGCGGCGCATCTCCTCGTATTTGTTCAGCATCCAGCGGGGCGGCGTTGCCGACGGCGTGCACATAACCGTGTAAATACCGTTTTCGTAGAGCTTATCCACTACGCGCGTAAGCCATTCGAAATCAAACGCACCCTCTTGTGGCTCCATTTTACCCCAGGCAAATTCGCCCACGCGCAAACAGTTTAAGCCAAGTTCTTTGCAGCGCGCTAAGTCCTTTTCCACTTCGGATTCTTCCCACATTTCGGGATAGTACGCCGCACCGATCAAAATTTCTTTCATCATTTCACCTGCTTTTTGAAATCTGATTCATTATATATGAAACCAAAAAAAAATACAACAAATAATCACAGTTGATTTTTACTTTTTTAAATTTTAACACATACGACCAAAAAAGCCCCGCGTGCTTTCCGGCGCGCGGGGCTTTACTGCTTTTACATTCGACTGTCTACGCTTATAACGGTGCGGTCAATCATGCTCTTTGCAACTTCCAACGACGCCGCGTCGCAAACGCGTACTTCGCTTCTGCGGCTGCCCGTCGGGTAATACAGGACGGGTGCGTCGTCCTTGATCGCAAGTTTGAATACCGTCCTTCCGCGGTATTTGAAGAGAACCGCGTATCTTCCGTCATTCTGCGAGGTGCGGGGCTTATTCATGATATAGCTTCCGATCTCGTAATACGCCCTCTTCCCCTCGTCGCTCAATGCGCCGTAGGACTCTTCGAGCGAGATCACTTCGTCGCTCTCACCCAGCCACGATATATCGTCCTCGGGTTCTTCCTCATAAAGAGGCATGACGTAATTTTGCTGATTCTCCAAAATCTTATTGAGGAGTTCCTGCTGCTGCGCCATACGCTGTTCCTGCGCGGCGAGCTGTTCGCGCAGAGCGTCCGCTTCGGGATTGGGCATTGCGTACACGCCAGGATCGCTCTGCGCGGGAGGCAACGCCTGCACCTGTTGAATCGCAGGAAGAAGCGCCTGCACCGTAGACGAGATCATCCCTTGAATACTTCCCTGCAACGCCTCGTAATTGAACTGCGGCTGCTGATAGTTCTGCTGCATGGAAGCGAACATCATGCGCATTTCGTTGTCACGCCGCGCCTGTTCCTCGCGCGCTTCACGCTTATCCTCTTCGCGGCGGGCGTACTCCTTTTCCTCGGCGACGCGTTTCTGTTCCTCTTCGAGCATTTGCATCGCCTTGATCTTCTTTCCGCGGAAGGCGAACGCCACAATCCCCATAACGAGAGCAAGCCCCGTTAAGACGCCCGCGATGATCCACCAGTTCGAATCGGAGATCCCGAGCGCCGGCGCGAGAAGTCCCAAAGGCGCGAACGAATAAGATACCTGCGCAAGCTGTTTGGTTTTCGCAATGGCATTCTTTGCCGCCGAATGATAGTTCAACGTCATTACCGTGAACACCGCGATCAACAGGAGCGAAACGCCGCTCAGTATGATCTGGATCAAAGAGCTTATCGTATTGCCCGATCCGTTGTTGCCTATATTGCCGCCGTTGTTTCCCATATTTCCTCCGCCGTTCGGGTTCGAAGGATCGGGTACTACGGGGTTATTCGGGTCATCGGGATCGGCGCCCTGCGCAATAATGCGATAACCCTTGCCTAAATCGTCTATCTCGTAATTGTCCGCCCAATCAGTCATGAGCGAAGATACCTTAACGATGTATGCGCCGACGGTGTTTTTGTTCGTATCGCCGCCGTAACGCACCTTATCGGCGTCCGCTTCGGGGTCGAATTTGTCGTTGCCGCGCAAGCCCAAAAATCTGACCACCTTGGGGTTGACGCGCGTTCCCGCCTCGTAGGTGTCGTTCGGCTCCCAATCGACCAGCAGTTTTGCCTTTGTGATCGTCCAACTTACCTTCACGGGCGTCGAATCCCCGTCCCAGGTATAATTTGCAGAGGGAGTCACGTTTGCGGTATACGAGCCCGCCTTCGTCGCTTTTCCGCCCGTCATGATCATTTTTTCGGGATCAAATCCAGCAAGTTGTTCTTCGAGCGAATATTCGAAGCCCGAATATTCCATGCTCTCCTCTGAAAAACTCGGTCTTGTGATCTTCGCCTTTGTGATCGTCCAGGAATAGGACGCGCTCTGTCCGCCCTCCGTCCACTCGTGGTTGCCGTCGAGCGTGACGGTCGCAACGTAAGATCCTACGTTGATTCCCGTGCGTCCCTTCTCGGCAAACGTCATATAACTTTCCTCGAAGCCCGAAAGTTCGAATATGATTTCAGACCCCGTATATTCAAAGCTGGAAGCAAGCGGCACGGGTTTATTGACCTTTGCCCTGTTGATCGTATAAGTAGTGCTCGTATTCGCGCCTTCGCCGAACTTGTAGATCGTTGCAACCGATTCGGGGAAGGCTACGTTCACGGTATATGACCCCGCGTCCCTGCCCTCGCTCTTGGATAAGGTCGAGTTGTTCACGATCACATATTCGAACTGCGAAGGGTTCAGCTGCGTACCGTTCGAAGCGGTGAGCGTTGCCGTAGGGTGCTGAACGCTGCCGTTGTAGGAATATCCGCCTGCGGGCGCGGCGCCCCAGCTCACCGTAACTTCAAGGCGGGGCGGGCTGATGATAAAACGCGTCGTAATGGGCGAGAGCGTATGATCGTTGTCGCTCATTACAAAACTTGCCTTTGCGGTATAAGTGCCCTGTCCCACGACTTCGCTCTTGTCTACGGGAATCCCGCCTCTCTCGTAGGTGATCACGATATCCGCCACCCAAGGCTGCAACTCCTTGGGCAGTTGAGTGATGTAGAGCGGATCGATCTCCTGCGGGCTTCCCGTATAGTCCTTGGTGCAGATCGGGAAGTTGATCTGATTGCGGTATCCGTCCAAATCAATGGGCGTTACCGTAATGGAAACAGTCTTTGACTGATCGAGATAATCCACGACGATCTCCGTTGTGCTCACGTGCAATTCGCCGTTGACGATCCCGCCGACCTTGATCACGAACCCGTCCGAAGCGGTATCGCTGCGCATGGGAATATTCTTTACGATCGGCTCGTCGGAGACGGTGCTCGAATAGGTCGCCGTCACCGTGAGCCCCAAACTCTCTACGGGCGTTAAGGCAGTCGCCGTAAACGGATTGCGCGGCGGCGTTACCGTGATTCCCGTAAGCGTCAACACGACCTGCGTCCAGCTTGCGGTCAAAGAGACGTCGTGCGTTACACGGTTTGTTTTAAAGTCCCACTTCTCCGTCGTAAGCACGCCGTTTTCCGTAATAAACCAGCCGTTGAGCACCCATTCTTCGCCCCGTTTGATATTCGGCTCGGATATGAGCTGATTCCAGTGAACTTTGACCGTTTCCCCTTTGTTCTCGAACCCGTAATTCAGATTCACGATATAATCTTTGGGATCGGTAAAAGTGACGGTGATCGTTTTGGGTTCCAACGCACCTTGGAACGCGGTGTTGTAGCGGTCGATCTCCACCCCGTCCAGCTTGGGCGTGCGGTTATTTACGCTGATCTCGAACGTTTTATCTTCTTCTATTTTTTTGAGATATGCCGCCTCAAACATCTCTACAATTTCCTGCGCCGAATAGGGCTGACCGTATTCGATCTCCACGACAAGATCGGAATCGCGGATATCGGGAATCGCAAACGTGAGCGTGAGCGGCGTTGCCTCAAACTCCACTTCCAGCGTCATGCGCTTGTAGGTCGTCAAATCGTCGGGTGTAAAGATCACCTTCGTTCTGTTCGTGCCGTTCTGGATCTGATAATTTTCCGACTGCCAGACCGCCGTACCCGAAACGGGGGTATTCCCGTCCACCATCACAAGATCGAACGTAACGTTTTTGAGCAACGCTCCCGCGTATGCGGGCGAAGTCAATTCGAACTTGTTCATAGAAGTCGATTTTCCCGTGATCTCGATTTTCAGGGACTGCCGGCAAACGCCCTTTGCCGTAACGAGCGGCATAGAACTGCTTGTGACCGTGTACCCGAACGAATACGTTCCGTTGTGCCCTACCGCGCTGCGGTTGATACGGCTGTCCGTGCCGAGCGAAGAATCGATCGCTCCGTTCTTCTGCCAATAGTACACGATCGTATAATCGCTTGCATTCAGATCGGCGGGCAAACCGACTTTTGCCGTAAGATTGATCCCCGTGCCTCCGCTCTCCGCCTCGTAGGTGTTCGTATCCGGATTCAGCGTTCCGCCGCTCTGTTCGAGCACGGGCGTAACGCCCTTGATCTCCCATACGGCATATACCTTTAGATCGCCGTTGAAGTCCTTTACGTCCAAACTCATTTTGGGCGCGGTCGCGCCCGACTTATCCGTCGTCCAGCCCTTGAACTCGTGGCTCGCGGTGGGCGCGGTGGGCGACGTTTCCAACGATACGTTCAAACTGCTCGTCGTGTATGTATAGGTCGCGGAGACGGACGACGAAATCTCCTCGTCCGTAAACGTGCTTCCGCTCTTTTTTAAATTGTAATACCTGATTTTGTACGGCTTTTCAAAGTCCTTATTTCGCACGGGCGAAGTTTCGACCGTGTAAATGTAACTCTGACTCAGATCGCTCTTAGTCCATATATTACTGTGCAGTTTTGTATCCGCCTTTGCGGAAGTCCAAAGATCGGTCGGCGTCACTTCCGTCCCGTGATAATTATTCGCGTTGACGGTATCCATTGAATTTTCTTTCCACTTATCCGCGATACTGTCGCCCGCAAAATAAACGTTCATAGCGTCGACGTTCGATTTCGACGTCGGTGCCAAATTAGCGTTGCCGGCAATCCTTCCGATAGCCCATGGCTGAGGAAAATATCTTGTATTGCTGTCGGATTCCGTAATTCCCGTACCGTAAACATAACAGTCGCGTACAAAAAATTTTCCCGTTTGCGTCGGATACTCGGTATCGTAAAGACCGAACAGCGACCCATAATCCCAGTTGGTAGACGATAAAGCGTCGCGGTAAAGCGACTTGCCCGCGCAACGGATGATCTCCACGTCGGCGGAATAAGCGCTTTTTCCCGCACTTCCCGTACCGAGGATCGCGCCGCAACCGCTGATAACGACCCTTACATTGGAACTTTGGGTAACTTTGAGTTCTACGTCCCCGTAACAATCGTAAACATACAGATTGTACCAATCCCATTTTCCGCCGATCATTCCGCCAACGTATACACCGGTACCGTTTATCCTACTTGATGTCGGCATAGTAACCGTTAATTGAGAAGAACAACGGTATATGCTGATCGTTCCGTGATAAAAAGCCGAGTCGTCCACAGCTCTCCGCCAACAGCCGCCGACCATTCCGCCTACGACAAAAGCACCTTCCGTCGAGCCCGCAAGACGGTTAACCGTTCCCTTCGTATGGCAATTCAAAACTGTGACCGAAGAAGAATAACCGACGTAACCGAAAAATGCGCCGACCGCCTCGCCCCAAACGTTTGAATAACTGTATTCCAAATTTACGTCGGTGATCATTGCCTGTTTTGCGCCCTGCCAAGGCGCCCAACGGAACATCCCTGCCGCCTTGTGACGGTCAAGCGTAGGATTATCGACGACGTTATAATTTTTAATGGTATGCCCCAAACCGTAAAGCGTACCGCCGAAAGAATACATAATCGTGGGGCGGATCGTCGTACTTTGACTGAAATCGAGATCGCACGCAAGAACATAATATTTTCCGTCGCCCCATGTGGTGGAAGACGTGTCGTTGATCATTTCGTCGGAAAATTTTTTCCAAGTCGAAAAACTGTTAATGACATAAGGATTTTCTTCCGTTCCGCGGTTCGTAGAAGTTTTTTTGATAACCACCGTCTCCGTATCGTCTTCGGGCGCGGCGGCGCTGTTGTTTGCAAGCACAGAATTTCTGTAACTCAAAAACTTATTGCGGGAAGTATGCGTATACGAAGAGCCTTCGGCAAAGGAAGCGTATCCGTCTGCTTCGACCGCCGCTTCCACCGTTCCGACGGGCGTTTCAGAAATATCGACCTTAATAAAATTAAAAAAACCGCAGCAAAAGACTGCGGCAAGTAAAATTCCGAAAAAAGAACGAACTAAATTTTTCTTACTGTTAGATACCCCCCCCCTCGCTTGATCATAAACTCCTCCTGTCTGTATTACATTACTATATTGCTTTTTTATTTGAAAAATACTGC